>NZ_LT899436.1:2965000-3565000 GCF_900198195.1 Tenacibaculum jejuense | reverse complement strand
TTTATGATGGAATTAAATTTCACAGAGTTATTAAAGATTTTATGATTCAAGGAGGAGATCCTACAGGTACTGGTAGAGGAAGTGCAGGATACCGTTTTGATGATGAATTCCCTTTAAATGAAAAAGGAGAATTAATTTATAAACATAACAGTCCAGGTATTTTATCTATGGCCAACTCTGGACCGGCAACAAATTCTGCTCAGTTTTTTATAACGCACAAAGAAACGCCATGGTTAGATGGTAAACATTCTATTTTTGGTAAAGTGACATATGGACAAAATATTGTTGATACTATTGTTCAAAACGATTTCATTAACAAAGTAGAAATAATTAGAGTAGGTAAAAAAGCTAAAGACTTTAATGCTCCTGAAATTTTCCTTACTGAGTTATCTAATTCAGAAGAAAGAAAAAAAGAAAGAGAACGAAAAATTAAAATAGCAAAAGAAAATCTTAAAAAAGAGTTAGACTATTACAGTGCTATTACTACCAAATCTGGACTTAAAGTTGTTAAAATAAAAGAAACTTTAGGTAAGAAAGTAAATCCAGATTTACCAACAACTGTTCATTATGTTTTATTGGATGATTTAGGTAACAAAATAGCTTCAAGTATAGATCAAAATCAACCTTTTACATTTACTATTAATGATCCTAATTATCCTTTAATTGCTGGCTGGAAAGAAGGTGCGGCTATGCTTAAAGAAGGAGAAAAAGCGCGTCTTTTCATTCCAAGTTATTTAGGTTACGGAGAAGTTGGTCGTTTGCCGGTAATCAAACCGAATACAGATCTTATTTTTGAAATTGAAGTTTTAAAAGTTGGAAAATAGTTTGCTCGATACGCTTATAGCAAAAGATAAAGCCCTATTAATTTATCTAAACAATTTAGGAAATGAACAATGGGACAATCTTTGGTTATGGATTACACATCAGTTCAATTGGATTCCTTTATTTGTTGTAATATTGGGATTAATAACATGGAAGTTTGGAGTAAAAAAAACACTTTTTACACTATTGTTTATCGCAATCTTTGTAGCTTTTTCTGATCAGTTTACAAACTTAATCAAAAACCTGACAGGAAGAACGAGGCCTTGTAATGCAATTGATATGCAGGAATATTTAAGACAATTTTCATACAAACCTCGAGGAAAGAGTTTCTGGTCGGGTCACGCTTCGTTATCAACTACATTTACAACTTTTATTATCTTGTTATTGCGTAATAAAATAAAATACATTTACGTGTTAATTTTATTTCCTTTAGTATTTGGATATAGTAGATTGTATCTTGGAGTTCATTATCCAATAGACGTTTCAGCAGGGTATATTTCGGGTATTATTTTAGGAACTTTATTTTACAAATTATATAAAGTTATATTTCTTAAGGTTTTTAAAGAGTCGTTGTAAAGAAAGATTTATTCTATAAACGAACACTTTTCCATTGTACTTAAACGAACTGGCCAAATTTTAGGGTTAGGTGTTCCAACTATTTGAATATGAGTTGGTGTAGCGTCTAGTAGAGGTAGTTCGAAAGTAATTTGATTGTCATTAAGATCTGCTTCTATGATTTCTCTAGAGCTTCCTAATTTTAAAATTACAGATAAAGCTAAAGTTCCATCAAATTTATTTAACAATTGTTTGTCATAGGATACAGTCACACTGTTTTTAGCTTCTGCTTTAAGTATAGGGTTTTTAATTTCGAATTTTAGATTACCAACTTTTTTGTATCCGTTTGTATTGTGTTCAATAAATAATCGACTTCTATTTTTTTTAGTGATTGAATCTGTTGCATATCCAGTTCTGCTAAATGTTACTATCGAGAACTCTTCCAATTCAAAATTCTTGTTGTATTCGTATAGATCATACTGGTTTTTTCTACTGTTCCAAGTGTTAATTTGAATAGGTCTTTTACCAGAATAAAACCAATACAAAGAAGTGTTTTGATATGAATTCAAAAAAAGAGGTGTAATATCTCCAAGCTCATTTTCTATTTTTTCTACCCATTTTTTATTTCCATGCATTTCAAATTGTTTAGGTAAAATACCATCGTTGGCCATACATATTCTAATACCAAATGTCACAATTAAGGTAGCTAAAGCTAGTTTTTTAAATAATTTTAAATCTTTTACATGATTTATTAAATAATAAAAAGGAATCACCACTAGTGGAATAGACATAGGAACTATCCATTGTGCTTGGACTTGGTTTTTAAAAGAAGAAATAAAGAAAAACACAGCAAAACCAACAGCTAAAAAGCGTAAGGCTGTTTCAAATTTATCTTTGATATGTAATCTTTTGTATAATGCTTTATAAATAATAGGGAAGGTGAATCCTATAATAACCATCAGATTTAAAAAATGATAGGCAGTAAAATAGAAATGATACCTTCTTGAACTTCTTTCATAAAGATGGTATTTTATAGAGGGAAAGTCGTTACTAAATTGCCAATAAAGATGAGGGAAAAATAAAATGATAGTAACCAATGTAGTAAACCAAATTTTCCAATCTTTTAAAACCTTTAAATTAGATAGTAAAACAAACAAAATAATTAGTACAGCATGATATTTACTGTATAGCATGCCAGCCATAGCAACAGCGAGTATAAGGTAACTTAGAAAGTTTTTTTGGTCTAAATATTTTTGATATCCTAATAAAAACAATGAATAAAAGAACATTAATGGAGTATCTGGAACAGTAATAAATCCATATACATTAAATAATGATGTACTTAATACTAATAAAATGTAAAGCCATACATATTTTTGTTTATTTGGGTGTTTAATTAAAAGCCAAACCCAAAAGAATGTAATTGATAATGTAATTGATGAAAAAAAACGAACACTTAATTCCCCTGATGAAAAGAAAAACTTAGAGATTGAAATCCAAACTGCAACCATTGGAGGATGATCGAAATATCCCCAATCCATATAGTTACTATAAACCCAATAGTAAGCTTCATCAGCTATTAGTTCAGTTGTATACCCTTGAATTATATTTATTACAGAAAGTAAAACAAGAAATATTAATAAGCTGTATTTCGAAGTCAAGATTTTTTTCATCGCAGCAAAACTAAAAAATAACTGGTCCATTTGGGGGAATCACTGAAATTATTTTAGTGTAAATACCTAAAATTGGGTAGTTGTTTTGAATATAGTTTTCATATTTTTACCAAAACTATCAATACTATATCATATGAAGAAAATTTTATTGTCACTTTTTGTTTGTACTTCAATTAGCTCATTTTCACAAGAGTTAGAAACAATATTATTAGCAAGAGAAGATGCAGCAAAAATAACAGATGCGTATTTACAACCAGCATTTAAAGGTTTTATTTACAGTATGAATAATGGATGGTATCATACAGCTAAAGTACATAAGAAGTTTGGTTTTGATATAACTATAGGGGCTAGTGCTTCTTTAGTTCCTGAAAAAGAAGAGATCTTTGATTTATCAACTATTGGTTTATCAAATTCAACAAGATTTGATCGTAATCTTACACCAACGGTAGCAGGAGATTCTGATACACCTGCAACAATTACATATGAATCTACTGTAGCTGGTCAAAACGTTTCAGCTAGTTTTCAAATGCCAAACGGTATTAAAGAAGATCTACCTTTAAATTCAGTGCCAGCTCCATCTATACAAGTAGGAGTAGGTTTGCCATTTAAATTAGATGCTATGGTCAGATATACACCTAAAGTTGGTTCAGATGACGTAAAAGGAAGCATTTTTGGTTTTGGTTTAAAGAAAGAAATCACAGATTGGTTTGGTATTGTAGGAAAAACACCTTTGCATATTTCTATTTTAGCAGCTTACTCTAATATGAATGTAGATTATGTTATTGGTGATGTTAATGAACAAGAAATTTCAACTCGTAATGCGTTAACAGAATTTAAATTAAATGCGTACACATTTCAAGCAATAGCCTCTTTAAATTTACCAATCATTAATTTTTACGGAGGTTTAGGTTTCAATTCAGGAAATACAACTTTAAATATGTTAGGAGATTATACATTACGATATAACACAGGAAATCCTGTATTACCTACAGTTGAAGAAACAATCACAGATCCTTTTTCTTTAAGTGAAAGTGCAAGCAGTTTTAATGCTACAATAGGAACTAGAATTAGTCTAGGTTTTTTCAAAATATTTGGAAGTTATACCTTACAAGAATACGGATCTATAAATGCAGGAATTGCTTTTAGTTTTAGATAAAAACAAACAAAAACATATGTCAAAAAGCCTAGAAAATTTCTAGGCTTTTTATTTTTCATTAATTTGACTACTTTAGCGGACATTAACATAATTTAACATAGTTTAATATAAAAATCAATTATGAAGATTAAAATAATCCTTGGGCTAATGCTTTTATCTTTTATTAGTTATGCACAAAAAAGTCCAGATCAATCAATTACTTTAGATAGTAAAATAGTCAATATTAATTTACATCAAATTACAGGTATTCCAGTAGTAACAACTAAAGGAGGAGTGTATGGAATAAATGGTGAGACTGGTGAAAAAATCTGGGAATTTAAAGAAACAGGTTTTATAAAAAGTTTAAACCAATTAGGTCAAGATGGAGGTACTTCTTTCAGTGAAGTTCCTTTTTCTCCATACGGTAAGTTTAATCAAACAGTTTTCAATATAAAATCTGGAAATAAAATTCTTAATGATAAAGATAATGGGTTTGAAGGTGTAGTTGATTCAAAATACATAACAGGTAAAAAAGGAATTTTATTTTTTGGAAGAGTAGCAAAAACTGAAGCTAAGCTATTTTTAATAAGTATTGAAAATGATAAATTACTTTGGGAGTCAAAAATAAAGTCAAATAAAAGAATTCAAAGTAAACTTACAGGTTTAGGAGGTATTTCTAACTTTATACAAAATGAAAATAGAATCGCATTTACAACAGGAAAAACAGTATTCCTAGTAGATAAAGAAAGTGGGAAAATTATCTTAACAGAGAAATATGATGCTGGTAAGTTGTTCTTTTCTGAAGATAACAAAGCTTTAATTGCTGTAGAAAATAAAAGTAGTTCACTAATCGGGGGCGCTTTAAAAGCTGGATTTACAATGGGGCTTTCATTACTTAAGAAAAAAGTAATAGGTAAAGAAGTATTAGCTTTTGACATCAATACAGGGGAAGAGTTTTGGAGAAAACCTATCAAATTAAGCGAAGGTTTTATTGATTATCAATTTGTTGATGGTAAATTATTTTTAATGCATAAAGATGGAGCTAGTTTATATGATCCTACTTCTGGAAAGGAAGTATGGAAAAAAGAGTTCAAAAGAAATAAAGTGAAATATGCTGAGAAAACTCCTGAAGGATACATGGTTTTTTATAAAAATAAAAAACACTTAGTAGATAATGTTGGAAAGAAAATTTGGAAAAGACCTGAAAGAGTTGTTAAGAATGCTGATTTTGAAGTAGATGATGATGAAGATTATACTTCTTTTGAATATGAGAGTGGTGTGGTATTTATGACACCAACTCGAATCGAGTATTTTAAGAAAGGAGAGCAAAGGAGAGATTATAGAGTTAAAATAAAAGAAGATGATAAATTAAGTTATGATGAGAAAAATAATAATATCATCTTAATTAGAAGAAAAGAGATTCTAGTTATCAATCCAGATAAAGGATTAGGCTTAGATGAAGTTAAAAAAATTGACTTTCATGATCATAAACTTATCACAACAATAGAAGTAAGAGAAGGAGGTTATTTTATATATGGAAGTTGGGAGTATGTAATTACAGATTTTAAAGGTAGTACAATAAAACAAGAACGTTTCAAGCAGCCAGGTGAAGGACTTCGTCATTTAAAAAATGTTGGATCTGCTTTTTTAGCTGTTGGAGGTATGGTTAATGCTGTATCTGGAGTAACAAATGCAACTAGTGGAGCTGCTTTCACAAGTGGAGGAGCATTAGTTGGTAGTAGAAACCTTATGGATGATGGAAAAAGAAAAATGAGAACCGGAGCAAATCAATATCAAACTGGACGAGCAATGGTAGGTGCTGCAAACCTTTTATGGGATGGAGAACGTTATAATGCATTTAAAGCTACTAAAAACAGTGCTTTTTTCTACACAAAGAAAAATGATAAAAAAGTATTGTTACAAATTAATAAAGACACAGGAGATATTGTAGAAAGTTTTGAATTTGGTGTGAATGAACCAAAATATAAATTAGATGAACTATCAAAGAAAATATATTTCAGAAATGGGAGTGATTTAAAAATTTTCACATTTAATTAAAATACGTTAAAACCATCGAAATTCGATGGTTTTTTTATAAAACGAGCTTATTTTTTTCTTAAAAAAGAATTATTTTTGCTCAACTTAGATTATTAATTTTCAATAAAAAATATATAAAATGAAAGTAACAGTTGTTGGAGCAGGTGCTGTAGGTGCAAGTTGTGCTGAGTACATCGCGATTAAAAACTTCGCTTCTGAAGTTGTATTAGTAGATATTAAAGAAGGTTTTGCAGAAGGTAAAGCAATGGATTTAATGCAAACAGCTTCTTTAAACGGATTTGATACTAAAATCGTAGGAACTACAGGAGATTACAGCAAAACTGCAGGTTCAGACATCTGTGTTATTACTTCTGGTATCGCTCGTAAGCCAGGAATGTCTCGTGATGAGTTATTAGGAATTAACGCTGGTATCGTAAAATCAGTTTCTTCTAGTTTAATTGAGCATTCTCCAAATACAATTATCATCGTAGTATCTAATCCAATGGATACAATGACATATTTAGTTCATAAAACCACTGGATTACCAAAGAATAGAATTATCGGTATGGGAGGAGCTTTAGATTCTGCTCGTTTCAAGTACAGATTAGCGGAAGCTTTAGAAGCACCAATTTCTGATGTAGACGGAATGGTAATTGGAGGTCACTCTGATAAAGGTATGGTTCCATTAACTCGTTTAGCTACTCGTAATTCTGTTCCAGTTTCTGAATTCTTATCAGAAGAAAGATTAGAGCAAGTAAAGCAAGATACTAAAGTTGGTGGAGCTACATTAACAGGTTTATTAGGAACTTCTGCTTGGTATGCTCCAGGTGCTGCTGTATCAGGTTTAGTTCAAGCAATTGCTTGTGACCAAAAGAAAATCTACCCATGTTCGGCTTTATTAGATGGTGAGTACGGTTTATCTGATTTATGTATCGGAGTTCCTGTAGTATTAGGTAGAAATGGTATCGAAAGTATTGTAGAAATCAATTTAAGTGATGCTGAAAAAGAACACTTGGCTGCTTCTGCTGATGCTGTAAAAACAAATAACGCAAACTTAGAATTATAATAAATTTTAAGCGAACTATATTAAAAAGCAATCTCATTAGAGATTGCTTTTTTGTTTTATCTTAGTCATAAAATTTTCGAAAGTGAGTGTAATTTATAGAAAAGTAAAATCAGAAGACAATCCTTTTTTAGCAAAAGTGATTCGTAATACAATTGAAGAGTTCGATGCACCAAGAACAGGAACTGTATACTCAGATGAATCTACAGATCATTTATTTGAATTATTCGATATTCCTAAAGCAATTTTATGGGTAGCAGAACAAAATGGGGAAGCTGTAGGTTGCTGTGGTATATATCCTACAGATGGTTTAGATGAAGGAGTTTGTGAGTTAGTGAAATTTTATATTTCTAATTCAGTTAGAGGAAAAGGTATTGGAAAAGAATTAATGCTAAAAAGTATCGATTCCGCTAGAACGTTAGGATACACAAATATTTATTTAGAAAGTTTACCACATTTTTCTAAAGCAATAGCGATGTATGAAGAATCTGGATTTAAAACGCTAGATGTACAATTAGGAAATTCAGGCCACTCAAGTTGTAATGTTTGGATGTTAAAAGAATTGAAATCATAACAACAAATGTGAAAGAAATCTTAAAAAGTGTTAAAGTAACAAAGGTTTTGTAAGTAGGAAGATAAAGCTCCGTCTACATTGCCAGAGACGTATTTAAAGTTTCTTTTTCATAGTTTTTCATAGCAATTTCCCGCTTCTACTTCGAAGCGGGTTTTTTATTTAGTTTTCTGAATAGATATTTAGATATTCCTAAAGTCCAGAAAAAAATAGCAAAGAGAATATTTGAGTTTTTTATTTTCAAACGAATATCTTCTTTATATAAATTCCAATTATAATTTTTTGAAATTCCTTCAGCTCCGCATATAGCTATAGTTTCGTTGATCTTTATGTGATTAACTTTGTTTCTGAATAAATATAAATTAAAATGATAATCTGCTAAAACCTTAAATGAAGTGTCGTATTTTATGTTTCTAAATAATATTTTCTTATAGAATACAGACTGATGATGTAATGTGTTTTTAATCCATAGTTTACTAGAAAAACTAGAATAAAAATTTTGGTTTTTAGGATAGGTAATATTGCCAATAATCAAATTCTTATCATCAAAATCGTTTGAAGAAAAAATTGAAGCTAAAGTAAGGTTAAAGAATAGTTTATCGTCTGCTCCCATAAAATATAACCATTCTCCATTTGCTAAATCAATTCCTTTGTTCATGGCATCATAAATACCATTGTCTTTTTCTGATATAAAATGAAATTGAGGAGGTAAGGTTTTTAAAAAATCTATTGTTCCGTCGGCAGAAGCACCATCTATTATCCAAACTTCAAAATTAGTATAACTTTGTGCTTGTATGCTTAGCAAACATTGTTTTAACTTCTCTAAGTTATTAAATGTAGGAATGATTATGGAAACCTTAGGTTTTATAATAGTATTAATTAAAATATGAATCTAGTTTCATTTGTTCTTTTTCCCAGCATAATTCTTTACTAGCTTTTCGTTGATTATGCTTGATTTCATGATATAATTCTTCGTCTTCTAAAATTAGTGTTATTGCTTTAGCAATAGCTTCAGGCTGATATGAGTCTACAACAATGCCAACTTTATAGGAATTTACAATATTAGAAATTTCTGGTAAGTTTCCAGAAATCAAAGGTAATTCAGCATGAATATAATCAAATAATTTGTTAGGTAAAGAAAATTCGAAACTCTTACCAAGAGGTTCTTCTAGTACCATACCAAGATCAGCAAGTTTTGTATAATTAGGTAACTTTTCGTGAGCAACTCTACCTAAAAAATGAACTCTTGATTCAAGTTTTTCTAATTGAACAAAATCTTTTAATTCTTGTTCTACTTTTCCGTAGCCAATAATAACTAAATCAATATTAGGAAGTAAATGTAGCGCTTTAATCATGGGCTTAATTCCTCTTCCTGGATTTAACACACCTTGATATAAAATCACTTTATTTTTTGTAGGAAAACTTACTTTTTCTTCAATAATTTTTCTGTCGAGTAAAGGTAAGTTTCGAATTAGTCCCATATGGTTGTTATGCCTGTTATTGTAAAACTTAACAATAGATTGACTAACGGTGTAAGATTTTCTAATTTTCGGTAAGAAAAAGTACTCTAACTTTCGCCAAAATCCTTGCACAAATTTACGTCCTTGTAATTCCGGTCCTTCAGAAAATAATTCATGACTATCATATACCAATTGTGTATTTCGTTTTAAAGAATTGGCAAAAAAACAAGCAGGTAACGTATCTAAATCATTAGATAATATGTAAGAGTGTTTACTAAAAAGTAAATAAAAAAATAATCGAATATTATATTCTGCGTAAAAAAGAAAGTTATTGTTAAACCAATGTTTTTTTCGAACTATTTTGTACGGTCGATCAATTTCAATAGTATTTGGTAGCACTCTACCATATACCAAAATATCAAAGTTATTTTTTAAAAGATAAGTACAAACTTTATGAACCCTTTGATCTGTAGAAATATCGTTAGTAACAGCAACAAAAACCTTTTTTTTCAATAACTATGCGTTTTCGTTTTTCTCTTGATTCTGAATAGGAGGAGTCTGTTGAACAACTTCAAATAGTTTTCCACCTTCACATTTTACGGTTTTCTGCTTAAATTTTACAATTAACTGATAATCGTGTGTTGCCATAAAAATAGTTTTTCCACTTTTATGAATTTCATTTAAAAGCTCCATCACCTCCAAAGAGGTTCTTGGGTCTAAATTACCAGTTGGCTCATCAGCTAAGATCAATTCAGGATCGTTAAGTAAGGCTCTAGCTATAGCCACACGTTGCTGTTCACCACCAGAAAGTTCGAAAGTTTTTTTGTAGTATTTTTCTTTCATACCTACTTTATCCAGAACTTCGTAAATTTTCTCTTTACGTTCGTTTTTATCTTTCCATCCTGTTGCTTTCAAAACAAACTCAAGATTATCAAAAACATTACGATCATTTAAAAGTTTGAAGTCCTGAAAAACAATTCCTAATTTTCTTCGTAAAAAAGGAATGTCTTTTTCTCTCATTTTCTTTAAATCAAAACCAACAATACTTCCTAAACCACGTTGCAGTCTTAGATCTCCGTACAATGTTTTTAATAAACTACTTTTTCCACTACCAGTTTTACCGATTAAATAGTAAAAATCACCTTTGTTTAAGGTGAAGTTAATTTTGGATAAAACCAGAATGTCTCTTTGGTAGATATCTGCATTTTCTAAATGCAGTATTGGCTCTTGCATAAAAAGAAAGTTTTTACAAATCTATTATTTATTATCAATTTAAACCACTTTTTTTATTTTTGCCGATTATTGATCAAACAAAACAGAAAAAATAGCGTTATCTTACAGGGAACGATACAAAGATAAATTCTAAAATGAAATATAAATATTTATTTATAACACTTTGTTACTTTTTAAGTTTTTTAAATGCTGAAGGGCAAAATACTGAAGTTCAAACTAATATTGATGCGAAGTTTCACAGAGCTATAACTTTGTACAATAACAAAGCATACTCAGGAGCACAAAGAGTATTCAAAGAAGTATCAGAAAATACGGCTAAACATAATCTACAAACAGATTCAGATTTTTATGATGCCATGTGTGCGATTAAGCTTAATCAGACAGATGCAGATAAAAAAGTGCTCGATTTTGTTAAAAAACATCCTTACAGTAGTAAAAAGGAGAAAGCTTTTTTAAATGTTGGAAATTATTATTTCGCAAACAGAAAAGCTTCACATTCTTTAAAATGGTATTCTAAAGTAAATCCTGCTTTATTAAATGTTGAAGAGAATAAAGAACTGAATTATAAAATGGGTTATGCGCTTTTAGTTTCTAACTATTTTGAAGATGCTAAAAAGAAGTTTGCTACACTATTAGGTGATCCGAGATATGGTACTGATGCGCGTTATTTTTATGGATATATTTCTTATCGACAAGAAAACTATGGAGAGGCTGAAGATAACTTAAGTCAGTTAGCAGATAACGAAACTTATAAATCTGAAGCCAATTACTATCTTTTAGATATGGCTTTTAAAAGTGGAAAGTTTGATAAAGCAGCTCAAATTGGAGAAAAGATTTTCCCGAAAGCTAAAGAAAAGCAAAAGTCAGATATCAGTAAAATTATTGGAGAAAGTTATTTCAACTTAGAAAAATATGATAAAGCTGTTCCTTATTTAAATCAATATGAAGGAAAAAAAGGAAAATGGACAAACACAGATTATTATTATCTAGGATATTCGTATTATAAATTAGAAGATTACGAAAGTGCAATCGGGCAGTTTAATAAAATTATAAACGGTCAAAATAGTGTTGCTCAGAGTGCTTACTATCATTTAGGAGAATGTTATTTAAAAGCAGAGAAGAAGAATGAAGCTCTAAATGCATTTAAAAATGCAAGTGAAATGAATTTCAATCCTGTAATTACAGCAGATGCTGATTTTAATTATGCAAAATTAAGTTACGAAGAAGGAAATCCATACAAAAGCGTTCCTGATGTGTTAAAAGCGTATTTAGCAAAATACCCACAATCACCAAATTCAAAAGAAATTTCTGGGTTATTAATTACTTCTTACTTAAATCAGCAAGATTATCAAGGAGCGATAGATTATTTAAAGACAAATCAAAGTGCAGATAATAATGCGTTGGCGAATGAAGTGTCTTTATACAGAGGAATTCAGCTATTCAATGAACAAAAGCTGAAAAAATCATTACCACATTTTTTAATTGCTACAGATGCAGTAAACGATACTATCAAAAATAAAGGATATTACTGGTTAGCAGAAACGAATTATCTTTTAGGAAATTATGATAATGCCGTAAAGTCTTTTTCAAAAATTTCAAGTCCAAATTTTGAAGAAGCAAAATACCTAAATTACAATATGGCTTATGCATATTTTAAACAAAAAGATTACGATAACGCCACTACATATTTTGAAGAGTTTTTAAAGGAAAATATAGACGAGAATGATTTAAACGATGATGCTTCGAATAGATTAGGTGATTCTTATTATGCAACAAAACGCTATGGTAAAGCTATGCAAGCTTATGAAAAAGTAATTCAAGAAGGCGGTAGCGGATCGGATTATGCACAATATCAAAAAGCAATGAGTAACGGATTAATTGGAGATAGTGATGCAAAAGTGAGTGATCTTAAACAGTTGATTAAAGATTTTCCAACTTCAAACTTAAAAGATGATGCACTTTTTCAATTAGGAACTACATATACCTCAAAAGGAAATTCTAATCAAGCTAAGAAAGCTTACAACCAATTATTATTAGAGCATGCTCAAAGTGGTTATGTACCTACTGTTTTGTTACGACAAGGATTGTTGGAGTATAATAAAGGAAATAACAAAGACGCCTTAATAAAGTTTAAAGAAGTCGTTGCAAAGTTCCCTAATTCTAATGAAGCCAAACAAGCAGTTGCAAGCGCAAGAAATGTTTATGTAGATATAGGAAAAGTAAATGAATATGCTTCTTGGGTAAAAACAGTTGATTTTGTTAATGTAACGAATAGCGATATTGATAATACAACATACGAAGCTGCAGAAAATAAGTTTTTAGAAAATGACCAAGTAAGAGCGATAAGTGGATTTAAAACATATTTACGAGACTTTCCTAACGGAATTCATGCTTTAAAAGCAAACTTCTATCTAGGTCAATTATACTTTAACGGAACAAAAAAACAAACAGCTGTTCCACATTATACTTATGTGATCAAAGCAGGGGTAAATGAATTTTCTGAAGAAGCATTAGCTAAACTAAGTCAATTATATTTAGAAAAAGAGAATTGGAATAAAGCTATTCCGTTATTAGAACGTTTAGAACAAGAAGGAAATATCGATCAGAATTTAATTTTTGCTCAAAGTAATTTAATGAAAGGCTATTACGATAGAAAAGATTATCCGAAAGCTGTTACTTATGCCGAGAAAGTTTTAACTAACGGTAAAATAGACCAAGTTGTTGGTGAAGATGCTCAAATTATTTTAGCACGTTCTGCAATTAAAACAAATGACTTTAATACCGCTCAAGATTATTATAGTGCATTAGATAATACAGCAACAGGAGAGTTGAAGGCAGAAACATTATATTACAAAGCATTCTTTTTACATGAAGAAGAAGCTTATGAAAGTTCAAATGAAGAAGTTCAGAACTTAATAGCAAATTACTCTAAATACCAATATTGGGGAGTAAAGAGTTATATCATAATGGCAAAAAACTATTATAAACTAAAAGATGCTTACCAAGCTACATATATCTTAGATAATATCGTGAAAAATTTTACTCAATTTAAAGATCTTAATGAAGAAGCTAAAAATGAGCTTAATAAAATTAAGAGTAAAGAAGCGAAAACAAATGAATCAATTAACTCTAAACAATAAAAGTTAAACGATAATGAAAAGAGGAATAGTAGTCACTATAGCAATGTTTGTTGTAAGCTTTTGTGTAGCTCAAAATAAACCCAAAACAGAAAAATCGAAAGATTCAATCATAAAAACTGAAATAGTAGAAGTAGTAACTTCTTATGCTCCAAAAGTTACAGATGCTTATAAAATTAAAAAGAAGCCAGTAATTAAATTATCAGATAAGGCAAAACGTAAAGCTTTAAACTATAAAATACAATCTGTACCTGTAGCTTCTAAGTTTAAGCCCAAAAGTGGAGTTTTAAAAGGAATAGATGTTGGTGAACGCGAACGTTTATTTGACAATTATTTATCACTAGGGTTTGGAAATAATTTAACTCCTTTTGTAGAAGCTTATTTCCAAAATACAAGTGCATTTGAATACGAATACGGTGGGAAAATAAATTTTATTTCTTCTCAAGATCCTGTTAAAGATGCTATTCTAAGTAGTAGTTATTACAATGCAAGCGTAGATTTATTTTTAAAGCAAGAAATGAGAAACTTTGATTGGAAAGTTGGATTTAATGCATACAGAAATAAGTATAACTGGTATGGTTTACCTTCTGATGTTGTTTTTTTAGATACAACAATTAGTACAATTGAAGAAGAACAAGTATATAAATACTATAATTTACAAGGATCAATTTATTTCCCGTATAGTGCTACTGAAGAGGTAAATACTTCCATAGGTTATTTTTCTGATGATCAAGATTCTGACGAAATTCATGCAGATGTAGATGCTAAATTTGCAATTTCTTTAGGAAGATTTGGATTAAATTATGAAGATTTACAGTTGAGAACTTCTCTTAACTTTATTTTAGGAGGATTTGATAGATCTTATGCAGATCCTTTACAAAAGATAAATTACAGTTTTGCTACTGCAGGTATAAACCCATCATATGCTTTTTCATTTAATGATTTCGATATCAAATTAGGAGGGAAAGCTTATTACTCTTTCGATCTTGAAAATACAGAAGGGAAGTTTTTTGCCTATCCAGATGTTGAAGTAAACTACCCAATTATTCCTAGATATGCGAATATTTACGCTGGAGCAACAGGAGATTTAACTGTAAATTCTTATGAAAGTTTTTCGAAAGAAAATCCTTATGTATCTCCAACATTAAACATTCAACAGTCTAGTGAGGCTATAAATACATTTGGAGGATTCAGAGGAATTTTAAGTGGAAATTTAAATTACAATGTTAGAGCTAGCTTTAAGAAAGAAGAAAACAGAGCATTTTTTGTTTTAAATGAATCTGCTTCAAACGGAATTACAATTGGGTTTCCAAGTGGTATTTTATTCAGAGGATATAATTATGGAAACTCGTTTGATGTAATTTATGACGACATTACTACAGTTGGTTTCTTTGGAGAAGTAACTTATGATTTTTCTAGAAAATTAAATTTAGGATTAAATGCTGAATTTAATACCTACAATACAACAAATCAAGAAGAAGCTTGGAATTTACCACAAATTAAAGCTGATGTCTTTGCAAATTACAAAGTGAAAAAATGGTACGCAGGTGCAAATTTATATTTTGTAGGAGATAGAAAAGGAGCGCAACGCAACGGAGCAACTTTTACAGCAATAGATTTAGATGCTTATATCGATTTGAATCTTAATGGAGGATATCATTTTAATGATTTATTTTCGGTATTCTTACAGGCGAATAACATAACTAATAGTAGTTATCAAAGATATACCAATTTCGATGCTCAAGGATTCCAAATTATAGGAGGATTCATTTGGAAGTTCGATGCACTTTTTAACTAAAAGAACTTTTTTTAGTTTGTAAACACAGCTATGCACATCATAGTTGTGTTTTTGTTTTAATAAAAAAACGTACCTTGAAGATATGTTAATTCATATTTCAAATTACATTACAGCCATAGTTTGTTTAATTACTTTTTTTGTAATTCAACGCATATATCGCAAAGAAAAATCTAAAAGTGTAACCTCTAATGCAGTTGAAGGTATTAAGTGGTTTGCTTTGGCAATTTTCTCTTGGGGATTAGGAGCTTTTTTGAATATCATATTGCATGAAATCTTTCAGTTAGAACAATCTAATAGTATTATAATTAGTTTAGGAGTTTTCTTTTCATTGTTAAACTCATTATTTATATTATTATCTATTCCATCAATTCAACATAATGAAAAAAGAAACATTGTAATTCGAATTATAGAACGTTTTACAAATAAAGAAGTATTTGTAATCTTCGGAGGTGTTTTGATCATGATCGCTTCCGTTTTTCTAATTTCATTTTATACAAACACACAATCAAACTCAAGTAACAATGTTATTTGGTTAATCGATATTCCAATATCTATCGTGGTTGCGTTTGCACTTTTACAAGAGTTAAATAAAGCATTTAAAAATAGAGGAATGCGTTTTATGGTATTACCAACTCTAGCTTTGTTTTTATTGATTATTGTTGCAGTCACACATCGGATTTTTTCTGAAGAAAGCATGTCGAATTGGATTGATAATACTACCTGGAATATCTTAGGAATAGTAACTAGTATTTCATTTAAGTTCTTGTTTATACTCTTGTTTACGATCTTATTATACAGTTGGAAATTATTAGCCGAGAAAGAAGAAAAACAAACAGAATTACAAAATACAAAGCTCTTACAAGAAGATTTAATTCTTGAAAATGAAAAGCTACAAATAGCAAACGAAAGTCATTTAAGCACAATAAAAAGTTTGAAATCAGAAATTTTAGCTGAGAAAAAGAAATTCAAAGAGTTGCAATTAGCTTCTAAAGTAGAGTTATCTGATCGTCAAAAAGAAGTATTAGGAAATTTAGGAATTTGTGGTGAAAAAAAATCTTATACTGAAATTGCTGAGGCTATGAATATAAGTGTTGACGGATTTCAAACTCATATTTATCAAATCAAAAAAGTACTTAATATTTCAGGAACAGGAGGAAAAGAACAGTTAATTGCTTACGCTAAAGATCATGAATTACTTGATTTTGCTACGATTCAACATGATTAACCATATGCTTAATCACTGCTACTTATAAAAAAGAGCATTGTGTAACCTTTACATGCTTTGTCTTTACAAACATTTTTGTGTGAAACATTTTAATCACACAAATTATGGCATTTCTCATTCAAGAAACACAAAGTTTAGATCAACAAATCAATCAATCTTTTCATGAAGCAACAAGTTGGTTTACCGATGCAATCTTATATCAAATACCGATAACAAATACTATTTCCATTCCTTGGGTATTAATTATTCTTGTACTTGGCGCATTGTATTTTTCAATCTATTTCAAAGGAATAAATATCCGTAGCTTTTTAACTTCAGTAAATATTATCAGAGGAAAATATGATCATATTGATATTCCAAATCAAGAAGATATTAAAGAAACAATACGAGTTGAAGGTAATGGAGAAGTTTCACATTTTCAGGCATTAACAGCTGCACTTTCAGCAACAGTAGGTTTAGGTAATATTGCTGGAGTTGCCATTGCTTTGTCTATCGGTGGAGCTGGAGCTACATTTTGGATGATTGTTATTGGATTACTCGGAATGGCGTCAAAATTTGTCGAATGTACTTTAGGTGTAAAATATAGAGAAATAGCAAAAGACGGAACTGTTTTTGGCGGACCGATGTACTATCTTAAAAAAGGTTTTTCACAATTAGGTTTTTCTAAATTAGGAAAGTTGTTGTCGATTTTATTCGCAATAATGTGTGTTGGAGGTTCTTTCGGAGGAGGAAATATGTTTCAGGTAAATCAAGCATTTAAATTATTCGAATATGTGACTGGAGCAGAAGAAAGTTTTATTTATGGAAAAGGTTGGGTTTTCGGATGTATCATGGCCATTTTTGCCGGAATAGTCATCATTGGCGGAATCAAAAAAATAGCTAAAGTAACAGATAAAGTTGTGCCTGTTATGGTGGTTGTATATGTGTTTGCTGTTATTGTAGTTTTATTGACTAATTTTTCTGAAATTCCTAATGCGATATTACAAATTATTAATGGAGCGTTTCATCCGGAAGGAATCGCAGGTGGTTTTATTGGAGTTATGATTCAAGGTTTTCGTCGTGGTGCATTTTCAAATGAAGCTGGAATCGGATCTTCTTCGATAGCACATGCAGCAGTAAAAACAAATTATGCAGCTAGTGAAGGTTTAGTGGCTTTATTGGAACCTTTTATTGATACGGTAATTGTTTGTACTATGACAGCCCTAGCGTTAATTATAACAGGACAAATAACTGCTGGAAATGAAGTGTCTTTTGAACAAGGAGCAATTTTAACTTCTAAAGCTCTGGAAAGTAGTATTTCTTGGTTTCCATATGTGTTAACTATAGCTGTGATTTTGTTTGCATTTTCTTCTATGATTTCTTGGTCGTATTATGGTTATCAAGCTTGGACATTTCTCTTCGGAAGAAATAAAACCATCGGAAATATTTACAAAATCATCTTTTGCATATTTACAGTTGTTGGAGCGGCAGCGACTTTAAATGCAGTAACTGATTTTTCTGATGCTATGGTTTTTTCCATGATGGTGCCTAACATGATAGGTTTAGTAGTATTAGCTCCGCAAGTATTAAAAGAACTAAAAAAATATAAATTAAAGATCAAGGAAAATAAACATTAATCAAAAATGTGTTTATAAGAACGTGGAACTTACTATGAAAAAAAATAAAACCGTAATTTTAAATTCCATTAATTAAACCAAAACATGAAAAAAACTCTCATTTTTCTGTTAACATCAGCTATAATTAGTAGCTGTAATACAGATAAAAAAGAAAAAACGGATGAATCCAAAGCTGTTGCTATTGTAAGTAAAGCAGAGCAAAAGAAAGATAGTGCTAATATCAAGCATTTTTTTAATGCGGCATTAACTGAAGGAAAGTCATACGAATGGCTACGTGATTTAACTCAAAATATTGGAGGACGTTTATCGGGTTCTCCGCAAGCTGCTAAAGCTGTTGTTTGGGGAGAACAACTAATGAAAGACGTAGGTTTAGATTCTGTATGGTTGCAACCTGTTATGGTACCACATTGGGTTCGAGGAGAAAAAGAAGAAGCGTATTATACCGTAAACGGAAAGAAAAAAGATGTACCTGTTTGTGCTTTAGGTTTTTCAATTGCTACTCCTGGAACTGGAATTAAAGCTGAAGTTATTGAAGTGAAAAGTTTAAAAGAAGCTGAAGAGTTGGGTGACAGACTAAAAGGAAAAATAGTATTCTTTAATGGTGCTTTTGATGAAACTTTAATCAATACTTTCCAAGCTTACGGAGGTTGTGTCGGACAACGTTTTTCTGGAGCTAGAATTTGTGGACAGTTTGGTGCTAAAGGAGTCATTGTTCGTTCAATGACTAACGGAATCAACGATTACCCTCACACCGGAACAATGAGTTATGGAGAAACACCAAAAGATCAATACATTCCTGCAGCTGCAATTAGTTCAAGAGCAGCAGAAAATCTAAGTGCAGATTTAAAAAAGAATCCAAGTTTACAGTTTTACTTCAAACAAAGTTGTGAAACATTACCAGATGCGCCATCTCATAACGTTGTTGGTGAAATAAAAGGAAGTGAAAATCCAGAGAAAATTATTGTCGTAGGAGGGCATTTAGATTCTTGGGATTTAGGTGAAGGTGCTCATGACGACGGAACAGGAGTTGTACAATCTTTAGAAGTAGCCTACTTGTTAAAAAAGAATAATATAAAACCTAAAAATACAATTCGAATCGTATTCTTTATGAATGAAGAAAACGGAACTCGTGGAGCTAAAGAATACGCTAGATTAGCAAAATTGAATAAAGAAATTCATGTTGCTGGTTTAGAAAGTGATGCGGGCGGACACACTCCTAGAGGTTTTTCTATTGATGCAAATGCTGAAAATACTGCTTTAGTTCAAAGTTGGAAAACGTTATTAGCTCCTTACGGTTTACACGATTTAATTAAAGGTGGAAGTGGAGCAGATATTTCTCCGTTAAAAGACGATCATGTTACCTTAGCAGGATACAGACCAGACAGTCAACGTTATTTTGATTATCACCATACTTCTACTGATACTTTTGATAAAGTAAATAAGAGAGAATTAGAATTAGGTAGCGCGTCTATGACAAGTTTAGTCTACTTAATGGATAAATATTTGTATACAGACGAAAAAGTAAAACCATAATATGGAGCAGATGTTTTTATATTCAAGGTTTCTCATGGCGGTAATGTTAATAGCTATAGGACTTCATCATTTTTATAAACCTAAATTTTATTATCCTATTATACCAGCTTTTTTTCCTAAGCTTTTTGTTACGTATGCTTCAGGAATAGTAGAATTAGTCATAGGAATAGGTTTGTGTATTCCAAATTATCAGAAATATGCAGCTTTAGGAATGGCCTTGCTTATGATTGCATTTTTACCATTACACATTTGGGATATTACAAGAGAAAAACCAGCAATGAGAACAAAAAAAGGAGCCTACATTAGGCTTGTTATTCAATTTGTTTTGATAGCGTGGGCATGGTTCTTATTCAAAAAACTAAACTAACTTAAATGAAAAAAATAATTTTATTATCAGCATTAGGATTCTTAGCATATTCTTGTCAACAAAAACAAAAGGTTGCTATTATTGTTAAAAATGCGAATGCCTATACCGTAAATGAAAATTTCGAAACTGTTGAAAGTTTTGCCATTCAAGATGGAAAATTTATAGCAGTTGGATCAACATCAGAAATTGAAAATAAATATGAAGCAGCTTCAGTAATAGATGCTGAAGGAAAAGCTGTTTATCCAGGTTTTATAGATGGACATTGTCACTTTTTTAGATTTGGATTGCAATTACAAAAAGTAGATGTTACTGGAACAGAAAGTTATGATGCTGTTTTAGAGAGATTAGTTGCTTTTCAGAAAGAAAAAAATCTTCCTTTCATCACAGGTAGAGGTTGGGATCAAAATGATTGGGAAGTAAAAAAGTTTCCTACAAAAGAGAAACTAGATCAACTTTTTCCAGATACTCCTGTAGCAATCACAAGAGTTGACGGACATGCAATGTTGGTGAATCAAAAAGCTTTAGATGTTTCAGGAATTACAAACGATTCTAAAGTTGAAGGAGGAGAGTTTATCAAAGAAGATGGAAAAATAACAGGAGTGTTAATCGATAATGCAATGGATTTTGTAAAAGTTCCTGTGGCTTCTAAAGCAGAACAAATTCAAGCATTAAAAGATGCTGAGAAAATCAATTTTTCTTATGGATTAACAACTGTTGTTGATGCAGGTTTAGATCAAGAAACAATCGAACTAATTGATAGTTTACAGCAAGCTGATGATTTAAAAATTAGAATGTATGCAATGGTTTCTGCAACACAAAAGAATTTAGATTACTACATTAAAAAAGGAATTATTAAAACAGATCGTTTAAATGTTCGTTCTTTTAAAGTTTACGGAGACGGAGCTTTAGGTTCTCGTGGAGCAGCATTAAAAAAGCCATATAGCGATCGTCATAATCATTTCGGAGCGTTAATTTTTTCTCCTGAACGTTATAAGGAAATTGCGAAACAAATTGCAGATTCAGAATATCAAATGAATACGCATGCCATTGGAGATTCAGCAAATTATTTAATGTTGAAAACATATCAAGAAGTTTTAAAAGGTCAGACCGATAGACGATGGAGAATCGAACATGCGCAAATTGTAGATCAACAAGATTTCGATTTGTTTAAAAATGTAATTCCATCTATTCAGCCTACACACGCAACTTCAGATATGTACTGGGCAGCAGATCGAGTAGGAGAAGAAAGAATAAAAGGAGGTTATGCTTTTAAACAGCTGTTAAATGTTTATGGAAAAGTTGCTTTAGGTACCGATTATCCTGTAGAAAAAGTAAATCCGTTTTTAACTTTTTACGCTGCTGTTGCAAGAAAGGATTTAAATAATTATCCTGAAAACGGATATCAAATGGAAAATGCGTTAACCAGAGAAGAAACTTTAAAAGGAATGACCATTTGGAATGCTTATGCTAATTTTGAAGAAAATGAAAAAGGAAGTATAGAAGTAGGTAAAATGGCAGATTTCATTATCTTAGATCAAGATATCATGACAGTTGAGATTAATAAAGTTCCTAAGACAAAAGTTTTAGAAACGTACTTAGCAGGTCAAAAAGTAAAGTAATTTTACAAGTAAATAAAATAAAAGAGTACTATTAGCGTTAGCAATTTGGCTAAAAACTATTAAAAAGGTAAAACTTCAATTCCTTTCTTTTGTCAGAAATAGAAATAGTTCAAGCTTAGTAGTAATTAAAATAGTTATAAAGGGTTATTTTTGATATTCTGTAAGGAATTAGAAAATAACCCGTTTTTTATATTATGAGATCAGTAAAATTAATAATTGGATTCTTTTTTGTCGTATTTATGGTAAATGCACAAGAATCAGAAAAACAAGCGTTGCAAAAACTTTCTTTTTTAATAGGTGATTGGGAAGGAACTTCAACTTCTTATGGTAAGAATGGAGTGAAAAAAGTACCTGTTACTGAAAATGTAAGTTACTTACTAGATGGTAATTTGATTCAGTTGAATGTAAAATCTGAATGGATAGCTTTACACACTATTATCAGTTATAATGTGAAAGATAAAAAGTATTACTATTATCCATTTACGAAAAACGGAAATAAACAAGGATATAAAGGAGAAATAGTAGAAGGTAAGTTTATGGTGTATTTTAATGAAAGTAGACGATTAACATTTACAAAAACAGAAAAAGGAGAATTTCATGAGTTTGGTGAACGTTTGGTAAATGGTAATTGGGAGAAATATTTTGAAGATATTTTAGAGCTTCATAAAGAGTAAATTAAAAGGAAAATTATTATTCTTTTTTCTTTTGATATTCAGAAGGAGTGCAACCTACGAGCTTTTTAAAAACTCTATTGAAAGACGGTTTACTCGAAAAGCCAGAATCGTAAGCAATAGTCATAATTTTGTAATTGCTATATTTTGGATCTTTTATTAATCGTTTAGCTTGTTCTACTCTGTATAAATTTATAAAACTATTAAAATTCTGTTTGAAGCAAGTATTTAATATTTCAGAAAAAAGATGCAGATTAATATCCAGTGCCTTAGCCACATCCAATTGTTTTATTTCAGAATTTAAGTAAGGCTTATGTTCATCCATATAATTCAAAATGTGCTCTTTGTATTGATTTTGCTTTTCTATAGATATTGAAGAAGATTTTTTATTTTTCTTGACTTTGTCCTGTTCTATTAGAGAAAGAGAAAGCTTATTTAGTTTATCTCTAAGTAGCTCATTTTCATTTTCCAAAAAGTTGTTATCGACTTTTAATAATGCTATGTCGTTACTATATATTTTTCTTTTTTTATAATACCTGAATACTAAGGTTAAAAGAAGACACAGTACCAGTAAAGCTAAACTTATGTAGGTAACTTTCTCTTTATTTAAAAAGGAAATAATTTGTTTTTGCTTATTAATTTTTAATAATTTATTTCTAGTGTCGTTTTCAAACCTAAGCCTTTGTGTTTTAGTTAGTGTTTTTAGAAAACTTTCTCTAGCTAACATATATTTTTTTTGTTGCGCAAAAGCTTCATCTATATTGTTTGAAGCTTCTTGAACTTTTGCTAGAAATTTATGGGTTTTCATTTTCACTTCAAGAGAATTTTCTTTAATTGCAATTTGATTAGCAGATTGTAAATAAAGTAATGCTTTGTTATAATTTTTTAAATTATAGTGTGCAATCCCCATATTTAACTTTATGGAAGCTTCTGTCTCTATAAATTTTTCTTTTCCTATGATATTTAAAGCTTCTTGTAAATTTTCAATAGCCTTTTCATAATCATTTTTATCGATATAACAAGACGCAATATTAGAATACAATGTAGCTAGTTTTTGTGTATTGTTTTCTAAGTCTTTTATGATCGTTTTTAAGTTGTTGTAATAATTTAAGGCTTCTTCATATTTGTATTCATCACTAGCTATATTGGCTAAAGTGTTGTACGCAGAAGTTATAATTTTAGTTTTTTCATTCTTATGGTGATCAGCTAGAGTGATAACTCTTTCCATAATTAATTTAGCATTATCGTAATCACCTATCTTATAATAAAAATTACCAAGATTAGTATTGAGTATCACTTTTAAATATGAAGATTCTTGTAAGGAAGGAGTAAGTTCTTTTGCTTTTATGTACTTAGCAAGAGCTTTTTGATATTCATCTTTTCGTTGATGATATATGGCTAAATTTATTAACGATCTAATTCTTGCTTCCTTCAAGTCATATTTTTCAGCAATTGACAATACTTGATAACTATAACGTCCAAAACCTTCTAGGTTTCCATTTCTATAACATTCTATAGACTTTTTTTTATATTTTTTTATACTATCTCTTGGAGAGATATTCTCTTGCATAAAGTTGTTTTTTCTATCAGCTGCAAAAATTTCTTGAGAGGCTAAAAAAGACAAAACAAAAATAAAATAACGTAAAAAAAGATGCATTTGCGATTTGGGATTATGCTATTGTATCGTAAAATAACGTAAGAAAAATGATAAATGTATAAAATATAGAAACTTTTCGTGTTTGATTTTAGAATAATGATTAAAAGAAAGATCTTGAAAACAATAATGTTGTTCTGTAGAGAGTTTTATGAAATCTAACTTAACCTAAATACTACTTGTCTCAAATTATAAAATGAGACTTTTTTAATTCTTGACCTTCTTAGATTTACCCAACAAATAATAAGTAGATCAATTAAAGTCAAAAGAATGAAGAACAAATTACTTTTACTATTTATAGGGTGTTTTACTACTCTGTTTTCTCAGAATGTTAGTATACCTGATCCCATTTTTAAATCATCACTAACAAACAATTCATCAATTAATACAAATAATGATTCTGAAATCAGTGTAACAGAGGCAGAAGCTTTTACAGGAAAAATTAGTGTGTCTACGCTAGTTACAAATCTACAAGGTATAGAAGCTTTTACTAATATTACAGAGATAGAAAGCCTCAGTAACAGACGTATAACCAGTATTAATGTTACCAAAAACACGAAGTTGAAGGTTTTAAATTTACAAAGTGCTAGAGGTTTAACAAGTTTAGATATTTCTAAAAACTTGGAGTTAACTCATTTAAATTGTAGACTAACAAGTATAACTAGCTTGGATGTTTCTAAAAACAAAGCTTTAAAAGTTTTAAATACTAGACAAAATAGCGATTTAGTGAATTTAAATATTTCTAATAGTTTAGCTTTAGAAGAATTGTATTGTGGATTTAATTCATTAGGAAGTTTAGATGTTTCTAAGCATATTAAATTAAAAAAATTAGAATGCTCAGGAAATGGTTTAACAAGTTTAAATGTTTCAAAAAATACAGATTTAATTGAGTTAGATTGCCGTAGAAATGACTTGGCGCGAATTGATCTTTCCAAAAACACACTTTTGCAGAAATTAGATTGTAGTGAAAATAATTTACTAGGTCTAGATATTTCTAAAAATTTAGGCTTAATAGATTTAGATTGCGGTATTAATGCAGATCTTAAAAAAATAGATGTTTCTAAACACACAAACCTTACTAAGTTGAATGTAGGTTTTGCTTCATTAAGCACGTTAGATGTTACTAAAAATACTGCTTTAATAGATTTGAATTGTAGAAATAACGATTTAAGAAGTTTAAATGTTTCTAAAAACACCAACTTAATTACATTAAACTGTCAAAGTAATTTATTAGTAACAGTAGATGTTTCTAAAAATATTCTTTTGAAAGAGTTGTTTTCTTCTCATATGAATACATTTACAAACATTGATGTTTCTAAAAATATAGCTTTAACAAAGTTAATAGTAGATCATAGTAATATCAAAAAAATAGATGTTTCTAAAAATATAGCTTTAAAAACTCTCGATTGTGGTATTAATAGTTTAACAAGTTTAAAGCTTTCTGAAAATATTAATTTAGATGACTTAGATTGTAGTTTTAATGATATAGAAAAGCTAGATCTTTCTAAAAACGTAGCTTTAAGAACTTTAGATTGTAGTCATAATAAAATACAAGAAATTAATGTATCTAACAGTAAATCGTTAACAAGTATTACTTGTGATGATAATGATTTAAGAATCTTAAATATAGCAAATGGAAACAATACTAATTTTAGAACAGCTGCTAAAGCGTTTTTCGATCTTACGTCTAATGCTAACTTAACTTGTATAACTGTAGATGATGCTGCTTATAGTAATGCTAATTGGAGTACATTTAAAGATAATGTAGCAAGTTTTAGTACAGATATTTGCTATCCTAAATTAACAATAACAGCAGAAAACGGTCGTGTGAATCCTGATTTAGCTCCAACTATTTTGGAGAATTATACAAATGGAGATATTGTTAATTTAACCGCAGTTCCAGATCAATATTATCAATTTGATGGTTGGAGTGGAGATGCGTCTGGTTCTGCAAATCCATTTACATTAACAATGAATACAGATAAAAATATTACTGCATTATTTAGTAAAATTCAAGTTACTTTAGTTACTAATGCGACAAATGGTACAATTGAAGTAGATAAACCGCCAGTAAATGGAACTTATGATATTAATAGTGAGCTAGTACTAACAGCAGTACCTGATACAGATTATCAATTTGATGGTTGGAGTGGAGATGCATCAGGAACAACAAATCCACTAACAATTACAGCAAATAGTAATAAAAATATTACTGCATTATTTAGTAAAATTCAAACAACTTTAACCACAACTTCAGTAAACGGAACAATTACCGTAGATAAAGCACCAGTGAATGGAAGTTATGATATAAATACTGAGTTAGTATTAACTGCGATTCCAGATGAGAACTATCAATTTGACGGTTGGAGTGGAGATGTTTCAGAGGTAACAAATCCATTAATTCTAACAATGGATACGGATAAAAACATTACTGCACTATTTAGTAAAATTCAAACAACTTTAACCACAACTTCAGTAAATGGAACAATTACTGTAGATAAAGCACCAGTAAATGGAAGTTATGATATCGATACTGAACTTGTATTAACAGCAATTCCAGATGAGAATTATCAGTTTGATGGTTGGAGTGGTGATATATCAGGAACAACAAATCCGATATCTGTAGTGATGAATAGTAACAAAAATATTACAGCATTGTTTAGTAAAATTCAGGTTACTTTAACTACAACTTCAGTAAATGGAACAATTGAAGTAGATAAACCACCTGTGAATGGAACTTATGATATTAACACAGAAATTATTTTAACTGCAGTTCCAGCTCCAGGATATCAATTTGATAGTTGGAGTGGAGATGCATCAGGAACAACGAATCCATTAACTATTATAGCAGATACTGATAAAAATATCACGGCTTCGTTTATCAGAACAGTATTTGAATGGTTAGGAACTGAAGACAATAATTGGAATAATTCAAATAATTGGTCGACTGGAATTTTACCTACTTCTATCGATGACGTAGTAATAGATACTAATTTAGCTAACTACCCAACAGTTTCTACCGAAATAAGTGTGAATACTATTACTTTAAATAATAACACAACTTTAATAGCTAATGCTCCTGTAAATGGAAAAGTTATTTACACGAGAACGCTAACGAATAATAGGCATTTGATATCTTCTCCAGTAATCAATCAAACTTTTGAAGATTTCATAAGAGATAATAATCTTACTTTAGATAATACAACTGCAACTGGTATAGCTACTTATAATAATAACACTGATTTATTTGAATATAAGAGAAATGATGTTTTAGGGAATATTAATCAAGGGTTAGGATTTGCTCTAGAGTTGGAACCTTTAGGCGATGTAAAGTTTATTGGAAACTTAAATTCTAATACTGTGAGTTACCCTACAGAAGTGGGTACTCAAAACAATAATAATTTAATTGGTAATCCGTATACTTCATATGTGAATTCAAGTAGTTTTTTAAATGAAAATTCAGCTTTACTTAGTGAAGGAACAGTTTGGTTATGGAATGGTATACAATATGAGGCATATACTTTGGCAGATCCAATTGAAATTGCACCAACTCAAGGATTTTTTGTTGATGTGCAAAATAACGGAAGTATAATTTTTAATCAAGCGAATCAGAGTCATCAAACTACAAATACTTTTATGAGATCGCAACAAAACACTAATGTAGAACTTACAGTAAATGGTTTTTCAACTAAAGTTTTTTATGTAGCGAATAATACAACAAATGGATTTGATAATGGGTATGATGGTAGTCTATTTAGTGGACAGAATTACGATTTTGCTGTATATACAAAATTACCAGATGATGCTAGTTCAAATAAAAAATTAGCCATTCAAGCATTACCTAATTCAAACATAGAACAAACTATAGTTCCAATTGGTTTGATAGCTAAAGTTGGAGATGAGTTAAATTTTTCAATATCGGCTTCTAATTTAAGTCAAGATACAGAAGTTTATCTTGAAGATAGAGTTAATAGTACTTTTACAAATTTATCTCAAGAGAATTATAAAACCACGTTGACAAGTAATTTAAGTGATGTAGGACGATTTTATTTACATCTATCTAGAAAAAGTTTGAGTACCGAAGAAAATGATTTCTCACAAAATATTGCGATTTATAAGTCATCAGAAAATCAACTTACAGTTAAAGGTTTGGAAGAAAAAGGAAAAATTATTTTATACTCTTTATTAGGAGAAGAAATTTTAAAGAATAAAGTTAATGAAGGAACTAATATACTAACTATACCAGAAATGTCTAAAGGTATATACTTAGTGAAATTGACTTCAGGCACTAAAATCAAGACACAAAAAATGATTATGAATTAAAATAAAAAAACTTTTTTGCATCTTTTTCAAAAGAACGATGTCTATTATATAAAGTTAAAAAAATAGATATTATGATATACAAAGGAGAGTGCACATGTAATTGTGCTGGATGCAAAACAGGAGATTGTTCAAATTGTACATGCGATAACTGTACATGTTCAAACTGTGCTTGTTAATTTATAACAGTTTAAAATAGAGTTTCAATATAAAATTATTGAAACTCTATTTTTTGTAAATTATCTTTGTATTTATGAATACTTATGAAGTTTGGACTAATTATAATGAGGATTTAAAGCGTTTCATTACAAGTAAAGTTAAAAATGAAGCTGTTATAGAAGATATCTTACAAGATACTTTCATAAAAATTCATAGCAAATTACCTACTTTAAAAGATCCATCAAAATTAAAATCTTGGGTTTTTACCATCGCAAGAAATACAGTATACGATTACTTTAAATCTAAAGGTAAAACAGTAACATTTGATACTGTAGAAGTTGAGTTTGAAGAAGAAAATAAAGAACACACAGAACGAGATTGTTTGTCTGGGATAATTAAAAATCTACCTAAAAAATATAGAACTCCACTTTTTTTGTATGATATTAAAGGAATCAAACAGCAAGAAATTGCAGAACAGTTAAACTTACCATTATCAACGATTAAATCTCAAATTCAAAGAGGAAGAAAATTAATAGCAAAAGGTTTTATGGATTGTTGTGGTTATACCATAAATGAAAATGGTAAATTAGTAGGCGAAATACAGGATCGAGAGGACTGTAAAGTTTGCAAATAATGTTATCTAATACTATTGTAACAACCATATTTAAAAATCTTGAGTTAAATAAAACTGAAAAAGAAATTATACTTTCAAAGTTGAATTATATTCAAGTTAAAAAAGGCCAACTATTAATTGCTCAAAATCATGATGTTAAAGATCAGTTTTTTGTGTTAAATGGATGTTTAAGAACCTATCATTTAGATGATTTAGGCAAAGAACATACACTACAATTTGCAATTAAAGATTGGTGGATAAGTGATTATATTGCCTTGTGGACAAGTAAAAAGTCGGTTTTAAATGTAGAGTGTATTCAAGATGCAGAGTTAGTGAAAATAAGTCAAGAAGATTTAGAACAACTTTTCTTGGAAGTTCCAAAATTAAATCTTTTTTTCAGACAAAAATTACAAAAGGCTTTTGTACGACAAGAGAAACGAATTTTATCAAATTTGACTAAATCTGCCAAAGAACGTTACTTAGATTTCATAAGAGTATATCCAGATTTCGAAAAACATATAAAAAACTTTCATATTGCTTCTTACTTAGGAATTACGACTGAAAGTTTAAGTAGAATACGAAAAGAAATTTCATTAAAAGCATAAATTACCATACATCAATTTTTATATGTGAGTTTGACTTTAAATTTGTACTATAATTTAAATCACTTATGTATGAAAAAAGTATTATTTGTTTTAACTAGCCATGATAAGCTAGGAAATACAGAAGAAAAAACAGGTTTTTGGGTAGAAGAGTTTGCTAGCCCGTATTACTATTTAGCAGATAAAGATGTAGCTGTTACATTAGCTTCACCTAAAGGAGGACAACCTCCAATTGATCCTAAAAGTGAGTTGCCAGATTTTCAAACACCGGCAACAGAACGCTTTAATAAGGATACAGAACTTCAAAATAAATTAGCAAATACAAAAGTATTAAACGAAGTAAAATCAGAAGATTTTGACGCTATTTTTTATCCAGGAGGACACGGGCCACTTTGGGATTTAGCAGAAGATAAAGATTCAGTTCGTTTAATTGAGGATTTTTACAATAATAACAAGCCAGTAGGTGCTGTGTGTCACGCGCCAGCTATATTTAAAAATACAACGAGTAATGGAGAGTCTTTAGTGAAAGGAAAAAAAGTTACAGGTTTTAGTAATACAGAAGAAGAAGCTGTTCAGTTAACAGAAGTAGTTCCTTTTTTAGTAGAAAATATGTTACAAGAAAATGGAGGTGAATATTCTAAAGCAGAAGACTGGCATCCATATGCAGTAGAAGACGGACATTTAATTACTGGTCAAAACCCAGCATCATCAGAATTAGTTGCAGAATTATTATTAAAGCAATTATAATAAATCTCTTAATGAAAAAACCACTCAAGTAATTGAGTGGTTTTAATAATCCCCATGAAAAAGAAAAACTACTATTAAAAACTACGAAACAACATATAATACTTTATAGTGTGTTCTAATCGTGTTTAATAAAAGTCTTACAATCTTATTTAGTGTCTTAGCGCATAACCTGCAGCTCTACCTAATTGTCTTAAATTCATTAAAATTATTTTTATTAAATCTCTCATAATCATTTATAATTAATTGGTTAATTATTCATTTCAATACAAAAGTACATCCAAGATCTAATTAGTTTTAGCTCAAAAGATTCAGATATTAACTCATTTGATTTTTACTGCTTAATTAAGTTTTATATGTTATTTTTGAAACTATACAAAGGCTACTTTGTTTGTAGTATTTATAAAATTAGTTTTGGAACACACACTAGCACTTATCCGTTATATCAATAAAATAGTTGAGCTAAATTCAAATGAAGAACAAATTATAATTGATGCTTTAACACACAGAAAATACTTAAAAGATCAATACATAGTTCAGCAAGGAGACGTTTGTAAATGCATTAATTTTATATTAACAGGATGTACTAAAACATCTTATTTAGATTCTAATGGTCATGAGCATATTGTAATGTTTTCTATAGAAGATTGGTGGACTTCAGATATGGGGAGTTTTATAACCCAAACACCAGCAGATTATAATATTCAGTGTATCGAAAATACAGAGTTGCTACAGTTAAACTACACTACCGTAGAAGAATTGTTTAAAAAAGTACCAAAGCTCGAACGTTGTTTTAGAAAAATAACAGAACGCGCTTTAGTAGCTTCTCAAAAGAGAATTATAACAAACTTTAGTGAAACTGCTAAAGAAAGATATTTAATTTTTAAAGAGAATTATCCAAAAATAGAAAAGAGAGTTCCGCAATACTTACTAGCATCTTATTTAGGAATTACAAAAGAATTTTTGAGTAGAATTAAAAGCCAACTCGCTAGAGAAACAAAAAGTTAAACTAGTTTAACATGATTTCATAAAATAGATCATTTCTAACCTTCTCTTTCTTTCTGAAATTTGTCGTATAATTTTAATTTAAAAACAAATACGATGAAGAATTTATTCAACAAAGGATTAGGAATTGCTTTAATAGCTCTTTTTACAGTTTCTTTTACAACAATTAAAAAAGAAAGAAAACAAATTAATATCAGTGAAAGTAATGTTGAATGGAAAGCTTATAAAGTAACAGGTTCTCACAAAGGAATAGTGAATATTAAATCAGGATATTTAAGTCTTGATGATGGTAAATTGTCTGGAGGATCAATTACGATTGATATGACAACTATCAATACTACAGATTTAACGGGAGAGTATAAAAACAAGTTAGATGGTCATTTAAAGTCAGGAGATTTCTTTGGTGTAGAAAAATACAATACTTCAACTTTAGATTTTACTAAAGTGAAGGTTAAAGGAAAGAATGCATACGAAGTAACAGGGAAACTAACTATTAAAGGAATTACGAAATCTGTGAAATTTTTAATTTCTATTTATGGAAATAAAGCCACAGCTTCATTAAAAGTTGATAGAACAAAATATGATATTAAATACGGTTCATCTAGTTTTTTCGATAACTTAAAAGATAAAGCTATTTACGATGAGTTCGATTTAGTTGCTGAATTACAGTTGAAATAAAAGATATAGTTTTACTTTATATTTTAAAACATCATTTAAAGCATAAGTTTTGAATGGTGTTTTTTTATACATTAGATGTCTAGATAATTGTAAAGTTGATATGAAATCTTTAGAAGAGTTTTATTACAATCAAGAAGATGAAGTAAAAGAGTGTTTGCTGGCATTAAAAAGTATTATATTAAAGTACAATGCAGAATTCACACACAAATGGTATTATCGATTGCCTTGCTTTATGTATAAGAATCAGATATTTTGTTATTTGTGGATTGATAAAAAAAGTAAAACGCCTTATATCGCTATCGGAAAAGGAATTCATATTAATCATCCAGATTTGATAAAAGAAAAACGAACCTTTACATCAAAATTAATGGTTGAAATACACCAAGATATTCCAACCACTAAAATTTATACTATTTTCGATGAAGTGATGAAATTATATTAAACTATCGTCTTCTTTTCTTTTTAAATCCTTTGTTTTTTCTTCTCGATTCCTTTACGCTAGTTACCGTGTCGTTAAACGTGTTTTTTGTTTTACCAGGTTTATTCTTTCTCCAAGATTTATCTTCAGGTAATAACTTTTTAACTAAATCTGTTTTTCCAACTTTAGTCAACGTGTCTTTAATCCACTTTCTATTTTCCTTTTTGTACCAAAAGAAAAACTTATGCTGATCTAATTTTTCCTGACGCGTTTTCGCAGTTTTAACTGGTTTTAAAGTATACGGATGATAACCACTATAGTAAATAACTGTAGCAACAGTCATTGGAGTAGGAGTAAATCCTTGAACTTGTTCTAACTGGAATCCCATATCTTTAGTTTCCGCAGCTAAATTTGCCATATCTTCTGGTTCACAAGCTGGGTGACTTGAAATGAAATACGGAATTAACTGAAGTTTCAGTTTGTTCTTTTTATTCAAACGATCAAAACGATCTTTAAACTTATGGAAATACGTAAAAGATGGTTTACGCATTAATTTTAAAACAGGATCTGAAGTATGTTCTGGAGCAACTTTTAATCGTCCAGAAACATGATTTTTCATCACTTCTTCAGTATAATCATCTAATTCTTGCGGATCAGCATTTTTATTGAATTCAGGAACTAACATGTCATGGCGAATTCCACTTCCAATAAATGATTTTTTTACTTTCGGATGAGCATCAACAGCTTTATATAACTCTGTTAATGGTTTATGAGAAGTATCTAAATTACTACAGATAACAGGTGAAATACAAGATGGAGCAACACATTTGTCACAAATCGATTGTATTTTTCCTTTCATCTTATACATGTTAGCAGAAGGTCCACCGATATCAGATAAATATCCTTTAAAGTCGTCCATTTGAGCAACTTTATCAACTTCTTTTAAAACAGATTCCTGACTTCTACTGGCAATAAATTTTCCTTGATGTGCAGAAATTGTACAGAAACTACAACCACCAAAACATCCTCTATGAATATTAATTGAGAACTTAATCATTTCAAAAGCAGGAATTGGTCCGCGCTTATTGTATTTCGGATGCGGTAACCTCGTATATGGTAAATCAAAAGAAGCATCAATTTCGTTTTCCGTCATTGTTGGAAAAGGAGGATTGATGACTAATTTTTTATCTCCAATTTGTTGAAAAATACGTCGAGCAATTAACTTATTGGATTCTTGCTCTATGATTTTAAAATTAGATGCAAATGTTTTTTTATCTTTTAAACAGGCTTGATGAGAAGCAATTTCTACATCTTCCCAATTCTTATTCTTAGGAGTTTTTTCGTCAGGATTTACTAAAAAAGCAGTTTGTTTAATCGTTCGTAAACTAGAGAAAGGAACACCTTTTTGTAATAATTCTACAATTTCACGTAGCGGTTGTTCTCCCATTCCATACACTAACATGTCGGCTTTAGAAGTTTCTAAAATAGAAGGAAGTAACTTATCCGACCAATAATCGTAATGTGTTACTCTTCGTAAAGAAGCTTCAATTCCACCAATAAGCACAGGAACATCTGGGAACTTTTCCTTTAATATTTTTGAGTATACAGAAGTGGCATAGTCTGGTCTAAAACCAATATCACCATTAGGTGTATAGGCATCTTTATCTCTTTTCTTTTTGTTTGCCGTGTAATTACTAACCATTGGATCCATACATCCACCAGTAATTGCAAAGAAAAGTCTAGGAGTTCCTAATTTTGAAAAATCCTGTAAGTTATCGTTTACATTAGGTTGTGGAACAATTGCAACACGTAAACCATAGCTTTCTAATATACGTCCAATTACTGCAGGACCAAATGACGGATGATCAACATACGCATCTCCACTAAACAAAATCACATCTAATTCATCCCAACCACGAAGTTTTACTTCTTTGTTAGTCGTTGGTAACCAGTCAGAAAGTCTTCTTATCCTCATATTCTGCAAAAATACGGTAATATTGGCTAATTCTCATATATTTGGGTAGGATAAACTTAAGTAATTGAAAAGATGAAGTGTAAAAATTGTAATGAAACAATAGAAAATGATGCCTTATTTTGTGATCATTGCGGAGCAAAAGTTTTAAAAGATCGTATTACACTTCGTTTTTTATTAAAAGAACTCTTTGCAAGTTTTGGTTGGGATAGTTATTTTATTTTAACTATTAAAAAGATGTTTACCGAGCCTCATGTTGTTTTACGAGAATATGTTGGGGGTATTAGAAAAAGATATTTAAATCCGTTTACTTATTTAGCTATCAGTGCAGCATTATCATTAATTATATTTAATTTTTTTGCTGAAGATTTTATTAAAATTCAAAGCTCTATTAATTCAAATGAAATTGAAGCACTACAAAAAATTGCAAATCAAGATTTATCTGAGTTAAAAGATGTTTCTGCCGAGCAGTTAAAAAAAATGAAAACAGAAAAAATGACTGCTGGTATTAGGCTGAAAGTACAAGATAAAATAATGACGTTTTTTCTGAAGTACTTTAATCTAGTAATGTTCTTGTTAATTCCAATGTATGCAATAATAAGTAGCTTTACGTATAGGAAACCGTACAATTTTGGAGAACATATAGTAATAAATAGTTACTTAATGGGAACTACAATGTATGTGTCAATTTTACTGTTTTTCTTAGCTCTTTTGATACATCCTGGATTTTACTTTTCTAATTTAATTTTCTTTACTGTTTATTATATGTATGCTTTAAATAAATTGCATGGATACAATTTAAAGCAAAGTATACTTTACTTTTTAAGGTTTTTATTGGTATTATTAATTTTTGCTTTAATACTACTATTTATAGTTGTGATATTAAGCTTAATCATCGGTGTTTTCATAGGAATTAAAAATCCAGATATCTTTAAACAGTAACTATTTAATAACTAAATGTGGAACTTTAGTAACATCCCAATCAATTACTAATCCACCAGAAATAGATTTAGCAACGTCTTTTCCGTATAAAAGTTCACATAAATATAAAGCAGCTTCGAAAGATTTTGCTCCACCTGCTGAGGTGATGTATTTATCATCATGAACAAAAAGGACTTCTTTTCTAATATCTAAATTAGGAAACATTTCACGCATCTTATCGATATCAGAAGGAAATGTAGTAGAAACTTTTTTATCAAGTAAACCAGCTTTAGCTAAAACAAAAGCACCATCACAATGTGAGGTTACAAATTGCGCTTCTTTATCTACCTTTTTTACAAAATCGATCATTTGTTTATTGTTTAAGTCAGTATCTAGATGATGTTCAGCACTTGGTACAACAAGGATATCAATTTTAGGTAGTTTATCTTTTAGATAATTAAAATCAGGAATAATTCGCATTCCTTCAAAAGTGGTAACAGGTTCATCTTTATCAGCAACAGTAAAAACATTCATTGGTCTTATTCCTTCTCTAAAAATGGTATGTTGAAAAATATCGTAAGGAGCAGTAAGTTCTGTATTATAAGTTCCATCCATAATAAGAAATGCAACATTGTACCTATTAGGTTTTAACTCAGGGAAAGTTTTAGGAGTTTTTTCTGCTTTTTTGGTTTGTTGACAAGCAGTTAAGGTGATAATAAATACAAAAAGTAAAATTTTTCTCATTTCTTTAATATTATGATAAATTTCAATGTTTAAAAATAAGTATTTTAAATAAGTTCTGTTTTTATTAAGAATTCTTGAGTTTCTTTAACATTATGTTAAGATTTAATGGGGTGCTCATTTAGTAATTTCGATAAATTTTTCAACAAATTTACTAATGAATATAAAATTATTATCAAGAATTCTTATCGTTCTTATGACTTTGGGTGTCACAATAAATGCAGATGCACAAAGAAGAAAGAAAAAGAATAAAAAGAAGGAGGCGAAAACCGTTGCTCCACCTAAAAAAAGACCAAAAAAAGGAGGGATTCAACCTTATGCAAAGGTCGTAACAAAAAAGCATAAAACAGACGAAGGTTTGTTTAAAGTTCATGAAAAAGATCAGGCATATCTTTTTGAAATTCCAGATTCTTTACTTGGGAAAGAAATGTTAATGGTAACTAGAATTGCTAAAACAGCCAGCGGAATTGGTTTCGGTGGAGGGAAACAAAATACACAAGTATTAAGATGGGAGAAAAAGCATAAAAAGATTTTATTACGTGTAGTTTCTCATTCTGTAGTTGCAGATAGTATTTTACCAGTTCATGAAGCTGTTGTAAATTCTAATTTTGAACCAATTTTATTCTCTTTTCCAATAAAAGCGTTTAGTAAAGACTCTACAGCAACAGTTATTGATGCTACTCCTTTGTTTGCTACTGATGTTAAAGCTTTAGGTTTTCCTCAATCTAGAAGAAGACAATTTAAAATTACAAGAATGGATAAAACTAGATCTTTTGTAGATCGTGTTAGTAGTTATCCAAAAAATATTGAAGTTCGTCATGTAAAAACATACTTTTCTAGTCAACCACCATCAAACGGTAGTGTCGGTTCTATTTCATTAGAATTAAGTAACTCTATGATTTTATTACCAGAAAAACCTATGAAACGTCGTTATTTTGATAGAAGAGTAGGTTGGTTTGCTAGATCTCAAACAGATTATGGTTTAGAAGCACAGAAAAGTAAATCTGTTCGTTACTTAGATCGTTGGAGATTAGAGGTAAAAGACGAAGATATTGAGAAATTTAAAAGAGGTGAATTAGTTGAACCTAAGAAACCGATTGTTTATTATATAGATAGAGCTACGCCAGAAAAGTGGAGAAAATATATTAAGCAAGGTATTGAAGATTGGCAAGTTGCTTTTGAAGCAGCAGGATTTAAAAACGCTATCATAGCTAAAGATCCACCAAGCAAGGAAGAAGATCCGGATTGGAGCCCAGAAGATGTACGTTATTCTGTTGTACGTTATTTAGCATCTCCAATTCCAAATGCTAACGGACCGCACGTAAGTGATCCTAGATCAGGAGAAATTTTAGAATCAGACATCAATTGGTATCATAATGTAATGACATTATTACACAATTGGTATTTTATTCAAACTGCTGCAATTAATCCAGAAGCAAGATCAAATCAGTTTAAAGATGAAATTATGGGACGTTTAATTCGTTTCGTTTCTGCTCACGAAGTTGGTCATACGATTGGTTTACCTCACAACATGGGAAGTTCTACTGCTTATCCTGTAGATTCCCTACGTTCTGCTACTTTTACAAAAAAATATGGAACAGCACCTTCTATTATGGATTATGCTCGTTTCAATTACGTAGCTCAACCAGAAGATAAAGGAGTAGCGTTAATGCCAAATATTGGTATTTATGACAAGTATTCTATCAAATGGGGATATCGTCCTATTTTAGATAAAACTGCTGAAGAAGAAAAACCAGTGTTAGATCAGTGGATTTTAGAGCATGCAGGAGATCCAATGTATCGTTTCGGTAGACAACAATTTGGAGTTATTGATCCTAGTTCACAAACTGAAGATATAGGAAATGATGCCATGAAAGCAAGTATGTATGGAATTGCAAATTTAAAACGAATCCGTCCTAACTTAATAAATTGGACAGCAGAAGACGGACAAGATTATAGTGAGTTAGGAACTATGTATGGTCAGTTACTAGGACAATACAATAGATATATGGGGCATGTATCTGCTAATATTGGGGGAGTGTACGAAAACTATAAATCATATGATCAAAAAGGAGCTGTTTACACTCATGTAAGTAAAGATCATCAGAAGAAAGCAATGAAGTTTTTACAGGATCAATTATTCAAAACGCCAACCTGGTTGATTGATGAAGAAATTTTCAATAAAATTGAAAATTCAGGAAGTGTTGAGCGTTTAAGAGGAACACAAGTTAGAACATTAAACAATGTTTTAGATTTTGGAAGATTGGCTAGAATGATTGAAAACGAAACATTAAATGGAACAGCAGCGTATTCTGCAATTGATATGTTAGGAGATCTGAGAAGAGGTATTTGGAGTGAATTGAATAGTGGAAGAAAAATAGACACTTACAGAAGAAACTTACAAAGAGCACATATTGAACGTTTACAGTTTTTAATGGAAAAAGAACAACGTCCAGTCCCTGCAAGATTTAGAAGGTTTTTCGGAGGAACTAGGGTAGATGTAAGTCAGTCTGATATTAGAGCTATTGTAAGAGCAGACTTGAAAATTTTAAGAAGAAGTGTTAAAGCTGCTATAGGTAGGACTTCTAATCGTTTAAGTAGATATCATCTACAGGATGCTGTTGAAAGAATCAATGAAATATTAGATCCTAAATAGTTAGGAACCTAAAAAGAGGTCTTTTATAGACCTCTTTTTTATTTATATTTACTTCAAAATCAATCAAAGCTAAACATGAAAAAAGTACTAAATCTTTTCGTAGTTGCTAGTTTAATTCTAAGTTGTACAACAGCTAAAAACAATGAAGAAGAAAACAAAGCAGTTGAGAAACAAGATACCTTTGTAGAAGACAATTACACGAAAAAAGAAGTTAAAATTACCATGAGAGATGGAGTTAAACTTCATGCGACTATTTATGCTCCAAAAGATACAACAAAAACATATCCGATCTTATTACAAAGAACTCCGTATAGTTGTGCACCTTATGGAGAAGGTAAATTCAGAAAGCGAATAGGACCAAATCCAAATTTAATGAAAGAAGGGAATATTATTGTATATGAAGATGTTCGTGGACGTTGGATGAGCGAAGGAGTTTACGATAATATGCGTGCTTATATTCCAAACAAGAAAGAAAAGGAATCTGATGAAACTACAGATACTTACGATACTATCGATTGGTTAGTTAAAAATGTGAAAAATAATAATGGAAAAGTTGGAACTTGGGGAATTTCTTATCCAGGTCATTATGCTACAGTATCAGCAATTGATGCGCACCCAGCTTTAAAAGCAGCTTCACCTCAGGCTTGTATTGGAGACTTCTTTTTTGATGATTTTCATCATAATGGAGCTTTCTTATTAAGTTACTTTAGAGCAATTTCTTTATTCGGAACATATAAAGATCAACCAACAGATTCTGTGTGGTACTCATACCCAAAGATGAATACACAAGATCAATATCAGTTTTTTTTAGATAAAGGTCCATTAAAAAATTTGAATGAATATTTTCAATACGATAAATTAGATACAAAAGTTGCTGCTAATGATAAAAATAGAATTGATGATTTCTTTTGGAAAGAAATTGTAGAACATCCAAATTATGATTCTGTTTGGCAAAGCAAAGGTATTATTCAACATTTAAATAAAGTTCCGCCAACTGTTGCAACAATGGTTGTAGGTGGATGGTTTGATGCTGAAGATTTATACGGACCGTTAGAAACATACAAAGGCATAGAAAAGAATCAGCCAAATAATTATAATACAATGGTTTTTGGTCCTTGGGATCATGGTGGATGGTCGAGAAGTAAAGTAAAAAATAAAGTAGGAAACTATTATTTTGGAGATTCTATTTCTTTAAACTTTCAAAAAGATATTGAAACCAAGTTTTTTAATCATTTCTTAAAAGGAGATGGATCTAAGAACTCAGGATTACCAGAAGCTTATGTTTTTGATACTGGAAAAAAAGAATGGAAATCTTATGAAGCTTGGCCTCCTAAAAACATTCAAAAAGAATCTTTTTACTTAGGAGAAAATCAAGAGTTGACATCGGCAAAAGCAGGAAGTACAAAAATTCAGTTTATCAGTGATGTAAAACGTCCTGTTCCGTATTCAGAAGATATTAAAACAGTATTTACGCCAAGAAAATATATGACAGACGATCAGCGTTTTGCTGCCCGTAGACCAGATGTATTAGTCTTTGAAACAGACGTGTTAACTGAAGATTTAACATTAGCAGGAGATATTTTAGCAAAATTAAAAGTAGCTACAACTGGTACAGCTGCAGATTGGATTGTAAAAGTTGTAGACGTGCATCCTTCAGATTTAAAAAATGATAATGAAGACATGCAAACGCATTTAAAACTAAGTAACTATCACATGATGGTGCGTAGTGAAGTAATGCGTGGTAGATTTAGAAATAGTTTTTCAAAGCCAGAGCCATTTTCTCCAAACAAAAAAACAGATGTAAATATTACATTACAAGACGTTTTTCATACGTTTAAGAAAGGTCATAAACTACAGATTCAAGTGCAAAGTACTTGGTTTCCTTTAATAGATTTAAATCCGCAGACTTATGTGGATAATATTTATAAAGCTGAAGCAAAAGATTTTAAAACGCAAACACATACTGTATTTACAGATTCAAGTATTGAATTTTCTGTTTTAAGGTAGTGGGAAGTTTGTGTTTATGTTATTGGTTTATAGTAGGTTTGTTTTTTTTTTGTTTAGTGTTTTTTGTAAAATACAATCTTTATTTGAAATTACTACTATGTTTTGTTTGTAAAGGGCTGATATATCGTTAAAAATTCTTACAATACTTTTGTTAGAATTTAATCTAATATTTTATTTTTTTTAATTTTTTCGAAAAAGTAGATTGATCATAATGTATACTTATTTATTCGTTTTTGAGCATCGGATTTCACTTTTGATAATATTTATTTATTCAATAAAACTAAAACTGTCTGATTTGTGCTATTGCTGTCCGATATGTATTAGCATTGTCCATTTTATTTTAGTTAGTGTCTTTTTATTAGGAGCTAAAATTGCTTTTTTAATATAGTTTTACGGATGTTCGAGCAAATAATTAAACGATTTAGAATAAAAATAATGTGAGTAGATAAAAGTGTGCACAATTACTCTTGTTAAATTATTCTTTAAACTATTAAAATAAAATAAAATGCAAAAAATAATAAAATCACTTTCGTATCTGGTATTTTTTTGTCTTATCATTTCATGTAATAATGATGATGAGCTAGAATCTTTAGATAGAATTGAATCTAGTAAAAAAAACAATGAAGAAGTTGAGTATGTATATGGTCCCATTATTAAAATACAAGATGATTTTAATGAAAATAATTTTTCTAATAGGTTAAGGACTAAAATATCTAATGATTGGAAAAGATTAGATAATAAAGATTTAAAAGGATTATCTGGTAAAAAGACGATTGATTTTACAAATCAACATGATTTAAGAGGCAGATTTGCTTGGGCTTTAAAGAGCGGCGATAAGTGGCCTGTTAGTGTATCAATTAACAATAACAAATTCGAAAGTGGAAAAGGAAGTAAAAATCCTAATTCACAATTTAAATGGTATGCAGATTATAGAGTTAACGGAACTTTAATTAAGAGGACTAAATCTGATTATGGAAAATGGAAAAAAGTTGAAGGTACTAATAGAAGATCAGCCCGTAATAAAAGTGGGAAAAGAAAATTTATGGAATTACCAGGGGAATGGAGAGTGGCTATAAAGAATACTAGCCATTGGAATGTTGAAGGAAATATAGGAGTTGAACTTGGAGGTGAGATTAAAGTTCCTTTAGTTGCTGATGCATCTGCCAAAATTAGCGTGTCTCTTAAACATGGTTTTGGAGGCTCAAAAGATAAAACCATAACTGAGGTGTTTAAAGGTGGTGGTATTTGGGTTCCTGCAGGAAAAGAAGTTGTTTGGGAGTTATCAGAACGTCATCAAACTATAAAGTCAGAATGGAAAGCACCTCTGGAGTTTAAGGGTTTAATAGGTGCAGATTATGGAGCTAAAAAATATGAAGGGCATCATTTTTGGGCTGTAGAAGCAGGTTGGTTTTTTCATGAGTATACTAGAAAAGATAATGAGTTTTTTACTATTAATGTAACAGAAGAATCAGGAAAAGAGATAAGAGTAAGGTCTTGGGTTATAAATGACACTACTGTTGAACAATAGTTTAATTATAGGGATGAAAAAGTATTCTAATCTATTTCATCCCTTTCTTAAGCTTTAAAATGACAAAAATGAAAAAATACTTTAATAAATTTTTACCATTAGTTTTTTTGATTTTCTTTTCATGTACAGATAATATGACTCTTATTGAGGAGAACGAGTTAGAAAGAAAAGCGATTTCTAAAAGTAAAGAAAAAGAACTACAATTTGTAACATATAATATCCATGGAGGTAAGGGACCTAATGATGAAGGAAATTTAAAAGATAATTTAAAAGCTTTTAAAAAGCTATTAAAAGAAGAAAAAATATTGTTTTTTCAAGAAGTAAAACCTGAAATGTTAAAAACAATAAAAGAAATTTTTAATGAATTCAAATATGTTTTTTTTACAGAGATTCAAGCAGAAAAAAAATTTTGGAATTGGAGTAGTTTTTCTTGGAGAACAAAAAAAGGAGGAATTTTAACATTATCTAAAATACCATTTTATCAGTCTCACTCTAAAGAAATACAGAAAGATCCAGGCGGAGATAGATGGAAAAGAAAGGCACAGCATGTATCTTTTACTTTTAAAAATCAAAACATAGATTTTTTTCATTATCATAATACTTATAATTGGAACATAAATAATTTTGAATCTGAGAAAGAAGGTATGAACAAATTTAAAGATTATATTAATTCTAGGCTAGGATCTAATATTGAATTTTATAATAATATTGTTGTCTTAGGAGATTATAATCTTTTTGTAGAAGATGTAAAAGATATTATAAAAACCAAGTCTCATTACTATGATGGTAGAGATCATATCAATTCAAATAGAAAATTTATAAAGAAAGGTAAGTATAATACTATTGAAATGAAACTTTCTGATCATAGGGCAATTTGGGGTAGAATTGAATAGTAATTATTAATAGTACTAACTTCTAAGGTTATTTTCTTAATTAAATATATTAAGCATCACCTAAAGCATTTTGCTTTAGATGATGCTTTTTTTTTATAAGTTATTATTATATTTTTTAATTTCAGAAGGTGTTTTGTTATATGTTTCTTTAAAACATTTGCTAAAGTATGAAGGAGTATTGTATCCTAAACAATAAGTTATTTCAGCAATACTTAAATCTTTCTCTTTGTTCATTAAATGAATCGAGTGTTCCATTTTGCATTGATTAATAAAATTTATTGTTGTTAATCCTGTTTTGGCTTTAATTCTTCTTAAAATAGTTCTTTCAGATAAATTAAATTCATTAGCTATTTCTTTGACATTAATTTTTTCGTTACAGGGTTTAGATATAATGAATAACTTTATTTTTAATAAAAAATCGTCATTTTCAATTGTTGAGAAATTGAATGAGAATTCTTCTTGTTTGTTTTTCTTTACAGAGTAAAAAAAATCTCTTAAACTCGTTTTTTTAAATAATTCGGATAGTTTTTTAAAAGACATAAAATGATAAAAAGGTTAATTTAAATTGTCTTAAGTATGTTTGAGGCTTGTTGTTTTTAATTAAAAATAAAACAAATAAAATAATAAATTCCCTACCTTTAATTTGAATTATTATAGAGAAGAAATTTTTAGAAAAAACAGTCTGAAGTAAAAAAAATAGAATAAAAAAATCCCGAGCAAAAGGACAAAACTTAGCTCGGGATTTATCAATCACTAAAATATAAAAATAAAAATTGTATTAATAAGCATCTTCATGAACCATCTTAATTGCTCTACCACTAGGTTCATTTTGGTTTTTAAAACTTTCATCCCAAGCTAACGCAGTTGGTGTACTACATGCAATAGACGGTACAGAAGGCACTGTTAAAGCGGCTGTTTCACTAGGGAAATGCTCTTCGAAAATAGAACGATAATAATATTCTTCTTTAGCTCTTGGTGTTTGTACTGGGAATCTATGATGAGCACTCTTCATCATTTCATCAGTTACTTCTTGTTCAACTAAATCCTTTAAAGTGTCAATCCAGTTGTATCCAACACCATCAGAGAATTGTTCTTTTTGTCTCCAAGCTACGCTTTCTGGTAAATAACTTTCAAAAGCTTTACGTAATACCCATTTCTCCATACGTTCTCCATTGATCATTTTATCTTCAGGGTTAATTCGCATAGCAATATCCATAAATTCTTTATCTAAGAAAGGAACACGACCTTCAATTCCCCAAGCCATTAAACTTTTGTTAGCTCTTAAGCAATCGTATTGATATAATTTATCTAGTTTACGAACTGTTTCTTTGTGGAATTCTTCTGCATCTGGTGCTTTGTGGAAATACAAATATCCTCCAAAAATTTCATCAGCACCTTCACCAGATAATACCATTTTAATTCCCATAGATTTAATAACACGAGCCATTAAATACATTGGAGTAGAAGCCCTAATTGTTGTGATATCGTAGGTTTCTAAGTTGTAAATTACATCACGGATAGCATCTAATCCTTCTTGAATAGTAAATGTAATTTCATGATGAATTGTTCCAATATGATCAGATACTTTCTTAGCAGCAGCTAAGTCAGGGGAACCTTCTAAACCAATAGAGAATGAGTGTAACTGTGGATACCAAGCTTCTTCTTCATCACCACTTTCTACACGTTTAGAGGCGTATTTTTTTGCAATGGCAGATGTAATTGAAGAATCTAACCCTCCAGATAATAACACACCGTAAGGAACATCACTCATTAATTGACGGTGAACAGCAGCTTCTAAAGCATCTCTTAATTCATCTATACTAGTTTGGTTTTCTCGGACTGCTTCATACTCCATCCAGTCTCTAGAGTACCAACGTTGTAATCCATCTTCACGAGTATAATAATGTCCCGGAGGAAAAACTTCTACTTTGTTACAAAAACCTTCTAAAGCTTTTAATTCTGAAGCTACATAAAAAGTTCCTTTTTTGTCCCAGCCAATATATAAAGGAATAATTCCCATATGATCTCTAGCAACTAAATATTCATCAGTTTTAGCATCATAAACAGCAAAGCCAAAAATTCCGTTTAAATCATCTAAAAATTCAACTCCCTTTTCTTTGTATAAAGCAAGAATTACTTCACAGTCAGATTTTGTTTGAAAATCGTATTTATCTTCGAATTGTTTTCTTAATTCTTGGTGATTGTATATTTCTCCATTTGCAGCTAAAACAAATCTTCTATCGCTACTAAAAAGAGGTTGTTGTCCAGAGGTTGGATCTACAATGGCAAGTCTTTCATGAGACATGATAACTTTATCATCACTATAAATTCCACTCCAGTCTGGTCCTCTATGACGAATCTTTTTCGACATTTCTAAAATCTGAGGTCTTAACACATCAGATTTCTCTTTTAAATCAAACGCACATACAATTCCACACATAATCTTTTATCTTTTTATTTATATATTTTACTTCTAATTATGGTTCAAATTACTTGAATATACTTTTTATTAAAAACAAAAAAATAAGTATTGGTTTTAAATTTTAATTATTTGTGTATTTTTTGTTTTTAAATGTAATATTTTTAAATGAAATGTTTAATTTGAATTAAAGTTTGCTATTTTTCAATACTTCTTTTGTATTAACTTGTAACATTATTCAACAACATAAAGATAAAAGTGAAATAATGATGAAGGTACTCCTTAAGATGGTATTACTTTTTGTTACCGTAAAACTAGCTTCTCAAACTTTAGAAGGAAATCAACTTGAACTTAGAGTAAATCAAGTAGGTTATACAATAGGACAAACAAAATTAATTACTGTAAATGCGAATTCAAAAGTTAAAACTATATATCAAATCAAAGATGAATCAAATAATGTAATTCAATCAGGAAAATTGAATGTAGATAGTTTTTGGAAAGACGCAAATGAGTATGTCGGAATTATAGATTTCACATCTATAAACAAAGAAGGTAAATATGTAGTGTCTGTTTCAGGAAAGCAATCAAACATAAAAGTTCTTAAAAATCCATACAAAAAACTAGCTGATGATGTTTTCAAATATTATTATTTTAATAGAGCTTCAACAGTATTAACAGAAGAATATGCGGGAGTATGGAAAAGACCAAGTGGTTTAAAAGATGATAAAGTTATCATTCATAAATCTGCGGCAAGTAAAGAAAGACCTGAAGGAACAATTATTTCTGCTACAAAAGGTTGGTTCGATGCTGGAGATTACAATATGTATATTACCAATAGTGGAATAAGTACGTATACTTTATTAAGTGCATTTGAAAACTATCAAGAATATTACAAAAGTAAAAGTTATCATATTCCTGAAAATACAAATGAGATTCCAGATATTCTAGATGAGGTAATTTGGAATTTAGATTGGATGTTAGCTATGCAAGATCCTAATGATGGAGGAGTATATCATAAACTTTCAGGATTAAAGTTTTCTGGAGCAATTATGCCTCATGAATACAATTTAGATAGGTATGTAGTTAAGAAGAGTACTTCTGCAGCTCTTAATCTTGCGGCAGTTTGTGCGATTGCTTCTAGAATATTTTCAAAAGTAACAGGAAAAGAAGCCTACAGTAGTAAATTATTGACAGCAGCTTTAAAGGCTTATAAATGGGCAAAAAAACATCCTAAAGATTATTTTACAAATCCAAAAGGTGTGCGTACTGGTCAGTATGAAGATTTTGATTTAAAAGGAGAGTTTCAATGGGCCGCAACAGAATTGTTTGTGGTTACTGGAGGGGAAGAATTTGCAAAAGATATTTCAGTTGAAACCGTTTCTAATGAAGTTCCTTGGTGGAAAGATGCTAGTGCTTTAACATTATTCACTCTTGTGAAATTTGGTGAGAATTTTAAGGATAGAATTCCATTTGAAAAAGCAAAAAGTAAGTTTTTAAGCAAAGCAGACGAATTAAAAGAAAGAATTACAAATTCTCCAATGCGAATAGCAATGAATGGAAAAGATTATGTTTGGGGAAGTAATGGAGTAGCAGGAAATCAGTTAATGTATGTTTTGAAAGCTTACGAACTTACAAATGATAAATCGTATTTAGATGCTGTTTTTGTTGGTTTAGATTATTTGTTAGGAAGAAATGGAACAGGAACTTCTTATATTACAGGAGCAGGAACAAATTCTGCAAAATATCCTCATCACAGGATTTCAGAAGCAGATAAAGTAGATTTACCAGTACCAGGAATGGTTGTTGGCGGACCGCAACCTGGGCAACAAGACAAATGTAAATACACAAGTAAAATGCCAGCAAAATCATATTCTGATACTTGGTGTTCCTATGCTTCTAATGAAGTAACTATCAATTGGAATGCACCTATGGTATATGTTATAAACGCACTTCAATACTATCAAACAAAAAAATAAATAAATACTTGTTTAGATAAAAAAGACTTTATAAATTTGTTGTCAAATGAAAATGAAACAATTAAATAACTGGTGGTGGAAAACTCTTAACTTACGTTAGTGAGACCATCTTGTTATATATAAATAATAACTAAAAAAGGCTTATCTCATGATAAGCCTTTTTTTATTGACCAAATACAATGAAACCTACAAAATTTAAAACACTTTTTAAACAAAAAATCTCAGATACAGTTACTCCTGTAGGATTATATCTGCGTTTGAGAGATAAGTATTCAAATACTTTATTACTAGAGAGTTCAGATTATCATAGTAAAGAAGAAAGTTATTCATTTATCTGTATAGAACCCATGGTTTCTTTTAAAGCAGATAAAGATGAATTTTCAATTTTTCACAAGAATAAAGAAGTGAAAAAAGATAAAATCGATAGAAATTTTAATGAATTATTTAACGATTTTACGCAGATCATAGATTTAGATTGTGAGCCAGAATTAAAAGCATTCAATGGTTTATATGGTTATACAACTTACGATAGTGTTCAGTATTTCGAAACTATCAAATTAAATAATCCAGATGCACCTTCTGCAATTCCAATGATGCAGTACAGTTTTTATCGTTTTGTGATTGCCATTAATCACTTCAATGATGAAATGAAATTAATTGAAAACTTAGAAGAAGGAGAAACATCACGATTAAGTGAAATAGAAACAATTATTGAAGCGCAAACCTTCAATACGCAAAAATTCGAAATAGTTGGTGATGAAACTTCGAATTTAACAGGAGAAGAGTTTATTGAAAATGTAAAAAGAGCAAAATCACATTGTAAAAGAGGAGATGTATTTCAATTGGTATTATCTCGTCAATTTCAACAACAATACAAAGGAGATGAGTTCAATGTGTATAGAGCTTTACGATCTATAAATCCATCACCGTATTTATTCTATTTCGATTATGGAAGTTTTAAGTTAATGGGGTCTTCACCTGAAGCTCAAATTAAAGTTAATGAAGGGAAAGCGATTATTAATCCGATTGCTGGAACATTCAGAAGAACGGGTAATATGGCTGAAGATATAAAGCTTGGGAAAAAACTTTCAGAAGATAAAAAAGAAACTGCCGAGCATGTAATGTTAGTTGATTTAGCTCGTAACGACCTAAGTAAACATGCTGCCGATGTAACAGTAGAGGTGTTTAAAGAAGTACAATATTTTAGTCACGTAATTCATTTAGTTTCTACAGTACAAGGAGATTTAAACGGAGATCCAATTAAAGTTGTTGGAGATACTTTTCCTGCAGGAACATTAAGTGGAGCGCCAAAATATAAAGCAATGCAATTGATTGATAAATATGAAAACCAGTCACGTGGTTTTTATGGTGGAGCAGTAGGGATTTTAGGTTTAGATGGAGATGTAAACTTAGCGATTGGTATTCGTTCATTTGTAAGTAAAAACAATGTGTTGTATTATCAAGCAGGAGCAGGAATTGTAATTCATTCTGATGAAGAAAAAGAGTTACAAGAAGTAAATAACAAACTAGCAGCATTAAAGAAAGCATTAACCTTAGCAGAGAAAATATAAACTGTATTAAGTAAAAAGTATTAAGAAATAAGTTATGTCTTAATACTCGGTACTAAGTACTCAATACAAAAAAAATGAAAATATTAATCCTAGATAATTACGATTCGTTTACATATAACTTGGTGCATATGGTTGAAAAAATTACCGATAAGTACCCAGACGTTTACAGAAATGACGAAATTTCAATAGAAGATGTTGGAGAATACGATTTAATCATGTTGTCACCTGGTCCTGGAATTCCAGATGAAGCAGGAATTTTAAAAGATGTAATTAAAACTTATGCAGGTAAAAAGCCAATTTTTGGTGTGTGTTTAGGTTTACAAGCAATTACAGAAGTTTTTGGAGGAAAGATTATCAATATGAATGAAGTATTTCATGGTGTTGCAACAGATATGAAAGTTACAAAGCCAGAAGCTGTAATCTTTAATGGAGTTCCAGAAACTTTCCCAGCTGCCCGTTATCATTCTTGGATTGCTTCAAACGAAGATTTACCAGCAGAACTTGAAGTTACTGCAATAGATGAAGAAGGTGGAATTATGGCAATTCGTCATACAGAGCACCAAATTAGTGCCGTACAATTTCACCCAGAAAGCATTCTAACAGAAGTTGGAGAACAGTTGGTGCGTAATTTTATTAATTCAGTTTCTAAAAATTAATTCAAATGAAATCGATTCTAAACGATTTATATCAACATAAAAGATTGTCGAAATCAGAAGCAAAAGAGATTTTAATCAATATTGCCAAAGAAGAATATAACGATGCACATTTGGCTTCTTTTCTAACGGTTTTCATGATGCGTCCAATTACAGTAGAAGAACTTGCAGGTTTTAGAGAAGCATTATTGGAGTTAGCTGTAAAAGTTGATTTGTCTGAATTTAATACGATAGATATCGTGGGTACAGGTGGAGATGGAAAAGATACATTTAACATTTCTACATTAACGTCTTTTATTGTTGCGGGAACTGGACAAAAAGTTGCGAAGCACGGAAATTATTCTGTGTCTTCTAAATCTGGATCTTCAGACATGTTAGAAAGCTTCGGGTATGAGTTTACGAACGATGAATCAGTTTTAAAATCACAATTAGAAGAAGCAAATATTTGTTTTCTTCATGCGCCTAAATTTCATCCAGCAATGAAAGCTGTAGGACCAACAAGAAAAGCTTTAAAATTAAAGACATTCTTTAACATGTTAGGTCCTTTAGTAAATCCTAGTTTTGCGCAAAATCAATTATTGGGAACATACAATTTAGAAGTGGCAAGATTGTATAACTATATCTTACAAGAAGAAGATACTAACTACGGTATTGTTCATGCGTTAGATGGTTATGATGAAATTTCTTTAACAGGAGGGTTTAAATTATTTACCAAAGCGGGAGAACAATTAATCACTCCTGAAGATTTTGGAATTAATAGAGTTCAACAATCTGATATTTACGGAGGAGATTCTGTAGAAGCTGCAGCTAAAATATTTAAATCGATTTTAAACGGTGAAGGAACAGAAGCACAAAATAATGTAGTTTTAACCAATGCTTCTTTTGCATTAACTATTGTAAATCCAGAAAAAGAATTTTCAGTAGCTTTTGAAGAGGCTAAAGATTCGTTATTTGGTGGAAAAGCAAAAGCGTGTTTGGATAAGTTAATTACGAATTAGGAATTAAGAAATGGAAATTAAATGCTATGAAAAGAGACAATATAATTCAGATTAAAAGCTATGAGTTTGCTGTAAAGATTGTAAAACTATATCAGCAATTATCAAAAGAAAGAAAAGAGTTCGTTCTAAGCAAACAACTCTTACGTTCAGGAACATCAATAGGAGCGAATATAGAAGAAGCTATTGGTGGACAAAGTAGAAAAGATTTTTATGCTAAACTCACTATTGCGTACAAAGAAGCAAGAGAAGCAAATTATTGGATACGATTATTAAAGGATACAGATTATTTAAAAGAAACAGAGGCTACTCCATTTTTAAAAGATTCGGAAGAGTTACTTAGAATAATTGGGAGTATTCAAAAAACAGTTCGTAGCTCTTAGAATCAAAATAATAGATTACTTATTAATGTTGAATTAATTTTAAAGAGCATAATTCGTAATTATTAATTTAGAATTTATAATTAAAATGACAATTTTAGAGAAAATAGTAAACTTTAAAAAGCAGGAAATAGCAAAAATAAAAGCAGAAGTTCCTGTTAAAAAACTAGTTGAAAGTCCGAGTTTTAAAAGAACTCCAATTTCATTAAAAGCATCTTTAACAGCACAAGATTCTACTGGAATCATAGCAGAATTTAAGCGTCAATCTCCTTCAAAAGGAATTATCAATGATAAAGTTACCGTTGCTGAAGTTACTAATGGATATTTAGATGCTAACGTAGCGGCGCAATCGATACTTACAGATACTTCTTTCTTCGGAGGAACAATGGCCGATTTAATGGAAGCTAGAAATGTAAATTCGATCAAACCGATTTTACGTAAAGATTTTGTTGTAGACGGATTTCAAATTGTAGAAGCTAAAGCAATTGGAGCAGATGTTATTCTATTAATTGCGGCTTGTTTAACTGCTGAAGAAATAAAGAACTATGGTAAGTTAGCCAACGATTTAGGATTAGAGGTTTTGTATGAAGTACATAATCAACAAGATTTAGATAAAATTTCAGATTTAGATCACAAGATTATAGGAATTAACAACCGTGATTTAAAAACATTTAAAGTAGATCTTGAGCATTCTATTAATCTAGCGAATCAAATTCCAAGTTCAGCAGTAAAAGTTTCCGAAAGTGGAATTAGTAATCCTAGAATTGTAACAGGATTAAAAGAATACGGATTCCAAGGCTTCTTAATTGGTGAGAACTTTATGAAAGAAGAAAATCCGGGTGAAGCTTGTATAGATTTCATCAATCAAATTCGATAACTATTAAAAATGAAAACAAAAGGAATCATAATTCTTCTATGCTTTTGCATGTTACTTTCTTGTAGAAAGCAAGAAGATAAATATCCTGATGTTCCATATTTTACTGAGAATTTTTCTGAAGATATAAAAGTAGAATCCTCATATTTTGTGGAAAGTTTTCTGACTGATACAGACGTGTTTATTTATACTTTTTCTAATAATTTTGAAATTAAAGAACACAAAATACATATTAGAGATAAAAAGTCTAAACAAATCATTAAAGAGTTTGAATTTGATTTTAGATATGGTAGTCCTAGAAATAATATACTTGTAGATAAGATAGGAACAATTTACTTCACTAATAAAAAGAGCTGTTATAAGATATCTCCACCTTTATTTGAAAAAATAAAAGTCAAAGAAATAGAAACAGCATATCTAGAGTATATGAATGTTGTGGCTGCAAATAAAAAAGCTTACGAACAAATACCTCTAGATTCTACATTGTATAATAAAAATACATCTCGCAATAATTTTATAGTAGAGAAACAAAAAGAACTTGTAGAACAGAAATTATTGAAAGATTATAAAGAGATTTTATGTAATGAGAGAAATTATATTATAAGATATAATAACGGAGAAGAGCTTTTTTTAAGTTTAGATTCAATAAACGATATTGTTAGAAATTTCGATTTGATATTGAAGGATAAAAAGAAGGCTACTAAAAATCAATCTAAATCATCATATCAAGATTTCACAAATAAAAATTTTACACTTACCGATTTTGATGACCGAATTTTATATGACTACGATGTAGATTGGATGACTAAAAGCAATCGCTTTTTTCCAGACTATAGTACGAAGTATTTGTATTATAAAGAAATTAAAATAGGAGAAAAGGTGTATAGATTTAAAACGCATGCACATATGAATAAAGCCATCAGTTTTAATAGAGATATATTGATAAGTACTTATGGTAAAACATATAAGTTAACGTTAAAGTAATAATGAATAAAAAAAACAACAAAGTTTCAAGCTTTGATAATTCCTCTTCTGAAGCAAAGAAGCTTCTTAAAATTTGTGGAATGAAGTACGTAGATAATATTCGGCAAGTTGCTGAATTAAAACCTGATTATTTAGGTTTTATTTTCTATGAAAAATCAAAACGAAATTTTGAAGGTATCATTCCTGAGATTCCTAAAGGAATAAAAAAAACAGGCGTATTTGTAAATGATTATTTAGAGATTTTAGTTTCTCTTGCTGAAGAGTATCAATTAGAAGCTTTACAATTACATGGTGATGAGTCTGTCGAATATATAAAAGAATTAAAAGGTCACCTTGAGCGCAGTAGAGAGGAAAAACGATTACCAAAAGTAGAGATCATCAAAGTTTTTGGAATTAAAGATGAATTTGATTTTTCTGTTTTAGAACCTTATGAAGCTGTAGTCGATTATTTCCTGTTCGATACCAAAGGAAAGGAGCGCGGAGGAAATGGAGTTACTTTCGATTGGAAAGTTTTAGAAGGCTACAATTCTAATAAACCATTTTTTTTAAGTGGCGGAATAGGATTAAATGAAGTAGCTAAGGTGAAAGAAATTATAAAAACAGATTTACCAGTTTATGCTTTAGATGTAAACAGTAAGTTCGAAAAAGAACCTGGTTTAAAGTCTGTAAAAGATTTGAAAAAGTTTATTAGCCAGGTTTTATAATGAGAAAGTTAGGTCAATTTTTTATACTGTTTACTACAGTTCTAATTTCTTGTAAAGGTCAAGAAAAAGAAAAAGTAGAAAAGATAGTTGTAGAAAAAAAAGAGCCTAAAACTCATCAAATCAAAAGCCTACAAGAATTTGTATTAACTGAAGATAAGAATAGAAACTATCAGCAAATAAGAAATACAATTCTTGAACAAAAAAGAGAATTATTAGAACGTAAGCAATTCGATTCTTTAAGTCAGTTTTTTGAAACAGCATTATTACATCGAATTATTCCTCAATGGGAAGGAACAGTTTGGTCTTTTGAAGGGTATACATCAACACCGAAAAAAGGAGAAATCGCGTGCGGATATTTTATTTCAACAACATTAAAACATATTGGATTCAATATAAATAGATATCAATTAGCACAGCAAAGTCCCATTAACGAAGCTAAAACACTAGCTTTAGAAAATAAAGTAATTGAGATTTTTGATCACGAGACAGACAAAATCATTCAAAAGATAAAAGAAGTATTACCTGAAGGAATCCATTTTATAGGTTTTGATGCAGGTCATGTAGGATATATTCTTAAGAAAAAAGGAGAATTATATCTCATTCATTCCAATTATCTAGAAGGAAAAGTAGGAGTAGAACGCATACAGAAATCAACAGTTTTTGCGTCATTTTTTAAGTTTTATTTAGTCGAATTAAGTACAAATAAACAATTACTTGAAAAGTGGATTAAAAACGAAGAAATAATAATTAAGAAATAACAGACACAACACACAAAATAAAAGTATCATGAAATATAATCCAGATGAAAATGGGTACTATGGACAATTTGGAGGCGCATTTATTCCAGAATTGTTACACCCAAATGTAAAAGAGATTGAAGATAATTATATTCAAATTATAGAATCAGAAGAATTTCAAGAAGAATATAAAGCATTGTTAAAAGACTACGTTGGTAGACCTAGTCCATTATATTTAGCAAAGCGTTTATCTGAAAAATATGGAGCAACTATTTATTTAAAGCGTGAAGATTTAAATCATACTGGAGCTCATAAGGTAAACAATACGATTGGTCAGATTCTAATTGCAAAAAAGTTAGGTAAAACTAATATTATTGCAGAAACAGGAGCTGGGCAGCATGGTGTAGCAACGGCAACAGTTTGTGCTTTAATGGGATTAGATTGTACCGTGTTTATGGGTGAAATTGATATTGAACGTCAAGCACCAAATGTTGCTCGTATGAAAATGCTAGGAGCAAAAATTATTCCTGCAACTAGTGGAAGTAAAACTTTAAAAGATGCGACCAATGAAGCCATTCGTTATTGGATTCAAAACCCAGAAACGTTTTATTTAATTGGTTCAGTTGTTGGTCCGCATCCACATCCAGACATGGTAGCGCGTTTACAAGCTATTATTTCAGAAGAAATGAAATGGCAGTTAAAAGAGAAAACAGGTAAAGAAAATCCAGATACTATTATCGCTTGTGTTGGTGGAGGAAGTAATGCAGCTGGCGCTTTTTATCATTATTTAGAAGATGAAGAAGTAGAATTAATTGCTGTTGAAGCTGCTGGTTTAGGAGTAAATTCTGGTGAAAGTGCAGCAACTTCGCAGTTAGGAGAAGTAGGTGTGATTCACGGAAGTAAAACTATTTTAATGCAAGATGAATACGGACAAATTGTTGAGCCTTATTCTATTTCAGCTGGATTAGATTATCCAGGAGTTGGACCATTACACGCCTTTTTACATGATACAAAGAGAGCTAAGTTTATGAATGCAACAGACGATGAAGCATTACAAGCAGCATATGAATTAACTCGAATTGAAGGAATTATTCCAGCATTAGAAACCGCTCATGCTTTAGCTGTTTTACCAAAAATGGATTTAAAACCAGATCAAACTATAGTAATTAATCTATCAGGTCGAGGAGATAAAGATTTAGAAACTTTTATCAAACATTTGAAGTAAAACAAAATGGGAGTTTTTGAAAAGATAGAAGGTTTTTTCTTGGGAAATGAGCTGACATTTACAGATTCTTATTTTGGAGAGATAACTAGCGAAAGAATTAAAAAAGGTAAAAAAAAGTACAATTGGTATGTTGATGATTATTTGATACCAAATAAAGAAAATGAAACCACTAGTATAATTTTACAAGGCGATTCTAAAACTCCTGATAAAGAACATATAGAAATTCTTAAGCAGATATTGAATAACTTAGATTTTTTATTTGATCGATTAAACCAAGCTTTAAAAGATCAAAATGAAGGAAAAGAAAAAAAGGTTGTTCAAAATTGGCTTGAAGAATATTATTTCATGGGAATTAATTCATTACATAATGAAAAAGGTTTTTCATTTTATTTAGAGCCTTTTTCTGAAGAAAATTCATATCCAAAAGATGTTTCTTTTGATTATGTAGATGGAGAAATTAAAGATTTAGATTTTCAATAACATATCAAATTCAAAATATTATCATTCTAGGTAAAACTTAAAAAGATCTTTTTAGTCAGATGATCTTGATTATTTTATCTTACAATGATGCATAAGAAGAAAAATAATGAACTCAATTCAACAAATATTTCAAAAACAAGAACATAATTTATTATCTATATTTTTCACTGCAGGATTTCCAGAGTTAAATCAAACTGCCGAAATTATAGATAAATTAGGAAGTAACGGTGTAGACTTTATCGAAGTTGGTTTACCTTTTTCTGATCCTTTAGCAGACGGACCAACAATTCAACATAGTAGTACTGTTGCCCTAAAGAATGGAATGAATCTAGATGTTGTTTTTGAACAATTAAAAGCCATTAAAGATACAAATACAACTCCGTTAGTGTTAATGGGATATGTAAATCAAATTATAAAATACGGAGAAGAAGCTTTTTGCCAGAAAGTAGTAGATTGCGGTATTGATACCTTAATTCTTCCAGATCTACCAATGGTAGAATACGAATCACATTATAGAGCGTTATTTAAAAAGTACGGATTAACAAATGTGTTTTTAATTACACCACAAACTTCAGAAGAAAGAATTCGTAAAATCGATGATTTAACTGAATCTTTCATTTATATGGTAGCATCTTCAGCAATTACAGGAGCAAAAGGAGAAATTTCTAAACAACAAATTGATTATTTTGAGCGTATTAAAACCATGAATTTAAAAAGTAAATTAATTATTGGTTTTGGAATTTCAGATAACAAAACATTTTCAAAAGCTTGTGAATATGGTAATGGAGCCATAATAGGTTCAGCATTCATTAAAAGCTTAGATAAAAATGGAGTTGAAGGAATAGCAGATTTCGTAAAAGGAATTAAAGGGTAAAACTATATCTTAATTTATAATTTTTAAAAGCTGAAATATTTGAACTAAACTAGTTTAAATATTTCAGTTTTTTTATGAATAATTACCTTCTAAGTTCACTCTACTATACATTTATTAATGATTAAGGTTAAATTTTATGTATTTATCGTAGATTGGGAGTCATAAAATAAAAATAGTATTAGCTAATAAACTTTTATGACTATGAACAGTGACTTAAAAACTCCTAGAAAACTACTAAAATCTTTTTTAACGAGATTCACCTTGTTATATTTCATATTCTATATCTATCCATATGGATTTGAGTATATATATGGAATTGAAAGAGACGATTTTTCCATCTGGAGAAAAATAACGATGTGGTTTAGTGAAACGTTTTTAGGGTGGGAACTCAATGAAAAGTTACTTTACAATGGTATTGATTCTAGATACGATTACAGTAGATTCTTGCTTATTGCAATATTATCTATAATACTTACTATACTTTGGATTTTTATCGAGTCTAAGCTGAAAAAGAATTATAATACTAAAGTAAAAAGTTTCTTAAGAATCATGTTAAGATATCATGTTGGTTTTACTTTAGTGCTGTATGGTTTTGGTAAGGTCTTTATGACACAATTTGGTAGAATGGATGTTGCTAGCTTAGAATCTACTATAGGAGAGTACAGTGGGATGAGTTTTTTATGGACTTTTATGAGTCATTCAAAATTATATACCATGACTACTGGTTGGGTTGAAGTAGTAGGAGGAGTTTTAATATTGTTTAGAAGAACTACTTTTTTAGGATCATTTATCTTATTTATAGCAATGTTTAATGTAGTCATAATTGATATTGGTTATGATGTATCAGTAAAAATGTTTGCAATTCATTTATTTGTAATGGATGTAATTTTACTTTGGTATTATAGAAAAGTCTTAATCAATATGTTTGTATTTAATAAAAATACAGAATCAAAAAATGAACCTATTTTATTTACAAATGTAAAAAGTAAACAAATCAGGAAATTTATCAAACCTGTACTTTTAGTAGCATATACAATATCACTATTTTTCTTCACCAGAATGTCATTAGGGTATTATAAAACTAATGACAATCCATCTATAACTGGTTTTTTCAAAGTAAATGAACAGAGAATAAATGGAGATTCAATAAATATTCCAAATCAAAAAAAATGGAAAAGTCTTTTAATAAATGGTTCTTCTTGGCAAATAGGAAATATAACTGTACAGAAAGAAAATAATAGTAAAAGTTATTATTCATTTAAAGCAGATACAATTAGTAAAGAAATAATACTAAAAAATCGAAGAGATAGTACTAATACATTTACTTTAAATTATAAGCAGAGTAACAAAAAAACATTTGTTTTTAATGGAGTAATAGAAAATGACACAATTTGGTTTAAAACACAAAGAAAAACCAAAGAAGATTATCGTTTGATGAGAAAAGTAAGATGGATAAGAGATTTAAAATAAAGTTCATCTGAATCATTAAAAAGCCTCACTTAAAAAAGTGAGGCTTATTTGCAAAACATATAATTAACCTAACCTATGCTTAGATTGCTTTAGGCTTGATAAATTCTCTTAAAACACTTTTAAAAACTCCTATAGGTTGTGCACCAGTTACAGCTTCTTTTCTATCAAAAACTATAGTCGGTACAGAACGAACACCTAAGTTTTGCCAGTGTTGTTTGTTGCGTTGAACTTCAAAACGAGCGTCATCATCATTCAATTTAGCTAAAGCTTCTTCTGCATTAAGTCCAACATCTAATAAAGCTTGTTTTAAAACTTCTTGTTTAGAAACATCTTTACGCTCACTAAAATAAGCTGTAGTTAAGCGCATTTTTAATTCTGTTTGTTTTCCAAATTGTTTGGCATATTCTAATAAAACGTGTGCATCAAAAGTATTTACGATTTTCATGTTTTCGTAAAAATCAAATTTAAAATCAACATTAGCTCCTGCTTCTACTAATCTGCTTCTAGATGCTTCGTGTTGTTCTTTTGTAGAACCATACTTTTGAGTGATATGCTCTGTTAAATCCTGCCCTTCTTTAGGCATATTTGGATTTAATTCAAAAGGTTGCCATTCAATCTCTATTTGATCCGCAATATCTAATTCATCTATGGCCTTTTTTAAGTGTTTGTATCCAACTGTACACCAAGGACAAACAACATCAGAAACTATATCTATTTTTAATGTATTTTTCATAAGTTTATTTTGATCTTTTTTTATGATCTAAAAAATGATACTATTTTTTCTATTTGTAGGAAAAGATACTTGAAACTTACACTATTTTTAATGATTATAATTATTACATAATGCAATTAGATAATCTATCTTTTGGATATTGGAATGAATTAGCAAGACAATTTATTCTTATTTGTACTTTTTTAGGAGGTTTTTCCTTAACAACCGTTGTAACGTTATTAATTGGAAAACTTGATACAAAGCTAAAGCGTATAATTTTTAAAACTTCTGTAATTTCTTCATTGGCATTCTTAATAGCGATTTTTGGAATGACAAAAATCTTACTAATGACTACTAAAGGTTATCCTTTAGAAGCAAGCCATGAAAAAATTATGTTTCCTAGAATAATATCATTTATTGCATTTATGATTGGTATCGCTTCTCAAATAACTGTAGTGAGTTTATCTGGTTGGACACAATCTAAATCTTTGGGTTGGTTTACAAGTATTTTTGGTTTTATAGCCGCTTTATTGATTTTTGTTTTTTTGAGTTAAATTGATTTTGGAAAAGTAAATAGTTGATTTGGAAAAATAGAAAGCTTGTAAATGTTTGAATTTTGTATTGCAACAAAAAAATAAAACAATGAGTAAAATAGCAGTACTTACAGGAGGAAGCAGAGGCTTAGGAAGAGAAATGGTAATTAGTTTAGCCAAAGAAGGATATGATATTATATTTTCATATCACACCAATCTTGAAAAGGCCAATGAAGTAATACAAGAAGTTATTGCTTTAGGTAGAAGTGCGAAAGCATTTTCATTTAATGCAAAAGAGTTTCATGATATCAAAATTTTTATAGATAAAGTAACGGCCTATTTAAAAGAAGTAAATGGAAGTCCGAATTTCGATTTTTTAATCAACAATGCAGGAACAGGAATTCATAATTTAATAGCAAATACAAAGGAAGCTGAATTTGATGAAATGTTAAACATTCACTTGAAAAGCGTCTACTTTTTAACACAAGCAGCTTTACCATTTTTAAATAATTCAGGAAGAATTATAAACATTTCTAGTGGTTTAACACGTTTTAGTTTCCCAGGAATGTCTTCGTATGCAATTATGAAATCTGGAGTAGAAACGTTTACAAAGTACCTAGCAAAAGAATTAGGAAACAGAAAAATTACAGCTAATGTTGTTGCTCCTGGAGCTATAGCTACTGATTTTGCAGGAGGAACGAACAGAGATAATCAAGAAAAAAGAACAATTATAGAAAGTTTAACAGCTTTAGGTAGAGTAGGAGAAGTGGAAGATCTAGGTGGAGTTGTAGCTTTTTTATGTTCTGAAAAAGCAGGATGGATAAACGGACAACGAATTGAAGTTTCTGGTGGAATGATTGTTTAAAATAAAAAGAAAAGAATGCTACATTTCAAAAGAATTTTAGAGTACCATAAGTTAGCAGGACTAAAAGCTCCGGAACATCCTTTAATCAGTTTAATAAATTACGATGAAGTTAATTATCCTGATAATATTAAAGAAATTAAATGGAGACAAGATTATTTTACTGTAGGATTAAAAAGGAATGTAGCATATAAATTCTTTTACGGTCAGCAAGAGTATGATTTTGATGAAGGTGTTATGACTTTCATTGCGCCAAATCAAGTAATGAGTTTAGCAGAAAACCCTAATCTCAATACTAAACCATCAGGTTGGCTTTTATTGATTCATCCAGATTTTTTATGGAATACAATTTTAGCAAAAAAGATAAAGAATTATCAATTTTTTGGTTACGCAGTAAATGAAGCATTGTTTCTTTCGGACAAAGAAGAGAAAATGATGATTTCAATACTAAATAATATTCGTTCAGAATATCAATCTAATACAGATCAGTTTAGTCAGAATATTATCATCTCACAGGTAGAGTTATTGTTGAATTACGCAGAAAGGTTTTATGAAAGACAATTTAGAACACGTAAAGTTTCAAATCATAAAATTGTTACACAATTAGAAACATTACTGTCTAATTACTTTAATCAAGAAAACTTAATAGATAAAGGATTACCTTCAGTACAATGGATTGCTGAAGAATTGTGTGTTTCTACAAGTTATTTAACGAGTGTTTTAAAAAATTTGACAGGACAAAATACACAACAACATATTCACAGTCAGCTAATCAGAAAAGCAAAAGAATTACTAAATACTTCAGAATTTACAGTTAGTGAAATCGCATATTACTTAGGTTTTGAATATCCATCTTCATTTACGAAACTTTTTAAAAACAAAACAACAATGTCTCCTTTAGAGTTTAGAAAAACATTTAATTAAATAGCTTAAGTTAATTTGTATCTTTAGCTGTACTTTATGTATAAGACGGAATACATATTACCAAAAGACATACTTCCTTATGTAAATTGTATTATGATTGGAAGTAATACGAATGAAGATTCTCATACGAATATTCCTTTGTATGCTGATGGTTATCCTGGTATTATGTATCAATCTTCTGATCATGGCTTTTATTTATTACCAAAAGAGAAAAAACTTTCAGAGTTGTTTTTATACGGACAAACTTTACAGCCTATTTCTTTGGATGTAAAAGGTGCTCACGAATATATTGTAGTTCAACTATATCCATTTGCCTCAAAATATCTCTTAGGAATAGCGCCTAAAGTTCTTAATGACGACTGTTACGATTTATTACAGTTAAATCATGTAAATACGAACTTTTATCGAAACGAATTAGTAAAAACTTCTGAAATAAATCAGCAGATTTCAACTTTATTTAACTTAATAAGAAGTTTAATTAAGGCGAATACAGTTTCAGAAAATGCTATAATAGAACGAGTAATTCGAATTATTATAGAGAAAAAAGGCCAAATAAAAGTGAAAGAAATTCTAGAGATAGTTCCTATAACAGAACGAACCTTAGAGAGAAATTTTATGAATTATGTAGGTTTAACACCAAAACAGTTTGCCAGAATTATTCAGTTTCAAAGCTCTATTCATTTATTAAGTCAATCTAAATTCGATACTTTGTTAGATGTTGGCTTAGATAGCGGATTTTCAGATCAATCTCATTTTATAAGAACTTTTAAAAGTTACACTGGTCAAACTCCAAAATTCTACTTAAATCAAATCGCTTAAATTTTCATTTTGTCGGTTTTGTTCAATTTTAAGATAGACATTACTAATAATTTTGTGGTGTAATATTAAAATAAATAGATATGAAACTTATAATATTTGGAGCTACAGGAACAGTAGGGAAGCATGTTGTAAATCAGGCCTTAGAACAAGGTTATGATGTAACAGCATTTTGTAGAGATAAACGTAAACTATCAGACGTAAAGAATAAAAAACTACAATATTTTGAAGGAGATGTTTTTAATAAAAAAGATGTAAGTGAAGCCATTAAAGGAAAGGAAGCAGTAATTATTGTTTTAGGTTCTGGTAAGAGTAGAAAAAGTTCAGTTAGATCATTCGGAACAAAAAACATTATTGAAGCCATGGAAAAAAATAATGTGAAAAGATTAATTTGTCAGAGTACTTTAGGCACGGGAGAAAGTAATAATAATTTAAATTTCTTTTGGAAATATATCATGTTCGGATGGTTTTTAAAACAAGTTTTTCTAGATCATGAATTACAAGAAAAATATGTAAGAGCAAGTAGTTTAGATTGGACGATTGTAAAACCAAGTGCTTTTACTGATGGAGAAAAAACAGAAGAGTATTTACATGGTTTTCCATCTAGTTTAAAATCTTTAAAGTTAAAAATTTCAAGAGCAGATGTAGCAGATTTTATTTTAAAACAATTGAGAACCAATATGTATATGTTAAAGTCGCCAGGAGTTTCTCATTAAGTTTAACTAAAGTTTTAGAATACTACATGTTAGTTTTCTTTAAATTGAAAGACCAAGGAAAAAAGTGCGAGTACTTTTACTCGTACTTTTTCTTAATTTAAACAGATTTGAAGAAACATATTACATTATCTAATATTCTTTTTATAGCATTGATATGCTTAATTTTATATAAACCAAGTAGAGTTTGGTTTATAAGGCAAATATCTTTTTCTCCAACTGTAGAAAAAGCTGAAGGAAGTGCAAGAATATTCGATTATAACTGGAAGTTAACAGGTTTAAATACTTATAACGCCAATTTTGCTGAATTTAAAGGAAAAGTCGTTTTCTTAAACTTTTGGGCAACTTGGTGTCCTCCTTGTATAGCAGAGTTACCATACATTCAAGATTTTTATAACGATTATAAAGGAAAGGTTGCATTTGTATTCATTACAAGTGATGATGTTAGAACTTTAAATGAGTTTTTTAAAAAACATGGGTATGAATTTCCAGTTTATCAATCCAATCATGATTTTCCGAAAGAATTACCTCCTGTAACTTCTATTCCCAGAACTTTTGTAATAGATACACAAGGAAATATTAGAGTAGATAAATCGGGCTCTGCTAATTGGAATAGTAAAAGTTTTAGAAAGAAAATAGATGAACTTATTGCCGAGTAAATTTTATCTTAAAACGTTAAAATTAGATTTCTAAAAGCTTTTATTGCAACTGAGTTGTTAAACAAATATTAAAAAAACTACCAACTATCCAAGAAAACTTTAAATTCGTTGTATAATAAATATAAGGATAATGAATTTAAAACAAACTACTTTATTAGTGTTACTAACTTTTATTGGAGTAACGTCCATACAAGGTCAGTTAATACGAAAACCTGCTATAAGCCCCAATGCTAATGAAATAGCATTTAGTTATTATGGAGATATATGGGTATATGATCTCAACACCAAAGGAGCTAAACGATTAACCATAAATAAAGCTTATGAGACTGATCCTATCTGGAATAAAAGCGGAAATGAAATAGCTTTTTCATCAGATAGAAAAGGAAACTCAAATATTTTTGTTACTTCTACAAATGGAGGTGTACCTAAACAATTAACGTATTATCCAGCTTCAAATACTCCAACTTCTTGGGGTAAAGACGGAAATATAATTTTTACAACTAAACGTATTTTTGCTGGTCCTGAGTGGGATCAACAAATGTATACTGTGAATGCAAAAGGTGGAACACCAACCCGTTTATTAAATGCCTACGGAGAAATGGCTACTGCTTCTCCTGATGGAAAATTGATAGCATTTACAAAAGGAGCTTGTAGAATTGCACGAGAAGACTATTCTGGTTCTGCACAAAGAGATATTTGGATTTACAACACAGCTACAAAAAAGTATATCCAAATTACAACAAGTAATAAAAATGATCATTCTCCAGCTTGGGATGCAGAAGGTAATCTATATTATGTAGGTGCTGAGAGTGGTAGATATAACATTTATAAGCAAAAACTTATCTCAGATGGTCAAGTAGATGGAACTAAACAAAAATTAACAAGCTTAAGTAAAAATGGAGTTCGTTCTTATTCTGTGAGTAATAATGGAACTATAGTGTATACATCTGGAATATCTGTTTTCCAACTGAAGAATGGAAGCTCATCTAAATTAACAATGAATATCTCTTCAGACAACAGGATAAATGATGAAACTTCAAGAACAACAACCAGAGGAATTGGAAATTTTGCAATTTCACCAAATGGAAAAATGGCTGCTGTTGCTATTGACGGAGAAATTTTTGTAAAAGAGAACAACAAAGAGAAAAAGAGAACTAACAATGTTAGTAAAGATCCTTACAGCGATAAAAGTGTTGGATGGTTTGATGACAAAACAGTAGTGTTTTTATCTGATAGAGATGGTTTATTTCAATTATATAAAGTAACTTCAGCTGATGATAAAGTTGGAATAGAAAGATCTTTAAAAATCAAGAATGAAAAACTAACTAGTGCAAAAGAAGATATTCAAGGATTTATAATTTCTCCAGATCAGAAAAAAATTGCTTATCAAGTAGGTAGAGGTAAATTAATTATTGCAGATATTGAAGATGGTAAGTTAAAGAATAAAGAAACTTTTGTTGATACATGGTCTGCTCCTCAAGGAGTTTCTTGGAGTCCAGATAGTAAATACATCGCATATTCTCAAACTGATTTAGATTTTGATACTGAAATTTTTATTCAATCTGTTGCAGATAAGAGTAAAAAAATGAATGTAAGTATGCACCCAAGAAACGATATCAATCCAGTTTGGAGTCCAGACGGGAAGAAATTAGCATTCCTTTCAAATAGAAATGATATCAATTATGATGTTTGGATGGTTTGGTTACAAAAAGAAGATTGGGAAAAATCAAGAATAGATCACGAAGAAGGAGATTATTATAAAGAAGAAGACGAAAAGAAATCTAAAGATGCAAAAAAAGATGCAGCTAAAAAAACAAAGAAACCTAAGAAAAAGTCTGTCGTAGTTAAAATTGACGAAGAAAGAATTTTCGATAGATTAGTTCAGGTTACTTCTTTATCAGACGACGAATTTAGTTTAGCATTTAGTGGTGATAGTAATTTTATGTATTATTCTGCTACAGATCCATCTTCTAAAAGAAGAAATTTATATAAAATTAAGTGGGATGGTTCTAAACCTAAGGCTATTAAAGGTGGAAGTAGAGCTGGAGGATTTTCATTACAGAAAGGAAAGTTATACTTCACAGCTGGTGGAGTTTTAAAAGAATTAAATACAAAGTCAGATAGAATTACAGTTTATCCTCATAAAGCAACATACACAAAGTATAGAGGTAAGATTAACGAACAAGTATTTAATGAAGGAATTAGAGCGTTAACAGCAGGTTTTTACGATCCTAATTTCCATGGTTATGATTGGAATGGTTTAGTAAAAAGATATAAACCTTGGGTTTTATCTGCAACTACAGATCAAGACTATTCGTATATGTTCAATTTATTATTAGGACAATTAAATGCGAGTCATATGGGGTATAGAAGTTTTACTCCACCGAATCCTTCTGATAAAATAGGTTTATTAGGATTAGATGTAACAGATACAAGCAATGGAGCGAAAGTAAATTATGTTTTACCAAACTCTGTATCAGATAAATCTAAGAGTAAATTAAATGTAGGAGATGTAATTACTCATGTAAACGGAATTGAAGTTCCGAAAAGAGAAAGTTTTTATAAAGCACTTAAAAATACGATCAATACAGAAACTTTATTAACATTAAGTTCTGGTAAAGAAGTGGTATTACGTCCTCAAAGAAATTTAAGAAGACTTCAATATGAAGAATGGATTCGTTCAAGAAAAAAACTAGTTGATGAGTATTCAAACGGACAATTAGGTTACATCCATATTCAAGGAATGAATCAACCAAGTTTCGAACGTTTCGAAAGAGAATTAAAAGCAAGTGGTTATGGTAAAAAAGGAATTGTAATTGATGTGAGATATAATGGTGGAGGATGGACTACAGATAGATTAATGGCTGTATTAAATGTAAAACAACATGCGTATACAGTTCCTAGAGGAGCTACTAAGTCTCTAAAAAATCATAAGAAATTCGAAAAGCATTATCCATACAACGAAAGAGCGATTTTATCTGTAAACACGAAGCCTGTTGTAGCTTTATGTAATGAGAATAGTTATTCTAATGCAGAAATTTTCTCTCATGCATTCAAAAATTTAGGTTTAGGTAAATTAGTTGGTCAGCCAACATTCGGAGCCGTAATCTCTACTGGAGGAGCAGGATTACAAAACGGATTTATTCGTATGCCTTTCAGAGCTTGGTATGTGAAACAATCAGGGAAGAACATGGAAAATGAAGCACCAGCTGTTCCAGATTACTTGGTGAAAAATGCACCAGGATGGAAAGATAGAGGGGAAGATGCTCAGCTTAAAAAAGCTGTAGAAGTTCTTTTACAAGACATTAGATAAAAAATAAATTTTATTTTTTTAGAAAGCGAAGTGGTAAAAAACTTCGCTTTTTTTATGCTTATTTTTGCCGGATGGAATACCAAGAAGAAGCATTGTTAGAAAAGTTAAAAACTAATTTTGGTTACGATAGTTTTCGACTAGATCAGCAAAAAATAATTACCAATGTATTAGAAAAAAAAGATACACTTGTAATTATGCCAACCGGTGGAGGTAAATCAATTTGTTATCAATTACCAGCATTATTTTTTGATGGAGTTACACTAGTTATTTCACCATTAATTGCTCTAATGAAAGATCAAGTTGATAGTTTAAGAGCCAATGGTATTCCAGCGATGTACTATAATAGCAGTCAATCTAAAGAAGATCAAGATGCTGTTTTTAATGCAGTAGCCGAACGAAAGATTAAATTGTTATACGTAGCTCCAGAAAGTTTACCATTACTTCAAAATATCTTAAATCAGACTTATATAAGTTGTATAGCTATAGATGAAGCACACTGTATTTCATCATGGGGGCACGATTTTAGACCATCATACAAGCAACTTGCTTTTTTGAAAAAATCACTTCCAGAAGTTCCAATAGTTGCATTAACAGCAACAGCAGATAAGGCAACACAAGAAGATATTGTAGAACAATTGGTAATTACACACGCTACACGTTTTATCAGTTCATTCAATAGAGCTAATATTAGCTTAGAAGTTCGTCCAGGAAATGAAAGAATTAAACAAATTATTAATTTCATAAAGAGATCACCAGATGAAGCTGGAATTATCTATTGTCTAAGTAGAAAAGCTACGGAACAATTAGCTAAAAAATTACAAGAACAAAATATAGATGCAAGCGCATACCATGCTGGATTATCTTTTGAAGAACGAGCAAAAACTCAAGAAGCTTTCGTAAAAGATGATGTGCAAATTATTTGCGCAACTATTGCTTTTGGAATGGGAATCGATAAATCGAATGTTCGTTGGGTAATTCATTACAATATGCCTAAAAATATTGAAGGATATTATCAGGAAATCGGACGTTCAGGAAGAGATGGTCTACCAGCTAAAGCTTTATTATTTCATAGTTATGCCGATGTAATACAATTGCGACAGTTTATAGAAGGAACGAGTAATAAAGAAGTACAAGAAGCAAAATTAGATCGTATGAAGCAGTTTGCTGAAGCTACAGTTTGTAGAAGAAAGATTTTGTTGAGTTATTTTGGAGAGCTAATTGAAGAAAACTGTGGGAATTGCGACGTATGTAAAAATCCACCTCAATTTTTTGATGGAACTGTAATTGCTCAAAAAGCTTTGTCAGCAATTTTCAGATTGAAAGGAAAAGAAGCTATGGGAACAGTAATTGATGTTCTTAGAGGAGCACAAAATGCCACAGTTTTAGATAAAAATTACAATACATTAAAAACCTACGGAGTAGGAAAAGATATTTCTTGGAGAGATTGGCAGCATTATTTAGTGCAATTAGTCAATCAAGGGTATTGTCAAATTGCGTTTCATTTAAATAATGCTTTACAGTTAACAGATTTTTCAAAAAAGGTATTATTTGAAGGAGAAAAGATTCAATTAACAGCACCTGTAGAAATTAAAAAAGAAGAAAAAAGAATAGTAGCTAAAACAACTAAAACTGTTAAAAAAGATAGTTTATTTGAGCGTTTAAGAGCATTACGTTATAAAATCGCAACAGAAGAAAATATTGCTGCTTATTTAGTTTTTAATGATGCTACACTGCGAGAAATAGAAAAAGATCGTCCGTTAACAGATAATGAGTTTTTATCCATTAGTGGAGTAGGACAGCGTAAACTTGAGGTATATGGGGGAGAGTTTATGGAAGAGATTAAAAATTTCCTTGAAGAGAAGAAAAGAGGTAAAAAAAACACAGCTTTAGAAACCTTTAAATTATACAGTCAAGGTTTAACTATTGAAGAAATCGCAGAAGCGAGAGCTTTAAAAATACCCACAATATTCTCTCATTTATCGAAATTATATCTAGAAGGAAAAGATATCAATTTAGATCAGTTTACTTCACCAGAAACAATAAAAGAAGTTGCAAATGCGAAGAAAGTATTAAAAAATGAAACCGCATTAAAACCATATTTTGAATTTTTAGGAGAGAAAGTTCCGTATGAACAAATTCGAGTAGCTTTAACTATTTTACAGAAGAAATCAATTTGATACTAAATAAAAATCGTCATCTCAGTTTATGAAGATGACGATTGTAGTTTATTTATTTTTTAAACCCTCGATTTCATTAATAAGATCATCTAATTTAGAGAATAAAGTACCATATAGTAATTTAGTTGAAAGTTTAAAAACTAGCATCGCAAGTATTGAAACAATAAGTGCTACCGATCCACCAATTCCTATAATTTCTAAAAGGGTAGTTTCTTCTTTAATAAATAGTGACAAGAAACTTTTTTCTTTTACAAAGAAAGCTAAAATAAAAATAGACAAGACGACAAACGGAATCACAAAAATGAACATTCGTTTCGTAGCTAAAGAAACTGATTTTATTACTTTTCTGTAGTTTTTTAAATAAGTTAAATTATCTGATTTTACATCTAAGTTAGAAAATCTACTTAATAGTTTTGTGTTATAATAATACAAGCACAGAATTAAAATAGTTCCATACAAACCAATAATGGTTTCCGACAATAATATTCCTCCAATAGCTACAATTCCTGCCATTGGTAATAGACCTTTATTATCAAATTCATAGGTTCTTTTAATTTTATTCACTATCGATTTTGATTTCTGATTGTATAAATTATTAATCCTAGGAGCAATTAAAGATTGTTCATCTACAAAAGCTTCATTCCATATCTTTTCAATTGATTTTTCCATCAAGTAATACTTTTAATTGTTTTTTAATTCTATTAATTCGAACAGCAATATTGTTAGCGCGAGTTCCAATAATTGCAGCAATTTCTTTGTAAGGATTTTCTTCAAGATGCAATAAAATAATAGCTCTATCTACTTCAGAAAGTCTTTTAATAGCATCGTATAGTAAATTTAAATGTTCGTTCTCAAAAGCTTTGTTTCCTTCAGATGGTTCCAAAAAATGATCACTATTTAAATGTTTTCTCTTATTCTTTTTTGTTAAGGTTAAACAAACATTTAAGGTAATTCTGTACACCCAAGTAGACCATTTCGATTTCTCTTGAAATGAACTTCTACTTTTCCAAATTTGTAAACAAGCCTCTTGATAAAAATCTTCAAAATCTTCTTCAGAGTCTGTATAAGCTCTACAGATTTTAATTATGATTCCCGAATGAGGTAAAATTGACGTTATATAAAAATCGTTACTCAAAAAATATATTCTTTATCTGATTAGTATTTTTAGTTTTAAAAATATTACACGAATTCAAAAAAAAATAGAAATTAATATTTAAAAGATAAGAATTGAGTTATTGTATAAAAATCGATAAAACGCTTTTTAATTGAGTGTTTGCAGATATATATTGGTAAAATTGGTAATAGGAAAAAAAACTTTTTTTTGAAGAAAATTTTTAAAATATAAATTAGATAGATGAATAGAATATTAAAAATCGGTATAAAAATTAATAGGTTCTTTATGGTAGTGTCTGGAATTTTATTTTTCTTTTTTATTTTAGATATAAGTTTAGAATTACAAATTCTAGCATTATTGTCTGCTATCGTACTAGGAGGTTACCAAGTACTTTTTACTTTCGTTTTATCCTTGTCAAATAGCGATCTTAAACCTGCAAAGTCGGTGTTTATATTTTACTTTTCTTCCATTATTCTTTACTTTATTTTTTACCTAGCGGCATTAAAAAACTATTTTAGATTCTATAATGATTGTGTTTTTTCGGGAGTTGCAATATTCTTAGCTCTATATTTAACTTGGTTTTTAGAAAAAAGTTACCAGAATAATCAGAATTGAAAATATTTAATTTTCAATAATTTTTGAAAGTTTAGAAAATATCTATATATTTGTCTCATGAAGTTAGAAGACGCAAAAATAAAGTACATACAAACTTGGGGTAGTTTAGCAACAAGTTGGGGAATAAATAAAACTATGGCTCAAGTACATGCGTTATTATTGGCGACAAATAAAGCTTTATCTGCCGATGAGATTATGGAAGCTTTAAAAATTTCCCGCGGAAATGTAAACATGAATGTTCGTGCATTAATCGATTGGGGAATTGTAAGAAAAGAGTTTGTAGTAGGGGAGCGTAAAGAGTTTTTCGTTGCCGATAAAGATATTTGGGAACTATTTAAACAAGTAACCAAAGAACGCAAAAAAAGAGAGATCGAACCTGTATTAAAAGTCTTAGAGGAATTACAAAACGATGTAAGTGAAGATTCTGAAGATGCTGAGGTTTTTAGAAAATTGATGAAGGATATTTTATCAGTAACAGGTATGTTTAACGGTTTATTAGAAAAGGCAATTAAAGCAGACGAGCACTGGTTGCTATCTAATTTTACAAGATTGATTAAAAAATAAAAAAATTTAAAAACAAACTTTCAATAATTTCTGAAACTATGAAACATATAAACAGAATACTAATGTTAGTTTTTACGATTTTATTACTTACTGGTATTTTTGATCGTAACAATTTAGGTTTTGCAGCTTTGTTTGCTATACCACTAGGATTTGTACAATTATTATATTGTATATCACAAGGAATTCAGTGGGAAGTGCTTAAAATTAAGAGTAAATATTTTATAGGGAGTTATTTATTGATAGTAATCACTTATTTTATTTTTTGGTCAGAAGTATATAGTATTATTTCCCAAACCTATTTAGCGAATCCAATTCTCTTTGGATTCCCCATCTTTTTAGCTTACAGTGTAACAGCATTTTTAGAGCTAAAAAAATTTGACTATTAACTTTCAATAATTTTTGAAAATATGAAAACTTTAAATCAACATACATTATTATACGATACCGATTGTCCGTTATGTAATTTGTACACTAGGGCTTTTATTAAGGCTAAAATGTTAGATACAGAAGGAAGAAAATCATTTGAGAAAATCACATCAAAAGAGAAATCATTTGTAGATATAAAACGAGCTGTAAACGAAATAGCTTTAATTGATAGAGAAAATAAACAAGTGACTTATGGTATCGATAGTTTATTAAAAGTAATAGGGAACTCATTTCCAATTGTAGAAAAAATAGGAAACTTCAAGCCTATTAAATACGGATTATCAAAGTTATATTCTTTAATTTCTTACAATAGAAAAGTAATTATCCCTTCAGATAAAAAAGAATCAGAAGAATTGGAATGTATTCCAAGTTTCAATGTGAAATACAGATTATTATTTATTGTTTTAGGAACTTTAATAACTTCAATAACCTTATTTCAGTTTTCACATATAATTCAAGCATTACCAAAAGCAAGTTTTATAAGAGAAATTTGGTTGGCATTAGGTTTAATCATCTCTCAAGTCGTTTTTGTAATCAATAAAGATTCTAAAACCATTTTGAATTACGTCGGAAACATCATTACTGTTTCTTTAATGGGCTGTATTGGGTTGTTCCAACTCATGTTACTAAACAGTATGATCAGTTTTCCACAATGGTTAATCTTATTTGCTTTTTCTGGAGTGGTTGGTTTCATGTTTTTTGAACATAAAAGAAGAATCAAATTATTAGAGTTACCAAGTTATTTAAGTTGGACTTGGATCGGATACAGAGTGATTATTTTATTTTTCATCTTAAACGTATAATCCTATGGATATTGTAACCTACATAGTTTACATCCTCATCTCTGGAATTACCATAGTTTATGTTGGAAATGAATGTTATCAAAACGGAAAAACATACATCACTAATTTTTTTCCAAATGATTTAAACTTCGCAAATGGAATTAATAATGTTTTAAGAACAGCCTATTATGTTTTGAATTTAGGCATCGTAATTTTTACACTGAATTCATTAAATAACATAGAGACAATCCAACAATTAATAGAAGAAATAACAAAGCGATTGAGTTTTATTTTATTACTGATTGCCTTTTTACACGGAATTAATTTAACCACAATTTATATATATCACAAACAATTTAAAAACAAGTCATTATGAGTACAACATTAATATTAATCGCCTACGCTATTTACTTACCAATCAGTACAGGATTAACAACTTTTGTTTCGCAACATTTATTTAAAAACAGTAAAATTTTTATGCTAGATATTTTCAATCAGCAACAAGAAATAGCTATGGCAACCAATAAGTTATTTAAAATTGGTTTCTATTTGGTAAACATTGGTTTTGCGTTAAAAATCATTAAAATTTATTCGCTAACAGATTACAAAGATTTAGTAGAAACATTAAGTGCAAAAATTGGAGGTTTTTCAGTCTATTTAGGTGTAGTAATGATTGTATTTATCATGTTCTTTTTAAAAGGAAGAAAAGCAAGTAAAAGAGAAAATTTAAGAACACAAAATTAGGGTTAGTTATGAAAATCGTTATCGCTGGAGGAGCTGGATATTTGGGGAAGTTGCTTACCGAATACTATAGAAAAAAGAAAGAAAATCAGATTTACATTTTAACTAGAACACAACAATTAAATGTTGAAAATGTAAACTACTTACAATGGGATGGAAAAACAAAAGGTTATTGGACTAACTTTTTAGAAAACACAGATCTATTAATCAACTTAACAGGCAAATCGGTAAATTGTAGATATACAGCTAAAAATAAAGCTGAAATTTACTCAAGCAGATTAGAAAGTACAAAAGTATTATGTGAAGTTATCCAAGAGCTAAAGTTTCCACCTAAAGTTTTTATTCAGTCTTCTTCAGCAACGATTTACAGACATTCAAAGGATAAATTAATGACTGAAGACGAAGGAGAAATAGGAATCGATTTTTCTATGGATGTATGCAAGAAATGGGAACAAGTTTTTAATGCTTTTGAATTACCAAAAACTAAAAAGATAATTACAAGAACATCAATTGTTATTGGAAATAAAGGAGGAGCATTTCCGATAATGAAAAGAATGACAAAATTAGGATTAGGAGGAAAGCAAGGTGATGGAAAACAATTTATCAGTTGGATTTCAGAGCAAGATTATATAAATGCTATAAATTTTTTAATCACTCAAAAATCGGGAGTTTATAATCTGTGTGTTCCAAATCCAATTGAGAATGAAGTATTTCAAAAAGAATTAAGACAAAAATTAAAAGTTCCTCTGGGTTTACCATCACCAAAATGGATGTTAAAATTAGGAGCAAAATTTATTGGAACAGAAACAGAATTATTATTAAAAAGTAGAAATGTGTATCCGAAAAAATTATTGGATTTAGGATTTCAATTTCAAACAGATAATTTTTACGAATTTAAAATATGATGAAATAAGAAAAGAAGTAAATAGAAGTTGAACAATTAAAAATAAAATTATGCCAACAATCATGTTATTCACTAAAATAAAAGCACCGAAACAATTAGTTTTCGATTTATCAAGAAGTATCGAGTTGCATAAAATTTCAACTCAAGAAACAAACGAAAGAGTAGTAGCAGGAAGGAAATCAGGATTAATAGAATTAGGAGAAACTGTTACTTGGCGAGCAAAACATTTAGGAGTTTATCAGAATTTTACATCTAAAATTACAGGATGTGTTCCATCGAGCTATTTTGCAGACAAAATGATAAAAGGAGCTTTTAAAAAATTTAGGCACGAACATTTTTTCTCATACCAAAATAATACTACTTTGTTAGTAGATGTTATGGAGTATATTTCACCTTTGGGAATACTAGGAAAGTTTGTCGATTATCTTTTCATGGAAAAGTATATGACGCGTTTTTTAATAGAAAGAAATCATACAATAAAATCTTATGCTGAGTCTGGAAAATGGAAGGAAATTATAACATAATTTGAAGTATGAATAAAACAATTGTAATAACTACATGGTTAAATAGAGTTTTTATGCTGTTAATTTTTGGTTCATTACTTATTGGACTATTTTTCTCACTGTTTGAATATGCTGTTTGGAGCTTAGTATTAGCTATTCCTTTAGGAATATTTCAAGTTATAGCAGGAATTAATCTTTACTACGTAATCAAAGAAGAAGATCAAAAAAGTTACAAAAGAATCAACTATTACACGAATTCAGTTGGAATATATTTTTTAGTATGTTTTATTCTCTATTTTACAGCAGAATCTATCCCATTTAATATCGATTTTTTAGGATATATTTTAACAGCGATACCTATTATTTTAGCTCTATTTTTCACGTATTTAATAGAGTGTCTTTATAAATTAGAAAAACAAGAAATATGAGTTTTTTAAAAGCAGAATGGCGAAAGTTAGTTATGATTAATTATGCAATTAATCCAGAAATATTAGAACCATATGTACCTAAAGGAACATTGTTAGATTTTTTTGAAGGTAAATGCTATGTAAGTGTAGTTGGTTTTATGTTTTTAAACACGAAATTGTTAGGTATAAAAGTTCCTTTTCATGTTAATTTCGAAGAAGTAAATCTTAGATTCTATGTAAAAAGAGAACACGAAGGAGAAACAAAAAGAGGTGTTGTTTTTATTAAAGAAATTGTACCAAAATCAGCAATTACTTTTGTTGCAAATACAATTTATAATGAACATTACGAGACGTTGCCAATGCAACATCATTGGAATATTACTGAAGAAAAGATAAATGTAGAGTATAAATGGAAAAAACATAAAAAGTGGAATCGTATTGCTGTAAAAACTACAACTGAGCAACAAGAAATTTCACCAAATTCTGAGATAGAATTTATTGCTGAACATTATTGGGGATATTCTGACAAAGGGACAAAAACAACTACAGAATATGAAGTAAAACACCCAACGTGGCAGTTTTATCCGGTAATTAGTTCAGAAATAGAGGTTGATTTTAAAGCAAATTATGGAGATGATTTTGAGTTTCTAAAAGACGAAAAACCAACATCCATATTTTTATTAGAAGGATCAGAAGTTTCTGTGGAAGGAAAACGTTCTATAGTAGACTATATTTAATATATTTGTTTGAGTTTATACTTGAACATGAAAAAAATTCATATTACTGCTACGACAACAGAAGGAACTGTACAACAAATTCAAGAAGTAATTGGAGGAGAAATTACAGAAAGATGGGGAGAATATATCTTAAGTGTCAATAATGATAAAGCTTTTGGTAAAATTACTTTCATAACTTTTGAGTGGGGAGGAAGCCTTTTAGAATATGATATCACTTTCTTTGATGATATTCATTTAATAATGGATACAACCATGTATAACCCTATTCATTTCGTTTATACTTTAGAAGGATATTCCTTACATCGATTCGAGTTGGAAGATATTAAACGAAAAGTAGATCAATTTCAACCAGTAATTATAACAAGTAAAAAAGGAGGATATAATTACGGATACTTTGAAAAAAATGTAAAAGTCTTCATCAATTTAGTTCAAGTAAGTAGAAAAGAATTTATAAAAAAGAGGCTAAATGATGCTTCAATTTTGAATCAAAAACTATATGAAGTTTTTCATGATAAACAACATGAAAACACCTTTGCTTATTTCGGAACATATAATTTAAAGTTGTCTAACCTTGTAAAGAGGCTAAATAAGATAAAGCAAAAAGGAATGATTCGTATCCTAATGAAGGAGGGAATTATTTATCAGATTTTATCTGAGCACATGTTACAGCATAATAAAGATGTTAAAAAGAAAAAAGAGATTGTAACAGATCTTACCAAAAAAGAAATCAAATTAATTCGAAAGTTAGCTGCGAAAATTACAAAAGATGTTTCTGAAGATTATACTGTAGAGCAAATGGCCAATGAAATCGGGCTTACTCAAGTAAAACTTCAAGAAGGATTTAAATTATTATTTTCTAGAACTGTAATTGAATATTTAAGACATGTTCGTTTAGAAAAAGCAAGAGATCTATTAAACAATACAGATTATAATATTTCTCAAGTAGTTTATACCATAGGTTTTAGTAGTAGAAGTTACTTTTCTAAAATTTTTAAACGAAAATACGGTTTAACTCCTAGTCAATTTTTGAAAAATAAAAAAGAGTCTAAAATAAAAATTGCTTAAGTTTTAAAAACTTAAAAAAACACCCAATACAATAAAACCAAGCAAAGCAATTATACCTAATATAATTATAATGTTATTGGCTTTATAATATTTCTGGTTAATAGGTTTAGATCGTTTTCTTCTGATATTTAAAAATTTATTCACTTTTCTCATATTCTATAAATTAATTTCTTTTAAGCTAAAGAATTAAAAGAATACATATGATCACAAAAGAAATTTTTATTAGCTCATATCATTTGTTGTAATGGTTTGATAGCTAGGTTTTTTTGTGTTTATCAAATGAGTTAATAAAGAAATCAAATGAGCAAAGAAGCAAGGAACTCTCTCCCTAATTTTGTAGTGTATTTGTTTAAAAGCATAAATGCAGATGTTAATTAGTAAGCATCTAAAAAGTAAGTTACTACTAACTTAAAAACACATACATTATGAAAAAAGTATTAACAACAGCATTAATTTTTAGTTTAGGATTCTTGTTTGCACAACAAGATGTCATTAAAACAGATTATATCAAAACTGTTGAGGAAGGAAAAACAAAAGTTTATTTAGATGGTGAATGGATTCACAGAAATGTGAAAATAATCACATTAAAAGAAGAAAAAGTAAAGTTTGATCAAAAAGACCGTTACAAATTAAATCAAGATCGAGTTGAAGCACCTATTGAAGTGACAAAGATTGTAATGACAGATAACGATCAAGATCAATATTATGATGATGCATATTTAATTTCTTATAGATTGAATAAAGACAACGCATTATTATCTCAAAGTACTGTGTTACCCACAAGAATTTCGTTAGATACAGATTCATTTAAGAATATTGAAAATTTCACAGGAGAAGTTATACTAACGGATGAAAGAGATTTCAAAATTACAGCTTTAGACGATAGCGAAGAGGAATTCGAATTTATATTAACTTACTAGTGCAAGGGATTAGAAAGCATTCGATTTTCCCCAAATCGTCGGAGTAATCTTACTCCAGAATAGGCTCTGTATTCAGTGCAGAGCCTCATTATAAAGCTAATACAAATCAGCAAAAAGATTATAAGTTGTACGTGTGTTGTTAATTATTTAATCTTTTTGCTGTGAACAGAAAGAAGAGGGATTCAATTAAAATAATTATTTACCAATAAAGATTTTATCAACATAGAAAGTTTGTTTCCCCCGACAATTGGAGTAAATACCATTACTCTATCATAAGCTCTGTACTCAGTGCAGAGCTTTTTCAAAAAGAATTACGAATCAGCAATCATTATTACAATGATCGCTACAAAAACATTTAAGAAATGAATTATTTAACAAGAAATAAAGAAGAAAATTTACTAGTAGCAAAACAATTAAATCAATTGTTAGCAGATTATCATGTGTATTATCAAAAATTAAGAAATTTCCACTGGAATATTGTAGGAGAAAACTTTTTTGAATTACATGAGAAATTTGAAGAAATGTATACTGATGCAAGAGGAAAAATAGATGAAATTGCAGAGCGAATACTAACATTACAGTTTCACCCGGTAAGTAGATATAGTAGATACTTAAAAATATCTTCAATTTCAGAAACATCTCCGTTTCAAACCGATAGAGATATGATTTTAATTTTATTAGAAGATCACAAGAAGTTATTATATCAAATGAATGTAGTAATTAAAAAAGCAGAAAAAGTAAGCGATGAAGGAACAATAGATTTAATTGGAGGCTACGTAAAAGATTTAGAAAAAACAAGTTGGATGTTAAATGCTTGGACAAAAAGTAAAGTATCTCAGTTAAAAGCAGATATCGTATTAGCATAGATTCTAACCACAAAATTTAAAAAATATATGAAATTACTACACATAAAAAGAAAAACTAAGCTAGAAAACAGGTTTTCTCCCAAAATGGGAAGATTACTTACAAAAGTAACATATATAAAAAAGTATTTTCTGTTCCTTCCGATAGCAACGTTGCACAAGTACAGAGAGACATATTATGGAGAGGTGAAAATGTGTGACGATTGCCATTTATATATTTAAAAAGAAAAACTTCACGTTGAAAAGCGTGAAGTTTTTTTATGAAATAAAATTATCTAAATTTTCTTCCCAAGAATATGGAGTGAATTTTATAGTGTATTTAGAAATATCTTTATTTAACTGTGTTTTGTAAATGTTACGAATCCCTTTAAAATTACCAAAATCTTTCAAAAACCATTTGAATAACATGGTCACGTGAACTTCTTTTTTATCATGAAAGAAGATAGTTTCGTTTTCTAAAAACGATTGTGTAGCTAAATCAAGTTGTTCATTTATTTTTTCAGCATTATAAAACGCAATTGGTGGACAGCTTTTTGCACCACAATTCAAAGCAAAGTGAATTCGATAATCAATTATTTTTACAGCTAAAGATTTAATTAATTTAGAAGCAAAGAAATTAGCTAAGAAACCTAAAGAATACTTATACCTATACTTTCTTAAAATACCATGTTCTATGTCATCTAGGCTAAAGTAATGCTCAGCTATTTTAATAATTTTTTCAGTATAAATTTTAGGTTTTGTAATGTGTAGCTCTTTTCTTAAAATTTGGAAATAAGCATTGTAAATATTAATCCAAAATACTTTCTTGTCGGTATCATTTTTTAACTCATTTTTAAATTCTTCGAAAGGAGTAAACGATAGTGTTAATTTTAGTTTTGTAGTATCTTTATTTTCTTTTATTGTCAATAAAAGTTGTTCAGAGATATCAAGTAAAGAAGCATGAGTCATAACTCTAGTTTTAGATCAATTACTTAATTAGACTATATTTTTTTATTTGCTTACAATGATGTACGATTTATTCACCAATACTACCAAGTTCTACACCTTCTGAATATGCCACTTGAATTTTATGATCACTAAAAGCTTTTTTAACCGTTTCATGAGTATCGAAAGTAACTTGCCAAAAATCTTCAGGATGTACATAAGGACGAATAGTTAATTCAATACTATGAGAGTCAAAAGTTTCAATCCCAATTTCAGTTTCAGGCTCTGTTAGTATATTATTTACATTGGCTAAAGCAGTTTTTATAATCTCTTTTACCTTTGGAAAGCTTTCAGCATAAGGCATAGTTACATTAATTTCCAAACGAACCATTCCCTTTTTAGAATAATTAGTAACTACACCATCAGTAATTTTTGCATTAGGAATAATTAATGTTTTATGACCAGGTGAAACAATGGTTGTACTAAAAATCCCAATTTCTTCTACCTTTCCAAATTTTTCTTCAACTTGAATCCAATCTCCAGATTTGTAGGGTTTTAGTGTTAAAATCAATATCCCAGACGCAAAATTTCCTAAACTTCCTTGTAAAGCCATACCAATAGCAAAGCCAATAGCAGCGAGTAATGCAACTAAACTAGAAAGATTTACACCCAAAATAGAAGCTACGATAAGTAATAAAGCTCCTTTTAAAATAAAGCTGAGCATCGATACCAAAAACGGACGAATCGTATCATCAAAGCCAGCTTTCTCAAGAATTTTTGATAGAAAGTTAATTAAACGATTTGCTAACTTCATTCCTATCCATAAAATAAGACCTCCTAAAAGTAATTTAGGAACATACACTATGGCTTTTTCTTGAATAAGTTTTAAGATCTCATCGAAATCAATAGTTTTCATACATTGATTTTTAATAATTACAGATTAGTTTACTGCTAAATTTAATGAAATAAAACTTTTAATTCTTTAGAAATGAATAGATGTTTTTAGAAATCAGTTTATTATGGTTGTTTTAGTTAGCTATTAATAATCCTAACAAAAGTCCCATTCCGATACCACCACCAATAAATCCGAAGTTTTTCCAAAACTGTCTACGTTGAGCACTTTCAATTTGTCTCATACTTAATTCTATCGAAGTATTGGCATTGTCTAGAGATTTTTGAGTTAAGTTTAGTGTTCTATCAGTTTCATCTAATGATTTTTTTAGTTCACTAATAGTCTTTTTAAATAAGTCAGACTGTGCTTTTGATTTTTGTTCTAATTGATCAAATAGCTCATTGTTTTCTTCAACAATTCGTTCATATTTTAAAACAATGTTTTCGATATCTTTTCCGAAATCATTTTTAAATAATTCTTTTCTTAATTCTTCATAATAGTGAAATCGAATCTGATTTACTAAATGAAGTGAGTCAATCTGATTTATGATTACAGTTCCTTTATTAACAGTAATTGGAAGCTTACGAGAACGAGCATATTCTTTACCAATTACAATGGTGTCTTTTACTTTCTTTTGAGCATAAACAGTATTAAAAACAGAGAGTAATATTGTTATGATTAAGGTTAATTTGATGGTGTTTTTCATTATTCAAATTCATTATTTTTTTGACGTAAATATTCTAGTCTGGCAGTAATTTCTTGTTGTTTCTTCTTTATGCTTTGGCGTTCTGCCCAATCTTTAGGAGCCTTTGCTCTTTTATTTAAAACAATTGAATCAATTTCTAGTTGTAAAGCTTCATTTTGAAATTCATATTTTTCTACCACGGTTTTTAAACCTTGTATTTCTTTTTGTGCTTTACTGTTGAGTTGTTGAGCATTCTCTACTTCATCTTGAGCTTTTTGCAAAGATTCTTTAGCATTTTTCAAATGATTATCTAAAGTAAAAACTTTAATAAGATTAGAGACTCCAATAATACAAAGTATAATGAGAAGTATAATATTCGTTTTTTTCATATTAGATAGGAGCTTTGGTCGTTTAAATTGAGGGTTAAATTACTTAAAAAACTTGAAGATGTATACTATAAAACTAAAATTTTAAACTTGTTTTTTTCGATACAAGAGTAATATTAAAATAATTAGAAAAGGAATAAACACACAGATAATTACAGAAGCTTGTATGTAATTTAAACCTATGATTTGAAACCAGTTTAAAAAGTTTACAGATTTTTTAAAAAGATGATCAGAGAATAATTTAAAATTTTTAATAAAAAGTAGAGTTGTAAAAATGAAAACTAAAAAAGATAAAATTATGGTATAATTCTTTACTATTCTACTCAATAAATAAAGAAATAAAGAAGGAATAATGATATAATAAACTATAACGTTGATCTCATTATAGCTAAAGCCTGTAATTTTAGCTAACCATTTTAAAAGCTCATATATCCATTTAAAAATTTTATCCATCAATAATTGGTGCAATAAAAATAAAAAATCCTGAGTAAGATATACTCAGGATTCAATTTTATAAGTTTCTAAAGGTTAGTTGTGTTGTTGTATTATAATGTATTTTGAATTTTATAATTTTCAACATAAGCTTTTAGTGAATAACCCACTCCAAAACCTAATAATAAACCTGTTATACTACCAAGTAAAATACCTACTGAAAGATTTCCAGTTAAAGTTCCGAAATTAACTCCTAAAGAAGTTCCTAAGCCTGTTGCGAAGATTAAACTAAAAATAAAATACGTTTTACTCATTTATGTTTTTATAATTTTGATTACACATATAAGAAGAGTAATAAGTCTTTTTGTTACAGTGTTTTACAAAATATTTTATTTTTAGTTATTCTCTAGGTTTAAATTTTATCAGATTTTACAAGGCTTCCAAATCTATTTTTTGATATACAATTTCTATAGATAATTTTACCCAATTTTCAGTTTCTGTATCAAAATATTCCTTCTCAATATTAGTTTTTATGTTGTCATTTGATAGTATTTCTATATTTTTAATAGTGATAAAATCATTGCTGAAATTTTCCAATTGAATTTTATTGTCTGAAAATTCATATGAAGTTCCAAATCCTTTTTTACAATAATCAATAGAACTATTTTGGTCATTCGGATCATCAAACAATAAAATTTGATGAGGAATTGAAAAAAGAATCAACTTCGCATCAGATTCGGTATAATTATGAGGTCTAATCTCCAAATCATATACTGTATTTTCAAAATAATAAGGAACAATCTCATTCAAAAGATTTGTTGAAGCGATTCCATCTTCATTCAAATCTACAGAAGTATCGGAAGTCATTTGTGAAATTTCGTAATGTCCTTGAAAAGAGAAGTTTTGGTTTTCATCTTCTGAACAAGAATAAAGCAAAATTAGTGCTAAAGCAGCTAAACTGTAATATAGTTTTTCCATAGTATTTGATTGATTTTAATAGACAATTTTGTCAATCAAAAATGATACCAGTAAAGTTTTGAGAATATTCTAATTTTTTATCGATTACAGCAGGAAGTATGTATTCTTCCATCATTTTATCAACATTAGAATGAGCATTTGGAGCATTATATGCCGAAGCAGTAATAACAACAACAAAAGGAATATCTTTAAAAATGAAGATTTTATTTCCGCCTCTACCACTACAATATGAAACTTCATAAGTTTTGTTGTTTACAGTATATGTTTTATTCCAGAATAGAAAACCGTAATATTCATTTTCTAATCCAATATTAGCTAGCGACACTTGTTTAGATAAGGTTTTTTCTACCCACTTTTCATTAAGAATTTGCTTGTCTTTCCAAGTTCCTTTGTTTTTATATAGCTGTCCATATTTCGCAAAGTCAATGGCTCTTAATTGAATTCCTCCAGCTGTATTTCCCACTTTTTGGGGTGTATATTGCCATTTGTAATTAGTAATTTCGAGAGGTTTAAATAATTTTTTGTCAGCATAAGAAACCAATCCCTCAGGAACAGATTTATGAATTACATCTCCTAAAACAACAACTCCAGCAGTAAAATAACTGAAATCAAATCCTATTTTTTTATCTTTTTCCATGGGTAAGTTCAATGTAAAATCAACCCAATTTTTGGTTGGATACATTTTTTCTTCATTTCCTGGACTATTATAATTTGTGTCGTCGCCAAGAAAACCAGAACTCATAGTTAATAACGATTCTAAAGTGACACTGTCTTTCTTTTGAGTATAGTTTTTAAAAGACCTTAAGTTGTAAAAATCTTTTAAAAGAGCTTTTTCATTATTAATATGATTTTCTTGAATTGCAATTCCTAATAGAGTAGAAGCAAAAGATTTCCCCACAGATCTAACATCGTGTAAACTATTTCTATTGGCTCCATTAAAATATTCTTCAATTAAAAGTTCATTGTTTTTTATGACTATAATTCCATTAATTTGATCAAATCTTTTCTCAGCTATTTTTCTGTTTAAAGCTTCAATCTTATTTGTATCGTAGTTAACCTTTGAAATTTTCCAATCGTTAATTGGTTTTATTTTTTGAACAGGGACTAATTGTTCGTTAATTTTAATTCTTGCAACTTCAATTTTTAAAGTTCCTTTAGATAAAATAGGTCCTGTTTTTAATTTTTGATCTTTCAAATACGATCTTACTTCTACAGTCAGCGAATGTTTTCCTTCAGTTAAAATATCTTCTCCACCACTTAATTTCATAAATTTTAACCACATAAACCAACTCCAAAAATCAATTTGTTCAGGATAAATTAAAGGAAGTTTATAGGTAAGTTTATTGGTTTTAGTTTCTAAAGTACCAGCACCTTTATTTAAATTTTCGATATGTACTTTTTTACCATTTACTAAAAAAGTAAATTGAAAATTTCCACTGTTTAATAATTGCTCGTCAGTTAAATGAGGAGCTAATGATTTAAGACTTTTTACAAGTGGTTCTTTTAGCGTAAAGTGAATATTTAAAAAGGGGTCTTTATGTAATGTGAGATCATTTGTATAATTATCGGACGTGATTTTATTGGTTTTGAAATCAACCTTAGAAAAAAACAAGGTGTTTTCTGGTGTTTCTAATTGATTTTTTTTCTGAGAAGAACTTATAGTATTGCAAGCAATAAAGAGATAAACAATACACAGTAAGTTAAAATTTAATTTCATGTTTATTAGTATTTTATTGCTAACAAACATAGATTTAAGAAGGATTTCAAACGCTCCAATTTATAAAATGGAACGTATTTAATACTATTTAGAATTGTTTTCTATGGATTTTTTATACTGCAAAGGAGTAATTCCTTTTATATTTTTAAATACCCGATTAAAAGTCGTTTTTGAATTAAAACCGCATTCAAAAGACAATCCTAATAAAGTAATATGATCGTGATTACCACTCTGTAATTTTTCTACAATTGCATTAACACGATATTCATTAATAAAGTCTGAAAAATTCTTATTTAATCCGTCATTAATTACTTTAGATAACATGTTAGGATGCATATTAAGATTATCGGCAAGAGATTTTAAGGTTAATTCAGAATTTAAGTAAAAACGATTTTTTTTCATTTCTTCTTTTAGCCAAGAAGCTTTTTCAAGAATTTCTTCAGTTGGGTATTCTTTTTTATGGTGAACCTCTTTTTTGTTTGCTTCTAAGAAAACAATTTCAGGTCGTAAAAAAGCTTCAGCGCTAATCCAAATTGTAATTATAGAAAGTGCTATATACATAGGATAATAATCACTAATACCTAACTGAAAATTAAATACTAAATAATCTATAAAAGTATATGGAACCCAAAGTATCCAGATTATAGCGAATATGACGATTAATCGATATAACCATCTTAAATTATATGCATTGTTGTCACTATAATTCTCGTTAAGCCAAGTTTGATAAATTCTGATTTCTTTTAAAGCATAAATACTGTACGAAACAACGGAAATAATAGCAAGGAATTGAATAATTGGAATTATTTGATAAAAAATACCTGTTTCAATACTAGTTTTCTGAGTTGTAAAAGCTTCTCTAATAATAAGAAAATGAACGCTGAGTTCTAAAATTACGGGTAAGAAATGAAGGAGTTCTTTTTTAGAAAAGTGAAAACTAAAATTAGTCATTCGTTTCACATAGAAATATAATAATGGACCAAGAACCAAAGAGTAGTGTAACGGAATTAAATAAAAGTAAGTGAAATAATGAGTGAACTGAAAATCTATACTTACAACCCAAATATTCCATAAAACAATAATAAATACAACTAAGCCAAGAAGGGAATTAGCTTTTCTATTGATACGTTTGGTAAAAATGAGTAATGATCCAAATGTAGTGCCTATAAAAATCGACGCAATTATAACAAGATTAAAGATGTTTAAATTTAGTTCACACATTAATTTATAGGTTTGGATTGCATTTTAGCTCAACAATATAATTTCTTTATAGAAAAAGAGCAGTAAAAACTTAACATTTCTACTGCTCTTTATTTTATATTAGAATAATTGGTTTTGCGTCATTTCGAATTTATTTCGGAATCTCATAAAGCTATTTAAGAAACAGTTTACAATGAGAACCTGAAATTACTGAAATGAATTCAGCACATGCAAGTTTAGGTTGACGTATATAATTATTACATATTTCTTCTGTATTGCCCACCAACTTCAAATAATGCTGAAGTAATCTGACCTAAAGAACAAACTTTAGCAGCTTCCATTAAACATTCAAAAATATTTTCGTTTTGAATAGCAGCTTGCTGTACAATCTTTAATTGATTTTGTACTTCTTGTTTGTTAGCTTCATTTAAGTTTTCCTTTGTTTTGATTTGGAATAATTTTTCCTCTTCTGTTGCACGAATAACTTCTTGTGGAGTAACTGTTGGAGAACCTTTAGAACTTAAGAATGTATTTACACCAATAATTGGGAACTCTCCTGTATGTTTTAAAGTTTCGTAATATAAACTCTCTTCTTGAATTTTAGAACGTTGATACATGGTTTCCATTGCTCCTAAAACTCCACCACGTTCTGTAATTCTATCAAATTCTGTTAGTACAGCTTCCTCAACTAAATCAGTTAATTCTTCAATAATAAATGAACCTTGAATCGGGTTTTCATTCTTAGCTAATCCTAATTCTTTATTGATAATTAATTGAATTGCCATTGCTCTACGTACACTTTCTTCTGTAGGTGTAGTAATCGCTTCATCATAAGCATTTGTATGTAAAGAATTACAGTTGTCGTAAATTGCATATAATGCTTGTAATGTAGTTCTAATATCGTTGAAGTCAATTTCCTGTGCGTGTAAAGAACGTCCAGAAGTTTGAATGTGATACTTCAACATTTGTGCACGTGGATTTGCTCCGTATTTATATTTTAACGCTTTTGCCCAAATCTTACGAGCTACACGTCCGATTACAGCATATTCTGGATCGATACCATTTGAGAAGAAGAACGATAAGTTTGGTCCAAACTTATTAATATCCATCCCTCTAGATAAATAATACTCTACATAGGTAAATCCGTTAGCTAAAGTTAAGGCTAACTGTGTAATTGGATTTGCACCAGCTTCGGCAATATGATATCCAGAAATAGAAACAGAGTAGAAGTTACGTACATTTTTCTCAATAAAATACTCTTGAACATCTCCCATTAAACGTAATGCAAATTCTGTAGAGAAAATACAAGTATTCTGCGCCTGATCTTCTTTTAAAATATCTGCTTGAACTGTACCACGAACTTGTGCTAATGTATTCGCTTTAATTTCTGCATATACGTCTGTTGGTAAAACTTGATCTCCAGTAACACCTAAAAGTAATAAACCTAAACCATCATTTCCTTCTGGTAAATCACCGTTGTATTTTGGTCTAGCGATACCTTTATCGTCGTATAACTCTTTTAATTTAGCTTCTACTTTCGATTCTAAGCCGTGTTCTTTAATATATTTCTCACAGTTTTGATCAATTGCAGCATTCATAAAGAATCCTAATAACATTGGAGCCGGACCATTAATTGTCATCGATACAGAAGTCATAGCATGACTTAAATCGAATCCAGAGTATAATTTCTTAGCGTCATCTAAACAGCAAATAGATACTCCAGCATTTCCAATTTTTCCGTAAATATCAGGTCTATGTCCAGGATCATTTCCGTATAAGGTTACCGAGTCAAAAGCAGTAGATAAACGTTTTGCTGGCATTCCTAAACTTACGTAATGGAAACGTCTGTTTGTACGTTCTGGTCCACCTTCTCCTGCAAACATCCTTGTTGGATCTTCACCAGTTCTTTTGAAAGGATATAATCCAGATGCATAAGGGAATTCTCCAGGAACATTTTCTTGTAAATTCCAACGTAATAAATCACCCCAAGCTTGATATTTAGGTAAAGCTACCTTAGGAATATCAGAATGAGAAAGTGATTTTGTATGCGTTTCAATTTTTATTTCTTTATCACGTACTTTAAACGTGTAAATAGGATCTTTATATTTTTGAACTTTAGTTGCCCAATTTAAAATGACTTCCCAATTATAAGGGTCTAAATTCATTTTAACACGATCAAATTCAGCGATTAATAATTTTAAGAAATCACTGTTTTCGTCTGTTTTTTTAATTGAAGTTTCATCAATTCCTGATTTATCTAAAGCGACAGTTCCTTCAGAAACACTTTCAATGGTTTTGAAGATTCCATATAACTTTTGAGCAACCTTTTCTTGGTCATCTACTTTTTTATCGTAAGCTCTGTTATTTTCTGCAATTTCAGATAAGTAACGTGTTCTAGCTGGTGGAATTACAAATATCTTTTCAGACATTTCTTTAGTAATTTCAAAAGTAGATTTTAAATCAGCTCCTGTTTTTTCAACAACTTTATCCATAATCGCTTTGTATAGCGAGTTCATTCCTGGATCGTTGAATTGAGAAGCAATAGTTCCATACACAGGCATATCATCCATGTGTACATCCCAAAGATTATTATTACGCATGTATTGTTTCTTAACATCGCGTAATGCATCTAATGCACCTCTTTTATCAAATTTGTTAATCGCAACTAAATCAGCAAAATCAAGCATGTCAATTTTCTCTAACTGAGTTGCAGCTCCAAATTCAGGAGTCATAACATATAAAGAAGCATCAGAATGTTCTATGATTTCAGTATCAGATTGTCCGATACCAGAAGTTTCCAAAATAATTAAATCAAATTCAGCAGCTTTTAAAACTTCAACTGCTTCATTTACATATTTAGATAACGCTAAATTAGACTGGCGTGTTGCTAAAGAACGCATATATACACGTTCGTTATTAATAGCATTCATACGAATACGGTCACCCAATAAAGCTCCACCAGTTTTTCTTTTAGACGGATCAACAGAAATTAAACCGATAGTTTTTTCTGGGAAATCAATTAAGAAACGACGAACTAATTCATCTACTAAACTAGATTTACCAGCACCACCAGTTCCTGTGATACCTAATACAGGAGTTTTAGAAGTTTCATTTTTTTTATGAATAATATCCATAGTTTCTTTTGAAACTTCTGGGAAGTTTTCTGCTGAAGAAATGACACGAGCAATACTTCCTATATTTTTTTCGTGTAAATGCTTTACTTCATCGTTTAATTTGTCACCAATAGCAAAATCAGATTGTTGTACAAGATCGTTAATCATACCTTGTAATCCCATTTCACGACCATCGTCTGGAGAATAAATACGCGTAATTCCGTAATCCATTAATTCCTTAATTTCTTCAGGAAGGATTACTCCACCACCACCACCAAAAATTTTGATATGACTAGCTCCTTTTTCTTTAAGCAAGTCGTACATGTATTTAAAGTATTCGTTATGACCACCTTGATAAGAAGTCATAGCAATTGCATTAGCATCTTCTTGAATAGCACAGTTTACTACCTCTTCAACACTTCTATCATGACCTAAATGAATTACCTCTACACCAGTAGACTGGATAATTCTACGCATTATGTTTATTGCAGCATCATGACCATCAAATAATGAAGCAGCAGTTACAATTCTTACTTTATGCTTGGGTTTATAAGGAGCTATTTGTTCCATTCGTAAATTTAGTTGTTATTTTGAATTGCAATTTACGAAAATCTCAAAAAAATTAAGCAATGTTTAAGAAAAGCTTAGGGCTTATAAGTCAATATTTTTGGGTTTATTCCATTGACATAATTGGTAATCATGTCAATGTCTTTTGCAAACTGTGAACCTTGAAATCCTGTAATGTCTTGATGTGTAATGTTTTGATTGTAGAATTCTAGGTAAATTGAAGATAATGGAGCATAAGACCAGTGCCATTTTTCTTCGTTGTATCCAGTTCTTCCGTTATCTTTTGACGTATAAACTAAGTAGAAACCAAAACTGTTTGCGTGTTTCATTAACCATTCATATTCTTTTTTACCTTTTCCTTGTAAAAAATATTCATCTTCTAAATCATTAATATCAACATCAGTTCCCCAGTGATGTCTTGAAGTTCCTGGCATAGAACTGTATTCTAAAATTTTTAAAGCGCGTTTGTCTTCAGGATATTTTTTGTATTTGTCAGTCCATTTATAATCCCAAATTCTTTTTTGGTGTGGAAAATTTCGAGTTGCAGAAACCGCTTTTAATTTGATACCTTCTTTTTCTGCAGCATTTACCATATTAAGGAATTGCTCTAACACTTCTTTTCGTAAATACATTTCACTAGAAGACAAATTCTTTGGGATTTTACCAAAGTCAGGATGTGTTTTATAATCAAATTTCCCTAAGACATATTCTTTTGTTAAATAATTTGGATATTTTGGTGTAGTATCTTTTTTAATTATAGCTACTTCAGCTATTTCGATAACTTCTTCTTTTTTAATTTTCTTTTCAGTTTTGCAGTTAAAGAAAATGCTTAAAAATAGTATTGATGAAAATTTTATAGATGTTTTATAAATGCCCAAAATTTCCTGTTTTTTAAATAATTGATGTCTGTTTCAAATGTGTAAGCTTCTCGTTCAAAGCTTAAATTTCGATAAGCAAGATAACTATTTTTATATTTTAAAAATTTAAAAAACCATTCAATTACATAGAAAATATAAAAAGGAATAACAAGCATTTCTATTTGTTGTCGCAGATGAATTTTCTCATGATTAATGGTGATATTATCATTTTTAATCGAAGAGTTTTTCAGAAAAATAAACGGATATAAAGTAATACCCGTAAAACCTTTAGGAACGATATATTTAGAGATTATAATCAAATCAGTTTTTTAAATTTACAATATTGGGTAAGCTACCGAATAATCTCCATTCGACTTATAAATAATTAATTCTTTATTGTTTTCTTTTTTAGGGAATTTAATTAGTAATGGTTTTTCTTTTAATAATAAAGTTCTTTTTCCTACAGGGATAAGCTTAAAGCGTTCATTATTTATGTTTATAAATGCAGAATTATTTTCTTTTGATAGTAAAACATAATTATTTTCCCAATTATATTGCCTGAAGTATTTAGTGAAATTGTTCAGATTAACAGAGGATTTGATATAGGGTTTTGATTTTAAATAAGCCCAATCGTACGCATCTGGCACGGCTCTTTGTATATAATCTTGAAGTTTTTGAGCATTATCAGAATTAGTCATTAAAACAACAGCTTGTTGTTTTTTTATTGAACCAAGCATAAAGCAATTGAATCCGATATTGCTTCCTGTATGTCTAAATATAATATCTTCATCTCCATTCCAGAGTGTAAACCCTAATTTATCCATTTCTCCTCCCTGATTGAATATTTGATTAGTCATTTTTTGAGACAGTAAAATTTGTTTGCCTTTTACATGGTCGTTGAACAAGGTAATTAAAAATAAACCTAAATCATCAGGTGTAGTCCATATACCGCCAGCGCCTTTAAATGGGTATATTTGATATGGGTATGGCATTTTATTTTTTGAGTATCCAGTAGCTTTTTGTTTTATTAAATCTTTAGGAATAGGTTGCGAAAAAGTGCTGTTTTTCATGCCGCAAGGTTTAAAGATTAAAGAGTCAACGACTTTTTCAAAAGGAATTCCAGTAGCATCTTCAATTAATAGTTCAATAACTTGGTAGCCAGGGTTTGAGTATTTATAAGAAGTATTTGGAATATTTATCATTTTTGTCCTTGGTTGTTTAGGATCTTTTTGATTTAAAATTTCGGCATTTGTATAAAGCTTTTCATTGGGGGAGTAACTCATCCAAAACGAACGATTTAATCCAGATCTATGACCAATTAAACTTCTAAGTGTAACTTTGCTATTCTTTGTGAAATTATTTTCAGGAATTTTCCAGCGCTTCAAAATCTTATTTATATCATCATCTAAACTTAAAATTCCTTTTTCAACTAACTTTAAAGCTGTTACTGTAGTAATTGGTTTGCTCAAAGAAGCCCCACTGAATAGAGTGTTATTACTAACTTTTATCGTATCTTTTATGTTGGCATAACCGTAATTTTTACTCCAACTAATTTTACTGCTATCTACAAAAATAATTCTTGCACCAGTAATATTGTCTTTTTCCATAACTTCTTTTATTGTGGTAATTGGAGTTTGATCTTCTAAATAATAGTATGGAGTTAAGTTATTGGTAATTTTTTCTTGTGGAGTTAGGTTACCTACGTTGTTTTTTATTTGTTTTTTAGATTCTATTTTAGAATTACAAGAAAGTAATATATTCAAACATAAAAAAAGATAGAAAAGGTAGTAGTCTCTAAATTCAAATGATGTATTCATACTATAAAAGCTTTGAGCAAAAATAGAATAATAAAGATTTTTTAAAATTGTAAAAAAACGAACTACTCTATGTGTGATAAGATGTAATTGTCTGGATTAAATTTGCTTGGAGCTATTTTAGAATATTGTTTAAAGTTTTTAATAAAGTGGGATTGATCGTTGTATCCAGATAGATAACTAATAGATGTTAAAGAGTTCTGTAAATTGTTGAAAGTTATGTTGTTTACAGAATTTCTAAACTGAATTATTTTGCAGAGTTTTTTAATTGTTAATCCTGTAGTTTTTTTAAATTTAGCTTGGATCCAACGTTTTGAACAATCATAATTATTTAAAACCTGAGAAACTTTAAGTTCACCAGAATTTAAAATAATAGTATTACATATTTCTTCAATCATATTCTGATTAGGGTTGTCTTTTTCAAGTTTTAAAGAATGTTTTTCTACGGCTTGAATTACTTCTTGTAAAATATTAGAAGATTTAAGATTGATGTTACTATTAAATATTCGATCGTTTGTATGGCTTTCAGAAATAAGATCAATAAAATTATTAAAATTTATATTTTGATAATAGGAAAAGTACCACGGATGTAGTTGAATTAAAATTATTTTTGAGTTTTCTAAAAGTGTAAGATTTATAACTTCTGTAAGTTGCGAACAAAGATATATTCCTTCATTAAAATTAAAACTATTTTTTTTAAAATAGGCTGTAGCTCCTTTACCTATGAGTAAAGCAAAATTAAAACAGCCATTAGGTAAAATATTAAGATTCTCAATTGCTTTTTTTTCGAAATAATTATCTAAAACCCATATTTTATTGACAAATCTAGATTTATGATTTAATTGATGTTCAGAATATAAGTTTAAAGTTTTCATGTAATTTTTATTCGTTATTAATAAATGACTCTACTGCTATTTCGTTTATTAATAAATGTAATATCGGATTTCTATTTTTTTTATTCCAAACAATTGATAAGGTTGTGCGTTGAGATATTTCTGTTAATTCAATAAATTTCACATTAGAATCGTAACCTTGTTGTAATGATTTAGGAACTATAGATAAACCAAATCCGTTTTCAACTAATTTATAGATGGAAGCTGCATGAATTGTATTGTGCGATACGATAGGAGCAAATCCACTTTCATCAAATATTTGTAAAACTTTTTCATAATAAGACGGACTATAAGATGGATCAAACAAAATAAAAGATTCATCTTTTAGCTGTAATAAATTTTTATAATTCGATTCATTTATAGCATGTTCTTTTGGTAATACTAAACAAAAGGGTTCTTTTAAAATCGGTGTAATCGCAATACCTCTCGGAACACGATCTAATCTCACAAAACCAATGTCTATTTCTTGAGAAAGCAAATGTTCAATTTGCTTTTGATTATCCATTTCTTTAAAACCAAATTTCACATCAGAAAGTATTTCTTTAAATCGAACTAAAATATCAGGAATAATACGTTGCATAGCAGAACCTACATAACCAAATCTTAATTCACCTAATTTACCATCTTGTAAGAGTTTTGCATATTTTAAACTATTATCGATGTTTGTTAGGTGTTGTGTAAATTCTCGTTGTAAATAACTCCCAGCTGAAGTTAATGTAACTTTTCTATTATTACGAATAAACAATTGAATTCCTAAATCATCTTCCATTTGCTTGATTTGTCTACTTAACCCAGGTTGAGAAATAAACAAGCGTTCAGCAGCTTTTCTAAAGTGAAGATCTTCAGCAACTGCCAAAAAATATTTGATATGTCGAAATTCTAATTGATAACTCATGGTTATTAATTGTTGATTTAAATGATGTTGTTGGTTATCAAAAGTAAAAATAACTTTGTAAATAGAAAACGATTAGGATGTTTAAATACGGTATAGATAATTTAACAGTAGCTACAGTAATTTCAATAGCAAAGGGCGAATTGAAAGCTGTAATTAACGATGAAGCTCAAGCTAAAGTACAGTCTTGTAGAGCTAAGGTAGAAAAAATGGCAAATTCTGATGTTGCTGTTTATGGAATAAATACAGGATTCGGACCTTTGTGTGATGTACAAATCACACCTGAAGAAACAAGTAAACTTCAAGAGAATTTATTAATAACTCATGCAGTTGGAGTAGGAGAGCCAATAGATGGATTCTTATCTAAAATCATGATGATTTGTAAAGTTCATGCGTTGTGCCAAGGTTTTTCAGGTGTTCGACTAGAATTAATTGAAAGAATTATTTATTTTATTGAGAATGATTTGTTACCTGTAGTTCCAAAACAAGGTTCCGTAGGTGCTTCTGGAGATTTAGCACCACTTTCTCATTTGTTTTTACCATTATTAGGTGAAGGAGAATTTTGGATTAATACTAAAATTAAATCGTCAAAAGAAGTTTTAAAAGCGCACAATTTAGCTCCGCTACAGTTACAGGCTAAAGAAGGTTTAGGATTAATAAACGGGACACAATTTATTTTAGCACATGCCATTTTAGGTTTACAGAAAATGGAATATGTGTTAGATCTAGCCGATTTAGCAGGAGCTATGAGTTTAGAAGGTTTTCAAGGAAGTGCTTCGCCATTTAAAGAGGAATTGCATAAAATTAGACCTTTTAAAGGAAATTTAAAAGTTGCAGAACGTATGCGAATGTTTTTAAAAGATTCGCAAAATGTAGAGAATCATTTCGAGTGCGAACGTGTTCAAGATCCATATTCGATTCGTTGTATTCCTCAAGTACATGGAGCTTCTAGAAATGCATATCAGCATTTAAAAGAATTGGCAGAAATAGAAATGAATTCAGTAACAGATAACCCAATTGTTTTGAGTGAAACTGAAGCAATTTCTGGGGGTAATTTTCACGGGCAACCATTAGCGATGGCTTTAGATTATGCTTCAATTGCAGCTTCGGAGTTAGGAAATATTTCAGATCGTCGTAGTTATTTATTGTTAGAAGGAAAGTATGGGTTACCAAGATTATTAACAGAAGCAGGAGGTTTAAATTCTGGATTTATGATTCCACAGTATACAACAGCTGCTTTGGTAACCGAAAATAAATCATTGTGTTTTCCTCCATCAGCAGATAGTGTTCCAACATCTTTAGGTCAAGAAGATCATGTGTCTATGGGAAGTATTTCGGGAAGAAAATTTAATCAGATTTTAGGAAACGTAGATAAAATTTTAGCTATTGAATTAATGTATGCGGCACAAGCAATGGAGTTTAGAAGACCGAATACATTTTCAGAAATAGTTGAAGAAAACTTTAAGCTAATTAGAGAGAAAGTCGCTAAATTGGAAGAAGATCGTGTATTAAAAGATGATATTAATACATTGGTGAAAATGGTGAAAGCACAACAATTTATAGTGAATTAAAAATAGGAAGATGACATTTAAAGAGCAAATAAAACAAGGTATTCCTTCAGTTTTACCTTCAAAAAAAGAATATGATTTAACTATAAATCACGCACCAAAACGTAAAGAAATTTTATCTGAAGAAGAGCAAAAATTAGCTTTACAAAATGCGTTACGTTATTTTAAAAAAGAGCATCATGCAGAATTACTTCCTGAATTTAAGGAAGAATTAGAAAAATATGGTCGAATATACATGTATCGTTTTCGTCCAGATTATAAGATGTATGCTCGTCCTATTGAAGAATATCCAGGAGAATCTACTCAAGCGAAATCAATTATGTTGATGATTCAGAATAATTTAGATTATGCTGTAGCACAACACCCGCACGAATTAATTACTTACGGTGGAAATGGTGGAGTTTTTCAAAACTGGGCGCAGTATCTGTTGACTATGCAGTATTTATCTGAAATGAATGATGAGCAAACATTGGTAATGTATTCTGGTCATCCAATGGGATTATTTCCATCGAATAAAAACGCACCAAGAGTTGTAGTAACTAATGGAATGATGATACCGAATTATTCGAAACCAGATGATTGGGAAAAGTTTAATGCTTTAGGAGTTACACAATACGGACAAATGACTGCTGGAAGTTATATGTATATTGGTCCGCAAGGTATTGTTCACGGAACTACTATTACGGTTTTAAACGGATTTAGAAAGTTAGGAAAATCACCAAAAGGAAATTTATTTGTTACAGCTGGTTTAGGAGGAATGAGTGGTGCACAGCCTAAAGCTGGTAATATTGCAGGTTGTATCACAGTTTGTGCAGAAGTAAATGAAAAAGCTGTTCATACGCGCCATTCTCAAGGTTGGGTAGATGAAGTTTTTTCTAACTTAGATGAACTTGTAGAAAGAGTTCAAAAAGCAAAAGATAACAAAGAAGTAGTTTCTATCGCATATCTAGGAAATGTTGTTGAGGTTTGGGAAAAATTCGATGAAGCAAATATCCATGTAGATTTAGGTTCAGATCAAACATCGTTGCATAACCCTTGGGCTGGAGGATATTATCCAACTGGATTATCTTTCGAAGAAGCAAATCAAATGATGGCAAATCAGCCTGAAGAATTCAAAGAGAAAGTACAAGAATCTTTACGAAGACACGCTACAGCTGTAAATAAACATACAGCAAAAGGAACATATTTCTTTGATTATGGAAATGCATTCCTGTTAGAATCGAGTAGAGCAGGAGCACATGTTCATAAAAATAACCATAATGAGTTTTGTGCTGTAGATAATTGTAAAAAGGGAGGCGAAGCTTTCGCTTATCCGAGTTATGTACAAGATATTATGGGACCAATGTGTTTTGATTATGGATTTGGACCGTTCCGTTGGGTGTGTACTTCAGGGAAACCGGAAGATTTAAAGAAAACAGATGAAATCGCTTGTAAAGTATTACAAGAAATTATGGAAGATTCTCCTGTAGAAATACAACAGCAAATGGCGGATAATATTCAGTGGATTAAAGGAGCACAAGAAAATAAATTAGTAGTAGGTTCTCAAGCAAGAATTTTGTATGCAGATGCTGAAGGAAGAATTAAAATAGCTAAAGCTTTTAATAAGGCAATTAAGAAAGGAAAAATTGGACCAGTTGTTTTAGGAAGAGATCATCATGATGTATCTGGAACAGATTCTCCATATAGAGAAACTTCTAATATTTATGATGGATCAAGATTTACTGCAGATATGGCAATTCATAACGTAATTGGAGATAGTTTTAGAGGTGCAACTTGGGTTTCAATTCACAATGGAGGAGGAGTTGGATGGGGAGAAGTAATTAATGGTGGATTTGGCATGCTTCTTGATGGAACTAAAGAAGCATCAAAACGTTTGAAGTCAATGCTTTTCTGGGATGTAAATAATGGAATAGCTAGACGTAGCTGGGCAAGAAATAAAGAAGCTATATTTGCAATAGAGCGTGCTATGAAAACTGAGAAAAAATTAAAGGTTACATTGCCTAATATCGTTGATGATGCGCTATTTGATAATATTTAAACGTTTACTATTATGAAGTTAACTAGACTCTTTTTACCACTACTTTTTTTAATTTTTACTTCATGTAATTCTATACGAGTTGTTTCTGATTATGATACAAAAGCAAATTTTGATGACAAAAAAACATTTGCTTTTTACAAGCCAGGTATAGATAAGGCTGAAGTTTCAGATTTAGATAAGAAAAGAATTATGCGAGCTATTGAAGCAGAATTGATAGCTAAAGGAATGCAAAAATCATCAAGTCCAGATGTTTTAATAAGTTTATTTACCAAATCACGTGAACGTGTTAATATAAATGATAACCTTAACTGGGGGTTTGGTTATGGCTGGGGATGGAACCCATGGATGTGGGGCGGAGCAGGTCGATTAAATGTAAATCAATACACAGAAGGAACATTGTTTATCGATGTTATTGATGCTGAAAAAAAAGAATTGATATGGCAAGGTATTGGTTCAGGGGCATTATCGTTAAGAAATGCTGAAAAAAGAGAAGAACGTATTAATAAATTTGTAAAAGATATACTTGCTAAATATCCTCCAGGAAGCAATAAAAAATAATGTTAAATAACCATGAAGGGTGGAACGTCAAATTAAGAATTTTCTTAGTTTGACGTTTTTTTTGTAACAAATTGTCATTTAATTCTACTTATTATAAAAATTATCATAATGAAACTAACCATTAAAAATTTAACTAAGACATATAAAAATGGTGTGAAAGCCATAGATAACTTAAACTTAGAGATAGGTAAAGGAATGTTTGGATTACTAGGTCCTAACGGTGCTGGAAAATCTTCTTTAATGAGAACCATTGCTACTTTACAGAGTCCAGATAGTGGATCTATCACTTTTGACGGTATTAATATTTTAGAGGATAAAATAGCACTACGTAAAGTATTAGGCTATTTACCACAGTCATTTGGTGTGTATCCTAAAATGTCTGCAGAAGAATTACTTGATTATTTTGCTACTTTAAAAGGAGTCGCTTCCAAATCAGATCGTGAAAAGTTAGTGAGAGAAGTTTTAGAAATTACCAATTTATATGAGGTTAGAAAAAAATATGTTGCAGGATATTCAGGAGGTATGAAGCAACGTTTCGGAATAGCTCAATTATTATTGAATAATCCGAAATTAATTATTGTTGATGAACCAACTGCAGGTTTAGATCCAGCTGAAAGACGTCGTTTTTTAAATGTTTTAAGAGAAGTTGGAACAAATAGTACCGTGATTTTTTCTACACATATTGTTGAAGATGTAAAAGAGTTATGTAATGATATGGCTATTTTAAATGGAGGAAAAATATTAAATCATGCTACTCCAGAAAAAGCTACTAGTGCAATAGAAGGTACAATTTGGACTAAAATAGTCGATCGAGATGATTTAGAAACGTATGAAAAAGATTACAATGTGTTGTCATCGAACTTCAATCAAGATAATACATTAAATATTCGTGTACATTCAATAGAAAAACCTTCTGAAGATTTTGAACCAGCAAAAGCACAGTTAGATGATGTATATTTCATCGCGTTAAAAGAAGATGAACCTAAAGTTACTTTAGCTTAATATTTAGAATTATGTTTTATACAATATTTAAGCATGAAGTAAAGTACTGGTTTAAGAAACCAGCTTTTTACATTTATTTAGCTATTTTTTTAATAGCTTCTATTTTCTTTTCTGCCGATAGTGCTGGGATTTTTGATAGTATTTCTGGTATTACTGGAGGAAATGAAATAGTCAATTCTCCTATAGAAGTAAATCGTTGGTTTAACACAATGAGTGTACTTATATTCTTTTTATTACCTTCTATAATAGGAGTTACTATTTTTAGAGATTATAAGAGTGAAATGCACTCTATTTTATATTCTTATCCATTTACAAAAACCAATTATTTATTTGCTAAGTTTTTAAGTGGTTTAACCATTGTGACTTTGATTTTATTTTTTGCAGGTTTAGGAATGGTAATAGGGTTTAGATTACCAGGGACAAATCCAGAGTTGGTTGGAGCATTTCGTTTTAGCTCATATTTGCATGCGTATTTGGTATATGTAATTCCTAATTTGTTATTTTTTGGAGCTATTGTTTTTGCAGTGGTAACTTTTGGTAGAAATATAGCAGCAGGTTTTATTAGTGTGTTGGTAGTTCTTTTTTTTCAAGGATTAATTGCTTCAATGATAGGGCAACAAGAAAATAGAGTTTTAGGAGGTTTATTAGATCCATTTGGAAGTTCAGCATTAAGTTATTATACACGTTATTGGACTATTGCAGAGAAAAACGAATTAACTCTGCCTTTAAAGGATATAATTATTTATAATAGATTAATTTGGTTGGGAGTTTCAAGTTTTATTTTTGGAGTTGTATTCAAGAAATTTTCTTTCAGTCAGAACGGAATAACTTTTAGTTGGTTTAAAAAAGAAAAAGAAATTCGTGCAATAAAAAAGAATTTTGGAGGAATTACCAGAATTAATCTTCCTGAAGTTATTTATAGTTATTCTTCACTACATAATCTAAAAAGTTTATGGAAGCTTTCAAAGATTAATTTTGTATTTGTAGTTAAATCATTACCATTTATTGCAATTGCTTTAGTTGGAATTCTTTTAACAATTTCAGGATTATCGCAAACAGGACGTATTTTTGGTACAGAGACATTACCAGTAACTTGGAAAATGTTACAGACCAGTATGGCGACATTTTCATTATCTATGGTAGTAATTACTTTTTTATATGCGGGTCTGCTAGTACACAGAGGAAGAATGGTAAATGCTAATCATATTGTAGATGTAACACCAATGCCAAATTGGGTGTTTTGGTTATCGAAGTTAACAGCACTTTTAAAGGTACAATTAGTTGTGCTATTTTTAGTAATGTTATCTGGTATTATTTATCAAACCTACAAAGGTTTTTATAATTATGAATTCGGGCATTACTTTTTTGAATTGTTTGTGTTGGAATTTACATATTATGCTTTGTGGGCTATTATGGCATTATTTATTCAAACATTATTTCGAAATCCTTATGTTGGTTTGGTCGTTTTATTGGTATTAAATATAGGTTTTCCACTTTTAGGTATTATTGGAGTGGAACAATCAATTTTTAAATTTAATCAAGGTCCAGGCTTTAATTATTCCGATATGAATGGTTACGGGTCTTCATTAAGAGGTTATTTTACTTATAAAACATACTGGGCTCTTTTCTGTACTATTTTATTAGTCTTAGTAAGCTTATTTTGGGTTCGTGGAATTCCGCATTCATTTAAAGAGCGTTTATCAATATTTAAACAACGATTTAGTTTAAAGAGCGGATTAGTTTTAGCCGTGTCTTTAGTAGCTTTTATAGGTTTAGGAGGAAGAATTTATTATGAAAATAATATAAAGAATGAACGTACTTCTAGTAAAGAAAGAGAAGAATTACGAGTAAAGTGGGAAAAGGATTATAAGCAATATCAAGGAAAAGCTCAACCGAGAATTGTTGCTGTTAACGTAAATATGGATTTATATCCTAGTTCTTATGATTTTAAATCTTCAGGAACATATAAAATGATTAATAAAACAGATGAGGTGATTGATAGCCTGTTTTTAAATCATAATAATTATCCAAGTACTTTTAAATTTAATCGAGATACAGATTTAGTTCTTGAAGATACTATTCAGAATTTTGATATTTATAAGTTAAAAACTCCTTTACAACCAGGAGATAGTTTAGAGTTAAATTTTACCGTGAAAAATAAACCAAATACATTCTGGAGAAAAAATTCACCAGTTCGTGAGAATGGTACCTTTATGAATAGTAGTATTTTCCCATCATTTGGTTATTCGGATGGAGGAGAATTAAGAGATGATAAAACTCGTGAAAAGTACGGTTTACCAAAAAATGATTTAAAACCGCACCCTTCAGATAGTACGGCGCTTGGAGATACTTATATTTCAAAAGATAGTGATTGGATTGATTTTGAAGCTACTGTTTCTACTGCTGAAGATCAAATAGCAATTGCTCCTGGGTATTTACAAAAAGAATGGGTAAAAGATGGCCGTCGTTATTTCCATTATAAAATGGATAGTAAAATTTTAAACTTCTATGCGTTTAATTCTGCGCGTTATGAGGTGAAAAAAGACAAGTGGAAAGATGTAAATCTTGAAATTTATTATCACAAAGGTCATGAGTATAATTTAGATCGTATGTTTGAAGGAATAAAAGCTTCCTTAGATTATAATTCAAAGAGTTTTAGTCCGTATCAGCATAAACAGGTTAGAATTATAGAATTTCCAAAAACAGGAGGAACTTTTGCGCAATCATTCCCAAACACAATTCCATTTTCTGAAGCAATTGGATTCATAGCAGATGTAGATGAAGAAGATGAAGGAGTGAATTATCCTTTTTCTGTAACAGTTCATGAATTGGCACATCAATGGTGGGCACATCAAGTAATTGGAGCAGATGTGTTAGGTGCAACAATGCTTTCTGAAAGTTTATCTGAATATGTTTCATTAAAAGTATTAGAACATAAAACAGGAAAAACAGAGATGCGTAAGTTCTTAAAAGATGCTTTAGATGGATATTTAACGCAAAGAACTTTTGAAAGAAAAAGAGAAAAACCGTTAATGTATAACGACGGTCAAGGTTATATCCACTATCAAAAAGGATCTTTAGTGTTTTATGCATTAAGCGACTATATCGGTGAAGAGAACTTAAATAGTGCTTTACAAGCATACGTAGAAAAAGTGAAGTTTCAAGATGCTCCGTATACAACATCTTTAGAAATGGTAGATTATATCAATCAAAAAACACCAGATAGTTTAAAGTATGTAATTAAAGACATGTTTGAAACGATTACATTGTATAGAAACAAAATAGTCGAAGCTTCATCAAAAGAGTTAGATAATGGAAAATATCAAGTAGATATTACATTTAACGTTAGTAAGTATCGAAACGATGATTTAGGTAAACGTTATTATGGAGAAAAAGCTGGAGATACGATTTCATATCAATCTGAAAAAATGAAAAAACCAGTACTTTCCGTTCCATTAGCGGATTACATCGACGTTGGGATTTTTGCGGAAGAAGAAGTAGATGGAAAAAACAAAAAAGTAGAATTGTATTTAAAGAAACATAAGATTACACAAATACATAATACTGTTTCTATAATTGTTGACAAAAAACCAGTAGAAGTTGGTATAGATCCATACAATAAACTGATTGATACTAAGTCAGATGACAATCGAAGAAAGTTATAAAGCATAAAAAAACCTCCTTTTTAGGAGGTTTTTTTATGAAGAAATACCGCCTTTTCTGCGAATCAAAATAATATATTTGTAATATGACGAAGATTTTAAAACCAGAGCCGCATGAGTATTATACAAATGAACAAGGATATCGAGTTTTTAAGGAAGAATATCATTTAAGAAGAGGTTATTGTTGTAAAAGCGGATGTAAGCATTGTCCTTACGGATATGATAGAAATACAGATAGCTTTAAAAAGTAGTGACTTTACAGAAAATACAGGTTCTAATAGAGAAATAAATAAATTCAATAGATATGATTAAAAGACTTTTAATAGTATGTATCGCGTTACAATTTGTAGGATGCGATGAATTACAAAAAATAGCAAGTCAGTTACCACAAGGAGGAGCATTAACCCAAGCGCAAATTGGTGAAGGTTTAAGACAAGCTTTAGATAATGGAATTCAACATCAGGTAACAAAACTTACAGCTAAAGATGGTTTTTACAGAAATGAACTGGTAAAAATACTATTGCCAAAAGAACTTAAGTCAGTAGATAGCGGACTAAGAAAGATCGGGTTGAGTAAATTAGCAGACGAAGGAATAAAAGCTTTAAATAGAGCAGCAGAAGATGCAGTAAAAACATCGACTCCAATTTTTGTAAATGCAGTAAAAGGAATTACTTTTAATGATGCTAAAAATATTTTATTAGGAAATGATAATGCAGCTACAAGTTATTTAGAAGGAAGAACAAAAACTGCTTTATATTCTAAATTCAATCCAGTAATTAAAAGATCTTTTGGAAAGGTAGGAGCTGATAAAATATGGGCGAATTTAATTTCGAAATATAATGCTATTCCTTTCGTAAATAAGGTAAATCCAGATTTAACAGATTATGTCACTACAGAAGCATTACAAGGAGTGTTTACAATGATTGCTGTTGAAGAGAAAGGAATCAGAAATAAAATAGGATTGCGTAATACAGATTTGTTAAGAAAAGTATTTGCTTTACAAGATAATAGATAGTGTTAAATATTTGTTTTTCAGTTTTTTATTATTATATTTAATGGAAATATGAAGAGCCATGTCACGTTTAAATCAACTATCACGTTATAAAAAACATCTAGAAGAACGCTATCGAAAATTGATAGAACAATCTAATGATTATAAGTATGTTGATGAACCTAAAAGTGACATGGCTTTTTATAAAGCTATGAAAGTTTTAGAAAAAATTAATCGAGTGAATTATTTAGACAATTCTTTGGTGTAATTTTTTAAAATAATCGAAAGATTTTAAAAGTCTGCTACCGTACCAAGAAAACAACTCTCCGTCTACAAATACAGTTTTCGCATGGTGTGTAAATCTTCCAATTTCAAAAGCGTGTTCTTCCTTAAAAGGATAAGGTTCAGATGATAAAAAAACTAAGTCAGGATCTCCTTCTAATCGTATTTTTTTAAGCTCAATTTCTGGATATCGATCTTTATTTTTGTAAATGTTTTCAAATTTATTTAGTTCTAAAATATGATTGATAAAAGTATGATTTCCAGCAGTCATCCATGGATTTCTCCAAATAAAATAGGCTACTTTTTTTGGTGTTACATCTTTAATAAACTCTTTGAAGTCAGAAATTTTGAATTCTAATTTCTGAATAATTTTTTGGGTTTCAGTTCTGCAAGAAAATAATGTACCGTATTGATGCATCAATTCTATAGTATCATTTAAATTAAAGATATTTGAAACATGAACAGGTGCTATTTTTTCACATGCTTCAACGATTTCTTGTGTGTTTTCCTCTTTGTTACACAAAATAATGTCTGGAGCTAATTCCTTAATTCGTTCTAGCTTTACATTTTTTGTTCCACCAACAATAGTTTTAGATTGCTTTAAGTGATAAGGATGCACACAGAATTTGGTGATGCCAACAATATATTCTTCTAAACCTAAATCAAACAGCAATTCAGTTTGACTTGGTACTAATGATATAATTCGTTTTGGCTTCTTATCCAGTATTATACTTCTATGAAGCTGATCGGTTACCTCAAGTTTCATTAGATCGAAATTAACAAATAATTTATATTATTTAATTCCTATTAATTCTTGAAACTCTTTTTTGTATCCTTTACTTACTCTAAAAGTAGTTTTTACTCCTGTGATTTTTACATCAGTTTCACCATAATTAGAAACTATAATTTCTTCAATAAAATCAGAGTTAATAATAGTTGATCTATGTATACGCATAAACTTAGGCGAGTTCAATCTTCGTATTAAACTAGATAATGATTCCCTCAATAAATGCATTTTATTATCAGTTGTAAAAATTTCAACATAGTAACCAGACGCAGAAATATGTTTTATAGTATCTGTTTCTATAAACAAAATCTTATTTCCAGATTTAATATTGATTTTTTTATTTTCAGAAATCTCTTTTTGCTGAATCAATGACAAGATATCTTTTATACTAGATTGAATGTTTAGTAATTCATCTTTTTTCTTGTGATTGATAATGTTATTAATAGATTGGTGTATTCTATTGTCACTGAATGGTTTAACGATATAATCGAAAGCTAAATAATCAAAAGCTTTATGAGCAAAGCCTCCATCCTCAGTTATAAAAACAAATAAAGGTCTTGTACTTGGGGAAGTACGCTCAATAATATCAAAACCCGACATGTCTTCAACCTGTATGTCTAAAAAAACAACATCTGGATTTAAATAATTGATATGATCTATAGCTTCTGCACCATTAGAAAAACTTCCAACAGACTGAAAAGAGTGATAATTATTCAATAATTTCTCTATTCTAGTTCTAGCAACTTTTTGATTATCAACTGTTATGTACTTTATGTCCATTTTAACTTCATAATATTGGAGTTGATTGACTAGCGAAGTTAAAAAAAGTTAATGAAGTATCACTTGTAAAGGCGTATTCTTTAACATTGAAATAACTAGATTTTAACATTTGAGATTTTTATGTGTTAAAAAGGATTGCTTACATCAAAAAAAGGGTGTTTTACTTCAAATGAATCTTAACAAACATAGATACGGAATAACTTTAGCCCCCTAATCAATTAAATTAAATAATTTTATGAAATTTCGTTTTAAAAGTGCAATGTATTTGCTGTTGTTTTTGAGCGTCATCTTTAAAGTGAACGCACAAGACATAACAGTAAAAGGTGTTGTATCAGATGATGTTGGTCCTTTACCAGGGGTTAACGTAATAGTTAAAAATACCTCTAAAGGTACAGAAACAGACGGAGAGGGTAGATATTCTATCAAAGTAAAACAAGGAGAAATCTTAGTTTTTAGTTTTGTTGGGATGAAAACTGTGGAAAGAGTAGTTGGTATTTCTAATACTATTAATCTGACTATGGAAAGTGACAGTATTCTTGATGAAGTAGTGGTAGTAGCTTATGGTACAACAAAAAAGGAAGCTTTTACAGGTTCTGCAAGTGTTGTAGGTTCTAGTGATTTAGAAATTAGAAATGTTACTTCTCCTATTGCTGCAATTGAAGGTAAGGCTACTGGTGTACAGTTTACTTCTACTAACGGTCAACCAGGTTCTTCGCCAAACATCGTAATTCGTGGTGTTGGTACTTTAAACGGTAGTACAGATCCTATGTATATTGTTGATGGAGTACAGTATTTAGGTCCAATAAATGCGATAAGTCAAGATGATATTGCATCTTTAACTGTTTTAAAAGATGCTGCTTCAACATCTTTATACGGAGCCAGAGCTGCAAATGGAGTAGTAATCATCACAACTAAAAGCGGTAGTAAAGGTGATATCAAAGTAAGTGCTTCTGTACAAAGTGGTGTTATTACAAGAGCAAATCCTTTATATGATCAAGTTTCTCCAGAGCAATATTATGAGGTAATGTGGGAAGCATTAAAAAACTCTAGTGCAGCAGGTGGAGATCCAAATTTTGCATCAGCAAACATTTACAATCAATTAGGTTACAATCCTTTTAACGTTCCTAACGATCAAATTGTTGGAGTAGATGGTAAAATTAACCCGAATGCAAGAGTTATCTATCAATCTTTAGATTGGTTCGACTTTATGGAAAGAGTAGGATTTAGACAAAATTATAGTTTAAATGTTTCTGGTGGTGGAGAAAATCATAAAGTATTTTTCTCAGCTTCATATTTAGAAGAAGAAGGGTATATCCAAAGAGCTAATTTTGATAGACTTACAACTAGAATTAATGCCGATTTTGATGTTAGTGATTATATTAAGATAGGAGGTAGTGCAAATATTGCTATTTCTGAAGGTGTTGGGCCAAGTTCCGCTGGTGAAGATTCTATAGCAAACCCTTTTGGTTTTGCAGCAAGGATAGGATCTATTTATCCTGTATTTGTTAATGACAGAAATGGAAATATAGTTCGTGATAATGTTGGAAATCCAGTTTTTGATAGTGGAGAAGGATTCCCACAATACAACATTGGATCTAGACCAAGAAATCAAGGACGTCATGCTTTACAAGAATTATTATTAAATGATGAAAGAGATAAAAACAATACATATGGTTTCAGATTCTATGGAGATTTCAAAATAATTGATGGTTTACGTCTTAGATTAAACTATGGTACAGATATCGTTGAAGGTCTTCGTAAACGATATGAAAATGCTATTATTGGTGATGCACAGCCTGACGGAAGATACAGTGAGCGAAGATTTAGAAGAGATGTTAAAAACTTTAACCAAGTATTAACATACAACAAAAGTTTTGGAAAACACAATGTAGAATTAACTTTAGGTCATGAAAGTTTTGAAGATGACTATTCTGAAAATAGTGGACTTGCTACAGTACAATCTACAACAGGTATTTTTGAATTTGATAACTTTTCAAATGTAGTAAGTTTAGAAGGTTTTTCATCTAAGAAAACAATAGAAGGTTATTTTTCAAGATTAAACTATAACTTTGATAATAAATACTTTTTAAGTGGGTCATTCAGAAGAGATGCTTCTTCAGTTTTTGCTCCTGAATCAAGATGGGGTAATTTCTACTCTGTAGGTGCTTCATGGAATATCCACAAAGAAGCATTCATGGAAAGTGTATCTTTTATAGATAGACTTAAAGTAAGATCTTCTTGGGGAGAAGTAGGAAACGATAATCTTTTTGATAGGTTCTTATACCAAGCAAGATTTGGAATTACTTCAAATGCAGCAGACGGAGCATTTGTTATTTCTGATTTAGGAAATAGAGATCTTAAATGGGAAACAATTGAAAATTTTGATGTAGCTTTAGAGTTCACATTATTTGATAATTTATTAGATGGATCTTTTGAATACTATAAGCGTAATTCTACTGATTTATTATTTGATGTGCCAATATCTCCAAGTTTAGGTATTAATGTTCGTCCAGAGAACACTGGAGATATGTTTAATAAAGGTTTAGAAATGTCTTTAACTGCTCACTTATTTAGAAAGGGAGATTTTAATTGGGATATAACTTTACAAGCATCTACACTAGAGAATGAAATTACTTCAATTCCTAATCCATTTGTTAATGGAACAAAGAGATGGGCTGAAGGAAGATCTAGATTTGACTTTTATTTATTAAAAACTGCGGGTGTTGACCCAGCCAATGGAGATCAGTTGTTCTACAAGTACGAGTTAGATGCAAATGGAGAAAGCGTACCAGTATTAGACACAAATGGAAATATTGAAACAACTAACGATTGGGAAGATACTGAAAGAGTATATACTGGGGATTCATCTATTCCTGACTTATTAGGGTCTGTTTCTAACAGCTTAAGTTATAAAGGAATTTCATTAAGCTTTTTAGTGAATTATGGAATCGGTGGAAGTATTTTAGATGGTGGATATTCAGCCTTGGTAAATGCATCTGATTACGGAGGAGCAATTCATCCAGATATATTAAATGCTTGGAAACAAACAGGTGACATTACCAATGTTCCAAGAATAGAGAGTGGAAACCCTAATTTAGTAAGAGGTAATTCAGATAGATTCTTAACTGACGGATCTTTCTGGTCATTACGTAATGTAAACTTAGGATATAGTTTTGATAGCGAAATGATTAGTAAGTATGGTTTAGATAACTTAAGATTATCTATTACTGGAGAGAACTTATACTTAAGCAGTAAACGTAGAGGATTAGATCCACAGTTTAACTTAGCAGGTACGCAAAATGGTAATGCGTTTAGTCCAGCGAGAACTATTTCTTTAGGTTTAAATGTTTCATTTTAAAAAAAACAGATAATATTATGTTCAAAAAAATTAAAGCATTATTAATAGTAATTCCATCATTAGTTATTGTTACTTCATGTAGTGATGACTTTTTAGAAACTACTCCGACTAATGCAGTTACACCTTCAGTTGCTTTATCTTCTGCAGAAGATATGCAAAAAGTATTAAATGGAGTTCACAGAAGTTTGTTTTCACAATTAACTAATATATTTCCAGGAGGACGTACTGAAAGAGCAGGAAACCATTATTGGGTGCCATTAGGAGATAATTTAGCAGGATATTTAATTCATTCTGCTAATGCTAATAACTTAGGATGGAGAACAGAGATGCAATGGAATTCTCATACATTACCAACATCTTTAACCAATCAACTTTTATGGTACCATCGTTACAATACGATTTTACATGCCAATTCTATCATTGAAAAGCTTAATGAAGGTACAATTCCTGTAACACCAGAGTTAAAGGCAATTGAAGGTCAAGCATATACTTATAGAGCCTATGCATATTTATCTCTAGTACAGCATTATTCTAAAGGATATTTAATTGGTGCACCATCAACTGATCCAGGTGTTCCAGTTTTATTAAAATCTACTTTAACTGTTGCTGAAACAAAACCAAGAGGAACTGTACAAGATGTATACAATCAAATTGAAAGAGATTTAGATGCAGCAATCACTGCTTTTGGTAGTGCTTCTCCAAGGCCAAGTGGAAACGCTAAAGATAAATCTCAATTAAATATTAATGTAGCGCATGGTTTAAAAGCTCGTTGGGCATTATCAAAAGGAGATTGGGCTACAGCCGCTTCAGAGGCAGCCTTAGCAAGACAAGGGTTCCCTTTAATGAATGAAGCTGACTGGAAATCAGGGTTTAACACTACTACATTATCAGAGGTAATCTGGGGAAGTAATGTAATCGCTACAGAAACTACTTTCTTCCGTTCTTATTTTTATTTAATGAGTAATACATTTAATGGTTCTCAAATTAGAAATAACCCAAAGATTGCTGATAGAAGATTAGTTGATGCAATTCCAAGTACAGACTACAGGAAAGATGTCTTTATTGTAGATGCACCGAATACAAACAGTTCTGCAGCGAATGGTCAAGGAGGTTTTGGAAACGATCCAAATTATACTACTCAAGCTGCATTTGATGCTAGAAGAGCAGAGATTAATACTACATACGGTATTACTAATTCATTTAATCAGCATCCATACATGCATTTTAAAATGAAGAATAAAAATCCTGGAAGTATTGATCCAGATGATATCATTTACATGAGATCTTCTGAAATGTATTTAATTGAAGCTGAAGCTAGAGCAATGTTAGGTGATGTTGGTGGAGCACAGGCTGCTTTAAGACCTTTAGGTGAAGAAAGAGATAGTGCTTATGATGTAACTGTTTTCAACGATCAAGCAAGTTTAATGGATCACATCAAATTCCAAAGAAGATTAGAGCTTTGGGGTGAAGGTTTTGGATATACTGATAAAATCCGTTGGGATGAAGGTATAGATCATGCTGCAAACGGAGGTTCAGGAGCTTCTCAAGTTTTATATCAAGATGCTTATCAGGTAGATAGGCCATCAGTAAATAATGCTTGGATCTTCAAAATTCCTCAAGCTGAGATTGATGCAAATCCAGAAATTACACCAGCTGACCAAAATTAAAATTATACAGAAGTTAAATAAATTTGTTTTATAAATTTTAGTATTAATTAGTAATGGATTGAAGCTACCCTTTTACAGGGTAGCTTTAATTTTTTAAACAAAATTGATTTCTTTCCATTTAGTTCAAAAATCAAGCAATTTGCATCAAAACTATGTTGTAGAGATCAATAAGTATTTACTTTTGAAGCAAGCAACTGTTTAAAAGTATAGTTGTTTGAATTAATCAATCAAATAAAGTCAAGGAGTTGTTTACCTTGACTTTTTCATTTAAATATACGCAATATTTAGATAAATCAATATTTCTTAAAAGTTATATTAACTTAAAAAGTATTTAAAAGAAATAATTAAAATTCATGTTTTAAAAAAAGGTCTTAAGTTTTACGCTTAAGACCTTTTTATTGATAATTTTACATTCAATTATAAAATTATACTCATTTGCGATTGTAATTCTTCCGCTTTTTTTGCTGCTTCTTTAGCAAAGTTTTCATCATTTCCTGCATAAATAATTCCTCTAGAAGAGTTGATTAATAAACCAACAGAAGAGTTCATACCATATTTGCAAACTTCTTGTAAATTTCCACCTTGAGCACCAACTCCAGGAACTAATAAGAAACTTTCAGGTATAATTTCACGAATATCTTTTAAATATTCTGCTTTTGTAGCGCCAACTACGTACATTAAGTTATGTGCATTTTTCCATGTTTTAGATGTATTTAAAACATGTTTGTAAACTTCTTTTTCATCTACTTTTTGAGTTTGAAAATCAAAAGCACCAGCATTAGAAGTTAAAGCTAATAAAATGGTGTGTTTGTCTTCAAAAGCTAAAAAAGGTTCAACAGAATCTTTTCCCATATAAGGAGCAACTGTAACTGAATCAAAAGATAAATCTTCAAAAAAAGCTTTAGCATACATTGTTGAAGTGTTTCCAATATCTCCTCTCTTGGCATCAGCAATAGTAAAAATATTAGGGTGATTTTCGTTTATGTATTGTATTGTTTTTTCTAAAGATTTCCATCCTTTAATACCATAAGCTTCATAAAAAGCAGTATTCGGTTTGTAGGCGACACAAAGATGGTGAGTAGCATCTATAATTGCTTTGTTAAATTCAAAAATAGGATCTTCTAACGCTAATAAATGTTTGGGTATTTTATTTAAATCTACATCTAACCCAATACACAAAAACGATTTTTTTTGTCGTATTTCAGCTACTAATTGTTCAGTTGTCATTGTTTGTTGTTAAAAAGTTAGGCAAAAGTAACTATTTTAAAGTTTCTGTTATCTTTGTTTTCAAATGTTTCAGTATATAACAACTAAGATTTTTTATGGTTTTCTAACACTTTTAGGAGTAGTAACCGTTGTTTTCTTTCTTTTTAATATTTTACCTGGTGATCCAGCTCGAATGTTAATGGGACAAAGAGAAGATAGTGAACAACTTGAGATTATTAGAAAAAAGTATGGTTTCGATCAATCAGTTGGAACTCAATATTTATATTATTTGAATGATTTGTCACCTTTGTCTTTTCATAGCAAAAATGAAAATCATTATACTTCATTGGCTTCAGAAAAATATACATTTAAAAATATTTTTTCTGTTGGTGATTTAAGTGTAGTTGTAAAATATCCTTATTTAAGGGAATCTTTTCAAAAAAATGGAAAATCTGTAACTTCAGTTATTAAAGAAACATTACCTAATACTATAGTTCTTGCAAGTTTTGCTATCACAATGGCTATTGTTTTAGGAATTCTATTAGGAGTATTTTCTGCGGTTTATAAAAATTCTACTTTAGATAAATTTATAGCTGTTTTAAGTACATTAGGAATGAGTTTACCTTCCTTTTTCTCAGCAATTTTATTCGCTTGGTTTTTCGGGTTTGTTCTACATGAATTTACAGGACTTGAAATGACAGGAAGTTTATTTGTTGTAGATGATTTTGGTGAAGGAATTTACATACAATGGAAAAATTTAATATTGCCAGCTATTGTTTTAGGAATACGACCGTTAACTGTTGTAAGTCAATTAATGAGAAATTCCTTATTAGAAACTTTAAATCAAGATTATATAAGAACAGCCCGAGCAAAAGGATTATCTAATTTCAAAGTAATTAAAAATCATGCTTTAAAGAATTCATTAAATCCTGTTGTTACTGCAATTTCAGGTTGGTTTGCTTCTATGTTGGCAGGAGCAGTTTTTATTGAATATATTTTTAATTGGAATGGTTTAGGAAAAGAGATTGTTAATGCTTTAGATACTTTAGATTTACCAGTTATTATGGGAAGTGTATTAGTGATTTCAAGTATATTTATAATAATCAATATTTTGGTAGACATTATTTATGTTTGGTTGGATCCAAGAGTAAAATTGAATTAAATGAAATATTTTTATTTGGTAATTATAGTTTTCTTAGCAAGTTGTGCTTCACCGAAAGTGTTTTCAGAGTCTGCATTAAATGAGAAAATTCAAACTTTAGATCGAGAAACAATAACATTTAAAGAAGTTTTAGAGCGTAACAAAGGGAAAAAGATTTTTGCTCAAATCTTCGCTAGTTATTGTCCTGTAAGTCAAGATAGTTTTGATGATGTGTTAAAGTTTCAAAAAGAAAATCCTGAATTCAGCTTTGTTTTTTTATCGGTAGATCATTCCTATTACGATTGGAAGCGAGGTTTAGCGTATGTAAAGCCTAAAGGACAATTTTATTATATTCCTGAAAAAGGAGAAGGAAGTTTAGGGAAATTTCTAAAATTAAAAAGTATTCCTAGATTTCTAAAAATAGATGAGCAAGGAAACATAGAAGTTTTTAAAACATCCAAAGTATCAGATAAATTGAAATAAATGAAGTTACTTTCTTTATTATTTATTTTGATGGTGTTTTTAAGCTGTAAGCCAAGAATAGAAACTTCGTTTTCTGAAAAGGCTTTGCAAGATCAATTGGTAACATTATCAAATGATATGATTACTTTCAAGAATGTTTTAAATCATTATAAAGGGAAAAAGATTTTAATTGATGTTTGGGCTTCTTGGTGTTCAGATTGTATCAAGTCAATACCTAAAGTTTCACAACTTCAAAAAAATCATCCAGATGTGGTTTTTTTATTTTTATCCATAAATGATTCATTAACTGATTTACAGAACGGAATAAGTAAATATGGAATCAAAGGAGAACATTATTTATTACCTTCTAGTTGGGATGGAGATTTAGGTGAATTTTTAGATTTGTCATGGATACCAAGATATTTAGTGATAGATGAAATAGGAGGTATCGAAGTCTTTAATGCCACCAGAATTAATGATTCTAGAATTTTAAATGCCCTCAAATAATTATTACGTTTTCGTAAAAAAACTAAAGCTTAATCTTTAAACTTCGTTATTAAAAAACTAGTTTTGTGTGATTGCACTACAAAGTTTTTTAAAATAAATGTGCTAGTAAACTAATAATAATCAACCTTCAATAACAGAAGTATTTATAACAAAACCAATGAGACAAAAAATTGTAGCAGGTAACTGGAAAATGAACAACACTTTAAATGAAACTAAAGAGTTACTTAAAGGGTTAAAAAAAGAATTAAAAGGAGTAAAATTAGATAATACTCGTGTAATTATTGCTCCAACGTTTGTGAATCTACAACATGCTGTAAAGAAAACCGCAAAGAGTGTTCTAGAAGTTTCTGCTCAAAATTTACACCAAGCTAAAAATGGAGCCTTTACAGGTGAGATTTCTGCTGATATGTTGTTAGATATTGGAGTAAATGTTGTTATTTTGGGGCATTCGGAAAGAAGAGCTTATTTTAATGAAACAGATGAGGCTTTAGCTCAAAAAGTAAATACAGCAGTAGCAAAAGGTTTAGATGTTATTTTTTGTTTTGGAGAACAATTAGAAGACAGACAAAATGAAAATCATTTCTCAGTTGTAGAAAGCCAATTAAAAGAAGCTCTTTTCGGATTACAGGCAGAAGCATTTAAAAATATCATTTTAGCTTATGAGCCTGTATGGGCAATAGGAACAGGACAAACAGCTACAGCAGATCAAGCCCAAGAAATGCATGAGTTTATTAGAGGTTTATTGGCTAAAGCTTACGATGCTAAATTGGCTGATAGTGTTTCTATTCTTTATGGAGGTAGTGTAAAACCAAATAATGCAGAAGAAATTTTTTCTAAACCAGATGTTGATGGAGGTTTAATTGGAGGAGCTTCATTAAAAGAAAAAGATTTTTCTGCTATTGTAAAATCAATTTAATTGGATAATATATATATAGAGTATTCTTTTGTAGTAGAACCTAAGCAACCAGCAATTGAAATTTTAATAGCTGAATTAGGTGAGAAAAATTTTGAAAGTTTTGTTGAAAATGAAACGGGATTGTTAGCTTACATTCAAAAGAAAGATTGGAAAGAAGATGTTTTAGAAGAAATCTTTATACTTGAATCAACAGAATTTGAAATAACTTACGAGTTCAAAGAAGTTGAACAAACAAATTGGAATGAAGAATGGGAAAAACATTTTAATCCAATTCAAGTAGAAGACAAAGTGAGTATTCGAGCTCCTTTTCATGAAAATCCAAACTTAGAATACGATATAGTTATTGAACCTAAGATGAGTTTCGGAACAGGTCATCATGAAACAACATACATGATGATACAACATCTTATAGGTTTAAATCTACACGATAAAAAAGTATTAGATATGGGGTGTGGTACTGGAGTTTTAGCAATTTTTGCTGAAATGAAAGGTGCAAACCCTATAGATGCTATAGATATTGATAATTGGTGTTACGTAAATTCTTTAGAGAATGTAGAACGAAATTCTTGTAAAAATATTACTGTTTTAGAAGGAGACGCAGAGCTGTTAATTAATAGAAAATACGATGTCATTATCGCAAATATTAATAGAAATATTCTTTTAAAAGATATGAATGCTTATATGAGTTGTATAAGTGAGAAAGGAATATTACTTTTAAGTGGATTTTATAAGGAAGATATTCCAATTATAGATAAAGAAGTATCTAAATACGGAATGACCTTAGATGTAGTTATTGAAAGAAATAACTGGGTGTCATTAAAGTATATTAAGTAAAATTGAAGATGAGTACGATAGAAAAAATACAAGAAGAATTAGATGTACTAGTACAAGAAACTAGTCAACATGAAATTATTTTGTATAATGATGATGTAAATACATTTGACTTTGTAATAGATAGTTTAATTGATGTTTGCGACCATACTTTAGAGCAAGCAGAGCAATGTACAATACTTGTACATTATAAAGGAAAGTGTGCTGTTAAAACAGGAGAATATAAAGATTTAGAGCCAAGATGTTCTAGATTATTAGAATTAGGTTTATCAGCAGAAATAGTATAGTATGGAGAATGTATTGAAGTACTACGATTTTTCAGATTTTTCTGAAGATCAATCAAACACCTTTTCCGGAAATGAAATAGCTTTCACAGAATTAAATAGCGAACATTTTTTAATTTTTGAAAAAAAAGTAGATAGCTATAATTTATATGTTTCCAAATTCTTGTCAAAAAATGAAGTAGGCGTAAAGCCCCCAGAAATACTAGAGTTATTGGTAGAAAACTACGATAAATCGATACCTGAACATAGAATAATTTTAAGAAAATATCTTCACTGAAAACTCAATTAAATTGAGTTTTTTCTTTTTGTAGTGACCAATCAAAAAAAGATGTGTCTTATTTAATGTAACAGTGTAATAACTGTTTTAAAATTAGATAAGTTCATTGAAAATATATAGTAATTCCCAAATTACAATTTTATAATCCCTAGTTATAGAGATATAACGACACATAAAGTATAATAGTTAGTAGTAGTTAAAAATAGTAGTAGTTAGTTTTTATACTAAGTTTGGTTAGACAAGGAGATTTAAAATATTTTATTTCGAATCTCCTTTTTTTTGTGACCAATTAAAAAAAAGTGTGTCAAATAAATGTAACAGTATAACAACTGTTTTCAAGATTAGATAAGTTCATTGAAAATATATAGTAATTCCCAAATTACAATTTTATAATCCCTAGTTATAGAGATATAACGACACATAAAGTGTAATAGTTAGTAGTAGTTAAAAATAGTAGTAGTTAGTTTTTATACTAAGTTTGGTTAGACAAGGAGATTTAAAATATTTTATTTCGAATCTCCTTTTTTTGTGACCAATTAAAAAAAGATGTGTCAAATAAATGTAGCAGTTAAATACTGTTTTAAAAAATTAGATAAGTTCATTAAAAATATATAGTAATTCCCAAATTGCAATTAATAATCCCTAGTTATAGCGATATAACAACACATAAAGTGTATAAATAGTTAGTAATAGTTAAAAATAGTAGTAGTTAGTTTTTATACTAAGTTTGGTTAAACAAAGGGGCTTTGATTTTTAAAGTCCCTTTTTTAAATCCTAAAAAAGCAAATTTTAAGAATATTAAAGTATATCATAATAAAAATAGTAGTAGTTAGTTTTTATACTAAGTTTGGTTAGACAAGGAGGCTTCAAGTTATTTGAAGTCTCTTTTTTTGTTTTAATGATATGTTAATATAAATTTAAAGGAAGAATATAGTCTTGTTGCGGTTGAGATAGTAAACTAACTAGTATTTAATTCAGAATTTATTATTGTTGACTAAGGTCAAACTTATATTTTATAGCTTCTTTGAAGGTGTTTATATGTTAATTAAGTTTTATTTTTAGTATATTTTTCTATTAGTAAGTTGTAAATTGAAAGTTAAAAGTTATATTTTAACTATAAAAATAGGAGACAATCTATTTAAATTGTTTTTGTTTTTTTTAAGTTAAAATGTTAAATTTTTAAACATAATGTTGTTTTATTAACATTTAATTTAATTCTGTATTAAAACTTAAAAAATGTTAAAGTGGTTAAATAAAAGTTATAATTTAGTTAAAAATTTATTATAAACCATTAAAAAACATTTTAATTATGAAAAAAATGAAATTCTCCCGAATTGCATTATTACTAGTTGGAGCTAGTTTTTTCGCTTGTCAATCAGAAGACAACAATCAGCCAGAAGCTGGAGCTGATAACGGTGTTTCTGCAGAAATTATATCAAAGCTAGCTGACTTTGATGTAAATACAAACAATGTGAAAAAAGTAGACTTCGTATTACCTAATGGAGATGTAACTCCTATGTATCAAGCAGAAGGTGATCTCCACTTTACAGAAGATAAGATCAATGATCTCCCAAATCTACAAGATCTTTCTGAAAGAAATTATTATACAAATAATTTAGTTGCTCAAAACACAGTAATCGATATTATTGGTTTCACAGGTGGTGGAGGTTTTGGGTTATCAAACAAAGCGCAAACAGCTCTTAGGTGGGCCGTTAATAATTATAACAGGTTAAATTTAACTATTAGATTTAATTTAACTTTTGGTACAGATTATCAATCAAGAGATATGGTAGTTTACAATAACCCAAATCAAAATGGCTCAGGTGGTTCTGCTGGATTCCCAACCAATGGAAACCCATTTAAGTTTGTACAAATTTTTGGATTAGAAGGTTTTTCAACAAATGTAAATGAGCATGTAATTACTCATGAAATTGGACATTCTGTTGGTTTCCGTCATACAGATTACCAAACAAGACAAAGTTGTGGACAAAATACTAATGAAGGTACTGCTGGTGTAGGAGCTAACCCAGTTCCTGGAACTCCTGCTGGTTACGATCCAACTTCAGTTATGATTGCTTGTTTCAACGCGAATGACGACGGTGAGTTTGGTCCTAATGATATTACTGCTTTACGTTTCTTATACTAAATAGCAGTTTTTATTTAACTAAAAAAAAATCCTGAGATTTTATGAATCTCAGGATTTTAATTTTTAATAAAATACCTTTTGTGAATAATCCACTATTCGTAAGAGCTTATCTAGTAACTTAACATTTATTTGTGGATACTTTGTATCATTATATTCGTTTTTTATAGTCAAACTTATATCTTCTGGTACTACTTGTTTTTCTTCTCCATTGAACTTTAAATAGTATTTACCTTCTCTTAAGGCTAACTCTGCCGTTTCTACTACTAATTCGTTTTTATTTTCATCAACGAGTTCAACTTTAATAAATTCAATTTTATCTACTTCGTATATGTCTACACTTATTTTGTATTCTGTATCTGTTTTTTCAACAAAAGAATAGAATATAGAACCTTCTCTATTTTGAGAAAATAAAGAAGTAGAAATTAAAAGTAAACAAATGATTAAAGTAATTTTTTTCATTTTAAATTGATTTGTTATGTGTTGCAAATTTATAAAAGATATTAATACATCAGTTTTTCTAACGTTAAAAAACTATAAGCTAACTTCATGCCAAATCTATATTTAAAAAGGAAAAATAAAAAAGTCTTACGATATCGTAAGACTTTTGGGGTATATAAAAGTAGTTTTTAATCTATCTAACAGCTTTTAAGGCATCTATATTACCGTATCCGAAATTTGAGTTTCTATTAGGGTAAAATTCTCCAGCTCTCTTCATTTTATCTAAAACTTGTGCTCTAGTCCAAGTTGGATTTTTAGACCATACTAAAGCAGCAATTCCAGCTGTAGTAGCAGTTGCTACAGAAGATCCACCAACATATCTAGCAGCACCATTATAAGAACTTAATACTGGTACAAAGTTTCCTGAATTTCTTTCCATTTCAATAGTAAAATCTATTTTAGAACCAGAATGACAATTTCCACATCTAACATATCTTCCTTCTTTAAGTCCTGTAACAGCAACAGTTTCATTCATATTTGCTGGGAATATAACTCCAAACCAAGTAGTAAATGAAGTAGAAGTTCCACCTGCTGCAATAATCATTTTACCTCTATTGTAAGCATATTTAATTGCATCACGAACTCTAGAAATTCCAAAAGGAGAACCAATAGACATTGAAATAACTTTAACATCGCTTCTATTTCCTAAAGCTGTTAAAGCTTCTGCAACACCTCTTTTTTCATGATAATCATCGATTAATACATTTTGCACAGCTCTATATGTTACTAAGTTAGCATTATAAGCTACACCAACAGGTAAATTATTTCCATTTCTAGGAGCCGTAGCAACAGAAGCCATATTTGTTCCATGACCACACTTGTCATTTACACCATCGTAATTATTAGACCATGGCCAAATAGAATCTATATAAGTACCAAATTTCTGAACTGTTCTACCAGATGATTGTCCTGTATTAAAATTTTGATTCATTAATCTTTGTTCAGGAGATAAACCAGAGTCAATAACAGCTACGGTAACTCCTCTACCTGTACTATAATTCCATGCAGCTGGAATATTGTGAATATCAAAGTTCCAAGGTACTCTTGCTGCTGGTGATACTGTTCTATAATCAGAAGAAGCAATATTTTGTGATCTAAAACCACAACCAAAACCTTCTCCAGATCTAGCGGCAAGCCCTTCGTTAGTATCTAATGTGTAAGATGCAGGCTCAAGATAACGAACAGTATTATTTGATAATAAAGCTTCTATTGTAGCAATATTTTCAACTTTAATATCTATAACATTAATATTTTCATCAACATATAAATTATCTGTAGCTCTTCCTGAAAGTGTACTGTCGTTAGATTCCATAGATCTAACTAAGTTTATCAAGTTATCTTTTATGTTAGAAGAAGCCGCATTTCTTTGAAATTGACCAGGATCACCGCCATATCCAATAGTAAGAAGATTGTCTCCATGTTGAATAGCACTCCAAATAGTTTGAGCGTTTGTATCCATCCAGTTGAAATCTCCACTAGACTCTAATGATTCTTTAATTAGATTATTTATTTGACTTTTTGATAATAATTCTGTTTGCTGCTCAGGTACGATTTGATCTGTAGTTTCGTCATTTGTAGAGCAAGATACGATAGCCCCAGCTACCGCAAGGGTAAGTAATAATTTTTTCATTCTTTGAAGGGTTTTTTAATTTGTTGATACGAATATATTAAAAAAAATATTAAATTTTTAAGATATATGTATTTGTTGGTTTGATTTTTGTGTTTATTGATGATAAAGTATTGTTTTTTGCTTTTTTTAATGTTTTTTGATGAGAAAGAATAGTATTATGATTAAAAAAAAACAAATTCAATAAAAAAAGCATATCTATTTTGTTAGAAATGCTTTCTGAAGTATTTAAATTAAGAATATGATATTTATTCTTCTAGTTTTATTCTAGTTGGTGTGTCTTTACCATTAATAATAGATGTTGTTCCAACAAAAACAGCCTTAATTGTTTCAGTCAGAATAGAAACATCGAGGGTTTTAGCTTCATCTGAGACTTTATGATAATCTTTATCTAAATCTATTGGAGTGGTACAAAAAGTATGTGAAGGAACTCCTAAGCGCGCTAAAGAAGCGTTATCTGATCGAAAGAATAATCTGTATTTTTTGTAAGGATCTGGATAGAGTTTGTAACCTGTACCTTTTAAATTTTCTTGAATAATTTTACCAAAATTAGACCTTTCAAAACCGGTTAACCACGCAGTTTTTGGACCTGTTCTAGGTTCTTTACCTATAAGTTCAAGATTTATACCAGCTATAAATTTCTCAGGGTCAATTTGTTTTCCAAAATATTTTGAACCAATTAAGCCTATTTCTTCAGCTGTAAAACATACAAATAATATACTTCTTTCGTTATTATTTTGTTCAGCAAAGTATTTCGCTAAAGTTAAAACACCAACTACACCAGATGCATCATCATTAGCACCATTGTATATACGATCACCATTACCGCTTTTTTTGGTACCTAAATGATCGTAATGGGCAGAAACAATTACAATCTCATCTTTTTTGCTTTTTCCTTCCAAAAGACCAATGACATTAAACATTTTTATCCCTTTATCCTCGAAGTTTTGTCTGTAAGTTTCTAAGTTTTGAAATGTTTTTAAGCCAATTTTTCTGTATTCATTTTCTATATATTGAGCAGCTTTTTCAATTCCAGGAGTTCCAGTTGCTCTTCCTTCCATTTCATCTGAAGCTAAGGTATATAAATGTTTTCTTACTAAAGTAGTATCAATATTGGGAGTAGTGGTGAGTTGCTTGTTTTGTTTTTGAATTGAAGGTTTTTTGGTTGAGTTTAATTTTTTTAAGTCTTTGCCATCGATTCCATTTTTACCAATTTCACCATTTGTTGCACTAATTCCGTTGGTTCCATCTACACCGTCTGCAGCTTTTATATTAATAGCACAGCTAACTAAAGTTAATGAAAATACAAGTGCTAGTCTTATAAAGATATATTTCATAAGTAAATAAATTAAAAGCTAAAGATAGCTAATATTATTCCTTAAATTTGCCAAAATTTTGATGATGGATTTAAACCTTATACCTAAAATAAAACACACGAATTCTAATAATTTCTTTTTACTGGCAGGTCCTTGTGCAATAGAAGGAGAAGATATGGCTTTAAAAATAGCGGAGAAAATAGTTGCTATTACAGATCGATTAGAAATTCCTTATGTTTTTAAGGGGAGTTTTAAAAAAGCGAACAGAAGTAGAATTGATAGCTTTACGGGTATAGGTGATGATAAAGCTTTAAAGGTTTTAAGAAAAGTTTCTGAAACTTTTGATGTACCAACGGTTACAGATATTCATGAAATTTCAGATGCTGAAAAAGCTGCTGAATATGTAGATGTATTACAAATTCCTGCATTTTTAGTTCGTCAAACAGATTTAGTAGTCGCTGCTGCAAAAACAGGTAAAGTAGTAAACTTAAAGAAAGGACAATTTATGAGTCCTGAAGCTATGGAGCATGCTGTTAGAAAAGTAAAAGATTCTGGAAGTGAAAAAGCTTGGATTACTGAAAGAGGAACAATGTTTGGCTATCAAGATTTACTAGTAGATTTTAGAGGAATTCCTACAATGAAAAAGTTTGCTCCAACTGTACTAGATGTAACTCATTCATTACAACAACCAAATCAAAGTTCTGGAGTTACAGGTGGTAGACCAGATATGATTGAAACTATTGCTAGAGCAGGAGTTGTAAATAATGTTGATGGGTTATTTATTGAAACGCATTTTGATCCTACTAATGCAAAATCTGATGGAGCTAACATGTTACACTTAGATTATTTAGAACAATTACTTTCTAATTTAGTCGCTATAAAAAAACTTGTAAATACTTTTTAATTTTATTTAAATCGAACAAAAACTGGTTTTTCAAAATAATAACTTGGCGTATAAATAGGTGTATTTGAAGAAAACCTATACCAAGGAGAGATATCTGAATCTTCAAAGTTTCTTAGTAAACAAACGCTTTGTGCAGGTGTGTTTCCTTGGGCTAATAAAAAAAGCTTTTCACCTTTTTCATTACTCACTTCATCTACAATAATTTCGATATGCCCTGGAAATCCAGGTTTTACCAACATATCTCCAATTCTAATATCTTTAATTTTTACTTTCTTAAGCTCATTATGTAAAGAAGCTGTTCCAGCGTAGGTGTAAATTAAATTTAAATATTTATAAAAGTTAGTTTTAGAATAATCTGGTTTTGCAGTTTTATGAAAGCTTACCTTGTTACCTTTTATCTTAGGTCGATAACCAAGAGCGTATTTTTTCCATGAACAATAATGACCAGAAGTAAATTTAAAACCAATTTCATCTTTTCTATTTTGGTTCCATAAATATTCAGATCTAATTCGCATTAAAGCATCGGCACATTGTTGTAAACCATTTTTTGGGACCGGCACTTCCAAAATTGCGTCATGCCAATCTTGAGCAAAGTATTTTGAACCATCGTAGTTAATGATTTCACTACCATGTTTCTTTAATTTGTAATTTCTCAAATAATATTCAAAAGAGTTATTTTTAATTGTATTTCGCTTGTAACCTTTTGGAGATTTTATACGATCTTTAATTGTACTTCCTTCTTTATTGATAAGGTTTTCTTTTGGAGAAGAAATTAAAGCTTCAATTTGATTTGTATATTGTTTTCCTTTCGGATTCATTCGCATTAAAAGAAATATGATCAGTATTGATGCGACAACTAAAAGGATATTTTTTTTCATAGCTTGTTAAGATTCGTGTTTGTTGTTCACTAAATTAAAAGAATTTATATAATTAACCTATTCGTAATTCTTAAAGTTAATGACTTCAGAATAGGAGTTTCTGAAGGTTTAAAAAGTCTTTGTACTATTTTTTATTAGCGAAAAAATAAATAGGTGCTGGAGTTGAAAAAGTTTATATAAATAAATTGTGTTATTGTGTAGAGGAAGCATATAAGTGAAAAAGGCTTTGGAAGAAGGGACAGTTTTTCTTTGTATTTTTATCGAAGATATTGTTAAAGGTATAATTATTGATTAATGAAGTTTATGATGAGATTATTTACAATTATTTTTTTTTCAATTTTAGTTGCTAAAGCCCAAGATTTTTCTGGAATAAAACAAATAACGGATGGATATTCTGGTTTAATAACAGTTGAAAAACTGGCGAAGAATATTAATCGAGATTTTAATACGGATGAAGATAAAACTAAAGCTTTATATGCTTGGTTAACAAAAAACGTTCGTTACGATTTGAAAGAATTTTACAATCCAAATAGGCAAACAAAAACTTCATTCAGATACAGAACAGAAGAAGAGAAACAACAGAAAATTAAAGCGATAAACGAGAAGATAGTTAGGAAAACACTACGAACACGTAAAGCAGTTTGTGAAGGTTATGCAAGAACATTTGCAGAGGTGTGTTCACTTTTAAATATCGAAAATGAGGTTGTTGCTGGTCATGTTAGAAATTCTGCTCAAGAAATAGGAAATTCATCATTAAGTGCAAATCATGCTTGGAATGCTGTTAAGCTAAATGGAAAGTGGATTTATATAGACGCAACTTGGGGCGCAGGAGCAGAGACTAATGGAAGATGGATAAGAAGATTTAATCCGTATTATTATAACATACCTAAAAAGAAGTATTTTAAAACTCATTTTCCAGAAAAAAGTATATGGAGATTAAGAGTTGGTAGAATAACAAAAGAACAATATTACAATCAGCCTGTTTTTAGTAACGATTTTTTAAAGACGAATGTAACTTTAAAATCTCCAAACGCTGGAATTTTAAAAAGAGGCAAAGGAAATGTTGTTACAATAAAATTAGGTAATGCCAAACAGAGAGAATTTTTCGTTGGCTTTTTAGGAAGTAGTAGGGCAGTAAAACCTGAAAAAGTTGTAAGTAAATCTACAACTACAGTTCGATTTGTTCCGCCTCCAGGAACCAAACAATGTTTCTTATTAATGGATAGAGAAGTTGCAATAGAATTCTTGATAGATTAAATAAAAAATCCCCTTGATCAATCAAGGGGATTTTTGTTGTTATTTCTTCGCAATAAAATCTTCTTTACTAAGTAATTTTATTTGCTTTTTGTCAGCTTTCAATTTACGTTTTTCGAATTTTGAAATCTCTTTATTTTTAATTTTTTCAAAATCCTTTTTAGCTTTTTGTAATCGAGTTTCTAATACTTCTTTGTTCTCAAGCTGAGATAAAGAAGGTTTTTCAAACTGATTAGCAACTTCAGCATATAAATTAGAAAGTTTTTCTCTTAATTCTGGTTCAGCTTCACCAACATAATTATCACCCGTCGTAACTACTAAAGTTTCTTTTAATGGTTGTAGTAAATTAATCACTTTAGTTGCAGTTTTCTTTAATTTAGGATCAGCTTTAATTGCAGCATTAGCATCTTTAATATGTGTATCAATCTGATATACTAAATACGCTAAATCTTCCATGTCGTCATATAATTCTAGCGTAGTTTTACGCTGTGCGATTCTATCATCATTAGAAATTAAAGATTTAGGATCGTTTTTTACCTCAATAGTATTTACATACTCTTTTCTACCTTTTTTAAGTACAACTTTATAACTTCCTGCAGGTACACGAGGTGCTGTGAAACCACCAAAAGTAAAGTTTTTACCAGCGGCAACTTTAGGGTTTTTCTGTCTGAACCCCCAGTTTACCACATTTATACCTTTAGATTTTCCTGGAGTTAACGTGATTAATTCTTTATCATTTTGATCTTTTATAGTTAATGTCATTTTTCCAAATGTATGACGCTTTTTCAAGTAGTAAATGATTTTAGCAGTTGTGCTCGGATTATTACCAACAAACTGTAATTCTGTACTTCCGCCACCAAAACCACCTTGTTCTTTAATTACAGCCGGTTTTGAGTTAAAGAAATGTACATTTTTAGCTAACATTTGCTGATTAACTTCACGTAAAGGAGAAATATCATCAATAATAATAACTCCACGACCATGTGTTCCTAAAACTAAATCGTTTGTTTGTTTTTGAAGATCAATATAATGTACAGCTGTAGCAGGCATATTATTTGTAAAACGAGACCAGTTTTTACCACCATCAATAGTAATAAATAAACCAAATTCAGTCCCTAAGAATAATAAATCTTTGTTTACATAATCTTCTTGAATATTTCTAGCGAATCCAACAATATCTTTAGTAACGATAGATTTCCAAGTTTTACCAAAATCAGTTGTTTTGTATACATACGTATTCATGTCACCAGAAGTATGTCCATCAAAAACGGCATAAGCAGTACCTTTATCATGAGAACTTGCTTCTATATGGTACACCCAAGTGTTTTTAGGTAAACCAGAAATATTTGCTATTGTATTTTCCCAAGTTTTACCACCGTCTTTTGTAATTTGAACATTTCCATCATCGGTACCTACCCAAATTACTTTTTCATCTAAAGGAGATTCAGCAATAGTAAAAATAGTAGTGTGTGTTTCTGCACCAGATTTATCAACAGAAATTCCACCTGATTCTTTATCTTGTTTCTTAGGATCGTTTGTAGTTAAATCTGGAGAAATTTTAGTCCAATTATCTCCCATATCTTCACTAACATGTAAAAATTGACTTCCCATGTAAAAACGATCTGGTTGATGAGCACTCACTGCCATTGGAGCATTCCAGTTAAAACGTAAATCTGCTTCACCTTTAATTGGTAACGGTTGAATATTTCTGTTATAGTTTTTATCAACATCATATCTCCAAACTTGTTGCGCACCTTGCATTTCAGAATAAATAATATTCTTAGTAGGATGTTTTAATACTCTAAATCCGTCTCCAACACCAACACGTTTCCAGTCTCTAGCTTCAACTCCACCAGGAGAAGAAGAAGGTCCGTACCAAGAACCATTATCTTGTAATCCTCCATAAATATTATACGGCTCTTCATTATCAACACTAATTTGATAAAATTGAGAAAGCGGAAGATTATCTACCATATCTAAAGTAGCTCCACCATCCCAGCTTCTGTATACACCACCATCTGTTCCTACGAACATTGCATCAGGATTTTTGATATCAAATACAATGTCATGAATATCAGAATGCATTTGACCTAGATTTTTAAATGTTTTACCTCCATCTCTAGAAATAGAACCGTTTAATCCACCTTTTACTAAAATATCTGGATTTGTAGGGTGGACAACTAATCGAGAAAAGTAAAAAGGACGAACAACCAAACCGAAATCACTATTTAAAAGTTTCCAGTTTTTTCCAGCGTCATCAGAACGATATAAACCTTTATCTTTTTTGCTTTCTACTACGGCAAATACAGTATTTGGTTGTGAAGGCGCAATTGCAATTGCGAAACGACCTAAATCTCCTTCAGGAAAACCATTATGAATTTTATTCCAAGTTTTACCAGCATCAGTAGATTTGTATAAAGCACTACCTGGACCTCCAGAATTGAATCCCCAGCCTGTTCTTCTAAATTCCCACATAGAAGCATACAAAATATTAGGATTTTTAGGATCCATAATTAAATCACTAGCACCAGTTTTTTCATCAACATAAAGAATTTTTTCCCATGTTTTACCACCATCTAATGTTTTGTAAATACCACGTTCATCACTATCACTCCATAATGCTCCAAGTACAGCAACATATACTTCATTAGAATTATTTGGATTGATTTTAATGCTACTGATTCTTTCAGATTTTTCAAATCCAATTTTTTTCCAGTTTGCACCACCATCTTTAGATTTATAAAGTCCATCACCTAAAGAAACACTATTTCTAGTCCAAATTTCTCCAGTTCCTACCCAGACAGTGTTGTCAGGATCACTAGGATCTAAAGCAACTGCACCAATAGATTGTGCATATTCATCGAAAATAGGCGTAAAAGTAGCTCCCGCATTTTCAGATTTCCAAACACCACCACCAGCAGTTCCGGTATAAATAATTTTAGGATTTGTTGGGTGATTTTCTAAGTCGATAATTCGACCACTCATTAAAGCCGGACCAATATGTCTTGCTTTTAAATTTCCGAAAAGTTCTTTCCCTTTTAGAACTATATCTTGTGCAGTAACACTTGTAGATACAACAAGAGAACCACAAACTATGAATTTAAATATCTTGTTCATAATATGTAGAGTATCCAGTATTGAAAACAATACTGGATTTATATTTAAAGTTGGTTAGTAAGAGAAATTATTTTTTAGCTGGTAATGCAAAAGACGCAGCATCAACTTCTGGATTCAATTTAATTTCTTTAAACTCCATTGTTTGGAATTGACTACCCATACTAAATGGGAAATAAATTCCATCAACTTCTTGATAATCGCTAAGTGTAGATTTTACAGTTTGTCCTTTCATTGGACCTTGATTAACAGTAGTTTCAATAACAATAGGAACAAAGTTTTCGCTATCAAAATAGTAGTTTGTAATATTTGGTAAAGATTCACCATTTACAAGAACTGGTTTCTTAGTTAATTTGATTTTAAAAGTTTCTGTACCGTCAATAGTTTCTTTTCCTATTAATTCTACAGTATAACCTTTTTCCTTATAATTTAAAAAAGGATCAGGAAATTGAGCTAATTCATTTTTTAAGTTTTGTGTAGCTTCATTATCGCTTTTTTCAGCTTCCATTGTCATTTGGTTTCTTTGCCAAGAAACTTCTCCATCAAAAGCAGACCAAATCATTTTATTTCCTTGTAATTCGATAGAAACTAATTGTTTCCCATCTTTAGTAGATAATTGTTCGAAAGGAATTTCCATGCCTTGCATTTTCATATTTCCAATCATTTGTACTCCTTTAAGTTGTTCTAACTTTTCTTTTCCACCAATATTTTCAATGTAATTGTTGATAATTTCATCTGCAGTTTGTGCATAACTACTTACAGAGAATATAAGAGCTAAAGCGATCGATAAAGTTTTTAGTTTTTTCATTGTATTTGATATTATGAGATTGTTATTTAATAAGAAGAATAAAAATAAGAAATGTTACATTTTTGTTTAAAAATTTTTGGGTTTTTGTATCAAATACTTTAAAAATTATGAAAGTTGCTATTTTTTATTCATGTTTTTAGTGAAAGTTGCAAATGAATAGTTAAATGTTTAATTTACCATGCAAAAGCTATTTTAAAATGAAAAAGTATCTGTTACTATTATTGCTATTCCCTTCTTTAATTTCTGCTCAAGATTTTACAATGGTAGATAATGTTACACGTTCTGCTTATAAGAATGAGAAATCAGTAATATCGTTAGCAGAAAGAATAGATTATGATTTTAAAACTGATGTAGAAAAAGTAAGAGCAGTTTACACATGGATTACCTATAATATAACATATAGGAAAGAGTATTCCCGATTCTTAAAGGAACCAGAGTTTTTAGTTTATTTCAGTGAAGAACATTTAAAATATATTCAGAAACAAAAAGAAGAAAAGAAAATAGCTAATACTTTTAATAAAAGAGCAGGGGTATGTGAGGGATTTTCGTTATTATTTAAAAAATTATGTGATTTACTAAAGATAGAAAATGAATTAGTTTTGGGATACACAAAACCTTCTGTTGATTATGTTGGTATTCTTGCTACGAGAAAGAATCATGTTTGGAATGCAGTCAAAGTACAAGATAAATGGATAATGATAGATGCTACTTTCGGAGCAGGAGTAATTTCAAACGGGTTATGGTTAAGAAAGTTTAATCCAAATTATTTTGACGTAAGTTTAAATCTATTAAATAGAACACATTTTCCTTCGGCTATTAAATGGAGAAATTTTCAAAAACAAAAAACCTTAAAAGATTTCTGCAACGACCCAATGATGAGAGATGCTTTTTTTAAGCACAGGATTAAAATTGAAGAACCTAAAAAAGGTGTTATTACGTTAAAGAAAAAAGGTGACATAAAATTTAAAATCAAAGGAGTTAAAAACAAGCAATCTATAAGTTATGCTTTTACCAATGAAGGAATATTTAGAAAACCAAAAGTAAAAGTTAAAAAAGGATACAGTGATTATTATTTGCAGAGACCAAGACAGGATACGGCTTTACATATCTATATTGATAATGAACTAGCACTAGAATACAAAGTGAAATTAGATTAATTTATCATTTTTCTATTAATTTTCAGGTATTCAAATGAAAAGATTTATATCGTATATAAATTAATATTTTCAAGAAATGTTTTGATAAAAGAGTAAGAGTTATTTTCATTTTTTAGTGTTTTACTGCTGATATTAAGTGTGATTTGGTAATTTGTAATGTGATTTCTATATTTAATTAAATAAAAGTTGGTATATGAAAAAGTGTTTACCTTTCTTTTTGTTTATTGTAATAGCAGGTTATTCTCAAAAATTTAGTACAGTAGATAATGTATCCAGATCAGCGTATAAGGATGTTACATCATTAATGTCTCTAGCCCAAAAAATAGATTACGACTTTAAAACAGATGAGGAAAAAGTAAGGGCGATTTTTATATGGTTAACATATAATATGAAGTATACCTACAATCCTACTAATCTATTAAAATCACCAGAATTTTTAGTGCATTATGATAAAAATCATCTTCACCAAATTTTAAAATACAAGAAGGAGAAAAAATTATTAAAAGCATTTAACAACAGAGAGGCAGTTTGTGAAGGTTTCGCATTAATTTTTAAAAGAGTCTGTGATTTAATGCATATCAAGAATGAATTGGTATATGGTTTTACAAAATCTTCAGGATATACTATAGGAGCTATACCCAAAGCAAAAAATCATGTTTGGAATGCTGTGAAAATTAATGATAAATGGATAATGATAGATGCAACTTACGGTACGGGTTTTATTTACAATAATATTTGGAAAAGAGAATTTCAGGAACGTTTTTTCAATGCAGATCGAGAAATGTTGTGTAAAACTCATTTTCCGTCTAAAACCAAATGGCAACGTTTTTTGAATCAGAAAGAACTAAAGGATTTTTGTCAAGATCCAATCATCAAAAACGCTTATCACAAGCATAATATTGATGTAATTGAGCCTAAGATAGGAGTTATTCAATCTGGAAAGAAAGGTCCAATAAAATTAAAAATCAAAGGAATTAAAAATACGAAGTCTTTATATTATGCATTTAGTGGTGATAAGTATGCAAGATATCCTGATGCTTATGAACGTTCTAATTTTTCAGAATTTCATTTGTTAAAACCAAAAGAAGACAGCCGATTATTAATTTTTTTAGATAATGAATTAGTCATGGAGTATTTAGTAAAAGTAGATTAGTTTTTCTTCCAAAAACCTTTTTCCTTTTTTTCATCTGCTTCAGCTAAAACAGAAACTAAAATTTCACTGTTAATTTCTTCAACAGAAGAGAAGCGTAAAGATTTTACCTTTTTTCTACCTTCTGAAATTAGTAATTCATTGTACTTATCGAATTCTTGTGTCGCATAAAATCCTACATCGACATATTTCTTTTTTTTGGATGGATTTAAGTAGCAAAAAGGATTTCCATCTAAATAATAAAAAGGAATTTTCCATTTAAACTCTAAAATAACCTCTGGAAAATTTTGCTCAATAATTAATTGGAGGTGCAATAAAATTGATTTAAAAGGCTCTTCTTGATTTAATATGTAGGCTTCAGCAGGTTTCATAAATTAAAAGTATAATTTTTTTGCATAACTACTTTTTTTATTTTTACTTTGTATTTCAAAGTACTTTAATATGAGTTCGGAAGAATACTTAAAAGACATATCAGAAATCAAAAAATTAATGAATAAATCTTCACGATTTATTTCGTTAAGTGGTTTATCTGGAATTTTAGCAGGAACTTATGCATTAATCGGGGCAACTTATGCGTATTGGTTAGTGACTACAAGTTATAGGGGATATTTAATTTTAGACGGTAAAGTTTTTAAGTTAGTCTTGTTAGATATGTTTTTAGTGTTGTTTTTTAGTATTGCAACGGCTATTTATTTGACAACTCTGAAAGCTAAAAAGAATGGAGAACGTATTTGGGATGCGACCACAAAAAGATTGTTATCAAGTTTTCTTATTCCGTTAACAGCAGGAGGAATTTATACGCTCATCATTTTAACCCAACAACGTTATGGGCAAACGGGAGCTTTAATGTTGTTATTTTACGGTTTAGCTTTAATTAATGCTTCTAAATACACTTTAGGATATGTAAAATACTTGGGATATACACAAACTATTTTAGGGCTTTTATGTGCTGTTTATCCAGGATATGGATTTTGGTTTTGGGTTTTAGGTTTCGGAGTAATGCATATTGTATACGGCTTTTTAATGTATTTTAAATACGAAAGAAAACAAGAATAGTAAAACTGCATCTTTGAAGAATTTATTAAATAATATCAATAAAGCTTTCGATCACCGAATACGACTAGGAATTATGTCGATTTTGGTGGTAAATGAGTATGCAGATTTTAAAACACTTAAAGAACTTTTAGGTGCTACAGATGGAAATTTAGCAAGCCATTCTAAAGCATTAGAAAAAGTAGGATTCATAAGAGTTGAAAAACAATTTATAGGTAGAAAACCTAATACAAAATATTATGCAACTAAATTAGGAAAGGAAGAATTTAAGAAGCATGTAGAAGCTTTAGAAAGATTACTCAAAGGAGAGTAAAATTTTTTTTGAATTTAAACTTTGAATTTCAAAGTACTTTAAATAAATCGCCAACGGGGAAATTGCTAATAAACTACCCAACTATGAAAAATAGAAGGGTAGTTTTTAAAGAGAAAGCACAGTATTAAAATTAAAATAGAGATAAAATGGAAAAAGTAGAAAATCAAGCAAGTCGAGTAGGAAAGTGGGTCAAAGAATCAATTTCAGCAAGAATGTTAATGATTGGAGTATTAATATTAGTTCTTTTAATCCCATTATCTTATGTGAAAGATTTAATTAGAGAACGTAAGTACAGGCAAAAAGAAGTTATAGGAGAGATCAATCAAAAGTGGGGGGGAGAAGTGTTGTTATACGGACCAATATTAAAAATTCCCTACAAAACGTATAGTGTAAAAAAGATTTATAATCCAGATACCAAATCACATCAAGAGGAAACAATTACACATATCAACTATGGATATTTTTTTCCTAAAAAATTAGATATTCAAACGACAGTAAATCCTCAGCAAAAGAAGAGAGGAATTTATGAAACTGCAGTTTATGAAAGTGAAATCAATTTAAACGGAAGTTTTACAAAACCTGATTTTAGTGAAGTTGATATTAAAGAAGAAGATATTTTATGGGAAAAATCTCGTTTGATTATTGAGACATCGAACTTTAAAGGAGTAAGTAGTTTGGTTGAAATTAATCTTCATAAAAACACCTATGCTTTTGAATCTAAATACGATGGAAAAAGGAGAGTGTCTAAAGGAAAAGTTTACGAACATTCAGGAAACGATTATAGTTATGTTGGTTTGCATAAATTAGAAAGTAAATCTATCAAAAAAGCAGATTTACCAGTGAGTTCAGATGTGAGTTTTAGCTTAAAAATGAATGTAAACGGAAGCAAACAAATTCGTTTTATTCCTATAGGAAAAGAAACTAGTGTAAATATCAAGTCGAATTGGAAAACAGCCAATTTCCTTGGAGAGTATTTACCTTATAATCCTGATAAAATTAAAGATGATGGTTTTGATGCTAAATGGAAAGTATTAGATATTAACAGACCATTTCCTCAACAATCATTCAGTGGAATTTTAAATTTAAAAGAGTATGCTTTTGGCGTAAACTTTATGATTCCTGTTGATCAATATCAGAAAAGTGAACGCACAACTAAATATGGATTTTTAGTAATCGGACTTACTTTTTTAGTGTTCTTTTTAATACAAACAATGAGTAAAATTTTAATTCACCCGTTTCAATATTTAATGATTGGTATTGCTTTAGTTATGTTTTATACTTTGTTAATTTCAATATCGGAACACAGTAATTTTTTAAATGCATATTTAATAGCATCTACAGCAGTAATTTTATTAATTTCTTTATACTCGAAATCAATTTTAAAAGTATTAAAATTTCCTCTTTTCATAGGAACTTCGTTAACGATACTATACACTTTTATTTTTGTAATTATTCAGTTAGAAAACTATGCTTTATTAGTAGGTAGTGTAGGGTTATTTGTAATTTTAGCATCAGTAATGTACACTTCAAGAAAAATAGATTGGCAAAATGGATAAGAATAGATTTCGTTTCGATGGTAAGAGTTTTATAATCTGTATAATTCTCTTTTTAGTAGAATTAGTGATAGCAAAAACATCAGGGTTTATAAGACATACGTTTGGAGATTTCTTAGTCGTGATTTTACTCTACTACTTTGTAAAATCATTTATAAACACTGAACCTAAAAAAATAGCTATTGGAGTTTTATGTTTTTCATTTTTAGTTGAAATATTACAGTATTTCAAGATAGTTGAAATTTTAGGTGTACAGGATAACAAACTAATGCGAATAGTAATAGGAAGTACTTTTTCTTTTGGAGATTTAATAGCGTATACGTTAGGAATCATCACAGTTTATTTTATTGAAACTTATAGAGTAAAAACCGCTTAAAATTTAAGTTAAACAATAAGATGAAGTTATTTGAAAAAAGTTTGTTAGTGATAATAATTATTGGAATATCTGTAATAATTTTTTCACTTCTCTTAGAGCCATTTGATAATTATGAATTATTTCAAAAAGAGTATATAAAACTTGGATCGTCTTTAAATTCAAATAAAACAGCATTGTTTATTGAATTAAGGAAACAACATTTAACAGTTAAATATTATCTTTTTGATTATGGAATGACTGCTGTAGTACTTTCAATGTTTTTATTATTTATAATGACGGAAAATAGAGAGTTAAAAATTTATACTAAAAAGAGTTCAATTTTTGTATTAGGACTAATAGCTTTTATAGTAGAAGTTAGTGCAATATATATACATTTATTTATAGACTTTGGCAGAGAATGTTTTCCGTATTGGGCTGATACAATTGTAATTCCAATGTTCTATCTAGGAATATTTTCAATTTGGTTATTATTATTTATTTTATTGAATACTATTGGTCTATTATTAAAATTTAATGCTGGAACTTCAATGAAAGATTATAATTTAAGTTTAAAAAACTTTAGTTATTGGTATGGATTTCAACTAATAGTAACTTTTTGTATCTTATTGTTTTGTGTTTATAAAGGGATGTTTTTGTCTGTACTTGGTACTCTTTTATGGATTAGTTTTTTTTATTCTATGTTTGTTGGAAGATTAAAATTGGAAGCATGATATATATTATTATAATTTTAATTTTATCAGTAATATTAAGCTTAAAATATAATAAGACTTTATTGTCAATTAATTTAAAATCTAAGGTTTATAAAATAACTTTCATTTCATTTAGTACTCTTGTACTTGTAGGTTCAATACTATTTTCAGTTTATATTTATTCATATTATCCTAGAATAAGTTTTAATAAGAAAGTCTGGGATACAGAAGTTCTTGAGCGATATCAAATGTCTAGAGATATCATAGAAAAGAAAATACTAATTGGAAAATCGAAGCAAGAAGTGATTCAATTATTGGGAACTAAAGAGTTTTACGTTTTTAATAATAAAATAATGTATACTATTGGTCACATTCCTGGCTTATTTAATATTGATCCCAACATTCTTTGTGTAGAATTAGAAAATAATATTGTAGTAAGAGTATCTCAATACGAGTCTTAAAAAATAATCATGATTACAAAATACTTAACAAGACAGCAGAACGGCGTTTTAATGCTAGTGATAATGTGTACTTTTTTAGTTTTACTGAGAGTACAAATCACACAAAATTTGCTTTTTACATTTATGCTCTGGAATATCTTTTTGGCATTAATTCCGTTTTTTATCACAGAATATGCGGTTAAAAGAGACATTGAAAATAAGTCAAAAATGAAACAAATAGTACTATTTGTAATTTGGTTATTTTTCTTACCAAATGCTCCATATATTATCACCGATTTTATTCATTTAGACACAAGTAGAAAGAATCCACTAGGATGGTTTGATTTGTTGTTTCTGTTTTGTTCGGCAATAACAGGTCTTATGATAACGGTGCTAACATTAAAAGATGTATACCAGATTATTATAAAAAAATGGAGTTTGAAAGTTGCAGATATTTTTATACCAATCGTTTGTTTTCTTTCTGGCTTTGGAATTTATTTAGGACGTTTTTTACGTTTCAATTCTTGGGATATAGTTACAGCACCAATTTCTTTAGTAGAAAAAACTGTATATAGTTTTAAATTACCCAAAGCTTGGTATGTAACAATAGGATTTGGTATGTTTTTATGGATATTTTTTTATGCTTTTTTAAGTTTCTTTAAAACCAAAAGAAAAAGTTAAAGTGTTGTTTGCCAGAATTCAATGCAAAAATGATAAATAGACCTAGTGTTACAGAAAATATAAATAGATGTTAAAAAAGGATTTTTATTGTAATGAAGCGATTTTTTATCGACCAAAGACCGATATTTTAAAACTTAAATAATGATAAAGAACCTTCGATTAGCACTATCTGTTTTAGGGATGATAGGCTTATCAACAATGGCAAACGCACAAGGAATGTTAGATGGTTTCACACCAAAAAAAGGATCACTTTCTGTGACAGCTTCTTATTCTAGAAGTCAGTTTGATGAATTCTATTTAGGAAAAGAAAAAGTCGATGCAGTTCCTGTACATGAAGAAATTAACCAAAATATTTTCTCTTTGTACGCAAAATATGGAATCACAGATCGTTTATCTGTAGCGGTTAATTTACCTTTTATTTCTGCAGATAATACTAGTGGTTTAGGAGATCCTATAAATGGAGAAAACTCTATTTCAGGTTTACAAGATATTTCTATTGCTTTAAAATTAAATGCACACAAATTTAATTTTGAAAAAGCGAACTTAAACATCATTACAGGTGTTACAGCAGTAATTCCAACAGGTTATGAACCTAACGGAATTTTAAGTCTTGGTAGTGGAGCATTTGGTATTGATGTTACAGCTGGTTTACATTTAAACACAGATGTAGGTTTTTTCTCTACTATTTTAGCTGGATATAACTTCAGAGGAGATGCAGACAACGATTTAACTCCAGGTGGAGATTTTGGTGTGCCAAATGCATTTGTTACAACCGGTAAAATCGGATATTCTAGTAGTTTTATTTATGTTGAAGCTTGGGCAGATTATTTAAACTCTGAAGAAGGAGTAGATATCGCTTCTCCAGCATTTAGAGGGAATTTCCCAGAAACTAATGTAGATTATAGTAGAGTAGGAGTTACTGTTTATAAAAACATTATTCCTTCATTAGGAGTAAGTGTTGGTTACGGTAGAGTAATTGATGGAAGAAACTTAGGTGATTCTCAAATTTATACTGCTGGATTAACATATAATTTATCAATCTAAATTATTACAGTTAAAGAATAAAAAAAGGCGTTTTAAAACGCCTTTTTTTATTTTCTTATTTTCCTTAAAATATCTTCTAACCCGTTTAGTTTTAATTCATAAACGAGTCCCATCATTTGTCCGAGTTTTCCTTTAGGAAAGCCTTTGTTTTTGTACCAAACCATGTAATACTCAGGAATATCAATTAAATATGTGCCTTTATATTTTCCAAAAGGCATTCGCATATTGGCTGTATCAACCAAAAACTGTTTATCGGTTTCCATTATTTTTTATACTTGTTTAGCAGTCCAAAATCAAATAAAGTCCAGTATGAAGCTTTCATCCCGCTACTTTTAAAACCATCATTTACCCATGTATTACAAGTCTTTAAAGGAGAATAAGAACCCTTAGCTTTATACAGTTTAGAATTTGGATACATAGTTTGTGTAAGTACGATTTTTTCTTCTTTTTGATTTACTTGAAAAGTTTCAGAAATAAACACATTGAGTTTAAAAAGTTGTGTTGCATTCACAGGAACTTTAACCCATTTTTTTTGTTGAAATCGATGAGAAGAAACTTCTATTAATGTTGGATTATCTAAAAATAAAGCTCCAAAAGCATATTTAAATTTAAAATCTGCCCAAGTAGGTGTATTCATATAGAAATTTTCATCACCCCAACCAAAACGCACAAAATTATCAGTAGGTTTTAGTTGTAACTCATCATTTAAATCAAGAGAAAGATGTTGTTTAGGAATAATGATACTCAAATGAATTCCATTGGAACTTAAATACACAAACTTTGTCTGATTAAAAGAAGGATCATCATTTACTGTTATGAAACTAATAAGAATAGAAATACCGACATATAAAAGAATACCCAATAATGAGTATACAGTATATTTCAGTATTTTCTTAACGTATTTCATTTATTCTTTACCATCAACGTAATCTTGCAAATAACTATAACGTTCAGTTAATTTACCAGAGTTTGTCGTCATTTTGGCACGTTCTAAAATTCCATTTTCATCGTTGTTATAAAATGCAGGAATCACATGATTTAAGAACATTTCTCCAAATCCTTCGCTTGCATCTTTTGGAAGTTCACAAGGTAAATTATCTACTGCCATTACAACAATAGCATTTTCATCTCTGTAATCAATTTCAGTTTCTGAAGCAGCATCATAACCATAAATAGGATCAGCAATTGTAGACGCTCTAAGTGTAGTTGCAACTGGACCGTCTACATCACAAGAAATATCTGCTACATATTTAATATTAAATTCTTTAGATTTTACGTCTTCTCTTGTATATAAATACGGAGCACCATCACCATAAAAATGACCAGCAATAAAGAAATCTGTTTCTTTTGCGTAAGGCATAAAGTTACTTTCATAACCAGTAGGATCTTTATAGAACTCAAATCTATGGCCAACTTTACCATCAGATCTTTTCGCGTATTCCATAACATCAACCATACAATATACAGGTTCAGTAAATTTAGAAGTTAAATACAAAGCATCACTAATTTCTTTAATTTTTAAGTGATCTAAAATTTCTTTAGCTCCGTGAGCCACTTTACCTGTACCAGAAAGTAAAATTTTAATATTTGGAAGTGTAATTTTATCTAATTCTGCTTTAACAGCATCTAAATCTGCTAAAGATTCAACTTTTGGTAATTCAAATAAGTTTTCTTTTAAGCCAATAGCTCTAAAACCATTATAAGCTCCAACCAATCCAGCATATCTACCAAAACCAATTAAACGAGCTCCATTTTCTTTAATAATAGTTTCATGATCGAACATTTCTATGTTCTTTTCAAGCATAGCCTTCAATAATTTTCTATTGTAAGGTTGCTTTTTAATGGTATGACTGAAGAAGAAATATTTTTTATTCGGAATTAAATTTTCTAAAGGCACTTCTTTAACACCTAATAATACATCACAATCTGAAAGATCAGTTACAATTTCGAAGCCAGCATCTTTGTATTCTTGATCAGAGAATACTCGAATGTCAGAACTTTCAACAACGATCTCTGCCTGAGGAAATTGCTGTTTAAATTCTTTTAATTTATTAGGAGAAAATACGACTCTTTTATCTGGTGGGTTTTTACGTTCTTTTATAATTCCGAATTTCATGGTTGTTTGTAAAATTTAAACAATTAGTGTGGTATTTGTTGAGAATTACAACAGTTGTATGCGAAAATACTTGATTTAGATCTCCTGTACAAGTAGTATTTTCTTATCTTTGCCATCCGCATTTTTTTGAGATTATTGTTTTTTAAAAAATGTGATAAAAAATGACATAAAGTCTATATTAAGATATTGGTATATATTTTGTGATAATTTTGAAAATCTTTGACATATTGGGGACGACTGGTTTTGACAGCAAGATTAGTAAAATTGTAAGCATACCGAGGACTGAAATGATGCTCGTTAAACTTATTTCAACAATTTAAATGGCGAAAATAATTACGCTTTAGCTGCTTAATAATCCGAATTATAGTAAGATTCAAGCCTCGGCACACAAGGTGTGCAAGCTAAATGTCCACGGAAAGCCTTGGTTTACGGCGTTTCATTTCTGGGCATCATAAAAGTAAACATAGAAAACTTAGTACTTCGATAAGTTTTCGAAATTAAAGAAGATAAGCTAAAAGTGGATCGTTTTTAGTCAGCTTTTAGTCGAAAATTAAATAAAAACTAAGTATGTAGAAAGCTCTTGAGCTACTTGTTTGGACCCGAGTTCGATTCTCGGCGTCTCCACTATATAAAACCCTGTGAATTATTTTTTTACAGGGTTTTTTGTTTTTTTAGCTATGACAATTTTTTTACATTAAAGTGTTCATGAAGCGCTAAAGACGCTTTCAAAATTGTATTTTTAGTGAGCAATCACAAGTATTGCTTTCATTAGCTTTTTATGCTTTGGTTGTGAATTGATTTATTCACTTTTTTGTTATTTTACATTAAAGTGTTCATGAAGCGCTAAAGTCGCTTTCAGAATTGTATTTTTAGTGAGCATTCACAAGTATCTCGAAAAGTTTTACTCAGGCCTTCCGTTGTGAATTGATTTCAAATTGTATTTTTAGTGAGTATTCACAAGAATAAAAAAACAATGGTTTGACATGATTGCGTTGTGAATTGATTTCAAATTGTATTTTTAGTGAGTATTCACAAGCAAGTTTGCAAAAAAGATAGCTGAAAAGGTGTTGTGAATTGATTTCAAATTGTATTTTTAGTGAGTATTCACAAGTTCTAGCATAACTTTTTGGTCGTATAAACTGTTGTGAATTGATTTCAAATTGTATTTTTAGTGAGTATTCACAAGTTTATTAGTGTTTTTATTTAACCGAACTAAGTTGTGAATTGATTTCAAATTGTATTTTTAGTGAGTATTCACAAGATATTTTGTAGAAAGGTTTACAGACGTTTTGTTGTGAATTGATTTCAAATTGTATTTTTAGTGAGTATTCACAAGAATATCAAATTCATTATCACAATGAGGGCAGTTGTGAATTGATTTCAAATTGTATTTTTAGTGAGTATTCACAAGTTGTTTATTAAATGTTCTCCATTCAATACTGTTGTGAATTGATTTCAAATTGTATTTTTAGTGAGTATTCACAAGAGAGATAACAAAGAGACTAAAGAAATGGTAGTTGTGAATTGATTTCAAATTGTATTTTTAGTGAGTATTCACAAGCTTGGATGACTTTAGCTTTATTTGGTATAGGTTGTGAATTGATTTCAAATTGTATTTTTAGTGAGTATTCACAAGTGCACCATCTGAATTACAAGAACCAATTGTGTTGTGAATTGATTTCAAATTGTATTTTTAGTGAGTATTCACAAGTAGTTCAGGTGGAGGAACAACAGGAAGCCAGTTGTGAATTGATTTCAAATTGTATTTTTAGTGAGTATTCACAAGCCTAGAGCATAAAAACGAAAGTTTAATACAGTTGTGAATTGATTTCAAATTGTATTTTTAGTGAGTATTCACAAGAGTTTTTCCAAATGGGTAATATAAATTTCTGTTGTGAATTGATTTCAAATTGTATTTTTAGTGAGTATTCACAAGAGCGACAATTATATAAAAATAGGAGCTATGTTGTGAATTGATTTCAAATTGTATTTTTAGTGAGTATTCACAAGGTCAGTACAACACAAACGAAGGCTACTACAGTTGTGAATTGATTTCAAATTGTATTTTTAGTGAGTATTCACAAGAATTGAAAAAATTAGCAAGGAACTTATTGAGTTGTGAATTGATTTCAAATTGTATTTTTAGTGAGTATTCACAAGTTGTGTAGATAAAACAGGTTTACTTGATTCGTTGTGAATTGATTTCAAATTGTATTTTTAGTGAGTATTCACAAGGAATGAGCGTTAAAGAATTAATGTTATTTGGTTGTGAATTGATTTCAAATTGTATTTTTAGTGAGTATTCACAAGTACCAAAAATAACACAAATAGTAAAACCAAGTTGTGAATTGATTTCAAATTGTATTTTTAGTGAGTATTCACAAGCTTTAACTGCAATTGTAGTATCTGTGTCTGTTGTGAATTGATTTCAAATTGTATTTTTAGTGAGTATTCACAAGACATAAAAACAACATAGAAAAGGGATTCTAGTTGTGAATTGATTTCAAATTGTATTTTTAGTGAGTATTCACAAGTACTGCTGAGCAAATGAAAAAAGCTTTTATGTTGTGAATTGATTTCAAATTGTATTTTTAGTGAGTATTCACAAGCCCAATATAGAGTATAACATAGAATTTATTGTTGTGAATTGATTTCAAATTGTATTTTTAGTGAGTATTCACAAGCAAGATCCAGAGATTGCAATTTCATTTTTAGTTGTGAATTGATTTCAAATTGTATTTTTAGTGAGTATTCACAAGTATTTCCTACGTTTTGGTTAACAAGAGCTCGTTGTGAATTGATTTCAAATTGTATTTTTAGTGAGTATTCACAAGCGAAAAGAATTTAGTCGTTTACTTAATTCTGTTGTGAATTGATTTCAAATTGTATTTTTAGTGAGTATTCACAAGCAAGATCAACCTTTGCACCTTCGTACTTTTGTTGTGAATTGATTTCAAATTGTATTTTTAGTGAGTATTCACAAGGTAAATCTTATAAAACCTCCTTTTTATTGGAGGTTTTAAGTTTTATAGGATTCAAAAATTAGAATAATTCTAGTTGTTGAATTGGTTTTTGAGGCGGAATTTCTTTTCTACCATGAAATATCTCCATCATACCAAACTGTTTGTCGGTTATTTCAAATATGCACACCTTGCCATGTTTGGGTAACATACTTTTTACCCTTTTTATATGTACACCAGAGTTTTGTCTACTAGGGCAATGCCGCATGTAAATAGAAAACTGAAACATGGTAAATCCATCAGCAATTAACTTTTTCCTAAAATTTTGCGCAGCTTTTCGTTCAGCTTTGGTTTCTGTTGGTAAATCAAATAATACTAATATCCACATAATTCTATAAGCGTTATACCTATCTGTACTCATGTAAATTCAGGATATAAAATAAACCTTCTTTCTCCTGTAAAGCATTTATGTAAACTAGCTGTAGTTATAGATGTGGCAACTAAAAGTGGTCGTTTTTTATTATCAATATACACATCTTGTGTAGCTATGGTTAATAAATGTGCTTTTATTTGCTTTGTGAGTGTTGTTTCTCCTGCATATAAATGAATACATTCAAGAACTAATTTGTCTACAAACGGGCGGTAAGGCTCCATAATATCATCGGCTAAACAATACGGATTGTACTTGTTTTTATGAAAAATACCTTGTGCCAATAAAAGTCCACTACTTATTAAAGCTCTTGCGATAATACTTCGTAAAATAGCATATCCGTAATTTAAGAAGTTGTTGGGTGCATCACCAAAACGTCTTCTTTGAAAATCATCTAGTAAGTATTTCCAATAATGGTTTGCTGCTTTTCCTTCCATATTGGTTTCATCACCAGAAATCAATTTTTCTAAGTAACTATTCATTGCCTTTACTGGCTTCTTCTCTTTTATCAATAACGCTTTTTGGTTTTCTATTTTAGCTTCAACAGTTTGTTTCCATAATTGTTTTTTTAATGGTAACGATGCTGCTAACTGATGTTTCCAATGCTCGGTTAACTGTGTGTGTCCTACTATTGGCAACATTAACCCATTTGGTAAATGATGATTATCACAATGTATTAAAGCAACTTTATTTCCCATTAATTTATTTAATAATTGAGCAGATAAAGTTATTTGTGGATGATCTAATAACAACAATGCCATATCTTCAATAGGTATACTTCCTTTTTGGGCTTTGGTTTCTGGGCATTGAATTATTAACTGATTTAATTTGGTTTTTAGGTACGATGAATTACCTATGTAAATAGTTCTCTTTAGCATTTTATTAATTTTAATAGTTGTAATTAAAAAAGCTTGCAAAAATGCAAGCTTAAAACATGTAATTATTCACCTATTCTAATGATATCTCCTAAATGATTAATTTTTATTTTAGTGATCTTTCCAAGATGCTTACTTGAAGCTTCTTCTCTCCACACTAGACCCTTTAGTTTTTTCATATCTACTTTTTTTCCATCTTTAGCTTTTCTTTCAATACTTGTTTCTAAATGATGTCTATAAGTTACTTCAAATCTTCCATCAGATTTTTTTGTCATTTTTTGAACTCTAAATAACTTTTCACTTATCAAAGGTCTATTTTTAAGATCTAAAAAGTTTAATTCATTTACTTCTTGTGGATTTGTAGTGTGTTTTAAATCAAAAACAAACAAATCATTTATCTGCATAGAAAAAACAAATTGCCCGTAAAAATCATTGTCCTTTCTTTTTATAATTGGTGTAGGTTTTCCTGTTTCCCTTATGTTTAATAATCCAATTTGTACTGCATCATAAAAAGAAATTACTTTATTAGTATACTCTCCTTCATTATTTATAAAAATTAAAGCGTGATGATTTCCTCCTGGTTTAGCATAACCTTTTCTTATTTTTTCAACTTTTGATTCTTCGGTTATTAATACTTTTTTAATCTGTATTTTCTTTTCTCTATTACTATACAATACATCTTTAAAAGCTCCTTTAATTTTTCCTTCATTTTCCTCAACTCTATTTTTTACAATACTTTTAATCCTTGGATCTATTATTTTTTCTAGTTGAGCTGTTGTAAACTTATCATTTAAAAAGACTCTTTTTGTCAAGGTTTTTACCTCTACCTCTTCTAATTTAATATCTTTTATTTTAAATGGTATTTCTTTTAACGATTTCTTGCTAAAAGCCAAATAATAGTTATTATCAAATAGCGAAAGTCGTTTATAAGCTTCCTTTTTAATTGTTTCATCAACTATTAATTCACAATTATAAATTTTTGAAACAGGTATTATTCTGCCTAAATTTTTAACTCCTAAAATCGTATCTTCATGTAACCTTTTTCTAGGTACCCAAGTTTCTTGTACTTTAGCATTTTTAATTTTATTCTTACTTTTAGTAAGTACTTTATTATTGTCTTTTTTAAACGATATTAAAATGCTTCCCAAATGCCTTCCAACTTCTTTTCTTAGATTTGGTATAGGTTTACTAAAGTATTGTTTTGTTAAATCTGAAAATGATTTTAAATTAAGTGTATTTCCTTCTAACTCTTCTGATAAATACGCTTCTATTTCTGCTACTTCTTTTGTAGACAAAGCATCTCTATTATATTGGTATAGCTTATTAAGGTTATTCAGTTTATAAATGATTTTTTGATCAGTTAGTGCACATATTAAAGCATCAATTGCATGATGCCTATGATCATCTCTTTTACTCCAATCGGTAATTACTTTAATTTCCTTTTCACCTCCTTTACGCTTAATGGTTTTCGTTTCTACCTGACCTAAATGTTCATATTTATCAAAATTTACATCTTGTAATACTTCTTTTAAGCCCCATTTATCTCTTAAAAAATCAGTTACCTGTCCTGTAGTTGTGTTTGTATTTAAACAAATTGTTTTTAAATGCTTTACTGCTTCTTTTGAAATGTACTGAGAATCTTTTTTCATTCTATCCACAAAATCGTCTGGAATATCTTCACCTCTTGTGAGTAAATTTTCAAATTTAGCTTTTGATATTTTTGCTTTATTACTTCCATTATCGTACAACATATTTACGGTTGTTATAAAGCGATTAAGTTCTTCTGCTCCTTTAGATTCCATAAAATCATACGCTGTCATTTGATTTTTTCCTTTTGAACCGCTATTGCATGCTTTATGAGCTAAAATATAATTACTCATACTGTTATTAAATGAGCGTGATTTTGGTAATATATGTTCCATCTCTGCGGTACCTTCCATAAACTCTTTACAAGTAATGTTTTTACCACAATACAAACATTCTTTATTTGTTTGTTCCCAAAGCTTATATCGTTTTACATCTCTACCATTTACAATTTTAAATTGATATTCATTTTGTAAAATTGCTCTTATTTTATTGTTGTCTTTTTTATTGTTTTTATTAGCAGAAGTAATTTTACTTCTTGTTTTAGCTGAATTTCGTAATTCTCTAGCTAACTCAACTCTAATTTCAAAATCTTCATACTTATCTTTATTCAATAAATCATATGTTTCAATAGCCTGATTTACCATGTTTACCATTTGATTTAAAATTTGCTCAACTACAGGATTTCTAAGAGAATTTTTAACAATAGGTTTTAGCTTCTTACTAACAATCTCTCTTATAGCTATTTTTTTATCAGAAATGTATTTTGCGTCTACTTTTGCATCATAAAAATTAGCACCTTGCTGCATAAATGGTAATAATTTGCGGATAGCTTTAGTCGATAAACTTCCATAATCAGATAGATAATTTACATGTTCTGCTATAAAATCACTTTGTTTTTTTGTGAAATTAAATCGTTTTTGAAGTGTGCTACTAATTTCTTTATTAGTAGATAATGAATAGGTAATGTGCCATAACTCTAACAACCCTCCCTTTTCATCATTTTTATTCAAATCAAAAGACAGGTATTGTTCGCTTTCGTTAATTCCTGCCTCTTCCAACTTGTCTTTTATCAGTTTATACGTTCTACTAGCCTCAAGCTCTGAATAATTGAAATAAATTTTATCTCTTATTCCATACCCTAAAACTTTTTTAATTTCTGAGATGGTAAGCTTGTATTTAGAATTTACTCCTTTGTAATTTTTTACATTTGATTGGTTATAAAACAAAGCATTAAATAAAGCTTCTTTTTGTTCTTGTGTAGGCTTATGTTCAATACCATCATAATCTTTCCATGATAGATCATTTAAACGCTGCCAAATTCTAAACACTTCAAAATAAGGTGAACTTTTAACAGTCGCTTTATGACTGATTTTTATGTAGTAATCTTTATGTTCATCTAATGCTAACGTATTTAAAAGATCTTTTTTAGTAATAATATCCTCATTACTATACTTTTTAAAAAATATAGTAATTACATCATTATTTAGTTTAATTTTTGAGTATTCATGTGAATACAGTGTAATGGATGCATTTTTACGACTTAAAAACCGAAGTTCTTTAACTAGTGTACCATTGTTTAAATTTAATTTTATAAAGTTAGTTTCTAGCTCACAACTAGACACTAAAGATTTTTGAGATTTTAAAGGTCGTTGATAAAAAATAATTTTATTTCTTATTTCATGATATAAAGTGTTCTTATTTTCTGCTGATTGAGAACTTCCTGTTAACGTTTTGTTGTAAAATACCGCTTGCTTATCCCAAATCCTATCAAACTCTTCAAGGTACAAATGCCTAAAATAGGTGCGTTCTCTTAATAAAACTTGCTGAACATTTTGCTCCTTTTTTAATTCATTAAAAAGTCCTTGTCCAATGGTTTTACCTAATAAATTCTTTTCTAAAAGTTTAATTCTTTCTTTATAGTCTGTACTATTTTCATCTGAGGTATTCGACTTTCTATTACTTAAAAAACCTCTTCTTTGATTTAACAGCAATAATACTCTTCCTAACTCTTGTAACGATATTTTTTCAGTAACCGCCTTTGCTCTTAATTCATATAATTTGTACGCTTCTAAATTTATCAGCTTATTATCTGGATACATTTCATTCTTTTTAAGAATTTTTACCAGCTTATCTCGTCTTTGCTTAAATCGTTGATTATTTCTTCTACTTCCTCTTTTTTCTGTTCGCTCTTGATGTTTACTCGCTCGTAAACCAGAATAGTATTTTCCATGAAAATTTGGGTCTTCTGGAACAACACGTACCGCTAACTTTTTAATTTCTTTTTTTCCTTCTTTTTCTTCTACTATGGCAAGGCCACAAGAGGAAACACCTAAATCTATACCTAGAGTTATCTTTGTTTTTTTCATTTATACTTTAATACGAGGTTATATAATTAGTTAAAAAACTAAATCTTTAAATCTGTTAAGATGTAAAAATTTTGTAACAGTTTTTAAAATAAATTATTAGCTAAAATTAATGAAATGATTTGTTATAAAATACGAGTATCCGTATTTGTATGTATTTAAAAATATCTATATTTGATATACAATTTAGAAATCAATTCACAATAAGGATAATTCCGTTGTGAAAACATTCAAGGTGGCGAAAGTCGCCTTTTTTTGTTGTCTACAAATAGTTATTTCTTTAGAATTATCCAGTATTTCGAATTACTTCTGCTAATTTTTTATGAAACTGTATTTAATAATCAATTTTATTTCGTTGATAAAAACAAAAACATCTAACTAAAACCCCTGAAAACAGGGTATGACATGAAACTCCTTGGTATTAGTTTAGTAGGCCTAAAATTTATAGAAATACTTTCATGAGCTATATTATAAAAATCAACTGTAAAGCGGAAGGAGAAAATTCGTTTTCAGAAGAAATAGTAATTCCCAAAACAAACCTCAATAAAGAACTTGAATTACACGATTGTAAAAACATTTTAAAATCGTTAACATCTACATTAACTTCTCTTAAAGAAAAGGATGAAATTTATGAGTTTAATTATACCATAAAGATCATATGTAATGAGGAAAAGCTTATAGATGGAGAAATGGAATTCTTTAAAATTGTTGTACAATATGAGCAATTACTAGATTTTATTATCGATTATGTAAATACTGCTAGTAACGGAAAATATGGAATAAGAATTTGGGAAGATTGTGAAACACCTCTAGGAAACGGTGCGATGATATCTTTGGTGGAAACCGATAAAAAATATATTCAGAGTTATATAGATTTCCTTAGAACTTGCGATTTAGATCATGAAGTATGTCAGTGGGGAGATATCGATAGTGTTATCAGTAAATATGGTTTCAATGAAGAAACAGTGAAGCTTGCAATAGCCAGATTAATGAGCTGTGCAGGACAAAGTGGAAAAGAACAATTTACTGATTTCCTAGATAAAGGTTTAGAAACATATTTAGCAGATAACAAAGAATTATTTTTAACAGCTTTGGTAGCAGAAACAAACTATAGTTTATACAATTGTAATTATTATCATAATTGTTTAGAAGCTTCAAAAGATGAATTTATTAATGAAGTGATAGATAGTATAAAAGAGCTTGTAGCTAAATTAGATAAAAGTGATATCGATTTCTTTAAAAAAGAACTTATAGGAATTTGGAAAAATTACAGAGTTTTACAATAAAATTGAAAGTTTGATTATTTACTTTGTTAGCGTACAAGTCTGATGTATGCTAACAGTAAGCCTCAGTTTAAACTGAGGCTTTTTTATTGTAGTTTATGGAAAGAAAAATATGAAAATGATAAAACAACAAATAAAATTATGAGTAATACACTTATAAATATGGAATCTTTATGGGCTATGTGAGCAACTAAGGCAGTAATTAGAAACAAAGCACTACCAACATAACTCCATTCTTTAATAAAATTCGGAATAGCGGGAATTAAGAGAACTAATGCAGCAATAGTTTTTAAAACTGCTAGTTGTATTCTAAAAAAATCTGGAAAACCTAATGCTTTTATACCTTCGATCGTTGTAGCGCTAAAAATATATGAATATGCACTAATGAAAAGAAATATAGAAAAGAGTAGGGTAGTAGTCCAATACAAGAATGCCATATTTACAAGAAAAAAGATTGTACTTGATGCACTAATTTTGTTCCATCAGGATCTCCTAAGGTTTTCAAATGACCTAAATTTTCTGCCCATTCTGATGTACGAATACGTATTGGAGGGTTTTCTGAAGTGGCAACATCTAAAACAACTTTAGCAACTTCTTTTCCTGTCTGATACGGAGAAGTTTCTGAATCACCAGCTCTATTTTGAGCTCCACTAATATATTTTTGAAAAATAGGAGCATATACACCAGTTGCTAATTCACCATCTTTATTTTGAGTTTTTTGTACTGCATTTGTCATAAATTCTGTGGCAATTCCTCCAGGTTCAACTAAAGAAAATTGTATGCCAAATGCAGGAGTTAAATAACTAGCCAAAGCTTCTGTAAAACCTTCAACTGCAAACTTAGCACCACAATACAATTCATTAAAAGGTTGCCCAACTAAACCTCCAATAGAAGTAATATTAATTATATGTCCACTTTTTTGTTTTCTCATGTGTGGAATTACTGCTTTTGTCGTTCTAATAACACCAGTGTAGTTTACATCAGTTACCCAATCTATTTCTTCTTGAGAAGCAAATTCTAAAGTTTTCGCAAATCCAGCTCCTGCGTTATTCAACAAAATATCAAGTTTTCCATCTTTCTCGATAATTGTATTTATAGCGTTATAGATAGAATCATTTTTAGTGACATCTAATTCAAGAATTTCAATTGTTAAATTTCGATTTTGAATTTCTCTTTTTAAAGCTTCACTTTTAGCTAAATTTCGCATAGTGGCATAAACTTTAAAATTATTTTCAGCAAAAAGTAAAGCTGCTTCAAAGCCGACTCCTGTTGATGTTCCTGTAATTAAAATATTTTTATTCATAAGTTATTTTTTTTGGATTGAATGTTCATTCCAATTTATAATTAAATTTTTTACACTTTAATTGCGTCCCAAACTAATTTTAATTGATTATCAATATATGTCGTATTAGTGTTTTGAATGTTCCAACGAATAGTAGTTAATAAAGAGCCTCCTATGAATTGCAATAATTCTTGAGTTTCCAGAGGTTTTATGATGTTTCTTTTTTTACCTGTAGCAATAAGAACATACACTTCTTTAGCTGCCGTTTCACCTAATTTTCTGCTTTCGTCTGTAATTATTGGAGACGCGTGTAATTGTTCCATAAATTGAAAATACTGAATATTTTCAATGAAAAAATGTACAGCTACATTGTAATAATTAAAGAATTGTGCTTTAATTTCTTCTTCAGGATTAAATGGCTCAAATATTTCCTGCTCTTGAAGTTTAATAAACTGATAAATGTGATTAATTAAAATTTCCTTAGTAGGAAAGTAATTATAAATAGTACCCATACCTGTACCAGCTTCTTTAGCAATTGCAGACATTGGTGTTGCATGTATACCGTTAGCGGTAAGTAATTTTAAAGCAGCTTTTAGGATACTATCTTTTTTTGTCATGGTACAAAGATATGATTTTTTGGAATATTCATTCCAAAAAATAAATTCAAATAAAAATAAAACCGCTAAAACTTAAAAGAATTAGCGGTTTAAAATTAGAGAGATTTTCCCGTTTTTAATATATATTCTGATATTACTTTTTAATTAATTTTTTCTTTACAATAAGTTCTTTTCCTTCCTTTATATGTAAAATATATACTCCGGAAGATTTAGAATTCGGTGTGATTTTTTTATCTGAATTTGCTTCTAAAACAGTTTTTTCTCGATAAACAACACTTCCTTTTATATCATATAAAATTATTTCGACAGGTTGTATCTTGTCTATTTTAGATGACGAAATCACAATGTGATTTGTAAATGGATTTGGTTTTATTTCAAAGTCTGAAGCTGATAAAACAGGAGGGTATGTAATAGTGTTTTTAGAAGAAAATCTATTTGCAGAAGTACCACATGCACCCAAGAAATTCCAATCGTTAGCAGAAGTACGCTCAAATAAGTTTCCTTGGTAAACGACTTTATCTCCCGCAGAATAACTTACACCACTTCTCCATTCAGCAACACCAGAACAAATATCTGGATTATTAGTATCTCCATCTGTTGTGTAATTAACAATTAATCGAGCTGCTTTACTAGCACCACCTTCATAAGAATCTGCAACACGTTTTGCTGAAGTACTTGTTAAACTAGTACCTTTACCTTTAACAAGAAAACTTACACTATTTCCTGATACCCAACTACTTTTATTTACTAAGCTTTGTACCATATTTTTTAAGTTCGGAGTTCGTTGTGCACTTCCGTTTTGGTTAGATGACCAAGAGCTTGGTCTCCAAGTAACTTTTGATGAAAAAGTAGGTCTGTCAGATACATTATTAGAATTTGAAAAAGCAGGCGAATTACTACTATTGTGTAAACTGATTTCTAGTTCTGTACTAGCGCTATTACTTTCGTCAGCATTAAACTGGAGATAAGCACTAGTTATTGAAGCGTTCTTAGGTAAATTTACACCTCTAAAACGTAATCCTATTTTTTGAAATCCGTTATTTTCATAACTATCATACACTAATTCTAAATCACTACTATTGGCATAAATACTACCATTTTCTCTTTCTTCTACATCATCACTACCATTTGCTATAGCTATTTCTAAAGTTCCATTTCCAGAATCGCCTCCACCTCCAGAAGTATTTCTATTAATGGTAACAACACTACCGTTTGAAGGACTCCAAATATCTAAATTAGAAGGAATTTGAAAAGAATTATTATTAGAAACAGAACCAACACTTGAAGCATTATCGACACGTATTGTTCTTGTCTCAATTTTGTTTTCATCAACAAAAATCCATTTAAATTGGTTAAATCTTCCAGAATTACGAGTCCAATTTTTATTGTCATCATTAGAACGTAGTGGTGCTCCCCAACATCCTTCTCCGACATATGTAGTACCATTATCATCTCTTTTAAATCCTTCATCATTTCCAGATGAAGACGAAGGACGAACTGGCCATGTTGTTTTTACGGTGTGTGCATCACATTCTACAACTAACTTTACATTTTTGTCATAAAATAAACGCGCCCAATTACCATACTGACTATTTCCTTCACGTTTAAAACGAACGTGAGGACGCATTGGTTTGTGATATTGTGCAATTTTCCAAATCGCATTTGTAGAATTTAAGTCGTTACGTAACCAAGTAGTTTGGTTTCCTGAGATTGAAATTTCAGTATTTAAAGTGTAGGTTCTTACTAAGTTGTTACCAAAAGTTATGGCGTAGTATACACTGGTAGAAGGTACATCAAATAAATTGTAAATACTATTATTGCTATCTTCATGGTTACCTCTAGCAGCGATAATAGGGAACATTCTTCCGTCTGATGCAATAGTTAATTGCCAGTCATCAAACCAAGTTCTCCATTGGCTATTAGTATCGTCATCTGTCATATCACCTCCGAATAAAACAGCATGAGGTTTTAATTTAGATACAAGTAGGTTAGCGTTTCTTCTTGGGGTTCTATTATTTCTAGAGTCTCCACCAGCAATAAAAGATAATCTGCTGTTATTTGCAGGAGCAGTTTTAAACCATAATCTACGACTTGTTCCTTGACTATCTCTAATAACAAAATAGTATGCAGTGTTTGGTTGCAAACCTGTTAATCTAGCAAAGTGATTGTTCATTCCTTTGTATGAAACTGCTTTGGTTGGTGCCATAGAAAAATTATAGCGACTATAATCTGTTCCATAATCTGTAGTTCCGTAGTAAACTCTGGGGTTGCTACCAGAAATTTGATTCCAGCCAATAACAATTGTCGTAGCTGGATCGTCTCTTAAAGTAAGGCGATATTTATCGTTGTTAGCATTAAGGTTAAATCCTATTAGCAAAAGAATTGCTAATGATAAAAGTTTTTTCATTTTAGGGTAGAGGTTAATTGGTTAATTTTTTGCGAATTTAAAAAGTTATGAAATGATTTATCCTAACAATTTAAATTATTAATTAAAAATTAAATAAGTTAACTATTTTTTTTTGAAAACATAACATACTGATAGTTGTAAATTAACACAAGATAATTTTGAAAAAAGCGATAAATTTTTCAAAAACTTATCGCTTCACATTATATTTAAACAAAAAAGAATAATTATTTCTTAATTAATTTCTGTGTTTTGATTATGCGATTGTTTTGTTTCACAAATAAGAAATAAATACCATTGGCCGTTAACTCAGGATTAATAACGATCTCTTTAGTATTGTTGAAAGTTGTATTAAAAACTTTGACTCCACTAATATCAAATAACTCAATAGTAACAGGCTTCGTTATATATTTATCGTTTAATGAAATAGTAATATGATCTGTGAAAGGATTAGGGAATATTTCAAAACTTTTTTCCGATAAAATTGGAGGAGTATTTATTATTGAAGAGTTTACTCTATTTTTAATAAGAGTTCCACAAGTTTCCAAGAAATTCCAATCAGAATCAGTTTTTTCGAATAAATTACCTTCATACGTTACTTTATCACCAGAGGTATAATTTATATTTTGTTGCCATTCATTAATGCCTGAACAAATATCTGAAGATTTATCAACCGTATATTTTATAACTAATTTTGCAGCCTTATTAGGATTTTTATCAAACGCATAAGCAGACCTTTTTGCATTGGTGTTTTGTAAACTTTTACCTTTACCTCTTATGATAAAGCTAGCACTGTTTCCAGATTTCCAACTATTTAATTCTATTAATTGCTGTAACATAGTAGACAAATCAGGAGTTCTTTGTGCATTTCCTGCTTGATCAGCTGTCCATGGAGTCGGTTTCCAAATCACTTTTGATGAGAAAGTATTTCTTCCAGAAACATTATTTGAGTTGGTGAAAACTGGTGAATCGCCAACATTGTGTAAGCTGATTTCTAGTTCTGTAGTATCACTATGGTCTTTTTCTGAGGTAAATTGGATAAAAGCATTTGTAATAGTTGCATTTTTAGGAAGATTTATGTTTCTAAAACGTAAACCAATTTTTTGATAGCTAAATTTATTTACAAAATCGTAGACCAACTCTAAATCGCCACTATCTTTATATAAACTTCCGAACCTATGTTCTTCAACATCGTCATCTCCATTAGAAATTGCAACTTCTAATGTGTTTTTTTCATCAGAACTACCTAAAGAGTTTTCTCTTTCTAGAGTAACAACTTTTCCATTTACAGGATTCCAAATATCCAAATTAGAGGGAATTTGAAAAGTATTAGTGTTTGAAACTTCATCAACTTCATTGGCATTATCTATTTTAATAGTCCTAGTTTCAATTTTATTTTCATCAATAAAAATCCATTTGAATTGATTAAATCTTCCAGAATTACGAGTCCAATTTTTATCATCATCGTTGTTACGAAGTGGAGCTCCCCAACATCCTTCACCAACATATACAGTTCCTTTTTTATTATCTCTAATAAAACCTTCATCATTTCCAGAGCTAGTAGAAGGCTTTACAGGCCAAGTAGTTTTAACTGTATGCGCATCACACTCTACTACTAGTCTAACCCCTTTTTTATAGAATAGATCAGCCCAATTGTTATACTGACTATTACCATTTAATTTGAAAAAAGTGTGAGGACGCATTGGTTTGTGATATTGTGCAATTTTCCAGTCAGTATTTGTACTATTTACATCATTTTTTAACCAATCTGTTTGATTACCTGAAATAGAAATTTCTGTATTTAATGTATATATTCTAACTAAATTATCTCCAAAAGTAAGAGCATAATATACATTAGATGATGGCGTATCAAAAAGATTGTAGATACTATTATTACTATCTTCATGATTACCTCTTGCAGCTATTAAAGGAAACATTCTACCATCTTTAGCAATAGTTAATTGCCAATCGTTAAACCAATTTTGCCATTGACTGTTGGTGTCATTATCAGTCATATCTCCTCCAAACATAATAGCATGTGGTTTTAATTTAGAAACTAAAAGGTTGGCATTTTTTCTTGATGATCTATTATTACGAGAATCACCACCAGCAATGAAAGATAATCGACTCTTGTCGGCTGGGGCTGTTTTAAACCAGAAACGTTTACTTGTACTTTGACTATCTTTAATAATAAAATAGTAAGCCGTATTTGGAGTCAATCCAGTTAATCTTACAAATGTGTTATTCATACCTTTATAAGAAACAGTTCTACTGGGAGATATAGAGTTCGAGTACTTCTTAAAATCTGTACCGTAATCTACAATACTGTAGTAAACTTTTGCATTGTTTCCTGAGATTTGATTCCATCCGATAACTATAGAAGTTGCAGGGTTACCTCGTAAGGTTAATCTATATTTATCAGTATTAGCATAGGCGATGCATCCTATACATAGAAATAAGATCAAGAAGAGATTTTTTTTCATAATCAGAAAAGGGGTTAATTAAATTAATTTTAATTGTCGCCGTGAAAATACATAAGTGAATACACTGATAAATACTGAAAGATGAATGTTAATTGAAAATTAAATCACATAACTATTTGTTAAAAAAAATATAATAATTAAAGGTTTTTTAGTTAATGTTTATTCCAGTTATTTTGTGGTCATGAAAAAAAATAATCTCCTCAAACTTTCAGTATTTTTTATTTTTATTGGTCGCGCTTGGCAACATCTTTTTTGGGATGCTCCTTATCGAACTTTTTTTTGGGATGAATCTCTCTTAAAACCTGTAATTGAAAATGTTTTTGCTATTTCTTGGACTACATATGCTACAAGTACTACTACAGATACATTTGTACAATCGCTAATCATAGCCAAAGGCGTTTTGTATGTAATAGCAGCAATTTCAAGTATATTAATAACAAGATCAAATAAGAAATTATTCAGAATTCCAATTTTTGTAGGTGGGATAAGTTTAGTGATTTTAACTATTCTTTTAACCAAGGAAAAGTTCTACCATTTCGCTCAATTTTTCGAACATGGTATTCAGTTTGGTTTACCTTTTGTTTTATTGTATACTTTAAAAGAAAACTATAACGAACAAAAAGTTTTTTTAAGTTTAAAAGTATTAATTGCAGTAACATTTTTTTCACACGGATTGTATGCTTTTGGAGCATATCCTGTACCAGGAAAATTTGTAGATATGGTAATTAATATTTTTGGATGTTCAGAATCATTTGCGCTTTCGTTTCTTTACATAGCAGGAGTTTTAGACTTTATATTAGCAGTCTTAATTTTTCTTCCAAAGTTTAGTAAATACGCATTGATTTATGCTGTAGTATGGGGATTATTAACAGCGTTAGCAAGAATAGTTGCTAATTTTTATATAGAGTTTCCACTACAATCGATACATCAAAATTTATATGAAGTTGTATACAGGTTGCCTCATGGGTTGGTTCCGTTACTAGTTGTTTTACATCAAGAATTTTATGTGAAAACAGTAAAGTCTTTGAAATTTGCGAAATAAAACTTAGTTCATTATAAATGAAATAAATCTTTAAACATACTAACTTCCGGAGTTATCTTCATTTTATGACCGTTCGTCTATAAACGGGTGTTTTTTTAGTTACTAATCTCTAATTTTAAGTAATCTAAATATTCATCCCCAAAAACTATAGATGATGATCACCAATACAATACTGATAAAAAAATTGAGGTTCAAGTTAGTTGATAAAAAAATGATTGTTGAGTTAATAAAAACAGACGATTACTTAAAAAATGAAAGTTCTTTAAGCAATGAAGAATTGGTACATTTAATAAGATTGCAAATCAGTAATTAAGTTTTATCACCGAATCGTAAAAAAAAGAACCCAATAAAAATTATTGGGATCTGAGAAGTGTTCATGCTACAACACTTTATTAAAGGCTACCCTAAATTAACCTCTACAACTTATAAATTACTTCAAATCAATTGTGAAAGATAAACTAGGAGTAATTTCATTTGTTTCACCAAGCTCAATTACAATCAAAATATCAAAGTCAAATTTTAATTTTACGTATGAATTATTATTTGTTATGATAAGCTTTAGAAACAGCATAACTATCTTCAAACCAATTCCAAAGAATCACTTTTCCATCCTTAACTTTTACACGTAAAGCATAAGTGAATTCTTCAGTTTGTTTTCCTGTTTTTGTTAATTCCCCAATCATATTTCCAAAGAAAGCAGCAGTATCTCCTTTAGATAAAGCATCGTTAGGTTCCCATTTTATAGTTTTAAAGTTCGATCCAAACTCAGGTAAAAACTTTTCTAAAATTGTTTTTTTACCTTTCCATGGTCCAATCCAAGGCATGCTTTTATCACCTTCATTGTGCCAAACCATATCATCATGCATTAAGCTTACCATCTTTTTCATATCACCTTTCCCTATAGCTCCCATAAAATCCATGGCAACTTTCATAGTTTCATCGGAAGAACTTTTAGATTTTAGTTGTTGCATTGCAGTGGCCCAATCTTCAATATGATTTGTACTTACAAACTTTCCGTCTTTCATGGTATGAATATCGATAGTCATTATTTTAAATGACTTAGATCCGTTTGTTGGTAATCCCATAAAGTCACCATTAGGAGTTCCTGTAGCAATACTTCTTACTACAAATTTGTCTCCATCATTTATGATTTGTTGTGTTTCCCACTTTAAATCAGGAATTAATTTCCAGAAGAATTCTAATTGTCTCATTAATTCTTTTGCTCCTTTTGAACCAGTAGAATTAAATGATTGATATCCTTCTGCCATTAACCGAGTTAAAACAGCTGTAGGTCTTGTATCTTTATTTACGGTTAAGGCTTTTTGGTAAAAAGCAGAAATAGCTTCTTTATTTTTCATAATCTCTTTTGAGTTTTTTTGCTGAGCATTACATCCAGTAATTAGTACAGTTAAGTATACTATACTCGATAAAGAAATGAATCGCTTCATGATAAATTGGTTTAAAATTAATGTGCCTCAAAAGTATATTGAGAAGATGTGAAGCTTAGGTGAAAAAAAATATTTTTAGGGTAAAAATGGGAAAGTTATCTATTGATTTAATTCTTTAAACTCTTTTGGAGAAAGCTGAGTTCGTTTTCTGAAGTATTTAAAAAAATTAGTCGGTGAATCGAAACCAACATGATATGCTATTTCAGTTAGTGAAAGTTGAGAGTTGATAATGAGTCTTTTAATTTGTAGAATCAAAATTTCATCAATAAATGCCTTTGTAGATTTGCCAACAATACTTTGCGTAATATTGTTCAGTGTTTTAGAACTTACACCTAGTTTTTCAGCATAAAAGGAAACTTTTTTACTTTCAAAGCATTCTTTTTCAATTAGTTCTTGAAGTTTAGTAAATTTTAAATGGTAGTTTTTATTATCGAAGTTAGTATTACTTTTTGATTTTATTTGTAATAATTTCAAGATCAAAACTTGAACTAAACTTCTGATAATAGGAGTGGAATACGAATCGTTACTATTAGAAAATTCAATATTAATTTGAAGTACGATTTTACGAATTTCCTCAAATTCACTGGAGTTTAATTGAATTTTAGGAGCACTTAACATTTCATTAAAAAGTTGAAATAGTTTTAAAGTTTCGAACTTATCTGAGTATTTTATAATGAAATCTTCGGTAAAAACAAGAATTTTCCCGCTAGCTTCAGATTTGTAGAATTTATGAATATTATTTTTTCTTAAGGTAAAAATAGTGCCTTTTTGATACGAATAATCCTGATAGTTAATATTATGAATTCCCTCACCTTTGGAAATAAAAACCATCACATAAAAAGAAACTTTATGATGTTCAAATTGATTATGATCTGAGGGCTTTAAATGTATAATGCTACTTAAATCAACCAAATCAAAATAAAGATGGTCTTTATTTTTCTTTTTGAATGTAACTTGTTTAATGGGTTTCATTAGTTAAAAAGATCCATAGTTTAGTGGCTTTTAAAAATACTAATTCCTTTTTAACTCAGCTTTTCTCATAGGCATTCCATCAATTAAAGTGAAAAGAAGATTTTTGGTAAATACTTTATTTTTTACAGTTTTTTTTCTCCCTCCATCAAGACCAATCAATATGACTTTAAAAGGGGGCTTCTTTGAAGCATATTTGTCGTATAAACTAGTTTCATTTTTCCAAGATCCTATTTCGGTTTTGTCATTTTCGAATGAAATTTCACGAATTCTATTTTTTTGTACATCTAATATTTTTAGTTTACGCTCTTTAAAAGCTTTAGCAGGTTCTGAGAATTCTTGTAACTGTTTTATGTACAAGCTGTCTTTTGAGTCTTTAGAAACAATAACAATCATTCTATTTTCCCAACGATACGATTTTAAATCGATATTTTGGGTGTAAGATTTAATACTAATTATCAGTATAAAAAAAGTTAAAAAACAGCTTGTCTTAAATTGCATACAAATTATTTTATTGAAACTCGAACTCCTTTAGAATGACTTGTAAACTCTGGTGCATACATACTTTGTATAGTAGTTATACCGTTACTAAAATCACCTTTGTTATTTACACGAACATCATATTCAAAAACATAAACTCCTTTAGGTAAACGATCAAAGAAAAAGTGTGTTGCTGCATCTTTGGTACTTTCATAGTAACCTAAACCATCTTGCCATTTGTATTTTGATAATACATTAACAGGTTCAAAAGCCGCAGCTCTCATGTCTTTCATATGAATGAATTCCATATCTCTATCAACTTTCAATTCAACTCTCACGGTAACCAAATCGCCAATTTCTAAATTAGTTTCCGATAGTTTTTTTAATTCTTTACCTGTGTCGGAATTTACCTTTTTAAATAATTTTTTAGTGATTTGTAAAGGCGTTTTAGCATGTGTAATTTTATCTAAATCTTCAAAATATTGCCAGTATAATCCACCCCAAGCTATACCTTTATTGTTTTTAGTTAAAGTTACTTTTGCTTTATCTGGAGTAACTTCTTTTCCGTTCCAAGAGGTTTTAAAGTAACCTGTTCCAGCTTCTATTTTTGTGTTTTCAAGTTGAGTTGGATCGATAATTTTATTTCCAACAGTAACAGTTACTAACTCGTCTGAAGCTAGCCAATTTGTACCTTGTAAAAGTAACGCATAAATTGCTTCTGAGGTTGCTTTAGTCGTTTTCCAACGATTTACTTGTTTATTTTTGAGTAACCAAACTTTTAAGTTATCAATAATTTTGGTGTCGTTTTTAATTTCAGCAAAAACTTCAATTAATAAGGCTTGAGTTTCTACAGGTGCCTGATGCCAATACCAACCTGCTTTATTCTCTTTCCAATACATTCCTAATTCTTCTGAAGTAATACTATTTTCTTCTAAAGATTTTAAAATTAAGTTGGCAGATTTTTTATTACCATTTCTAAATTGAATTAAAGCATTTAAACCTTTTCCATATAAGTTAAAATCATTCCAATATTTTGCGGCTTGTTTAGTGTAATAATCAATAGCTTTTTTTGTTTTCTTTGTAGTTTTATGATCTTCAAAGAAACTTTTCATGTATAAATACTGAAGTTCGAAATAGCCAATATGTTGTTTAGCTAAAAATTCATCATACGCTTTTTTATTTTCAGAAGCCTGTATACGTTTTGCTCTTTTCAAAAGTAAATCATACCTGTATTCAATATGTTGATCTAAAAATTGAATAGCACTTACGATCATGTTTTCAGAAATTTCATTTTCACTTATTACACCAAGTTTTTGTAAATGACCAAATCCTGTTAAAATGTGATTTGTAATGTTCGGACTAGCATAGTTTGATCCTTTAAACCAAGGAAAACCACCACTTTCCATTTGCATGAGTTGCAATTTGTTAATTGCATTACTTTGCTCATTTTGCATTTTATTTAAATCGAAAAGTAAGGCAATACGTTTCTTTTGTTCATTTTCCGATTGTGCATCGCGTAACCATGGTGTTTCTTGAATGATTAGTGATTTTAATTCTTGATTTTTCTCAAGATTACTGATTAAAGTCTCACTATTTTTCCATTGATTGAATACATTCTGAATTTTAGGATTACTGTTGGCAATAAAACCAGCTAATGTGTTAGCGTAATAACGAGAGAAAGTTTGTTCTGCACATTCATGCGGATATTCCATTAAATAAGGAAGTGCCTGAACAGCTTCCCAAGCAGGATTAGAAGTAACCTCTAAACTTAGTTGATGATGCTTTAAAGTTGTAGAGCTAGTATTTTTCAATTTATCTAAAGTAAATGTTTTAGTTTGGTTTTCTCTCACCCACATTGGAAGAGTTTCTGTAACCAACATTCGGTTAGAAAGTACAGGAAGTACATTTTGTTCTCCGTCACTAAATTGGCCTGCTTGTGCCACAATTTTATATTCAACAGCTTGAATTGTTTCAGGAATAACTAGGTTCCAAGATACATTTGTGTTTCCATTAGCATCTACAGAAAAACTTTTTTGTACTTGTTTGTTTTGTAAATCAGTATCAATAGCTTTTCCTGTAATAGCATCGGTTAAAATTAATTGACTTACACCTTGAAGTGTTTTATCGGTTAGATTACTAATTTTTGCGCTAATTGTAATTTGATCTTTTTCACGTAAAAAACGAGGCGCATTTGGTACAAACATTAATTCTTTTTGAGTTACTGTTTCTAAAACTTCGGTAGAAGAGTGTAACGCTTTTGTATGTGCAAGTAACTGTAATTTCCATTTGGTTAATGCTTCTGGCATTGTAAATGTAAAGGAAACATCTCCGTTTTTGTCAGTTAACAGTTTTGGATAGAAAAAAGCAGTTTCTTGTAAGTTTTTACGTGCTTTTATTGTCTTCAAATCTTTCTTTAGAGAAGTATTTGTGCTATCACCTAAACGGTCATAATAACTTTCTTCTAAAACATCATCTGATCTTTCTTCATATTTTTTGACTGAATTAGCAGGAGCTGCTACTTTAGCCATAAGCTTTTTTGTTTGAGATCTAGTATCACCATATGCTGTAATAACAACTTCATCTAAAGCAGCTGTATCTTCACTCATCATAACATCCAGCTTAGAAAAGTTTTTTACAGGAACTTCTATGGTTTTATAACCAATAGTACTAAATACCAATTGATCATTTTTCTTTACTTTTATTGAGAACTTTCCTTCAAAATCGGTGTATGTACCGTTAGAAGATTTTTTCACTATAATAGAAACACCTGGTAAAGGTCCGTTTTCATCACGAATCACACCTGAAACAGTTCCTGTAAAACTTCCTGATGTTTTAACTTGTTCAGGACGTTTTAAGGATCTTAAATAATTTCTATTAACCCATTTACTATTATTAAAACTAAAACCAAACCAGTTGAATTTACTATGTTTTAAAATAGGATAATTGTTTCCAAATGAATTTCCATTCAGGTTTTTAAAAATGAAATTATTAGTTCCAAATCCTTTTGAATTACTTGAAATAGAACCATAATATCTAGGTTTATCAATAGGGTAAAAATCCCATTCGTGATCTACAAATTGATCTAAAGAAGCATCGTACATTCCTGCTAATAATTCGGCTGTTACTTTTTCTTTTTTAGCTCCTTTTATCGTGAAAGACCAAGTCTCTTTTTGTCCAGGTTGTAATTTATCTCTAAAGGTTTTCGTAATAATTTCTAAATCTGTATTCGGATAAGGTACATCAATTATTTGTCCTCCTTGTTTAAAATCGTTGTAATTCACTAGATGATAATGAACACCAAATCCTCCTAAATCTTCTTTTGTAATAGGTATTTCAATGGTTTTACTGTTTTTATCTAGATGTATATAGTGAGAAGCAATTACTTCATGTTTTTTTTCTACAAACAACATCACAGTAAGATCATTAGAGTTTGTACTTACCGTTATTTTAGCCGTTTCATCAGGTTTATATGATTTTTTATCGGTTCTGAAGGTAAATAATTGATTATCTACAGGAACTTTATCTCGGTCTGAAAACACAGTGAAATAACTTTTATCACTCACGGTTTGTCCGAACTTATCTTTTGAAGATAATTCTATAATATAACTTCCAGAAGTCCATTTTTTAATTTTCCTAAGTGAGACTTCTTTAGATTTTTCAGTATTAAATTTTTCATTGAAAACTAAATCTCCTTTTTTCCAATATTTGCGATTATTTTCGTCTTTATATGGATCATGAGGAAACTTTTCTTCAAATTCTTGTTGAGAAATAGTTTGGTAATCAGGACTCATCCAAGGTCTTTTTCTTAAAGGATATTTAGGAGCTTGTAATTTATAGATTTTTATATTTCCAGTAGTAGGAACAAACTCATCATTTAAATTTTTAGTATCAATTTTAAAAGAATGTTTCTTGTCATTTTTATTCAGTTTATCATCAATTTCTATAGTTGCTATTAAACTATGATACCCAACTTTTACTATCGTAGTTTTACTTCTAGTTTCTCCGTTAAGATCGGTAACATCTGCTGTAATTTCATAATTGAAAATAGGTAATTGATCTTTAGCCACATTTTCGTCTGGTAGTGCTTTAAAAATAATTTCAAACTCTCCTTTATCATTAGTAGTTACTTCACCATTTTTTATTTCTTGTGATTCAGAACGGTTAAAAGAAGGACGATACCAGTAATACCAATGAGGGAATTGCACTTTTCTATGAACACGATAAGTAACTTTTGCGTCAGTAATATTAGTTCCAGCATAAGATTTCGCAAAGCCAACAACTTTAATACTATCATATAGTTTAAAAGAAGAAGTAATAGGTTTAAAATCAGTTTCGAATTTAGGGCGTTTGTATTCTTCGACCGAAATGTACTCATAATTTCTTCTTCCGTTTATGGTTGTAACGATTTCAAAACTTCCTGTTAATCCGGAGTTTGGAAGTATAAATTCTCCTGATGCAGAACCAAATTCATTTGTTTTTAGTTTTAATGTTTGCAACGTAACGCTATTCACATCTTTAATTGCTATTTCAATATTCTGATTTGCAATTACTGTTGATTTATTTTTTAGCTTTTCTAGAGAAATACTTTTAAAAAATACAGTTTGCCCTGGCCTGTAAATACTTCTGTCTGTGAATAAAAAAGTTTCTGTTTGTGCTGTGGATTCATGAAAATCGTTGTATTGTCTTCTTAAGTATAAATTATGTATGGATACCACATCATCTTTATATGTAATTTTTGCAGTAACATTTCCATAATAATCTTTTGGATTATATTGTATTTCTCCATTTGTATCGGTCTCAAATGAAACATTAATACTTTTTCCATTCCATCTTTTTTTATTGCTGAAGTTTACTAAAGCTTTTTCAACGGGTTTACCAGTATTTCTGTTAACGACTTGATAAATCATTGTCCCAGTTTGAGTTCTTGTTATTAAAGTTAAATCGGTAACTTGAAAAGAAGTAAATCCATAGATAGTTTTATCATTTAGTTCTTTATTGATTGAAGCAACTAATAAATAAGTTCCTTTTTTCTGCTTAGGAATAATAATTTCATTGGTATGGTTTTGATAGTCAAACTCATTAGGTAGTTTTTGAGACCAATGATTAACTTTTTTTAATCCGCGAATAAGGTTTATTTGCTTTTTGTAAGTGTATGTTGATTGAATTTCGTCTACTTGATCTATATCTATTTTGTAAACCGTAAAATGAAGTTGATCTATGTTTTTATAATTGACTAAAACTCTAGAAAATGTTTCTGACGGAATATATTCTTCTGCTGTAACTTGAATACTTTTTTTGTTGATATTCGTTTTTAAAATTTCACTTTTACTAGCTGCAAAGCTTTTTGGGAATTTTTTAATAATGCTATTACAAATTTTTAAAGCCTCATTGTTTTTAAAACGATGTTGTTTATTTTTCTCTTTTTCATATGTGTAGGTATTGGCTTTATTGTGATACAATTTTGCGATTTTAAAAGCATATAATCCAGAAGCTTCATGTGTGTTGTATTTCTTTTCAGAATTCAGTAAAGTATTTAAAAATAATTGATCTTTATCTGAAAATACCGCTTTTGTTTTTACAAAGTTTAGACGTAATAAATCGACATCAACTAATGCATGTACATTTTGTTTTTTTAAATGAAAGGCGATTAAATTTTGATAAATTTTTAGTGCGTTGAATTGTAGAGACAATGCATCTTTACTTTCTAATTTTAAAGAAGTAAAATTTTCAGCTTCCGAAATTAGTTTTTCATCTGATATTTTGAATTGATACGCAGGTTTGGTAATTCTTGTTTCATCAGATTCATAGAAGTTCAAAGAATTATGAGCAAGGAAATCATATAGCGTAGGTCGATATTTTTCAGAACTTTCTTCTATAGATAATAAAGAATGAAACTCTTGAATAGTTGTATTTTGTAGTTCGCTTTTTGGAGCTAAAGAATTTTGAAATTGTAAGTGAATTTCAGCAAATAAAGTTTCTAAATCCCAAGTTCTAAAGTCTAATTTATCTACTTTTTCATCTGTTTTAGTTCTTTGGTAAAATTTCCATCTATTATTTTGAAAATATTGCCAATACATGTTGGCAAGAATATTTTGTAATATACTTTTGGTTGGAGTTTTACTTTGATTTATATGCGCTTTAAATTGAGAAATAATTTTTAGTTGTGCGTCTTCTTCAAGCGTCAAAGAGAATTTACTTTTATATAAAAGTGCCTTTACAGTTTGAGGAGCGTTTTTCGCCTTTTTTGCTTTTTCGTATATTTTTTCAACTATTTTTAAAGCTGATTTAGGCTGATTAAATAGCTCGAAATGATGCACTTCTTCCCATAACTTTTCAAAGTTATTCTGTGCAGATAATAAAGTAGAGAAAAACGTTAGCATTAGTATTGCAATCGATTTATTTTTCATGGTATGATTTTTAATACTTTTTTACAAAGTACTCAGATAGGTTCAATATACTAAAGTTTAAATAAGTAAACTAGTTAGATATTTAAGTTAAACTATCTTTTTACTTAGTATATGATATTAAATCAATTGCTATACCAATTTTTGAAATTATTAGAAGATTTATAGAATTTTCTTTACAATAAATTCACACCTTCTATTAATTTCATGTTGTTCTTCTGTACAAGATTCTTCCGTTTTACATTTAATAAGAGGTTGTGTTTCACCATAACCAATTGCAGTGATTCTATCAGGTTCAATACCACTCTCTAAGAAATACATGCGAACTGAAGTTGCTCTCTTTTGTGATAGTTCTAAATTATAACGGTTATTACCTCGAATATCTGAATGTGTTCCTACCTCAACAATCATGTCAGGATATTTTTTCATTAGATTTATAACTTTGTCAATTGCTTTTTTGCTATCACGTCTCAAATACCATAATTTATAATCAAAGCTGATTTCGTCTGTTTTGATAACAATCTTATCTTTTTGCTTTTCTATATCTTTTTCTTTTTCAACAATTTCTTTACGTTTTTTATCTTTTGCAAACTTTAATTTTTCAGCATTCCTTAATTTTAGTTCTTCTTCTTTCTTAAGTTTTAAAGCAAGCGCTTCTCTTTTTTCTTTCTCTATAATTGCTAAAGATTTTAAAGTCATAGAAGCATCGTTGTCTTTATTTCTAACTTTTTTGAGAACTATTGTTCTTTGATTGGATTTGTATCCAATTTTCGAAGCTTTTACAGTGTAAGTAGTTTGGCAGTTAACTTTGAACTTGAATTTTTCACTGTTAGACGTGTTTGTCTTCGTGATTTCTTTTTGGTTTTTATCTACCAAAATCAATTGTACATCATTAAGAATTACACCAGAATCTTCATCAGTAATTAATCCGGAGATAAATTGAGAACAAGGTTCGATTTTTAATGGCTTTTGTTCTGTGATTCTATAAATGTCATCGCTTCCTTTTCCACCTTTTCTATTGGAAGCAAAAAAACCTTCTTTTGTCTTGGAATTGATATTGAATGAAAAATCATCATAACCAGAATTTACAGGAAATCCGACATTATCTGGTTTCGATATTTTACCATCTGAAATAGAGCAAACAAATACATCTAAAGATCCAAAACCTGGATGTCCGTTAGAAGAAAAATAGAGTTTATTATCTTCACTAATGAATGGAAATTGTTCTTTCTTGGGAGTATTTATTGTTTCTCCTAAATTTTGAGGTTTTCCAAAACTTCCATCGTAATCAATGGTTACAGCATACAAATCAAATCCACCAAATCCTCCAGGCATGTCAGAAGCAAAATATAAAGTTTTTTCGTCAGGACTTAATGCTGGGTGTTCGGTAGAGTAGGTGTTAGAGTTAAAAGAAAGTGATGAAATATTTTTCCATTCATTATCAATAAGCTCTGCTTTATACAGTTGTACGTGTGTTATTTTTTTATCGTCTGTATTCCTTTTTCCTTTTATTTCACTGTTTCTGGTGAAATAGGCTGTTTTACCATCTTTGGTGAAAATGATATTAGATTCATGAAGTTTCGAATTAATTTTTTCAGAGAAAGGTTTCGAAATACTATCTCCTAAATACATTTGGTTCGTATTTACTTGGTAAATATCTAAATAATGCTGACCATTCCAACCGAAACGTTTTCCATAAATTTCTTTCCTTGGAGCAGCAAATATGATAGAATCACCTTTTTGAATTGCTCCAAATTCAGAATCAGGAGTATTGATTCCTAAGTTATCTATAGTAAAACGATTTCCTAAAGCTTCAATATTTTCTAGATATTCAATTTCTTTTTGAAGTTGAGTATATTTAGATTCGTCTTTTGTTTTATAATAATTCAGTAAAACATTGTTCGCTTTTTTGTATTCGCCTAATGCTTTTAATGAATTTGAAAATCTGTAATAGTAGATTTCTTCGACATACTTTCTGTAGTTTTTTAGTAAATAACGATAATTTACAGTTGCCTTTTCCATATTATATGTGTAGTAGTAAGCATCTGCTAGGTTTTTTATCGCATCAAAACTCTCTCTTTCTTTTAAGGCTTTTTCATACAACGGAATTGCTTCTGAATAGAAAGTTCTTTCAAAATATTTGTGTGCTCTTTTAAGTGATTGACTTTGAGAAAAGCAAATAAAAACTGAACTGAATAGTAGTAAAAAACTTATTTTCTTCATAGTAATCTTTTAAAAGAATCTTGGTGATTTATCGTATCCTTTCTTTAAACCTAGTGTGTCGAAGTCAAATAATAACATGAATTCGTGAGTTCCAGAGTTAAAGTTTCCTAAATTGTTTGTGGTGTAATCAAACGCATATCCCATTCGCAAAGAATCAAAAAGTCGGAAGTTAAACATTAGACTTACTGCATCATTAACTCTGTAAGCTAGGCCTGCTTCAATTTTGTCGTTATATAAAACATTTACTGCTGTGTCTAATACTATAGGAGAACCTTTTACAACTTTAGTCATAAATGACGGTTTTAATTTGACTAGATCGGAAAGTTGAAAAACGTAACCACCATTAACAAACAAATGAATTTCTTCACCACCAATACTATTTAATCCATTATTCTCTTCAAAATGTTCTCCTTTTACTAAGTTAGGAATAGCAGCTCCAATGTAATATTTATCAGTAAAATAGAATAAACCAGCACCAAAGTTGACAAAAGTTTTATTTTGATTTTCAAAAGCTAAATCAGTAGGGATGAAACCAGAACTTATGTTTTCATCAGGAAACCTGAAGTTGTTGAAGTTTGTATTAAAACTAGTAAAACCAGCTTTTAAACCAAATGATAATTTATGACCCTCAGCAATATTTATCATGTAAGCAAAGTCTGCATAAAAGTTGTTTTCTTTTAAAACTCCATCACCAATGTCGTCTGTGACTACAGATATACCAGCTTCTATATTATTACTTAAAGGAGCATGTACAAAAAAGTTATAAGTTTTAGGTGTACCAACAGCTGAAGTCCATTGTCTTCTGTGCATTACTCCAAAATTTATAACACCCAAATCGTTGGTAACATATGCAGGGTTAACAATATTTTGGTTGTACATATATTGTGTGTATTGTGGATCTTGTTGAGAAAAGAGATCAATAACAGCACAAATACAAATGAGATATATTAGTTTTTTCATCAGCTATTTTTATTTACTCAAGTAAATTCTACCTTGTTTAGGCTTTAGATTATCTTTATTGTAGTTAAGTATATAAAAGTAAACACCACTTGTAACTTCTGATCTAGAGGTATTTTGACCATCCCATTTTGGGTTGTCGATGTTTCCTTTAAATAATGATTGACCATATCGATTAAAAATTTCTAATTCATAATCTGGATAGAAAAATTCGATAAACGGAATATAAAATTCATCGTTAGTTCCATCATTGTTAGGAGAAAAACCATCAGGAATAAAGAAATCATAATCTTCAGGATTACAATCAGATAAATCTATAGTTATAGGAGTTCTCATACTTTCACAGCTCGTAGTTGGATCTACATAAGCAGCGTAGTATGTAATGTCTTGTTCAATAAGTTCGTTTTCACTCAATTCAGTACCGGCTTCGTTACTATCGTACCATAGTAAATCATAACCAGTTACACTGGTAAAGTCTACACTAATGTCTGCTAAAGTTAAATTATCCAATTTACAGCGTTGGGTATCTCCATTAAACTCTGGTGTTGGAGGAGAAATAACAGTTGCGATAAACTCTAAGCGTTCATGATGCTCACAGTCATCTATTTTTGAAACTGCAAAATAACTTTCATTATTTTCTATGATTGTTGTTGGGTCTAGTACAGCTCCACCTGTATTAGCATCATACCAAATAATTGTACCTGTTGTTGTAGTTGCATCAAAATCTGCTAAAGTAGCATTATCTAACCCGCAGAAAGTAGGGGTTCTATTTGTAGAGCTAACCATTTCAGTTGAAATTATTTTAATTGTGACTACTGAACGATCTGAACTCTCACAACTGTTTTCTGGATCATTAGCAGTAACAAAATATGTTTTATCATTTTCTAGAGTTGTATTTATATTTAGTGGGGTTGTTGAACTCGAGCTTTCATACCACGTTAAATTTTCTCCTTGATCAACAACAATGTCATTTAAGGTAGGTTGATTAGGGAAAAAACTAGATAAGCAAAATGATTGATTCTCTGATAAAATAGGTGCGTCTGGAATACCGTTTATAGAAAATGATTCTGTGAGTTGAAATTCAAATTCTGTTCTACAAGGATCTGTATCGTTTTGTATACTTTTCAATAATACGTTATAATTTCCTTGCGCTAATCCTGAAATATCTACATTGAAATTAGCGTTTCCACCAGAGAAAACAATAGTGTTTTCAATAAGTTTTGTAGCACTATTTAATTCTGTCACTTCGTAAGTGATTGTATATTCTCCGCTACTTAAAGTTGGTGCATCGACAAGAATTTTCATGTCAGTAGCATTACAGGCGTTATCTAATTGTAAGTCGAGTGTAATGTCTTCAGGAACTCTTTTTATGGTAAAGCTTTCTTCAACACAATTTAAACCAATTGCTGTGGGTGAAGTAATATCTATGGTATATTCACCAATTTGCTTAGGGAAAGATGAAAAGTCTAAAGGAAAAGTTGCTTTTCCATCGGAAAATAAAACTCTTAAATCATTAACTGCAATAACATCAGAGTTAACTGTGTTAGAAACTACGTAACTAATCGTGTGTTCACTATTAGATAACATTCCATTATTATTTGTTAATTCAGATATTTCAATGTCGATAATATCAGTATCAAAACAAATATCTTCAACATTTACTTTAGCATTAAATATGATAAAGTCAGCCTCTTCAACAGTATAAGAGTCACAAATAATATTTCTAATATCTCTTATAGCTTTTGTTCTTATGGTATAACTACCTGATGATAATATCGAAGCATTAATTTCAAAAGTATATTGAGTTAAAGTTCTAATTCCTAGGTCAACATCGAATTCAGAGAAATTTATGTTTGGTTCTGTTCCTGTGTAAACTACTAATCCTGTATTTTTATCTACTATTTCATATTCTAGATTATAGATCATTTGAGCCTCCACTGTACCTTCATGTGTGATTGTAATTGTAGTATTTTCAAAATCACATAATTTTTCAACAGAAAATTTACCTGCAACTTCAGGAATAAAAATATTAACAGTACTAGATTCAGTTGAACATACTCCATGTATTGGGAAAACTGTGTAGGTAAAAGAATATAGACCAGATCCAAAATCGTTGTAAATTTGTTCAACATCTATAATGTGATCAGTTAAAGATGTTATTTGACCTGTACTATTGTTATCTGACCAAATTCCATCACTATCATTACCTGATAAATAATCAAACAAGTTTAAATTACTGTAACCACTTAAATCATCTGTATCACAAATTACAAGTTCTGAAGCTATCCCTGAATCAGAAGCTCTATGTACTTCTAAAACAATAGTAGCTGTTCTTGAAGGACAAGAGTCTACAGCATCTACAGTGTACGTTAAAGTATGCGTACCAAGGCCAGCAACAGTAGCGTTAAATAAATTGCCATTTAATGCACTAGGAGGTGTACTAGATCCAGGACCAACTCTCCAAGTACCATTAATATCAGAGCTTAAACTTACTAAGTCGTTATCTAAAAAAGAGAATAAATCTACAGCAGTGTCATCTTCACAAGCGTTTGCACCACCATCAATATTATCTTCACCAGGATATCCGCCTAAAAATACAGTAACAGTTGCATTTTCTCCACAACTATCATTGGTATATATAAATTTATGTTCACCAAAACGATTAATACTCCAAAGATTTAGTGTACCCGTATTTTCGTTTAAAGCAAATCTGTTTACAGGGTTTTCGCTGGCCCATTTTCCACCAGTACTTGGTGATCCGTTTAATTGACTGAAAAGGTCAAAACGCTGATAATTAGTGTCTAGTTCTTTATCGCAAATAGTTACAGAAGCATCGCTTCCTGCACATTGTGAATAAGAAAAGAACACATTAAATAACGTTATAACAAGTAAGTACGATAAAGTATTTAGTTTGATTTTCATTTTTACAAAAGCAATAGCTATGGTCGACAAAGCTACTATAAATTTTACAGAGTGCAATTATTTAACATTTTACGGTTTAGTTTGACTATTTTAGCGAATCATTATAAAAGGCCTAATGAGAATACATTTTATAGCAATAGGAGGTAGTGCTATGCATAATTTAGCTATAGCTTTACATCAAAAAGGATATCAAATAACAGGAAGTGACGATACTATACATGATCCCTCTAAATCTAGATTAGAGAAAAAAGGTTTATTACCTGAAAGTTTTGGATGGTTTCCTGAAAAGATAACTAATGAACTTGATGCAGTTATTTTAGGTATGCACGCTAAGATTGATAATCCTGAGTTAATTAAAGCTCAAGATTTAGGTCTGAAAATTTATTCTTATCCTGAGTTTTTATACGAACAGTCGAAACATAAGACTCGTGTTGTAATAGGAGGTTCACATGGGAAAACTACAATAACTTCAATGATTTTACATGTGTTGAATTATCATGAAAAAGAAGTAGATTACATGGTGGGTGCACAATTGGAAGGTTTTGATACTATGGTGCATTTAACTGAGGAAAATGATTTTATTGTATTAGAAGGAGATGAATATTTGAGCTCACCTATCGATAGAAGACCTAAGTTTCATTTATATCAACCAAATATTGCTTTATTAAGTGGGGTTGCGTGGGATCATATTAATGTGTTTCCAACTTTTGAAAATTATATTGAACAGTTTCAGGTTTTTACGGATTCATTGGTTAATGGAGGAATCATGGTTTATAATGAAGAAGATGAAACCGTAAAACGTATAGTTGAAAATTCTACAAATTCTATAAAAAAATATCCATACAATTTACCTGAATATTTTATAGAGGATGGCGTTACTTATTTAAAAACTACAGAAGGAGATTTACCTTTAGAAGTGTTTGGGGATCATAATTTACAGAACATAGCTGGAGCTAAATGGATTTGTCAGCATATGGGAATAGATGAAGAAGATTTCTATGAAGCTATTATGTCATTTAAAGGAGCTAGTAAGCGATTAGAAAAAATTGCTGAGCGTAATTCTTCCGTAATTTTCAAAGATTTTGCACATTCACCTTCAAAAGTAAAGGCGACGACAACAGCAGTAAAAGATCAATTTAAAAATAAAAAGCTTATTGCATGTTTAGAACTACATACTTACAGTAGTTTGAATGCTGATTTTTTATCAGAATATAAAGATACCTTAGATAAGGCTGACGAAGCTGTTGTTTTTTATTCTCCTCATGCTGTAAAAATAAAACAGCTGGAAGAAGTTACAGAAAAACAAATTACCGATGCTTTTAAAAGAGATGATTTGGTTGTGTATACAAATCCAATTCAGTTTAAAGATTATTTATTAAAAAAAGAATTGAAGGACTCAGTTTTACTTTTAATGAGCTCTGGTAATTATGGAGGATTAAATTTTGATGACATTAAAAATTTATTGGAAAGTTAAATTTATTTACCTTTTATAATCCTATTTATTAACCAAGTAGCGTGACCTTTCTTGTAGAAAGTCTCTAAAATAATCTTTAATCTTTTTTTATAAAACAACTTTCTTGTAGTTTGTTTGTGAAGTCGTTTTTTTAGTTTTTTGTCATCAAGTAGTTGGATGAATTTATCAAGATACTTTTGAGAGTTTTTGTCAGATGAAAATTTTACAGATTTACTATTGAGCGTTTTATTTGTGATACTTAAGAAGTTGTTTAGAGGTGTTCTAATTTTATCATTTAATGATCCAATAGATTCAGTGCTATTTACTTCTTGACATATTAAAAAGACATCATAAGCATTTCTTAAACTAATAGAATTGTAATACTGCATATCATCGTTTATTTGAAAAGCTATGATTGATAATTTTAATTGATCTTCAAAACTAAGAAAGTTTAAATTTTCAATCTTTTTTATTTCTTTTTCTATTGTATCGTAATTAAAAAAATGAATATACTTTTCTGTAGTCATTTCTTTGTGTATTTCAATTCTAGAAATTTTATTTTCATTTACTAGGGGAGCTAAATGTCTGAGGAATTTTGGGTAGTTTTTATATTTAGTTTTATACGAGTTATTTAAAAGTGTATCGTAAGCTTCCAAAAACTGATCTAGGGAAAACAAAACATCAATATCTCCAACCATTCTTTCTGCAATATCGTCATAAAGTCCTTCAAGTAAATTTCCTGTTCCTTTTAAAAATATAGGCGTGATATTATGAGAAAGTAATAATTCATTAATTTCTTTAGCTTGCTCAATTATCTGTGTGTTACGCTCTCGATTTAAGTCAGTTATATGTTTCATATATTCGACTAAATCATTAGGTAAATATTTTAAAAAATCAGCTTTTTTCAGATTACAATACAAAGCAGGGAAAACATAATGTTCTGTGCTTAGCCTAACCACGTTATCCCAGTCAACAGTGTTGTTTTTTAATTGTTTTTCGACAATATGTTTATTATGCTCTTCATGATTAATAGTTAAACATTTTCCCACAAAAAATAATGTTTCTTTATACGTCATCATTAAGTATATTTTTAATAGTTTTTACCATTTTTTTATTGTCGGAATAGGTTAAACGATAACACGTTGTATTAGAAAACCATTTTAAAAATATTTTTACATTTTTAGGTTTGTTAGAAATCCAAGAATCTGGAATTAATTGTTGAAAAGCTTCTATTTTTGAGATAGGATTAAAATCTAATCCACTATCTTTTTCATATTTAATAAAAATAAGATGATTGCAAGGGGAGTTATAGTTAGTTTTATTTGTTTTAGGAGGTAAAAAACGAACAATTTTGTTAAGTGTTTTAAAGTGAAATTCTGCAGAATTTTCTAGTTCAGGATACATAGGAAGTAAGGTTTCTAAACTATTTTTCTTTATTGAAATTGCAGAAGGAAACGTGTAAATATTTTGTTTTTCAATGTCCATAGGAACAAAATCATCTGCTAAACAAGTTAATCCATTTGCCTGTAAAATAGCTAAAGAAGTACTTTTTCCATTTCCAGAATCACCTAATAATAATAAAGATTTATTTTGATTCCCTAATCCAGAAGCATGAAAAATACCCATCCATTCATCTTCAGGTTTATTGTGTATGTATTGCACAATATACATTGAAAACTTTCCTTGAAAATAATGAATGTCTTTTCTGTGCCACGAGCCTATAAAATCACCATTAATTAGTAAGTAAGTGATGTTGTTTTGTGTAAAGGATTGAAAATGATGATCAAAGTTTTGTGTTTGATCTATTTCTAAATGAGAAAACTTAGGGTGAACTAAATATTCTTCAAAATCTGAAAGAAAATCTACTCTAAAAGTGATGTCGTTTATTTTATAAAATTTTGAAATTTGAAAAGGAGGAACCTTAAAATTATGATCGATTTCGGTTTTTTTGAAGTTATTTTTAGTATTGGGTTCATAAATATCTGTGTATACTTTTTTAGTGAAATCTAAAGCATCATCAAAAGAGACTTTAAGTTCTTTTTCTAACTCTTTACTAATTTCTTCAATTGAAATTCCGTCATTTATATTGAAGATAATTTCCGCTACTTTATTTTCTAGAACCGTGTATTGATTGGTTTCAGCAAACCAAACAATAGATTTATCTTCTATATCTTCTCTAAGTAATGTAGTTTTTATTCCCATTTTGGTAAAAATAAAAAAACCTCAAAGAAAACTCCTTGAGGTTTTAAATTATTTAGTGAGACCCATTAAAATCCTTCACCAGGAGCTTCAGGAGAAGCAGCTTGAGCCTTTTTTGGATTTAAAATTAAGTAGGTTCCTAAGGCAGTTAATGCAGTATACTTACTGTAATTTCCTAATTTTTTAAGAGCTTCTTTTCTAGAAATCTCTTCTTTATTTTGTTTATTATTTTTCATATTGAGATAGAAAATAAATTAGTAGACTAGTTTTCTAAAATGATCTTTTTGGTAATGTTACCTGACTCAGTATTTAACTTAACGATATAAATACCGTTTGCTAGAGTAGATAAGTTAACTTTTGAATTACCTGATACAATTTTAGTTTCAACCAATTCCTCTCCTAAAAGAGAGAAAACTTGTAGATTAGCGTTCGTTTGTAAGCCGTTAATGTTTAGTTCTTTATTAGCTGAACTATAAATGCTAATATTTTGAATGCCATTGTCAAACTCTTCATTATTTAATCTAGAAGCAGTGGTATGAACATAAAATTGCCCCATTCCATTTGCAGCTTCTTGTAAAGTGACTACATGATTGTTTTCAGAAAGATTTATAAAAAGATTATTTTTTCTATCTTCTAAATATACATCAATACCAGTTGGTAAATTAGATTCAAGCACTGAAAATGTAATCTTTTTACCAGCTTCAGCAGTTAAACCTACAGGTATTACCATGGTGTCGTAATTTTGATTAGGTAGGGTTTGTATTGCTAATTTTCTGCCATCATTATTATTTAGTAATTCTGTATAAACTGCAAAATTATTTTCTACACCTCCAAAAATTCTTGAATCAAAACCATTGTCAAAGCCTTTAGTTTTACCATCAATATAAAATACCTTAGTAGAACTTTTTTTATTGTCACTTTCAGTAAATAATTCAAAAGATGATTTTGGAGATTGACGTAAGAACGTATTTGTATTGTTGTGTGTTAACATAGCAGGATTTATTGCTACATCAGCTGTGATTCCAGCTTTGATAAAGAATCCTTGTGTAGGCGCTATCTTAATAGGATCAGCCATGTTTTTAGTTATGTATTCTGTTCCGTTCCATAACCATATAGTTTGTTCTGCTAATACTGGTGTGTTAGATATGTTAGTTAAAAATAAATCAGAATCTAAATATCCAGTGTAGCGATTACCAACTAAGTTAAAATCATTTCTACTTCCTGTACTAACAGAAATAGCATCAGCAGAAGTATACATGTTTCCTTTAAATACTAAAGGCGAAGTATTTAATTTTACAGAAATACCTATTCCACTCGCTATTGAACCGGTAGAAGAGTTACTTTGGTATTGCCATGGAGTTGTTAAATTGTCATTATCATATAAACCAATTCCAATATTACTTCCAGTACCAGTTGCAAAATCATTATTGCTAATTAAACTCTCAATTGTTTCACTTTCTATTGGAGAAGCAACTAAATGCCATTCACTACTAACATTTCTATTATAGATAATCTCACCATTAACAAATGAATTAAATAAAAGAGATGCTCCAGATTCAAAAGTGATACTATTGGTAAAAATAAAGCTGGCAGCAGTAGGGTAGTTAGAAACTGTGTTTGGGATTAAAACATCACTTGTGAAAGCTGGTGAAATTGAGTTAGACCAGTTTGTTGCTGTCGTCCAATTATTATCAGTAGCACCACTCCAAATAGCACCGCTTGCTCTACCAGGAGAACCTCCATCACGAACACTAGCTTGCCAATTAGTACTAGTTGTTGAGCTATTTGAAGAAGGGTTAATGATTTCGTAAGTAGTACCATTACCATCTGTAGAGCTTTCATCGCCATCATCGTATGTTACTACATCTACTGTAGCACCTGCAGTATTTTTAAGTGTAATAGTTGCAGAACTATTGGTTAGTTTATTAGTATTATTTGTGTCTTTTACGTCTTCATTATTTACACCTAAGTTATTGAAGTCAGGAATAAATGGACTGTCTGCGTTGAATACTCCATCACCACCACTACCAACAGCAATTACGATATAGTTATTAGCGTTAAGAGTATGACTAGGAAATGTGAATACATTTCCATTGTATTCTAATGTCCAGTTTGTAATATCAATATTTTGACTGTCAGAGTTGTATAATTCTATCCATTCGTCATCTGTTCCTGGAGTTGGAGAATTGTACATTATTTCTGAAATAACTATTTCTGGTAAATCATCGTCGTTAATAGTTATAGTATGTTGAGAAATTGAAATATCAGCAGTACCTGAAGTAATAGCGATGTTTAATACGATAGTTTCGTTATCTGCATCTGTATCATCATTAATATCTAAAGAAATATTTTTTGTTTCATTTCCTGTAAATGTTAATGAACTAGTATTTAGAGAAAAATCACCTGATTCTGCAGTTGAACTAGCATCAGTAGTAACACTGATAGTTACATCAGCAGTATAATTAGATAATGAAACAGGTACAGAGATGTTAAATGTAGCGTCAGTTTCATTTGCAGTGCTTGAGTTTATCAAGAACCCTAAAGAAGGAGTAGTTGAAAAAGAAAAAGCAGTAGTGTCAAAAGTTTGCGCAGTTCCAGAGGTAGCCCATTTCGAACTATCATAAATCAATCCAAGAAATTGCGTTTCGCTTTGTCCAGATCTAGTATCATTGTAAATACCATTATCTCCACCGAAATAAACAGCATTAACACCGATTGTTAAACCAGATCCAGTTAGTGAGCCAGAGTCTCCTGAGTCTTCTCCAGCAAACCCTATTACAGTTGGCGTTCCATCATATAAATTATTAGAAGTTTGATAAATAAAAACTCCATCTCCACTGTTACCTAATGCAAAGCTACCAGCTCTAGTAGTAAGAGTTCCTTCGCTAGCCACATTATCATTAAAGCTAAGTGTAACAACAGTTCCTTTAGTTAATGATGGTGTAGTCCATTCGTGGAAGCCTTCACCAGTTCTAAATTTGTCTGTATCCCATTCATCGTCTGTAATGAAAACTGATTCATTTGCAGGAATATCTTTAAGCGCGACTAATAGTACATCTTCGTTGTCTACACTTACCCCAATTATGGCAATATCTCCAGCAGATAAACTCTGAGCATTTGAAAAGTAATAATTGCTGAAAATAATAATTGTAAAAAATACTTTTAAAAAGTAATTGTTCTTCATTTTTACGTTTTTATGTTTTTGGGCAGGCAAAATACGAAAAACAAATACTTAAAATATAGTGTGTTATAAGAATTTACGTAATGTTAACATTGTGTTAAATGATATTTGAGAGGGTAGCTAATTTATTCGATACCTAATTCACTTCTCCAAGTTAGATCTTTGTTTTTGTTTTTATTCCAGTAGTCAACTTTGATGGTTTTGATTTTTTTTGCAGTTGTAGTTAAAAGCTTCTTGTTTTTTCCGTAACCGCTTTCATGAGATTCTGACCAGCCTAAAATTTTAAAAGGAAAAGAGTTTTCAAAGGTAATTTCTAATGTTCTTTTTAGTTTAGGATATGTAACTTGATAAATTATTGAGTTTTCTAATTGCGTTAATTTTATGTTGGCAGTATAACTCTTAAATTTCTGATGTTTAGAGTTAAGAAAAAAGAAAGACGGAATTATTTTGTGTTCTCCAGTTGGAAGTAGTTTTGGATTTAGTCGAATTAAAGACCACAAATCATCTTCTAAAAGAGTTTTCTCAATTTTTTTATTTCTAAATGAAGCTCCTTCAAAATACGAGTTGAAATTTATTGTATAATCGTTTTCAGTATTCTTCATTTCAACATATGTCATACCGCACCATTCTTGAATTGAAGAACTTATTTTTAATGAAGAGTTGTCATTTTCAAAAGGAAAGAATGTACTATTCATCATAGAATATGGATAAATTCCAGTATTAAATTTTTTATTCATATTTAATTTTAGGACTGGAATGTTACTGTTGTTTGGGTAATCTGCTTTAGTGTTAGAAGTTTTAGAGAAAGGCTCTGTAACAAAAATTAAGGTCGCTATTCCTTTATGGTTTTCACCATATCTAGCTTGAGAAAGTTCATAACTAGAAATTTCAGCATTACCGTCGTACCAATATTTCTTTGTTTGTTTAGAAACAACTCTTTTTTTATTGATGTTAAATGGTAAAGAGTTTGTGTTATTTCTGTTGTAATAAATGTAAGAGCTTATAAAAAAAGTTAAAAGTATTAACCCTAAAAGTATAATCGTTTTTTTCATGGTTATTATTTTAAATAAAAAACCCAAGTTAATTAACTTGGGTTTTTACATATATTTATTCTTCGTCTATCTCAGTTCGAGTTTCTTCTGGTTTTTCACCTTTTTCAATTTTAATGGTTAAGCGTTTTGTTTCATCACTTAAGTCCATAAAAATCGAATCTCCTTCGTCTAGTTTAGAATTTACAATCTCTTCGGCAAGTGCATCTTCAATGTACTTTTGTATCGCTCTTTTTAAAGGTCTAGCACCATATTGCTTATCAAATCCTTTATTAGCTATATAATCTTTAGCTTTTTCAGAAAGATTTAAGTGATAACCTAATTCAGAAATACGAGATAATAATTTCTTTAACTCAATATCAATAATTTTGTGAATATCTTCACGTTCAAGAGAATTAAATACAATTACATCATCGATACGATTTAGGAATTCTGGAGCAAAAGATTTTTTAAGTGCACCTTCTATAATACTCTTAGCATGCTCATCTTCTTGATCCTTTTTCGATTGAGTTCCAAAACCAACACCACCACCAAAATCTTTTAACTTTCTAACACCAATGTTAGAAGTCATAATAATGATTGTATTTCTAAAGTCGATTTTTCTACCTAAACTGTCAGTAATATGTCCATCATCTAAAATTTGTAAAAGCATGTTGAACACATCTGGATGTGCTTTTTCAATTTCATCTAACAGAACTACAGAATAAGGTTTACGTCTAACTTTTTCTGTAAGTTGTCCACCTTCTTCATACCCTACATATCCTGGAGGTGCTCCAATTAATCTAGAAATAGCAAACTTTTCCATGTATTCACTCATGTCTATTCTGATTAAAGATTCATCAGAATCAAAAAGTTCTTTAGCTAAAACTTTTGCTAATTGAGTTTTACCAACTCCTGTAGAACCAAGGAAAATGAAAGATCCAATAGGTTTGTTAGGGTCTTTTAAACCAACTCTATTTCGCTGAATTGCTTTAACAACTTTGGTAACCGCTACTTCTTGACCAATTACTTTTCCTTGAATTAAAGATGGTAATTCAGCCAAACGATTACTTTCAGCTTCAGCAACTCTGTTTACAGGAATTCCTGTCATCATAGAAACAACTTCAGCAACATTATCTTCGGTTACAGTTTCTCTATGTAACTTAGAATCTTCTTCCCATTGTTGTTGAGCAGAATCTAAAGCAGCTTCGATATTTTTTTCGTCATCTCTTAATTTTGCAGCTTCCTCGTATTTTTGTCCACTAACAGCTTTAGTTTTACGTTGTCTAATCTCTTCAAGTTTAGCTTCTAATTCTAAGATTTGTTGAGGAACAACAATATTTGTGATATGAATACGAGATCCAGCTTCATCTAAAGCATCTATAGCTTTATCTGGTAAGAAGCGATCTGTCATGTATCTATTCGTTAATTTTACACAAGCTTCAATAGCTTCATCTGTAAATTCAACATTATGATGTACTTCATATTTTCCTTTGATGTTATGAAGAATTTGAACAGTTTCTTCTACGGTAGTAGGATCAACCATTACTTTTTGAAAACGACGCTCTAAAGCTCCATCTTTTTCAATGTTGGTTCTGTATTCATCTAGCGTAGTTGCACCAATACATTGAATTTCTCCACGTGCTAAAGCAGGTTTAAGCATGTTAGATGCATCTAAAGAACCTGTTGCGCCTCCAGCTCCAACAATCGTATGAATTTCATCAATAAAAAGAATAATATCATCATTCTTCTCAAGCTCATTCATTAAAGCTTTCATTCGTTCTTCAAATTGTCCTCTATATTTTGTTCCTGCAACAAGGCTTGCTAAATCTAAAGAAACAATTCTTTTATCAAATAAAATACGAGACACTTTTCTGTTAACGATTCGTAACGCTAAACCTTCAGCTATTGCAGATTTACCAACTCCTGGTTCTCCAATTAGCATTGGGTTATTTTTCTTACGTCTACTCAAAATTTGAGATACACGTTCAATTTCTTTCAATCGTCCAACAACAGGATCTAATTTCCCGTTTTCAGCTAATGCAGTTAAGTCTCTACCGAAATTATCTAAAACAGGAGTTTTAGATTTCTTGCTAGTTTTACCTCTTGGATTTTGTTGTTGTCCATATGGTTCAGACTTATCATCTGCAAATTCATCTCCTGGAGTTTCTGCAATTGGGTTAATTGGTAAATCTCCATCATCATGTAAACCTTTATATAAAGCTTTTGCTTGATCGTAATCAACATCATATTTCTGAAGTAACTTCGTAGTTGGGTCATTTTCATTACGCAAAATACATAATAACAAATGTGCGGTGTCTATCGCGTTACTTTGGTATAATTTAGCTTCTAAAAAAGTAGTTTTAATAGCTTTTTCAGCTTGTCTAGTCAAGTGTAAATTATTCTTTTGATTAAGCTCTTTAGCAGAAACAGGATTTAATTTTTCCAATTTGTTGCGAACTAAATCTAAATCAATATCAAAAGTCGATAATATATCTATAGCTTTTCCGTCTCCTTTTCTAATAAGTCCAAGTAAAAGATGTTCAGTGCCTATGAAATCATGGCCAAGTCGTAAAGCTTCTTCTTTACTAAAAGTGATAACATCTCTAACTCCTGGTGAAAAATTTTCGTCCATAAATTAATTTCTTTTGTTGTAAAGTTAGTAAGAATTTTTGTAGAAAAATTACAAAAACGATGCCAGTAAAAAAAATTGACAAAAAGGCAGTTTATTGTAAATGAAATTATCTTCTTAAAATTCTTTTTAATTGTTAATAAATATAATGAAAATAAAATAAGAAAAGTTGGCAAGTTTTAGTTAAAATAATATCTTGCGTTGCTTATCGGAGGCGATTAAGTTATAACTAAAAGTGAATTTTATAAGAGTAAAATTCACTTTTTTATAAAACAAATACTAATTTTTTAAAAAAAGATTAATATGGCAGATGGTGAAAAGTTGATTCCAATCAATATTGAAGAGCAAATGAAGGCAGCCTACATTGATTACTCAATGTCGGTTATTGTTTCTAGAGCTCTACCTGACGTAAGAGATGGTTTAAAGCCTGTACATAGGAGAGTTTTGTTTGGAATGCATGAATTAGGTATTAGATCTACAGGTGCATATAAAAAATCCGCAAGGGTAGTAGGAGAAGTTCTTGGTAAGTATCATCCACATGGAGATACTTCAGTATATGATTCAATGGTACGTATGGCTCAAAACTGGAGTATGCGTTATATGATGATAGATGGTCAAGGAAACTTTGGTTCTGTAGATGGTGATAGCCCAGCAGCAATGCGTTATACTGAGGTTAGAATGCAGAAGATTTCTGAGGAAATGCTTTCTGATATCGAAAAAGAAACTGTAGATCATAAGTTAAACTTTGACGATACCTTACAAGAGCCAACTGTATTACCAACAAGAATACCAAATTTACTAGTTAATGGAGCTTCAGGAATTGCTGTAGGTATGGCAACTAACATGGCTCCGCATAATTTAACTGAAGTAATTAATGGAACTGTTGCTTACATCGATAATAGAGATATTGAAATCGATGAACTAATGCAACACATTAAGGCTCCAGATTTTCCTACTGGAGGAATTATTTATGGATATGATGGTGTAAGAGATGCCTTCCATACAGGTAGAGGACGTATTGTTATGCGTGCAAAAGCTACTATAGAGGAAGTTAAAGGTAGGGAGTGTATTATTGTAACAGAAATTCCTTATCAAGTGAATAAGGCAGAAATGATTAAGAAAACTGCCGATTTAGTTAATGATAAAAAATTAGAAGGAATTGCAAGTATTAGAGACGAATCAGACCGTAAAGGTATGCGAATCGTTTATGTACTTAAAAGAGACGCAATTCCTAATATTGTACTAAATAAATTGTTTAAGTACACGCAATTACAAACTTCTTTTAGTGTTAATAATATTGCATTAGTAAAAGGAAGACCAGAGCAATTAAACCTAAAGCAATTAATTCATCATTTTGTTGATCATAGGCATGAGGTTGTAGTTCGAAGAACTCAATACGAACTAAAGAAAGCTGAAGCTAGAGCTCATATTTTAGAAGGATTAATTATCGCTTCAGACAATATCGATGAAGTTATCGCTATTATTCGTGGGTCAGCTAATGCAGATGAAGCTAGAGAAAGTTTAATCAAGCGTTTTGAGTTATCAGAAATCCAAGCTAAGGCTATTGTAGAAATGCGATTACGTCAGTTAACAGGTCTGGAACAAGACAAGTTAAGAGCCGAGTACGACGAGATTGTTAAAACTATTGCTGATTTAAAAGATATTCTTGCAAATGAACCTAGAAGATATCAAATTATTAAAGATGAGTTAATCTTAATAAGAGATAAATATGGTGATGAAAGAAAGTCTACTATTGAGTATGCAGGTGGAGACATGAAGATAGAAGACATGATTCCTAATACTAAAGTAGTAGTTACTATTTCACATGCAGGATATGTCAAGAGAACGAATTTAGATGAATATAAAGTTCAGAATAGAGGAGGAAGAGGTCAAAAAGGAGTTACAACAAGAAATGAAGATTTCTTAGAGCATCTTTTTGTTGGTACAAATCACCAGCATATGCTATTCTTTACTCAGAAAGGAAAAGTATTCTGGATGCGTGTATTTGAAATTCCTGAAGGAGGTAAAAATACTAAAGGAAGAGCGATTCAAAATCTGATCAACATAGAACAAGACGATAAGGTTAAGGCATTTTTAGTTACTGATGATTTAAAAGATGAAGATTACATCAATAATCATTATGTAATCATGGCAACTAAGAAAGGAAAAGTGAAGAAGACTCCTTTAGAGCAGTATTCTAGACCTAGAGCAAACGGAATTAATGCAATTACCATTAAAGAAAATGATGAGTTACTAGAAGCAAAATTAACTACTGGAGACAGTCAGGTAATGTTGGCATTACGATCTGGTAAAGCAATTCGTTTCGAGGAAGAGAAAACTAGACCAATGGGAAGAACAGCTTCTGGAGTTAGAGGTATTACACTTCAAAGTGAAGAAGATGAGGTTATTGGAATGGTTTCTGTAAATGATATGGAAAGTAATATTCTAGTAGTTTCAGAAAAAGGTTATGGTAAACGTTCTAAGTTAGAAGATTATCGAATTACTAACAGAGGAGGAAAAGGTGTTAAAACATTGAATATTTCTGAAAAAACAGGTAATTTGGTAGCCATTAAAAACGTTGATGACTCTAATGATCTAATGATCATCAATAAATCAGGAATTACAATTCGAATGGCTGTTGAAGACTTACGAGTTATGGGTAGAGCAACACAAGGTGTAAAACTAATCAATATAAAGAACAACGATAGTATTGCAGCAGTAGCAAAAGTTATGCATGAAGATGAAGAAGATGAAAATGGCACGGAAATTGAAAACCAAATAAATGAGAATTAAAGAACTGTATAACAATAACTAAAACAATAAAAATGAAAAGACAAGTTTTAGCACTTTCTTTAGGTTTAATGACAATAGCCTCTTTTGGACAGAAAAAAGAGCTAAAATCTATGGAGAAAGCCCTAAATAAAAATGATTTTAACGGAGCACTTACCATTGGTAATTCTCTAAAGAGTACCATAGAAAGCGCTGACGATAAGTATAAAACTAAATATTACTTTTTAACAGGTCAAGCATTATTAGGAGTTAAAAAGTATGAAGAAGCTTCAAGTTCTTTCAATCAATTATTTGATTATGAGAAGAAAATAGGTAAAGAACGTTATTCTTCTGATGCTAGACCAATGTTAGATAAAATCATTAAGTCAGTGTCAGACAAAGCGATAGCGTTATATAACAATGATAAGAACTTCGGAGAAGCATCTAAGTTTTTCTATTTAACCTATAAACTAAGTCCAACTGATACTGCTTTTGCTTATAATGCAGCAGTAAGTGCAACTCAAGCTAAAGATTACGAGACTGCTTTAAAATATTATAGAGAGTTAGAGCAAGTAGGATACACTGGTAAAGAAGTTATGTATTTAGCTACTGAAAAAGCCACAGGTGAAGAAAAGAACTTAGGCTCTAAATCGAATAGAGATCTTATGGTAAAAACAGGTGGTTTTATAAAGCCTGTTGATAAAACTTCTGAAGGTAAATCTGCAATAATTAAAAAGAATATTGCATTAATTTTAAAGGATCAAGGGAAAACAGAAGAAGCGTTAGCGGCAATGTCTGCTGCTAGAAAAGCTATTCCTGGAGATTTAAGCTTACTTCTAAGTGAAGCACAATTATACATTGAGTTAAACCAAATGGATAAATTTGGTGAATTAATGAATGAAGCTATAAGTTTAGATCCTAACAATCCAACTTTATATTACAATTTAGGTGTAGTAAATACAAATCAAGGTAGAAAAGATGATGCTATTAAATATTATAAAAAAGCTATCGAACTAAAGCCTGATTATGCTGATGCTTACATGAATTTATCTGCTGTAATTTTAGAAGAGGAAAAGTCGATCATTGAAGAGATGAATAAAAACTTATCTAATTTTAAAAAGTATGACGAGTTAGCTTTAAAACAAAAGGATGTGTATAAGCAAGCATTACCTTATTTAGAAAAAGCTGATAGTTTAAACCGTAGTGAAGATACTGTTAAATCTTTAATGAGTATTTATGAGGTTTTAGAAATGGGAGCTAAAGCAAAGGAATTTAGAACAATATACAAGTCAATGAAGTAATTTACTCATTGTTCTAATAGATAAAAAAAGGATAGTTGAAAAACTATCCTTTTTTATTTTTATACGATTTTCTTTATGACTCGTAATTTATGAGTGTGTTGCTGTGTATCGGTATTATAAATACCACTATGATCTAGTTTGTCAATTCTTACTTTACCATGTGCATGAATAATGTTGTAATCATTCATAACAATACCCACGTGAGTAATAGTACCCTCTTCATTATCAAAGAAAGCTAAGTCACCAGGTTCACTTTCTTCTATGAAACTTAAAACATCTCCTTGTGTAGCCTGCTCACTCGCGTCTCTTAAAAGTTTAAAACCACATAATTTATATACAGTTTGCGTGAAACCAGAGCAATCAATTCCAAAAGGAGTTTTTCCGCCCCATAAATAAGGAACATTTAAAAAGTGATAAGCCGTTTCAACAATAGATTGTTTATTTAATATCCCATGATTAACTTTCCCTTCATAAGAAAACGTTTTATCATTTAATGAAAAACTGTTATCCTTATAAAATGGAAGTCTAGCACCTAGAGGAACAGTTGTTAAATTATTGTCCTTATCAAAGATAAAGTCAATTAATTCTCCTGAATAATATTGTTCCTGATTGTTTAATTGATGGTACAGTTCTTCGGAAATATTTTCATATTGTTTATTGTCAATATATCCTTCATAGCCATCGTAAGAAAGCTTTATTTTGCTCCATTTTTTAAACTTTTCAAGGACAGTAAAATGTTCTCCAAAAACCAACTGATTTACCATTTCAGACAGATCAGTGGGCTCCAGTCGAAGCGGTACAATACTTAAATTACAAATTCCGTACAAATAGAAAATCTTTATATTTTAGATTCTTTCAATTACCATTGCGCTAGCACCACCACCACCGTTACAAATACCAGCAGCACCAATTTTAGCGTCATTTTGTTTTAATATAGATGTTAAAGCGATAACAATTCTAGCACCAGAAACTCCTAATGGATGTCCTAAAGAAACTGCTCCACCATTAACATTTACTTTATCTGCAGATAAACCCAAAATTTTTGTATTGGCTAAACCTACAACAGAAAAAGCTTCATTTAATTCAAAATAATCTACATCTTCAATTGCAACACCAGCTTTAGCTAAAGCTTTTGGTAATGCTTTTGCTGGTGCAGTAGTAAACCATTTTGGTTCATGAGCTGCATCTGCATATCCTTTAATTCTAGCTAAAGGAGTAATTCCTAATTCTTGAGCCTTTTCAGCAGACATTAATACTAACGCAGCACCTCCATCATTAATTGTAGAAGCATTAGCAGCAGTAACAGTTCCTTCTTTAGTGAAAGCAGGACGCAAAGCAGGAATTTTCTCCATTTTTACATTCTTATATTCTTCATCTTCACTAAAAATAACAGGTTCACCTCTTCTTTGAGGAATTTCTACAGGAACAACTTCGTCTGCAAATTTTCCTTCGCTCCAAGCTTTAGCAGATCTATTGTAAGACTCGATAGCAAAGTTATCTTGATCTTCTCTTGAGAAATTGTATTCTACAGCACATTCATCAGCACAAACTCCCATGGCAACTTGTTCGTAAGCATCAATTAATCCATCTTTCTGCATTCCATCTTCCATTTTAACTGGACCAAACTTAGTAGCAAATCTTGCATGTTGATAATGAGGAATCATACTCATATTTTCCATACCACCAGCAATAACGATATCAGCATCACCTAAGGCAATTGCTTGCGCTCCTAGCATGATTGATTTCATTCCAGAAGAACAAACTTTATTTACTGTAGTACAAGGAACAGTATCTGGAATACCAGCTAAAATAGCTGCTTGACGAGCAGGAGCTTGTCCTAAACCAGCAGAAACAACATTTCCCATAAATACTTCATCAACCAATTCTGGTTTTAAATTAATTTTATCTAAAGCGCCTTTAATCGCTACCGAACCTAATTTTGGAGCAGGAGTTGTTGATAAAGTTCCTAGGAAACTTCCAATTGGAGTTCTGGCAACAGAGGCTATAACTACTTCTTTCATGTTAAATTTGTTTGCTTTTTGTTATGCGAAAATAACTATTTTATAAGAAGTTCTCAAATAATATCAAAAGGTTATATTTACATACTTAATTAAGAATAATGAATAAAATAATTAACAGTCTATACAAGAATAATGCAGCAATTTATAGAGGTTTTCTATTCATTATAACCGCTTTTTTTATTGTGTATTTGTTGCCAAAAGGAGGGAAGTTTCGATATGATTATTCTCCTGGTAAACCTTGGTCTTACAATAACTTGTATGCTCCATTTGATTTTGCTACACAGAAAACTAAAGATGAAATTTCTGAAGAAATTAATCAGATAAAATCTTCTGTTCAACAGTATTTTTTATATGATGTTGAAGTTCCTGAATACACTAAAAATAATTTCATAACGGCTGTTAATACCTTACAAGTTTCTGATAGTTTGTCAGAATCTGATGTGAAAAAGTTGAGAAATAAAGGAGTAGCTGTAATTCGTAAAATTTATGAGTTTGGATTTATAGATGAAGTTTCTAAAGGAAAGGTAAATAAAAGTCCAACAATAATATTAAGGAAATCAAATGAAATTTCGAATATTCCTTTTTCCAAATTAATACAATCTAAAGACATACTTTCTATCATTGTAAATGAATTATCAGTATTAAAAAAAGACTATGGAAGAGATTTTGTAATAAAAAAGCTTTCAGAGATTTTAGAACCTAATGTTACTTTTGATGAAGAATTTTCTCAAAAAGAACTTAATCAAGCACTAAAGGATATTTCATATACTAAGGGGAAGATTAATAAAGATGAGTTAATCATTCAAAAAGGAGATATTGTAGAAGGAGAAAATTTAAATAAGCTAGATTCTTTAAGAGAAGCTTCAAAATCTCAAATATGGACAAAATCTAACTACAATTGGTTGGTTTTCGGATATACAATTTTGGTGTCTTTAGCATTGTTAATGCTTCTTTTATTCTTACATCGTTATCGAAAAGAAATTTTTGATAACAATAGTAAAATAACCTTTATTTACTCTAATATTTTACTAATGATTTTCGTGCAAACTTTATTAGTGAAATACAACCCAGATTATCTATATGTAATTCCTTTAACTATCTTACCGATTGTATTAAAAGCTTTTTTTGATGCTCGATTAGGGCTATTTACGCATATTTTAACAGTCTTATTACTTGGGTTTATAGTACCAAATAGTTTTGAGTTTATTTATTTACATATTATTGCTGGAATAGTAGCAGTATTATCAACTTCAGAATTGTATAAGAGAGCAAGTTTATTCATTTCTGTGGCTCAAATTACATTTATTTATATGCTTACTTATTTTGCCTTTTCGATTATTAAAGAAGGAAATGTAAGTAGTATCAAAGGAATTTATTTTGGGTTATTTGCTATGAATGGTTTATTATCATTTTTAGCTGTGTTTTTTATCTATTTCTACGAAAAAGTATTTGGATTAGTTTCAGATGTAACGTTATTAGAACTATCCAATACAAATTCACCATTATTGAGAGAATTAAATGAAAAAGCACCAGGAACTTTTCAGCATTCAATACAAGTAGCCAATTTAGCTGAAGCAGCAGCAAATGAAATAGGAGCAAATTCTATGCTAGTTAGAACGGGAGCTTTGTATCATGATATTGGTAAGATGGTAAATCCGAAATACTTTACAGAGAACCAAATTACGGGAGTTAATCCACATAATGATTTATCACCTAAAGATAGTGCACATATTATTTTAAATCATGTTATAAAAGGTATAGAGATAGCAAAGAAGAATAATCTTCCAGACAGAATCATAGATTTTATCAGAACACATCATGGAACAAGTTTGGTATATTATTTTTACAAGAAAGAACAAGAAAATAATCCAGATGTTGAAGTTGATGAAAAGAAGTTTAGATATCAAGGACCAATTCCATTTTCTAAAGAAACGGCAATCTTAATGATTTGTGATGCTGCAGAGGCGGCTTCTAAGAGTTTAAAAAAACCATCTGCACAATCTATTGATGAACTTATTGATAAAGTAGTAGAAGGACAAAAAAACATGAATCAGTTCATAAATTCAGATATTACGTTCCGAGAAATAGAAAAAATCAAAAAAGTTATAAAGAGTAAGTTGATGAATATCTATCACTTACGAGTTGAGTATCCAGAATAGTAATTTTTTTTCTAAAAAAAACTTGTGAGATTCTTTTTCTAATCTTAAATTTGCACTCGCAATTTTTAAGTTTTTAAAACTTAAGGAGAGGTGGCAGAGTGGTAATGCAGCAGCCTGCTAAGCTGTCATCCTTCGGGATGCCCGGGTTCGAATCCCGGTCTCTCCGCAAAACATTGCAAGAACACCTCGGGGTGTAGCGTAGCCCGGTCATCGCGCCTGCTTTGGGAGCAGGAGGTCGCAGGTTCGAATCCTGCCACCCCGACAAAAAGAGTTACTGGTCGCGTAGCTCAGCTGGATAGAGCATCTGCCTTCTAAGCAGACGGTCACAGGTTCGAATCCTGTCGCGATCACAAGAAAACAAAGGCTTTCAGGAAACTGAAAGCCTTTCTTGTTTTTGTACTCCCCGAAAACTCCCCGATTTTTGACTGTCTATTTATGGAAAACCGTAGTTTTCAAAAATAAATTTTACTATTTTTAGCAGTGTGAGAGAAAAAGAATTGAAGAAGTCCCCGTTTCATAGCCAAATTCTTCCTTTATATAGATGATTCTCTCTATAATTAATTATGGTTATCGATGAAAATAACAAAAATTAAAGTCGAAAATTTTCGATTGTTAAAAGATTTCTCAATTGATGTTGAGAATAAATTATCACTAATTATAGGAAAAAACAATACTGGAAAAACCTCTTTACTAGCTGTAATTGAAAAGTTCTTGACTGAAAAAAGCAGTTTTTCAATACATGATTTTAATTTAGATGAACAAGAGAAATTAAAAGCATTAGAAAAAAAAGAGGGTATTAGTATACCTGAAGATTTTAAATTTAGCATTTATTTATTATTTGAAATAAAATATGATGATACTGATAACTTAAGAAATTTATCCTCTCTAATTCTTAACTTAGAATCTGAGAATACAGTTGTTTTAGGTTTTGAGTATTATCTAAACCCTATACAGTTCAAATATTTAATAGATGATTTTATAGAGTTTAAAAGCGATAATGAAACCAAAAATATTATTGACTTTTTAAGTTTATCAAAAAGTGTAAAGTATTTTAAAACAGCAATCAAATCATATGAACATTTAAAGGATAGAGAAAATGGTAAATCTGAAGAGATTACTGACAAAAAAATGATCTCTAAAATTATCAATATTCAAAGTATTAAAGCAAAAAGAGAAGTTAATAATTCCGATTCAAACAGAAATGATAAAACACTTTCAAAACTATCTTCTGAATACTATGAAAGTTTAGAAAACACTCTTGAAGAAGAAGTTACAATTAAAAATTTAAAAAAGAAATTAGAAGAGACAGACAAAGAACTCGATGAAGTATATCCTGTAGTATTTAAAGAAGTAATAAATAAGATTAAACTTTTCGGAGGGAAGAAAAAAGGGGAATCGTTAATAAAAATAGTTTCAACTCTTCAAGGAAAAAATATTTTAAAAGAAAATACATCTGTTGTATATGAATATGCTAAAACACTTCTACCGGAAGATTATAATGGATTAGGATATTTAAATCTATTATCAATTATTTTTGACTTAGAGATTATCTTTAGAGAATTCAGAAAAGAAAGAGAACTTAAAGAAGAGCAAATACCCGCAGATATAAATATTCTTTTTATTGAAGAGCCAGAAGCACATACTCATCCTCAAATGCAACATGTTTTTATTAAAAACATTAGCGAAATATTAGAAAAGGAACAAAAAGGTCTTAATCTTAAAGGAAAACGGGATTCAAGTAAATCAATATTTAACTTGCAAAGTATTGTAACAACACACTCTTCTCATATTGTAACCGAGAGTAATTTTGATGATATAAAATATTTTCATAAGAAAGAGAAACAAAATAGAGTTATCTCGAAGAACCTTAAAGATTTAAAAACTGCTTATGAAGAAGATACTAATCAATATCAATTTTTAAAGCAGTATTTAACTCTAAATAGAGCTGAATTATTTTTTGCGGATAAAGCAATTTTAATTGAAGGTGATACAGAAAGAATTTTATTACCTGCTATGATGAGTAAATTAGATAAAGAAGAATCTTTCGACTTACCATTAGTATCACAAAATATTTCGGTTATTGAAGTAGGTGCATATTCACATATTTTTGAAAAATTCATTGATTTTGTTGGTGTAAAGTATCTTTTAATTACTGACATTGACACAAATAAATTGATTCCTACTGGCGAAAAGAATAAAGAAGGTGATGATATAATAGTATCTAAATCATGTCGAGCGAATGATCCTAATGTGAGTGGCACGAGTAATTCTTCATTAAATCATTTTGTTAATAAAAGTGTACAAGAATTAATTAAATCTCAAAATATATTAATTAAGGATAATAATTTATGTATTGCTTTTCAACATGAAGAAAGTGGCTATCATGCAAGAAGTTTTGAAGATGCTTTTATACATATTAATTTATCTTTTATCAAAAAAAATAAAGATGCTTTTAATGGATTAAAAAATAAAAGAGAATTTGATCTAGAGGGAAAAGATAAAAAAGACGCATATGAGCTTGCCGAAAAATGTATTCTAAAGAAAACACATTTTGCTCTAGATGTAGTTTATCATAGTGATCAAAATTATAGTAATTGGAATATTCCATCATATATAAAAGAAGGATTACTATGGCTTCAGAAGTAGATCAAATTATATCAACAATGGCAGCAGGAAATCATTTTTTATTAAATGGTGGTGCTGGTAGTGGAAAAACACATACTTTAATTGAGCTTATTCAAAGAATTACTGAAAAAGAACCAAAGGCAAAAATAGCATGTATAACATATACTAATGTTGCTGCTGATGAAATTACGGAAAGAGCAAATTCTTTTTCATTAAAGGCTTCTACTATTCATGATTTTTTATGGGATAATATAAAGGGGTTTCAAACTAATTTGAGAGATGCAATAATAGAACTAAATGAGGATGTGTCTGAAGAAGAATTATCAAGAGATAAGGAAATTAAATATCTAGAATATAAAAGCTTAAAGAAGGGAGTTATTTCGCATAATGAAGTTTTACAACTAGCCAAATTTCTTTTTATAAAACATCCACTTCTATCGAAAATTATAAACGATAAGTTTGATTATATTTTTGTTGATGAATATCAAGATACTTCTGAAGAAGTTATAGATATTTTATTGACCCACCTTAATAAAAAAGAACTTGATTTAAAAATTGGTCTTTTTGGAGATAGTATGCAATCTATTTATGATGGGATTGGAAAGATAAAGATTGAAGAATTAGAGTTTAGAGAGCATCAAAAACTATTAAAAGAAGTTCCTAAAAAGTTAAATAGAAGAAATCCCAGAAAGGTGTTAGATATAGCAAATCAATTAAGGAACGATGGTTTGACTCAAGAGCCTGCCAAAAATATTGGTTCTCCTAACATTAAAAAGAATGGGACTCATAAAGAAGGAAATGCAATTTTTCTTTATTCTTCACTAAAAAACAAAACTCTTAAAGAAGTTTTAGAAAGTGATTATTGTTCTAACTGGGATTTTGAGAATTACAGCGACAAAGAAAAGCCTCTGTCAAAAATATTATTTACTAGGAATAGTCAAATAGCAAAAGAAGCTGAGTTTAACTCGCTTTTTCAAATCTATGAAAAAGATAAAATAATAGGAGGATCTGGATATGTTAAAAGAATAAAAGATTTTTTAAAAGCAAACCCTATAGAAGATGATATTAACTCACTCACTTTTTTAGAACTTTTAGATAGACTTACAAAAAAATATGACGAAAAATTAGATATAAAAAAGGCTCTTGAATTAGTCGAAAACGAAAAAAAAAATAAAGACACTACTCAAAAAGCTATAAATGCTGTTAAGAAAGTTCACCCAGGAATTGAAAAAATTCTTCCTGCTAGAACTATGTGTGACTTTATTTTTGATAATAAAAAACTTTTTGAAACTGCTCTTAATAGTGAATTTCAAAACTTAGCTAATACATATATTAATAAGGATAAACTTATAGGAAAGAAAAATAGCAAAAATTCAAATTCAAATAAAAGAAATGATGAAAGAGATGTTCTTATAAAGCATTTATATAAAATTCAAGAAATTATTACGTTGTATAAAGACAGTGATATTATTAAGCTGATTAAAAAAGTTGATTTTAAAATACAAATAGGCAAACATAAAATCCTTCTCAAAGATAAAATGGATAATTTATGCTTGCTTACCTCTTCTAAAATAGAAGATATTTTAGATTATATTGAAACTTCTGAACTATTTAATATTGACTCAAGAATTACAGAGTTTATTGAAAAAAATCCTTATTTAATTGAAAGAATTAAAAGAGTAAGTTATTCAGAAATCGAAAATCTTTATAATTATACAGAGGGGCTTAGTTCATATTCAACTCAACATGGTGTAAAAGGAGATGAATTTGACAATGTCTTAGTTGTTATTAATAAAGACAAAATTTCGCAGTTAACGGTATGCTACAAAACTCTTTTTGAAGGAGATTCTGAAGATAAAAAGTATTATGATAGAACATTAAATCTTTTCTACGTTGCTTGTACCAGAGCAAAGGAGGATTTGGTAGTTTTCTATGAAGGTGATTGTTCTGATAAAGTTATTATTAAAGCAAGAGAATGGTTTGGTAAAAGTAATGTTATTGATTTGGATAAAGAAGTATAAAAATAAAGATGGATAGCTTTAATCTTTACATAGAAGCAAAAACTCAATATGAGAAATTAATTCCTAATAAAAATGATGGATTAATCCTCTTATCCCTCTATGATAAGTATAAGGACAAAGAGTTTACAGAACAAAATATTATCTCAATAATAAAGAAAGTTTTTAAAGATCAAGGAAATGAAAGCCCAAGAACAGAAAATCACAGAAACAACAATATTGTTCTTAGGTTACAAGAAACATTTTTATGGCGTAATAACTCTAAAAGAACATATAAATTTAAAAAATATGGTTTTGAATGGTGTCAAAATATTGAAAAACGATTAATTAAACGATATAGCCCTGCCAAAATAAAAAGGTTTTTTGATGAATTGTATAAAAGTCTTAGTGAAAATATTGTAGAACGAAAAAAATTTAATGAATGGATAGAGGATCATTTTGAGATACGAAAGCCAGAGCTTATTTCACAAATTGAAATTTTAGATCAACAAGTTAATGAATCTGTTCAAGAGTTTCAGTCTAATATTAAATCACAAGAAAAAGACATACTCAATATTTTAAAAGAAATAGAGTTTCGTCTTGAGATAATTAAAGAACAAGCATTAAAAATTAAAAATGCTTTTCAAATTTCTTATGATATTGACGAACTAATGACTGGTATTCTTGAAAAAGATAGCGGATATGATCATATTGAAAATATTAAAAGAGTTCAAGATTTTCACGATAATTCTAGAAGTCAATTAGAACATATCAGTAAGAGAATAGAAAAAATAAAGCCTCGAATTAGAGAGTTTATATATGATTTCAATAGAAAAGACTTTGATAGAAAAACAAATAAATTTATTGGTTACCTATTAAATAACTCTTTTGTAAAAAGAGATAGAAATACTAAAAGAATTCATCTTCCAGATAACCTCTCTGGAATACAAATAAAATCTACGGAGCATAATCTAAAATTAAATGTACTTTCAATTAGAGATATAAGTCCTAAAATGCCTGTAGAAGTTACAAAAAGACAAGTTGATATCGAAAAACAAAAAAAATTAATAGAAAAAGCGAAAAAGTGGAAGCAAGAGAAAGCAAGAGTGAAATATTGGACTAATATGGCTTTTCAAGAATTAGAAGAGAAAGGCACCTTAGTTTTTTCACCATTATTTTTCAAAATTTTAGATAAAGATAAACTTAGGATTGCAGTTAAAACTGCTCATAGTATCATTAGAAGATGTACCAAACTTAAACACAAGTATAGTATTGAAATAAAAAAAGAAGCTTTTACTAGCTCATCACATAAAGAAACATCGTTATGGCAAATGAAAATTCAAAAGAGATAGGTAAGTATAGTTTTCTCTATGAAAAGAAAGCATCTTCCATCTTTGGTAAACTTGATTATGTATTAAGAAGTGGAGTGCACGTACAGAGGGAATATCCCTTAAATGTAAATTTATTTCGCTTTCTAAACGAGGCTGAAAACTTTGAGTCTTTAAAAAATTACTATAGCGATTTATTCAATTTAAATCTGATAGAAGAAGGTAGTGAATTTAATCGATACTACTACCTAGCACTAAATGAAGATGGGAAAAGTAATGTTCCTTCGGATAATAGAGAGTACTTAAAAAGTGAGTATATAATCATAGGGATGTTATTTCTAAAAATGTACAAGTTAGATGGGAATATTGAACTTGATAGTATTTCTGAATTTTCAACTACGCTTTATGAAGAATATGAGGAGGAAAAAAATGCGTTAAGAAAATTAATCAATGATAGTTCTTCAGATAAAGGTTCAGATATGAATGATGAAAAGTTTGAAGATGTAATTAGAAAATCATTCTTAAAGTTTGGAGAGTTAGGTTGGTTAGTGTGGGATGATGAAAATGAAAAAGATAAATTTAAGATTATGCCATCCTTTGAAAGATTGAGAGTAGCTTATCAACCACAAATTGCAACAATTGATGACCTAATAAAAGAAATAAAAAATGCTGAATAATTTTCCTCGTATATATAGCTTGTCGACGATAGGTATTAAACAACATTTTAATGCGGATTATTTATTCCACCCTTATAGAACAGATTTCAGTGGAGAAAGTGGTAGTGGAAAAAGTATGATAGCAGATATGATACAATTAATTCTTGTTGGTTCAAGTGAGTTTAAATCTGCAACTGATGGAAATAAAAAGCGAGATGTTAAAGGAATGCTTTTGGGTACTAAAGGGAACTCAACTTCCAGAGGCTATATATTTTTAAATATAGAAATTAAACCAAAGCAGTACATAAGCATTGGTGCCTATATTGAAGGTACAAGTAATATGGCAGACATGTTTATAATTCAAAATGGATATGATTGGGAAGAATTAACAAATCTTACTACACCGATCCTTGCCAAGGATTTAATTATTAATAATAAAATTGAAACACTTAAAAACCTTTGTGAAAAGTTTGAAATAGCAAACATGAAGTCTTTTAAGAGAAAAAGTTATCATCAAATACTTTTTAACAATGATATACTTTCATTGGATTTAACAAAAAATGAGACTTTAAAAACTTTTGCTAGTATACTTAGGTCATTTTCTAGAGGTAAAGGTTTTAAAATAGAATCGGAGAATTTAAAAAAGTTCCTTTTTGGAGATGATGAACAAAACATAATATTAGAAAAATATAAAGAGGAGGTAAATAACATAAATAATGATTTTCATGAACATAAAAGATATTTAGCTGAAATAAATCTTATAAACGAAAAGTGGAATTTATTAGAAGATGCTCTTACAAAAAGTAATAACTACAAAACTATTTATACAAAATACCTCAATAAGAGGTTCAATTTTTGGAATACGCTTCAGAAAAAAGCAATAACAGAAAAAGAAAAGAATACTAAAAATCTTGATGAGACTAATTTAGAACTACAGTTTATAGAAAACTTAATACTTAAATTAGATATAAAAGAGCTTGAAGAACTATTAGATACTAAAGAAAGAATTATTGAATTTAATGAAAAGAACGAGCTTGAGTATGATATAGAAAATAAATTTTTGGAGGTAAAGCAATTTAAATTAAATGTAGAAAAAGTAAAAAAATGGTTGAAGATTAATGATGAAGATTTGGAGAAAGTTAAAGATTGGTTCTTTACTCAAAAAAAAGAAAATAATGCTAAAAATAAATTAGAAGAGTTTAATGACTATCTAACAAATGAAGAAATAGTAACGGATTTTGAAACTTCTTATTGGTTAAAAGATTTTGATAATGCTCAAGAGAAGTTTTCTATAGAAATTGACAAATTAGAAAAGGAAATTAACGAACAAGAAGCTTTATCCAAATTTTCAGATATAAACAACCCTGAGTCGCTCTTAAGATGGGCTACTGAAAATTTAAAGTTCCCAATATCTTATGAGATTGAGAGCATTTTAATATACTTCCAAAAATACGGTAGAGTTAAACCTTCAGAAGAAAACTCTAAAAGATATATCCCTGAACCAGAAGAGCTATTCAATAAAGTAAACGATAATATAAAGGAAATTAGCGAAAAAGGCTTTTGGCTTAATCTTGATGGCGTACACGAATTTGTTGAATGTTCTAAAAATCGAGTTTTGGATATTGATAATCCAAAGGAATTAATTAACTCAATAGTAGAGTTTAAAGATAAGGTTAATAGCAAGTTACAAAACCTTAATTCACAAATAGAAACTAAACGAGAACTTAAGGAAACCTTATTTCAATTTAGTAACCTTAAAGAGCATGTTAAACTTTATGGTCGTAAAGATGAACTTAGTGAGTTTAAAATTCATATCGACCTAGAAGACATAACAGAAGATTCATTCAACAATCTTCTAAACGATTACAAAAGAGAAAAGAAAATTGAAAAAAAATATGATGAATTAAAAGATAGATACCAAAAGCATTTAAACAAGAAAAATACTCTAGATAACTATACTAAAAGAGTTAAACAATTAGAATCTGATTTTTTCGATGAAGATTCAAATGTAGATGATTCAATAATTGAAAGTAGAATTGTTGATAGCAAAGAACAATTGTTAGAACAAGAGAAGAACTTTGAAAAAAAACAGATAGATGTTTTTCAGAAAAAGTATTCAAAACACATTAATGATAAATCTAAATTAATAGGGTTAAGATATGACACTCTAGAATCAAGAAAAGATTTGCTAGTAATTAAAAAGGAAAAAGAAGACCACATAAGTGTATCTGAAGAAGAGTTAGATGAAACAAATCGAATGAATGTTGACTTGTTCAAATCTACTATAAAGTTTAATAATGAAGCAGAAGAATTTACTAATCCAGATGAGGGAGGTAATAATTCTTTAAAGTATAAAGCCGATAGTGTAAAATCAGATTACAAGGCATATTTACGATTGATTACAAAGGATTCACCATATGATGATTCTGTATCAATAGGCCAACTGGCAAACTATCTTTTACCAACAGTATTTCCAACATCAAAAGTGAATGAAGATTTAATCAATAATAATATTGCAGATAGATTAAATAAGTTAACTAAAGATATTCAAGAAATAGGATCAAGAAAAGTTGAAATTCTTGGCGATATTTTTAATCAAGTGTATAAAGTTTATACAGGATATTTGACTAAAATCAATGAAATAAACAGTTATCTTAAAAAGAAAAACAAAGGTATTACAGGAGGTAATAGAGCTTCACTATCATATAAGAAATCTGTTCATTATCCTGAAAATTGGCTTTCGAGTTTTAGAAAACAATTAAATAATCAGATGAATTATACAGGATTATTTAGTGACCTTCGAGAAGAAATAGATATCAATAAAATGATGATTAAAGCTTTTCAAAAACTTGGTGGTAGTGCTAAAGTAGAACCAGAAGATCTTATGGATCCAAAGTCTTACTTTGATTTAGATTTTCATTTAAAACTTGATAATGATGAAATTAATTCTGGAAGTAATGGACAAACTTATACTGCCAATGCATTATTATGCTTAGCAAGAATATCCTTAATTGAAGAAAAGGATGTTGGACTTAAAATAATGCCCATAGATGAAGCTGAGGGGTTAGGTAGTAATTATGATATGCTTCATGAATTAGCTGAAGAAGAGAAGTACCAGATTGTAACGATGGCAATTGAAACAGCTGGTGAAATTACTGATGATGGACAGTATATTTATATAATGAATGAAAATAATTTAGCTGATATGGAAAACTTTGTTCCACCACTTGGTATTTTTTCAGATGAGGTTTTTGAAGATATTAATGAGTATATAAATAGAGTAGCAAAAAATGGATAAGAACATTACTTGGAAAGAATTAAAGGCACTAGATGATATTTACCGATTAAAAAAAACTAGAGCTAATATTCAGGAGCATCCCTACATAAAATATCTTATTGACGATGAAGGTGTTCTTGATTTAAAGCCTGATAATATAAAAGTTATAATAGCTACTGATGTGTTTGAGGGGTTTTATGAAAAGAATTTTAAGGTAGCGTATAATGAAGCAAAATTATTTCTTATTGAGAATGGAATTAAACCAACTGCAAAAAAGAGTTTTACTCTTGAAGATATCAAAACATTAATGCTCATTAGTGAAAACAAAGAAGAGTTAAGAAACAATCCTACTAATATAGAAGATTTTTCAAATGAGTTTTTTGATATATCCAAATATTTAAAAGAGAAGAAAAGTGTTAGGGATGCTGTATTTACCATTTTAGGTATTACTCATTTTCCTTTAGATACAAAAGAGAATTATTGGAGGATAGTAGTAGACCATAAAAACCCGAAAGCTATCGTATTATGTGAAAATAAATCATTCTTAAAACAACCATGGATTGCTCGAAATACAGAGGTTAAAATGTGGTATGTTGGAGGAAATAATATAAAAGTTTTAGATGATATAGATGAAGTGGAACTCTCAAAATCAATTTATTATTCTTGTGATTGGGATTTAGCTGGTTTACAGATTTATTCCAGAATAAAGACAAAGTTAAAAGATAGAAATAGTGATATTCAACTTTTATTCCCCAATGAACCTCATAAAAGAATTAGCACGTACATTAAGTATCATTACAGTCATTGGGATTTAACCAAGGCGTTATCTGGTTTAAAACTTGAAGATTTTTCTAAAAAGGAGTTGGTTCTCATCAACGAGTTAATCAAAAGTGAAGAATGGATTGAAGAGGAATCATTTAACTTAATACAAATGATAAAAGAGGTGTTAAATTAATTTATATAAAGAATGAAAAACTTTAAATTAATATCAATAATACCTTTAGAAGGATGTGACGAAAAGTTTAGTAAAAATTTAATTATTGGTAAGCCCTATAAATTTACTGATCAATACTCTATTAAACTGAACAGGAATAATAGCAGAATTGAAAAAATCACTACAGTTAAAAAGAATGAAAGTAATGGTATCTATAAATTAAAAAATGGTATTAATGTTGAGGTTTCAGCAGTAGTAGGCTTAAATGGTTCTGGTAAAAGTGCTCTCATAGAGCTTTTATATTACTTGGTTTATGCTATGAGCATCTATAATAAAAAAGAGAAACTATTAGATGAATATTCTGAAGTATTAAATTCTCAAATACTTAAAGCTCAAAGTGATGCTAGAAAACTTGAAAGTTTAAAAAATAAAAACCCAAGATCTATAGATTTATTTAAACTTCTTGATGATAATAATCTGGAGTTAGATAAAAAGGATTTGCAAGGTATAACAAATGGACGAACGCTTCTTAATAATTTATTCAAGAAAAAGTTAAAGTTCCTATTAGGTCAAAAGCAAGACGACCTTAAAATAGAACGTTTAATTAAAGACAAATTAAAAGCTTGCCTAATCTATCAAGAGTCAGGAAGTCTATATTCTGTTAGATTTACTAAGGGTAAGTTAGAATTTTATGAATACAGTTCTGATGGTAAACCGGTAAAGAAAAGTAATTTCTTTTTTGAGCCTTTTTTCTATTCAATCTGCTTAAACTATTCCCATCACTCATTGAACTCTAAAGTTATGGGAAATTGGATTAACAGCTTGTTTCATAAAAATGATGGTTATACCACACCTGTAGTTATAAACCCAATGCGAAATGAGGGTAACTTCAATATTAATAAGGAATTATACTTGTCAAGGGAAAGAATAATGTCTAATCTGTCTTTTGATGTTGTATTAAACAAGAAAACGTTATTACTTGAAAAATATGAGCTAAAAAAATTCTTGTTTTTCGCAAAAAAAGATTTTGACTTAATCAAAAGAGTAGATTTTGAAGATCAAAATAACGACTTAAAGCGTCCTTTTACTAGATATCTTGATAGCGATGATTTTAATAATTTAAAATCTGTGAAGTTAGTCCGTTCAAAAATAGGTCAAAACTACTTAAAAAGATATACAAATTATCAAGATTATGCTTTAGGTTATTTAGAGAAAAAAATAGACAGAATAAGAGATAATTATTCGCATTTATTTAGAGATAAGAACCAAAATTATAGTAATAGTAAGTTTATGGCTTTTTTAAGGAATGATAAAAGCCATATCACTAGAAAATTAAGACAAACAATTAATTTTATTAAATTTACCAATAACCCAAATTCTATATGGAATAAAGATAGCCATTACTCATATAGAGAGTTTACAACAGAAGATTTAAAGTCTTGGGTAAAGGAATGTGGCCTGAAAGAAGAAACACTTACACCTTCTTTATTAATAGATTATGCTTTACCTGGCTTTTTTAATATTGATTTTGAAATATCAGTAGATAAAGACAAAACTATACAATTAAGTGAACTAAGTTCTGGTGAGCAACAGATAATCTTTAATATTAATACAATTACGTATCATTTATATAATTTACATTCAGTTCATTTTACAGAAGAAGTTTCTGATATTACGCGAATTACATATAAAAATATAGCAATCATTTTAGACGAAGTAGAAATCTATTATCATCCAGACATGCAAAGAGAGTTAACAAGTAGTATTTTAGATGCCTTAGAGAATATAAAAATTAAAGGGCAAAAAGGAATAGATTCTATTCATTTAATATACTTAACTCATTCTCCATTTATTTTATCAGACATTGAATCATCAAATATTTTAAGACTAGAGAATGGTGAGGTAAAAACGATTCAACAACAGACTTTTGGAGCAAATATTCATGATTTATTAGCCAATGATTTCTTTCTAAAAAAAGGTTTTATGGGTGAGTTTGCAAAAAACAGAATAAATGATGTTATAGAAATCATGAAAAAAATTCAGAAAAAAGAAGAAATAGAGAATAAAAATATAGAAGAGTTAGAAAAAGAATGTAAAGGAATTATAAATATTGTAGGTGAGCCTATTTTATATATGAGTTTAATGGATTTGTATACTGAAACATTTAAAAATTCAAAGAATACATTTATAAATGAACAAATAAAAAAATTAGAAAAATTAAGAGATGATAGCGATTCATGAAAATAAAGTGTTATACGTTCAGTCGCTTTTTAAAATAGAGATAGAAAATCAAAGAGAGAAAGCACTAACCAAATTAAAAAAGATTAATAAAAATCAATTTAATACAGCTGAAAAGAATTATCTAAGATCAGTAATAAGATTGTTTGAAAAAAACTCTTCAATAAAGATTATAGAGTGTGTCCCAAATACTATAGAAACCCTAATAGTATCAATCGGTAGTATTCCTCCAAATTCTAGATTTTATAAAAACGGAAAACCTAAAAAAACTCTTAAAAAATTTATACTCGATGCTCTTAATTATAAATATTTAAGAGGAACATTTTATCCAATATATTTTAAAGAGTTAGGGATTAAGTCATGTGTGTATTGTAACTCACAGTTATCAATAACTGCTGTCAAATCTAACGGAACTTATTCCGCTAAATTTGATGTTGACCATTATTATTCAAGAGATAAATATCCATTTCTAAGTATTTCACTGTTTAACTTATACCCAGCTTGTGCATCTTGTAATAGAGTAAAAAGTAACAATAAGATTGAATTTGAATTATATACACTGGATTCTAAGAAAACAACAAAATCTAAATATAATTTTAAAATGAGTTCATATTCTAAATCTAAGTATTTAACTACTAGAGATGCTCAAGAAATTAATTTTTCCTTTTCTGAACCTACGTATAATGATCCTATAGCTAAGAAATTTAATGATGTTTTTCATATAGAAAGTATATATGAAACTCAGAAAGACTTGATAGAAGAACTAATTATTAAAAGTCAAATTTATAATAAGTCTTACTTGAAAAGTTTAAATGAAAATTTTAACAAATTATCCTTGCACCCTGAGCTATTTAAAAGGTTATTAGTAGGTAATTATACACAAGATAAAGATATCCATAAAAGACCAATGAGTAAAATTGTAATGGATATAGCAAAGCAACTTAATTTAATTCGAGAAGAATAAAAAATGTAATCAATTCTTGTATATACTACATATGTGTGAACAAGAATTTTATCAAATTAAAAACGTGGCATAGGTCTTAGAAAATTTGTCCGACTTTTTGTTGCAAGTCCACTTTAAGGTTGGTTAATTTTATTAATGCAAGATACTTCTTATTTATAGTTGACGGAAGAAGATTGCTTTTAAAGTTCTCTTTTTAGTTCTTCTAGAATTTCATTTTTAAGCTCTTCTCTAAAAGTTCTGCTAGCTAAAATTTCATGTTTTAATGAAGTTAGATCTTGTTGAATTTGGTTTAAACTTTTAGCAATTTCAGTACTAAATTCATTTTTTAATAGATTAACTGTTTCGTTATTGATTTTTGAGATTAAAGAGTCTATTTCATTAGTTGTGTAAACTGAATTTGCTATCCTGTAACCTTTACCAAAAAATTCTTGTTTGTAATTGTCATTTATATTAAGTGCACTAATATCTCCTTTATGGACATGGTTACCTGAATGAATTGGAGTTAAAGCTGGTACTATTTTGGTATTTTTACCTTTATAGCCTCTTTCTAATGAAAATACTTTTATTGGCATATAGTTAATTTTAAGATTGTAGTTTTTCTTTTATTTTATCAAGGAAGGTTTCATTGTTAGTTAATGAGTCCGTAATATTTTCTATGAAGGCTTGATCCTTTATTATTTGTTTTTTTAGACTGATTATTTGTTTTTGAATATCCTCTAAACTTTTAGAAAGTTCAGATTTAAATTCCTCTTCCGATTGGTCTATTGCGTTTTTTACTTCGTTTATTTTATTATTAACTTCCGAGACTAGGTAAACTGAGTTAGGAGGAAGGTGAATTGGGTTAATACAGTTTTTAGTAAATCTTGTTTCAAATTTATTGACATTAGAACGACTAATGAGGCGATTACTATACCAAGGCTCAAAAGTTACTTGTTGTTGCCCTGTTTTTGTGACTTTTACTACGTTGATTGGCATATAATTTTAGATTTAAGAGTTGTTTTTTAATTTTTCTAGAAATGTATTGTCATTTAATATATGTTCAGCAACTTTTTTAGAAAGTTTAGGGTCATTGATAATATTTTCTTTTAAGGAAAGAAAGTGATCCTGAATTATATTTTCTATTTTTTTAATTAAATCAGATGTAACTTTTTTCTTTATGTTGTCAATCTCATCCTTAGAATATACTTCTTCTATGATGTCCTTGTAATCTCCTCTTTTATTTATTACAAATAAATCACCTCCACCAATTACATTTTTTGCAGTAGTAATTTTAGTTGTTGTCCCAGCATAAGTGAAGCTGTCGGCTTTTAGCTTTATAATTTTTACAGGCATTTTAATTAAATTTTAAATGTTGGTAAATATTTTCATTAGGATTGATAAAATCTTTTAATTCATACTCGGAAATTTTATCTAAAATTTTTGATTTTAATTCTAGTAGGGCATACATTTCTCTTCGAAAACGTATTGCGCCTTGTTTAAAATCGGTAGTTTTAGGTAATTCTAAATAAGCTTCTCTATCATCTCTGTGTAAGTCTAATTTCCATTGACCTTTATGATATATGATTTGTGATTGTAAATTATCATCAAAACACATCCTTAAATTAGTTTTATTTCTTATATCTTGAGCATATGATGAAGTATTAGCCAAGTATAAATTATATTCGAAGAAATCAAATTTAACATTTAATTCATCCCCATTAATGGTAACTTTTCGTTCTTTTTCCAATTGTTTTTTTATAAAATATTTAGCGAAATTTGATTTAAATAAACCATTACTGTTTAATACTGTTATAATTTGCTTGTGTTCAGGGGTTTCTTGGTCGATTTTATCAATAAACAATCTTTGATAGAATACTTCTAATAGTTTGTCTCCAGAAAGTAAATTTTGTTGAGTAATAGCAATGTTAACTAAAATAAGTAAATGCTGAAAATGTTGGTAGCCTTTACGTTTGTGAAATCTTTTAGCGAAAAAATCTTCAGTAGAAAGAAGTTCTGATTCGCTAGTGTCAGTTTTTTGAAGTAAGTAGAATATGTGAACCTCATTTAAAATTTCAAAAATTCGTTCTAGTTGTTTCGTGAAAATTAAGGAAGACTTGGTTAAACCCCAAGGAAGTTCCTCATCATCATAATATTCTATTTTTGAAATAGTTTCGAACTTAGAATCTAAGTGATAAACATTATTAATAGTTATTTTTCCAAAAAGATTAATTTGATTTTTAATGCTTGTGAAGTTTTCGATATAGTTAATGATTCTGTCAAACCCTTTAGTAATTATGGATATTTCATTAATTGAATTATCATCTTTAATACCTAAATATTCATATTCCTTTAATTGTAAAAATCGATCTAATGAATGGCTATATATATTTAAAAGAGGTTTGAAGATATCATTATGTTTTTCAAAGCGATCTCCATAATCAAAAAAGAACTGTTGTATATCATTGTATGAGCGATTCTTTATTGCTCTAAATTTCTTAAAAGGTTTACTAAAAGTTTCTAAAACATTTAAATCTCTAGTTTGAAGTTCTAGGTTTGAAAGCCTGTTATAAAGGGTCTCAGTTTTAATTTCTTCTAATTTCTCCATTTCAATAGCATGTAATTCATCTATCTGCTTTGAAATTTTTCCAAGCGTATCTATTATGAATTGTTGATTTTTCATAATAGTAATTTGATTATTTAAGACTTCGGTTAGTTTATTATCTAGAACATTTAATTTGTCCATTATTTGCTTATGTCTTTGGGCAGCAGGATCGGATTTTCCTTTTCCTCCAAAAAGTCCAGAGACAATAGCTGCAGAAGCAAGAACGTTGCCAGAACTATATGCAGTAAATGCATTCATAGCAGTAGTTCCTATATTAATTAGTTCATTAGCTTTTTGGACTGTCTTAGAATCAAAGCCAACATTGCTTAAAATGGTAGTGATGTGTCGAGCTTTATTAATATGCTTATGGATACTGCTTTGTAAATCTTGCTTTGCTTTTAAGGCTTTTAATTGTTTTTCTAACTGATCCTTCTTTTCACTAGTTAAATTTTGATCTAACAAACCGCTATCGAGTAATTTGATTTTTTGATCAACATTAGCATTTGAAAAAACATGGTTTTTAAGAATGTCTATATTCTCAGAATTGTTGCTTACTTCTGAATGTAGAACTTTTACGGATTCACTTAAATTAATGAAATTTTGTTGTATGGTCTCTATATTTTCAGTGATGTTCTCGATGCATTCTTGATGGTTGTTTTGAACTTTAGAGATGAAATCAATTTCATCTTTTATATTTGCTATTTCTATATCTTGAGTTTCATTTACAAGCTTATTTAGGGCAGTAGCATGAACTAATTTGTCTTCAAGAATTTTCGTCATTTCATGTAAAGCCTTGGTACGATCTTCTGGAGTTAAAAACTCAATTGAATTGTCCATTATCCCTATATTAGATTCAAATAGGAGTTTATGAGCAGCTTTAGTATCCATTCCAGATATTTCTTCTAAAGATTTGCCAGTTTTATTTCTAACCTCTCTTAAATGTACTCCTACTATTTTAGCAGAAGAGTTTTTAACTGATTGGTCGAACTCATCTAAAGCATGATCAAGTAGCTTGTCCATGAAAAGGTTAACTCCCCCAACAACAATAGCGCCAACGCCAGTTGCGGCAGCAGGCACAGAAGCTGTACCTACAACATACTTTATTAATTCAGAATTGGCTTCTAATATCTGTCGATTTATGTAAGCATGTTTTTGGTGTTGAGTGTATTTTTGTTGTAGATCACTAAAAATACTTGCACTTTGATTGTCAATTGTAATGGGGAAATTTTCATCAATAAAATCGGAAAGCTCATTTCCATTACTTTTATTAAATTCAGAGAAAAATATTTTGTTTAAACTCGAAGGAACACTGTTGCCGTTTTCAACAATGCTTTTAAATAGTTCTTTACTCATAGGAAGTTAGGTTTATTCCTGAAAGATAATAAAAATAAAAAAGTGCTAAATACCTAGTACTAGGTATTTAATTGAATAGGATTACATGAGTATTCTAAAAAGCCACAGACTTAGTGATATTATCATTGTCCTCAGTTTCAAAGCTGTCTAAATACACTTGAGTAGTTTTAGAAGAGTCATGTCCCAAAGCTTCGGAAATATATGAAATATTTGTTCCTGAGTGCTTTAAAGCAGTAGCGAAAGAATGTCTTAAAACATAAGAAGTTAAATTGGTGTCAATTTCAGCTAATGAGGCAATTTTCTTTAGGTTGTTATTAAACACATCACGGCGACTTTCATAAAGAGTAACCTCTTTTTTTCCTAGTCCTAAAATTTGTTGTGGCAGAATAGGGAAGACTAATTCATTAGAATTTAGTTTTTTTCTTTGTGAGTAATATTGTAATATTTCCTTTGATTTACCTGCGATGACAATATCAAAATCTTTATGGGTTTTTGCTCTTGTATATTTTATACGGTTAAAATCGCCAATAATTTGATTCATTCTTAAATAAGCTAAATCTCGAAAGTTAATTCCATTAGTATTAAACATAAAAATAGCTTGTTGTTGAGAATGCCATAAGGAAGTTTCTCTTTCTAACGGATATTCAAATAAAGCTTTGATTTGTTCTAAATGAATAGCTCTTTTTTGTGTTGGTTGGGGTGTACCCACTGTAAAATACTGAAATCCATAATTTCCATCTTTTGGAAGTTTATGATCTTTAATGCCATGATTGATTACTGCACGTAAGCCTCTTAAATAAGCATTGTACGAAGTGTCTTTCATAGGTTTATTCATCATGTTTACTTTCCATTGCTCTAGGACTTTTCCAGTAATTTCCGCAAAAGTGATATCTTCTTTACAGTTAGTGTATTTCTTAAATGCACTTAAAGCTTGTTTGTAGGATTTAGCTCTACCATAAAGTTTTAAGTTTTCGTAATGGCTAACTAAATGATTACCGTATTCAAAAAGCTTAATGGTTTTAATACCTTTAGGAGTCATTAAAAGTGTACCGCCTTTTTCTTTGATTTTTTTATCTCGTTTTTCGGACTTTTCATCTAAGATCTGTAAAGCAATAAAATCTCTAAGTTGTTTACAGTTCCAAGTTTTAATTTCATTTTCATAATCATCTAAAATATCTTCTGCAATAACAAGCTTTTTATTCAGTTCATTATTAGCTCTTTTAGAATTAGGGTATTTACGATTATATTTATCCCTGTCCCATTGTTCAATTTTAGCATGCTTACTTAAATGAATTGTTAGGTGTTTATTATCATGTTCAATTTTTAACTTGATAGGAAAAGATCCATCTTTTTTTTGTCCACTTTTTCTTTTGTCTAGAACAATTGTTACACTAGCCATAGTCTTTAATTTTGGATACTTTAAAGATATGAAAAAACTCCCCGAAAACTCCCCGATTTTTTTATTTTTATCTGATTTTATAAAATTTAATATTTCGTAAAACCCTTTGTTTATAAGGGTTTTTGTTTTTATATGGTTTTATGTGTGGTCAAAATTTCTGCCTTCTAAGCAGACGGTCACAGGTTCGAATCCTGTCGCGATCACTAAAGCGGATTTTTTATCAAACTGGATAAAATTTCCGCTTTTTTTATTCCCTATATTACTCGTCATTTCTGGGATTAGCGAGAAAAATGAATTTACTCTAGTGGTTCGAACTTGGTCTAATTCGTGATTATAGAAGATTCCGTCAGGAAATAGCATTTGCTGAAAAACTTTTTTATTCTCCAAAGTAGAAGATTCCCATAACGGTAAGACATTGGTAGATGTTTTGGTAACAAAATTGATTACTTTTTTGAGGTTCGAACTGTATCCACTTGTTTTTTCAACTTCTTGTTCAATTTCAAAATATTCTTTTTTGTATTTAGAACTGTATTTATCATAAAGCTGTCTATCTATTTCGCCAATAACAAATCGTTCTTCGATATTCTCTAATTTCTTTTTAAGTGTATTTAGGTTGGTTTTTAAAATCTTTTCATTCTCTGTTTTTGACTTAAAAAACACACCCATTTGTTCTTCTAGTTGAACCTTGATAATTTCTAGTTCTTCTTTTTCAATCTTAAAAGAAGCAAGTGCTTTATTAAACAATTCGTGCATTGCTTTGGCACTACGATTTACTTTACATCCTTTTGTGCGACACTTGTAGTAATATAGATTTTTATTTTTCACTAAATAACCCGTCATTCCTTTTCCACATTTTTCACATTTTGTAAAAATTTTTAAGGGTAGGTTATCGTTGTCTTTATTATGTACAAATCCGTGTATGCGTTTTTCTTTTCTAATATTATGAACTTTTAAAAAAAGTTCTTTAGAAATCATAGCTTCATGATTTCCTTGAATTACTTGGTCTGGAATCATTTTACTTGTGATTAACCCACAATAGAAAGGATTTGAAAATAAATCGTTTAAACGTTTCTCTGATAGGTTAATTCCCATCTTTTTTAAACGTCTTACAATTTCTACGTTTGGTAATTGGCTGTAAGCTTTCCATTCAAAAGCCTTTTTTAGCAGTTTTCCTTCTTCATTAACCACTAATTTACGTTCTGTAGCTTTTCCTTTATTTAAGTCCTCATACCCTCTAGGAACAGCCCAAACCCAATATCCTTTTAAGAGTAGTTCTTTCATTCCTGTAACGGTTTTATCTCTTCTTAATTCATTATCCATTTGTCCGAAGAGGAAAAATATTTTTTGCTGAAAAGAACCAGACGGAGTAGTTGGGTCAAGTTCTTGTGTAATTGCTAATGTAATAACACCATACTTTTTAAGTAGTTCTTCCGCAATTGATGCTCCATTAATCCCCGAACGTGAAAATCGTTCGTAAGAATACACAATAATATAGTTGATGTTTTTAGAGCGTTTTACAAACTTTAATAATTGATTAAACTCTTTTCTGTCATCTGTTTTTGCAGATTCGTATGTACCGCCAAAATATCCAACAACATTTAGGTTTCGTCTTTGTGCATATAAATCACAATGCTTTTTTTGAGAAGCTAAACTGGTATTATCCTCTTGATCGCTGGAGGAAACCCGAGTATAAATAACAGCATTATTACCTTCTTGAAATTTTTTGGGAGCTTTGGGAGCGAATTGTTTGAAAAGAGTTAAGTTATCCATGGTTTTAAGTGTTGAATATCAATAACAAAGATATAGGTATTGGTAAGTTTTGTGTAAAAACCAATGTTAAATAATATTTTGATCTTGTACATTGATAGCTTCTAATACGAGTAAAGAAAAGGTTTCAGCGTTTTTAATAAGCTGATTATATCCTTCAGGAGATATGTTTCTATACTTAGGAATTTGACGTATTTTTTCTATAGGTAATCGTTTCTTAACCCTCTGAGTAGCTTGTTCTATATTTTCCTTATTAATATGTTGCATAGGTTCATAAATAGAAGCACGTTCTTTACTTCTTTTTATAAACTTATAGCTTTGGTAGGCTGTAATTTACTAACAAATAAAATCGTCTTTATTTGTCGTTAATTGTCTGATTTTATTATAATAGCGTCAGGGATTTACATCTGGAATTTTAAATTTTAAGGGGTTTGTAATAAATGAAGCTTTTATCATTTTTCGGGACAACGAAAAACGAGCAGGATATAAGTAGTTCTAATTTGAAAATTGTTGCTTTTTTCGTTTAACTGTCTGTACACTCAAACACAAAAACTTCCAAAAGAACTGCTAGATATCCTTATGGAACTTGTAAAGACTATACAAGTTTTAGAAAATAATAAGGTATCTACTTCCTTGAAAATACGAGTATTTTACTACGTCGTATACACACCTAATTATCTCCTAAAAGTCTTGACAAATTCCACTTCATTCATTTTGTTATGAATGGAAAACCAAACTAATACCCCCCTTAAAATTATTTTTAAAAAAACACAACTTATTTTTTACTGGTGAATAACAATATCACATTATAACTAGTTAGCTAGTTGTACTACTGTATAGTAAGCCATACTTTCATCTGTTTGCACGATTTACTAGTTAACTAGTAGGACTCTCAGCTATAAATATTTCTGTATAGCCAGTCATACAGATGTTTGAGTGGATGACTAGCTAGCTGACTAAACGGCTAACTGTATCGCCGTATGTCTGGCTATACGGCGTTACGGCAATACATCAAGAAAAACAGCTCTTTCGTTCCATTTCTCTTAACGATTTCATTTAGTTGTACCTAATGGCTTTGGGTGTCTTGTTTTATCTCTGAATATCATAGTGTTATTGTCATTTATCCATTTTTAATTTGTAGTGAGCAGTTTTAGGGTAGGTGATATCGCATCATTACATTAAAATCCATTAGAAAACTGTTCAGCGGAACAGAGCAAGTTGTGTAATGAGTGCCTCAAAAATGCTTTTGTGCCTCTCATTACAAACTTGTCCTACGGAGTTTAAAATCCCTCCGAAGTCGAGGATTTTTGAATATATATTGGTTTTTTGAAATAAGAGCGAAGATATTTTCGCACGAAAAATTCATTATAATTAAAATAAAAACCTAAATGGTTATTATTTTAGACAGAAAAAGTATTAAAGAAAGACATTTTTCTAGCTATATAAAGATGATTATTAATAGTGAAAAAGTATCAAAAAATAGAAAAATGATTACTATAATTTAAAATTAGTAAGAATATGCAGGCTTACCAAACTTAAAAACACGCATAATGTATTCGATTCGAAAAGGTTTAGAAAATGAATAAAAATATATTAATTCTTATAACTTCTTAACTCTTAGTTTTTCAATTTCTTGAACAGTTAACCCAGTAGAAAAAGCAATCGTTTCATTATCAACTCCTTTTCTTTTAAGTTGTTTGGCTATTTCTATTTTCTCTTGTCGTTTCGCAATCTTAGAAGCTTCTTCCTTAATGCGTCGCTCTAATTCATATTTAGGCACATACTTTGTGCTTTTCTCTAGTTTCTCTAGCAAGCCAGTATCTTTAAAACTTAAATAACTTTTATAGGTAATAATTAAATGATCTATTACGGGAGTATTTACAATTAGCCCTACTTGTATTAATTTGTCGGTAATATCTTTGTCTGCATCAGAGGGAGTGAGTTCTCCGCTAGGGTGGTTATGACACAGAATGATTTTTACTGCTCGTTTTTGTAATGCTAAACTAAATACCTCCATTGGTTCAGCAAGTGTTTTGTTTATTGTCCCTAAACTGATTAATTCAATGAATAAAATACGATTATTATTCTCTAAACCAATTACCCAAAAGTGCTCTCGGTTTTGGTCTATTTTACCTTCACGGAGCAAAATCTTTTGCATGATTCCGTAAAGGTCGTCTGAGTTTAAGATTTTTATTTTTTCGGCTTCGGTTAAATTAATATCCATAAAATCAAAATTATAATTTTAAATTTAAAAATATAAGTTCTCATACATGCTTTTTTTTATTAAAAAGCTTAATTCTTTAAGATGGCTTATTGTTTGGTTTACAGTTGATAAAATAAATAGAGCCGTTCAAGAGAAGATTACATTACATCAATTAACTTTAGATTGCGTATCAGTATCTATCACTTTTTCCTGTATGATTACTAAATGATGGTAAATCAATCTAGTGAAATGAAAAGTAATGACCATTCAAATTGCAACCATTAAATAAGAATCCTGAAATTATTTGCACAACCATTGCATCAAAAAAGTATTATCTTTGTTTGGATGAAATTTTTAGCTTCCATATTAGCTATAACAATGTTAGCATTATCTACAATGCCTTGTTCTGATGGTCAAAATTTTGAAGACCAACAGCACGAAGAAATTAGTGCAGAACATAATCACCAAGAAGATAGTGATGATTCTTGCCCAATGACTTGTATTTGTAATTGTTGCGGTATGTCAATAACTTATGAGCCTTTAGCAACATATGAGTTATTGAGTTTTTATAAAATTTCTACTCAATTAATTTCTACTTATCAATCAAATTATAGATTTGATTTTCATTCTAATATTTGGCAACCGCCACAAGTAATTAGCTAAAAAAACGATTTTAAATAAACTATTTAGTTAATTACAATTATAATTCAATGAATAAATACTTATTGAGCATAAAGCTCGTATTAATACTTTGCCTATCGTTAAAGGCACAAACATCAGACATACAAATAAAAGTCATCACAGAGGCTGAAAACGAGCCTCTAATGGGTGCTACAGTTTACTTTGAAGCATTAGAAAAAGGGGCTGTAACCAATTTTAATGGTATTGTAGAATTTACAGAAATACCAGATGGTCAACATCAAATAATAATTTCCTTTTTAGGTTTTGAAACATTTGAAACCACAATTCAAGTTCCAAGTAAAACAGAATTAATATTTAAACTAAAAGAAGGAGGTAATGAATTGGATGAAGTTGTACTTAAATCTACAAGAAGTACAAGAACTGTTCGAAAAATACCAACGCGTATAGAGTTTATTGGTGCAGAGGAATTAGGCGAGAAAGCAATAATGAACCCTACTAATATTTCTATGGTACTTCGTGAAAGTACAGGAATACAGATGCAACAAACATCATTAAGTAGTGGGAGTACAAATATTCGTATTCAAGGATTGGATGGTAGGTACACACAGCTTTTAAGAGATGGGTTTCCATTATATGGTGGTTTTTCAAGTGGATTAAGTATTTTACAAATACCACCTTTAGACTTACAACAATTTGAGATTATTAAAGGAAGTTCATCAACACTTTATGGTGGAGGTGCTATTGCAGGATTAGTAAATATGGTATCTAAAACACCAGACGAAGAACCTGCATTAGACATAATGCTCACGCAGACACAAGCATTAGGAAGTACAGCCAATGTATTTTATAGCAAACGAAATGAAAAATTCGGTGTTTCACTTTACGGCTCTGGTCACTATCAAAAAGCGTATGACCCAGAAGATGATGGTTTTAGTAATTTACCAAAAACGACATCAATTTCATTTAATCCTAAATTATTTTATTATCCATCAGATAAAACAACACTTTGGTTTGGATTAAACGGAACGTATGATGATAGAATTGGCGGAGATATTACCAAAATTGAAAATGGTGAAGATGGTATTCATCAATACACAGAAGAAAACAACTCAAAACGATTAAGCAGTCAATTTGTGTATCAAACACAACTAGATTCTGTTAGTTCATTAGAGTTTAAAAATAGTGTCTCTTTTTTCGATAGGAATTTAACAGTTCCTGATTTTAATTTTGATGGTAAGCAAACAAACACTTTTACTGAAGTCTCTTATAGCACAACATCAGATAAAACGGATTGGATAGTTGGAGCTAATCTATATACCTCAAATTTTGATGAAAATGATAACGCACCATTACAGCGTGACCAAAAAGATGTGACCTTTGGAGCATTTGCAAATAATATTTACGACATATCGGATAATTGGATATTGGAAACAGGATTAAGAGCAGATTACAATACTGATTTCGGTTTCTTTCCACTTCCAAGAATTTCATTACTTTATAAAACCAATAGTTGGTTTTCAAGTAGAATTGGTGGAGGTTTAGGGTATAAGATTCCAGATATTTTTACAGAAGAAGCAGAGTATATTAACTTTGAAAATGTGCTTGCAATAGATAAATCTACAGTAGATGCAGAACGTTCTTATGGTGTTAATTTTGATTTGAATTATCAAACTCGTCTATCTGATGAGATTGGTTTTTCTGTAAATCAATTATTCTACGTGACTGCAATAAATGATGGATTGCTTTTAAATTCAAAAGATAACGGATTATTTCAATTTGAAAATGCACCAGATGAAATATTTAGTAAAGGAGCAGAAACAAATATAAAATTTACATATAAAGACTTTAGATGGTTTTTAAACTATGCGTTTATTGATACCAAACTAAATTATTTACCTGGTAATCCACAGAAGCCATTAACCGCAAAGCATAATGCAGGTAGTGTTTTAATGTACGAATCTGATAAGTGGAGAATAGGTTATGAAACCTACTATACTGGAAAACAATTTTTATCTAATGGAACAGAAACCACAGATTTTGTAACCATGGGTTTATTGGTTATGCGTAATTTTAAATTAGGAAGTGTATTTGTAAATTTTGAAAACTTTACAGATAGAAGACAAAGCAGGTTTTCACCTTTGGTTTTACCACCGCACCAAAATCCTGTTTTCCCAGAAATATATGCGCCTACAGATGGTTTTATTTTTAGTGTAGGGCTTATTATTAAACCATTTGGAAACGAAGACCACGATTAATCATGAAAACAATAGAACAACTATTAGAGTCAAAAAATATACGTGTTACCGCAATGCGATTATTAATTTATAAGTTTCTTGCTGAAAAAAAGGTAGCAGTAACATTGAGTGATATAGAAAATGCATTTGAAAAAGCAGATAGAACAACACTTTATAGGACTATTAAGACTTTTGAAGAGAAAGTCATTGTTCATCAAATAGACAATGGTACAGGAATTACCAAATATGCGTTATGCGAAGAGGGATGTAATTGTGATATAAAAAACGATTTGCATCTACATTTTCATTGTAATAATTGTAATGAAACCATTTGCTTAACAGACCATAAAATACCTCAAATAAAGGTTCCTGACGGTTTTGTTTCAGAAAATGTAAACTTGGTTGTAAAAGGTATATGTGATAAGTGTAGTGGATAACAAATGCACTTCCATTGCACTTACTATTAAATTACTTTTATCCAAAATTAGTGGATATGAAGTTTAATACTAAAATACCTAAACATATCAAACAGGCGTATAACGAAGAATTAAAACAATACAGTTTCTGTTTAGAAAATAAGCGTTTTGGTAATGCTTGGTTTCATTTAGAACGCAGTCATATAATAGGACAGTCTTATCCTATAGAACATACCTATTCACATTGGCTAATGCTAAAGTTTGGATTTAGACAAAAAGATACTAAAGAAGTATTCGGTCAAATTATTAGATTGCTTGTTGGTGGTTGGAAATCATTTATAAATCACGTTCCTCTTGGTAATACAGGTGGCGCAAACGTACCACCATTAAAACGTATGCCTATTCCAAATGACATTGAAAAATTATTAGATATAGAATGAAAAATAAATTAGCGATTACAAGTATCCTAACAGCAATCACAGCTTCATTGTGTTGCATCACACCTGTTTTGGCATTAATTGCAGGAACAAGTGGTGTAGCTTCAACTTTTTCTTGGATAGAACCATTTAGACCTTACTTAATAGGGCTAACTATATTAGTTCTTCTCTTTGCTTGGTATCACAAATTAACACCAGAAAAAGAAATCGACTGTGAATGTGAAACGGATAAAAAACCAAAATTTATTCAGTCAAAAACCTTTTTAGGCATTGTAACAATATTCGCAATAGTGATGTTGACATTTCCATACTACTCAAGTATATTTTATCCAAACAGCGAAAAACAAATCATAGTAGTCGATAAATCAAATATCAAAACAACAGAGTATAAAATAAGCGGAATGACCTGTGCCAGTTGTGAAGCACACGTAAACCACGAAGTAAATAAACTTAACGGAATTATAAACTCAAAAACATCATACGAAAATGGTAACGCAATCATTGAGTTTGACAAAACAAAAACAAATGAAGCGGAAATTGAGAAAGCAATTAATTCTACGGGTTATAAAGTAACTGACAAAAAAGAAAATTAATGAAAACCATATTAAAATCGGAAATCACTTGCCCTAACTGCGGATATAAAAAAGTGGAAGATATGCCTACTAACGCTTGTCAATTCTTTTACGAGTGTGAGCATTGTAAAACGGTTCTAAAACCAAACGAAGGAGATTGTTGTGTGTATTGTTCTTATGGAACAGTTCCTTGTCCACCAATTCAACAAAACAAAAGTTGTTGTTAAAACTAACTTGATGAAAAAAAAGAAAGTCAATTTAAGAGGTTTAAAACCAAATTCAGAAGAACAACATTCTCACGATGATGGTCACGACCACGGAGATGGTAGTGCATTCAAAACATACATTCCTGCTATTATAAGTTTTGTTATGTTAATTGTAGGTATCGCTGTAGATTATTTTGATTCCATTCCTCAATTTAAAGGATGGATTCGATTAGTTTGGTACACTTTAGCATATATTCCAGTTGGATTTCCTGTAATCAAAGAAGGATGGAAAAGTCTTATAAAAGGCGATGTTTTTACCGAGTTTTTTTTAATGTCTATTGCTACAATTGGTGCATTTATAATTGGTGAATATCCAGAGGGTGTTGCAGTAATGTTATTCTATGCGGTAGGTGAATTATTTCAAAATGCAGCAGTAAACAAAGCAAAAGGAAACATTAAAGCACTATTAGATGTTAGACCAAAAGAAGCCAATGTGTATCGTGATGGTGACTATATAAGTGTGTCGCCCGAAGATGTAAATATTGGAGAAAAAATTCAAATTCGAGTAGGTGAAAAAATCCCTTTAGATGGTAAGTTGTTATCCTCAAAAGCATCATTAAATACTTCAGCTTTAACAGGTGAGAGTAAACCAGATTCTGTTTTAAAAGAAGCTAAAGTATATGCAGGGAGTATCAATTTGTATAGTGTTATTGAAGTTGAAGTAACCAATAAGTTTGAAGATAGTTCAATTGCCAGAATATTAGACTTGGTTCAAAACGCTACTGCACGTAAATCTAAAACAGAATTATTCATCAGACAGTTTGCACGTATTTATACGCCAATTGTAGTTTTTTTAGCTATAGGTGTTACTTTTCTTCCTTACTTTTTTGTAGATGATTATGTTTTTAGAGATTGGCTTTACAGAGCATTAATTTTCTTGGTGATTTCTTGCCCTTGTGCATTGGTGATTTCTATTCCGTTGGGTTATTTCGGTGGACTGGGAGCAGCTTCAAAAAATGGCATTCTATTCAAAGGTGCTTCATTTTTAGACGCCATGACCAGAATTAACACGTTGGTAATGGATAAAACAGGAACAGTTACCAAAGGTGTTTTTAAAATAAAGAAAGTCAAAGCTATTGGTTGGGAAGAATCCGAATTTATGAAATACCTGATGGCTATGGAAGAACAGTCAACCCACCCTATTGCAAAAGCCATTATGGAGTATAAAGAGAATGGAGATGGCTATGAAGCAAAAGAAGTTTCAGAAATTGCAGGTAAAGGCTTAAAAGGAATAGTAAACGGTAAGACTGTTTTAGTAGGAAATAAAGCTTTGATGAATACAAATGACATAGATGTTCCAACTGAAACAGATTCTATTGTAGAATCAATAGTGTTGATGGCAATAGATAATAACTTTGCAGGTTATGTGGTCATAGCTGATGAATTAAAAGAAGATGCTAAACAGACAATAACAGAATTACAAAAAGTTGGTATCAATAAAATAATGATGCTTTCGGGTGATAAAGACTCTATTACTCAACAAGTCGCCAAAGAGTTAAATATCGAAAATGCTAAAGGTGGATTATTACCAGAAGATAAATTAAACAAAGTTGAAATTTTAAAGAAAAATCCTGAAAACAAAGTGGCTTTTATTGGTGATGGTATTAATGACGCACCTGTTTTAGCAGCAAGTAATGTTGGTATTGCTATGGGTGGTTTAGGTAGTGATGTGGCTATTGAAACAGCAGATGTCATTATTCAAACAGATCAACCTTCTAAGGTAGTTAGAGCTATTAAAATAAGCCGTTCAACTCGCAAAATAGTGTGCCAGAATATTATATTGGCTTTTGGGGTCAAAGTAATTGTTTTAATTTTAGGTGCAGGTGGTTTAGCAACGATGTGGGAAGCTGTTTTTGCAGATGTAGGAGTAGCATTATTAGCAATCTTAAATGCAATTAGATTACAACGAATGAGTTGGAGATAATTTAAAATTACAATCAGAACATTATCTTAGGACTAACAATTGAACTAATAGATTTGAACATAGAGTATAGTTTTAAAAACTGAACCATGAACAAATTTTTTATTTCCGAATTAAAATTTTATTATTTAATTCCACTATTCATAAAACTCACTATAATCTCAAAATCTTCAAGAAGAAAGTTCGATACTTCTTCCGTTGGGCTCACAAAAAGAGATAAATTTAATATTTATCTCTTTTTATTTCACTGAATATCAGTTGTTTATAGTAGGTGATTCGATACTTATCTTATCTGCTTTGTTTTATTTTTTTTGACTTAAGATATTGTTTTTCATGGTTTTATGGTTCGAATCCTTTAAAGTCTGAAAATAATATTTTTAATGAATTTCTTTTTTCACTTCACTATATTGATTCATAGCCATTTCATGGTCGTATTTACAACACCCAGGTAAACCGTCGTAAGCATCTATATCACCTGCCACTTTTTCGGTATCGTAACCTGAAGCTGCAATTGCTTTGTGAATTGCCATTGCATCGGTTTTCGAATCATCAAAAGAAACATCTATTTTCTTTTTATCGACATCCCAATTGGCACTTGCAACACCTTCAACACCGTTAGCTGCCTTTTCGATAGTGCTTTTACACATACCGCAATTTCCTCTTACACCAAAAGACAACTCTTTCATTGCCATATCTTTAGATATTTCAGTAGTTGTTGTAGTTTCTGTTTCTTTTTTGGTTTCGTTTTTACAACTTGTTAAACCTAACGCTGCTATTACAGCGATACTTAAAATTACTCTCTTCATTGTTTAAAATTTAATTGTTATTATTCTATTATTTGTTTTACTTCTCCACAGGTTAGCATTGCATCACCAAAATATGGATTGATTACTTTTTCTTCTTTGCTCAACCAAAACGCACCCTTGTTATTATCTGCCATTGGACAAAATTCTAAATAGACTTTTTCATTTACACCAAATAGTTGAACAGCATTGATTAGATGTGATGACAAATGCTTGAAATGGTCTCTTTGTGCTTTTATATCGGACGCTTTAGAAATAGAAGTTGTAGAAGATTTAATTTCCTTTTCTAATGACATCCAATGTTTATGCGCCTTATTATCTGATAACAATTTCATATCTACTTTGGTTAAATTGTTTAGTAAAGTAGATGCGCTTGTTGAAGCACTTTTTGAATCTTCTTTTACTAAAGCATCTTTTAAATTGATATACTCATTGTAAACACTATTTAACTGTTGTTGAAATTTCTCTGATACTTCCAAACGTTCATTCATATTGGTGTGGTCTGTTTCTTTGTTGGATGAATTGTTATCCATACCTAAATGACCTTCGTGACCAGTCATTACTTTACCACCATCTTTATTCATCATTGATTTCTTGCCTTGTAATTGTGCTGCTGCATCAACCGTAAAGGCTCCGTTAGTCACTATTTCATTTCCAACAAATAAACCTTCTACAACTTCATATTCATTACCAATTTGATTGCCTAATTTAATTTCACGCATTTCAAAAATAGGTTGGTCAGGATTTGTTTTAAGATACACCACAGAACGCTCACCTGTCCATAACACAGCAGATGCTGGAATAGATAAAGCTTCTTTATTTTCATTCTTAACACCATCAATATTTGCGGTTACAAACATTCCTGGTTTAAATACATCATCCTTGTTGTTTAGAACCACACGCAAGGTTACTGTTCTTGTTTTTGTGTTTAAAACTGGGTCTATAAAATCGACTTTACCTCTAAATTCTTTATTAGAATAGGCATTGGTTGTAATCATTACTTCCTGTCCTTTTTCAAACAAATCAATCTGATTTTCATACACATCAAAATTTCCCCAAACTGTGTTTAGATTGGCAATTTTTAATAAAGGTTGACCTTGTTTAATATAATCACCTTGCTCTACCAGTTTTTCTGCGACAGTTCCTGAAACTGTTGCATACACAGGAAAGTTTTCCTTCACTTTTTGGGTTTCTTCAATCTGATTGATTTGATTTTCAGAGAGCTTCCAAAGTTTTAATTTATTACGCACTGCTTTGTATAACGCAGGTTGTGATTCTTTTAAAGATGCTGCTGTAATGAGTTCTTGTTGTGCTGCATACAATTCTGGCGAATAAATAGTTGCCAATAATTTACCTTTACGGACTTCTTCGCCAGTAAAACTCACATTTAAACGTTCAATTCTTCCAGAGAAATAACTGACTTGTACTGCATTGGCTTCTTCATTTTCAGCAATTTTACCAGATAGTTTTATGGTATTGCCTTCTAGATTGCCTTTACCAACAACAGTTGTTTGGATATTTGCCAGAGCCATTGCATTTTCAGTCAGTTTAAATTCGTCTACTGCCAAACCATCAGCGCCAGCTTCTGAAGGAATTAAATCCATACCACAAATGGGGCAATCTCCTGCTTCTGGTTGCATAATCTGTGGATGCATTGAACAGGTCCACATTTGATTGGTTTCTGTAACTGCATCGTGATTATGGTCTGTTTCGTCTTTTGATGAGCCACCAAAGAGTATCCACCCTAAAAGTAGACCTACAGCTAATATTCCAATATATATTATATACTTTTTCATTTTAAAAGATGTTTAATAACATTAATATTGCCATTACAATCATAATAGCATTTTCAATAAAAGTGGCTTCTGTCATAGGTAATTTTAAAGCAGTACCTAAACACGCACATTGTATTGATTTTTTGTCCAATAATGTTTTTGTTACTCCAATAGTTGTTATCCCTAATACTATTAGTGTAATTTTTAAGGCTATATTGATTTCAAACCGCATTAAAAACATTAGTCCTAAAGCTGTTTCAATAAATGGATAAACTTTCCCATAAAAAGGAACACGTTTAGCTAAAGGGTCGTACATACGGAAGGATTCAGGAAAACCTTTTAAATCTAACATCTTGAAAAAACTAAAAACAATGTAGAATAAGCCCATAAAGTCGAGCATAAACGCACTCCAACTCCAATTTTTATAATGTAATAATATACTTGCTGTTGCTATATAAAAGATGATTAGCAATAGTGGTTTGAGTTGTTGTAATTTGCTTTTTTCTTCTTCAATTTCAAAAGTTGAAGATTGCGTAGAAGTAAAAACATTTTTTACCTCTTTTTGAGTTATGGTATATTTTGATGCTAAGGATTTTTGAAGTTCTACAATATCAATATGTTTATCCATAGTTATTGTTGCTTCTTGATTTTCAAGATTAACTTCGACATCGGAAACATCATCTATATCTCTTAAACTTTTTTCTACAGATGCTTTACAACTGCCACAGGTCATTCCTTTTATTATATATATATGTTTCATTTGTTTACTGAATTAAATAGTTGATAATTGTACTTTGCACATAGTAAGTCTTCACAGATTCTATTTGGTTCATTTGAAACTTTAGTTGCAACTCTTGAATATCCAAAACATCATTAAAATCAATCGTTCCTGTTTCATAGCTTTTGATTAAAATATCTTCTGCATCTTTAGCTTGCTTTAAGTTTTTGGTTTGGGTAGCATAACTTATTCTTGCAGAAATGCGTTCGTTAATCGCTTTGTCTAAAAGAGTTTCCAATGAATTTAAACGTTCCTGTTTTTGAGCAGTAATTTCCTGCTGTTGCAACTCATTTTGTTTGGTTTGGGATTTATATTTCTTATTGAAAATTGGTATGGACACTGACACCATTGGCATTACAATATCTTTTCCGTTGTTACTAAAATCCATATTTGGTCTTTCAGCAACATTGATATAATCTAACCCAAAACCAATCATTGGACTGCTTTCTTTTTGATTTAATAATTCTGATTGCTCTATGGATTGATAGAGTTTATCATATTTTAGTAATTCAGGATGTAATGCTAAATTTTCAGAAGTAATATCAAAGTCTTCTGAAGGTATCAGTAAACTATCTACCACATTCACAGTAACATCATTATCTCTATTCAATAAATTATTGAAGTTAGTTTGTTCTGCTAAAAATTGTTGTTGCAATACATCTTTTAATTGTTGCATTTCGTTTTGACGCATTTGCAATCGCAACACATCTACTGCGGATGCTTTACCAACTTCAACAGAAGTTAATGCCAACGTCTCATAAGTTTCTAATAGTTTGATGTTTTCAGTTAAGACTTCTTGCTTTGCTTTGTTGGCGTATAGATTATAATAGGATTGTGATACCGAAGCTATTAGTTTTCGCTTTGCGATAACAATGTCTTCGTATTTAGCATCCGCTAATGAACTCACGTAATTTTCTCTCGAAGTAATAGTCCCAAACCACGGTAACATTTGTTTTGCTGACACTTTAAAGCGTTGCGCACCTGTTCTTGTTTCTGGCTCACTTACAAAATAGCCTACACCAAATTCGGTATTGGGAATGGTATTCACTTCGTTTACTTTTTCAGAAGCTCTTTTGTATTGTAACTCGAACTTTTGAATTTCTGGATTGTTTGATTCTGCTTCTTGAATGTAGGATTGAAGCTCTTGTGCTTTCGCGAAAGCGGAAACAAACAAAATGCTGATTATTAGAATTATATTTTTCATTTTGATGTTCTTTTAAGTTGAACTTCTGCTTTCCAGCTGTACAATACTGGTACAACAAACAAAGTGATTAAGGCAATGAGCATTCCACCGAAACTTGGTATTGCCATAGGAATCATAATATCGCTTCCTCGTCCAGTGGATGTAAGTATTGGTAATAATGCTAAAATCGTGGTCGCTGTAGTCATTAAACAGGGTCTGATTCGTTTTTCACCTGCTTCAACTACTGATGCTCTAATTTCCTTTTTATTATCTGGTGTGTTTCTATCAAATGTTTGGGTTAAATAAGTTGCCATTACTACACCATCATCGGTTGCAATACCGAAGAGTGCAATAAACCCAACCCAAACTGCTACACTTAAATTAATAGGATGCATCTGGAATAAGTCTCGTATATTTTCCCCAAAGAAATTGAAGTTTAAAAACCAACCTTGGCCATAGAGCCATATCATTATAAAACCACCTGCAAACGCTACTGCAATACCTGTGAATACCATTAGTGATGTCCCTATAGAACGGAATTGGAAATACAGAATTAAGAAAATGATTGCCAAGGCTAAAGGCACAACAACCGACAAAGTTTTTTCTGCTCTTAACTGATTTTCATACGTTCCTGTGAATGCATAGTTGATTCCTTTTGGTACAATTAGCTCACCAGAATCTATCTTTTCTTGGATTAGTACTTGTGCATTTTCAACAACGCTTACTTCTGCAAAACCATCCATTTTATCGAATAGCACATAACCAACTAAAAAGGTATCTTCACTTTTAATGACTTGTGGACCTTGTTCGTATCGAATGGTTGCCAATTCACTTAAAGGCAGAGGACTCCCTTTTTCAACAGGGACGTAAATTTGTTGTAAATCGGTAGGATTTGCTCGTAACTCTCTTGGATAACGTACGCGCACACCATAACGCTCTCTACCTTCAACGGTTTGGGTTAATACCATTCCGCCAACTGCAATTTTAAGTACATCTTGTACATTTTGTATTGAAATACCATAACGTGCAATTTTTTCTCTATCAATATCAATTAACAAATAGGGTTTCCCTACTATACGGTCTGCAAAAACAGCTTCTTTTTTAACACCTTCAGCTTGTTTTAAAATGTCTTCCAATTGTACGCCAAATGCTTCAATCTGCTTTAAATCTTGACCTTTCACTTTGATTCCCATTGGCGCACGCATTCCTGTTTGCAGCATTACCAATCGGGTTTCAATAGGTTGTAGTTTTGGTGCAGAAGTGACACCAGGTAGTTTGGTGACTCTTACAATTTCATTCCAAATATCGTCGGGTGACTGTATTTCTGGTCGCCAATTGCGATAGAACTCGCCATTGTCATCTTCTATTAATTGAAACCTTTTTACCGAGCTTAAAGTGACATTTTCAGAATTATTTGGATTTGCAATAAATCGCCCATCTTTTAACTCAAATAAACCATCATCATTGACTTTATAGCGTTGGCGTTGTCCTTTTTCATTCAGCATATATTCTGGTTTGTACTGAATGATATTTTCATACATTGATAGCGGTGCTGGGTCTAAAGCTGATTCTGTTCTACCTGCTTTACCAACTACGGTTTCAATCTCTGGAATACTGGCTACTGCCATATCTAATTGTTGTAAAACCCGTTTATTTTCTTCTACACCAGAATGTGGCATCGAGGTTGGCATTAGTAAAAAAGAACCTTCTTTTAATGATGGCATAAACTCTTTACCTGTATTTTTCATAATGAAAAAACCTGCAATTACAATAGCTGTTGGTACTGATAGAAAGAGCAACTTATTATCTAAACACCACCTTAAAATGCGTGTGTAGTATTTGATAAATAAAGAGAAAACACCCAATAACCCAAAGCAAATAACACTAACGAAAATGAGATTCCAAAAAATGCTTTTATCAACGCCTAATGGTCTCCAATATTCGGCTAATAAGAATACTATTGCTGATGCTGAAATAATAATATTAATAAGGTTAGCTTGTTTGTCTGTTATCTTATTTTGAAGATTGAAAAGTGCTGTAATTCCAAAAGCTATTAATACCAACCCTAACCAATACCCATAAATAATTGCAGCGATACCTAATGCTATTAAAACACCATTTAAAACATATTTAAAAGTGTTTTTAATGCTTTTCTTTCGGAATAAGAATGCAGCAAATGGTGGGATTAAAAATAAAGCTACAATTATAGATGCTGTTAATGCAAAAGTTTTTGTGAATGCTAATGGTCTGAATAATTTTCCCTCCGCTCCAATCATCGTAAATACGGGAATGAAACTAATAATGGTGGTCATTACTGCGGTAACGATTGCGCCAGATACTTCAGCGGTTGCGTTGTAAACTACCGTATTAATGGATTGTTTTCCATCATCTTCATCTAAATGCCGAATGATGTTTTCTGAAAGTATGACACCAACATCGACCATCGTTCCAATAGCAATAGCAATACCAGATAATGCGACAATATTAGCATCGACACCAAAGAGTTTCATCGCTATAAACACCATTAAAACTGCTACTGGTAGTAGTCCAGAAATTAGTACTGAAGCACGAAGATTAAACACCATAATGATTATGACCAAAATGGTTATAAGTATTTCTAAAGTCAATGCTTCGTTAAGTGTGCCTAATGTTTCTTGTATCAGTTCTGTTCTGTCATAAAAAGGCACTATGGTAACTTGTGATGTTCTACCATCCGCTAATACTTTTGAAGGTAACCCTGCGCTTAACTCATTAATTTTTTCCTTTACGTTATTAATGACTTCCATTGGGTTCGCGCCATAACGAGCAACAACAACAGCACCAACAACCTCTGCACCTTCTTTATCTAATAAGCCACGTCTGGTTGCAGGACCTAATGAGACTTTTCCAATATCCTTTATCCTAATTGAAGTATAATCTTCTGAAGTGACTACTGCATTTTCGATGTCTGAAATGGATTTTACATACCCCAAACCACGAACTAAATATTCGACTTGGTTAATTTCCAAAGTTTGTGCACCTATGTCCTTATTGCTTTCCTTAACTGCTTTTACAACGTGATGCAATCCAATATTATATTGACGCATTAATTCTGGATTAACATCCACTTGGTACTCTTGAACATAACCACCAATAGAAGCAACCTCTGAAACACCACTTGCAGAGGACAACGAATACTTTACATAGTAATCCTGAATACTGCGTAACTCTTGCAAATCCCAACCACCAGTTACATTTCCGGTTTCATCACGACCTTCAAGCGTGTACCAAAATATTTGTCCTAATCCTGTGGCATCGGGACCCAAAGCAGGATTAACACCTTCGGGTAATAAACCACTTGGTAAGGAATTGAGTTTTTCGAGAATACGACTTCTACTCCAATAAAATTCTATGTCTTCTTCAAAAATTATATAGATACTGGAAAAACCAAACATCGAAGAACTACGTATGGTTTTAACTCCCGGAATTCCCAAAAGTGATGTGGTTAGCGGGTAGGTAATTTGGTCTTCTATATCTTGTGGCGAACGACCATCCCATTTGGTAAAAACGATTTGTTGGTTTTCCCCTATATCCGGTATGGCATCTACAGCCACGGGATTGCTTGGTAAGAATCCTGTATCCCAATTGAAAGGTGCGTTGACTGTTCCCCAACCTATAAAGAGAACTAATAATAAAACTGCTACGAGTTTATTTTCTATTAAAAATTTGATGCTTTTATTTAGCATTGGCTTTGATAATTTAACAATTAGACATTGGTGTTTGGAAAACACCGAATACAGCAAATTATCCTTACGACATTGCTGTCATAGGATAAAAAAGTCTATTGTTTAAAAATCAAATTAAGTATGTCTCGTCAATCTTGTAGAGTTGCCTGACGACGAGTGGTGGTTTGTATTCTTCGTAAGTAGATACATTATTGTCTAAACCTTCAAAAAGGTTAATATAAGTATAAACAAATGAAGCTATAAATAGGTGTTGCTCAAACGTAATTTTATCAACTTGCAGTTGTAGTTCATCTTGACCTTCAAATGCTAATTGTTCATCATTACAACAATTTTTCTTGGTAATAGAACACCCTTCAGTAGATGGTTTATCCATTTCCATTCCGCAACCTTTGGCTTTTTGAAATATGGCAGTTTCTACTAAAGTATCTCCACAATAATGCATATTCACAGTAAATGACATTGTAGAGAATAACACTACTAAAGCCATTGCTAAAGACATTATTTTATGAATTATATTTTTCATCTATGAAGCAAAGATACAATTTTTAAAAAATTAAAATACAGAATAAGTTTTTGAGATATACCAAATGAATAAAGAGTGGCTAAATTTAATTGTCCTCCTCTTTTCTTTAAGCTCAAAAAGATAGAGAGAAAGAAGTGATTCTATTTTTTTATCTAAATACTTTATAGTATTCTGAAATCAAAAACGTGAACTTTTACAATTAATGAAACTCACTATAATCTCAAAATCTTGAAATAAAAAGTTCGATACTTCTCCTTCAGGGCTCACAATAAGCCTTACTAGTTTTAGTAAGGCTTTTTTGTTTTAAAACTTTCTACTTTTTCGTCTTTTCAATTTCTCATAATATTTTCTACACGTATTACTTTCTCTCCTTTGCAATATGGAAAAGTACATAAAGTAGTTCGATAACAATCACCGTTATATTCATAATCGATCTCACCAGAAACCAAAATACCTATAACTTTATTTGTACATAAATTAAAAATTGGAGATCCTGAATTTCCTTGAAAACTATCTAAAGAGGTGTAGAAAAACTCAAGTGTTGAATTATCAATGATGTCAGCATTTAAAGAAATTTTAGTTGGTAATCCAGATGGATTACCAATCATATAAATTTCATTACTCTCCTTTAATTTAGATGAAGTTTCCCAATCAAGTTTTGGTCTTTTAAAAGGTCTATCAACATTAAAAGTAACTACATCTAAATCTTCAAAACGATTAATAACTTGTTTTGGGTAAAATATATCTGAATCTTTTATTCGACTATGTATTTTGCCTGATTCATTAATGACTTCAAAACCAAAAACTACAACATAACTATCAACATCTCTTTCAAAAACATGATTCGCAGTAACCATAGTGTCTTCAGAAATAATAAAACCAGTGCCGTTTCCTACTACAGGTTGTTCTTGAAAATTTTGATTATCACATAGATTATAAATTTCTTTTAGTGAATTGGAAATATCAAGTTCATATTCGTTTTCAGAAACCATATATAACTTTTCTTTTTCGACAATCATGGCAACAGATTCTATCTGTTTTTTGATTTTTTGTTGCCAAATAGTTGACGAATCAAGTTCATAAGATTCAAATCTACTGTCATAAATAGATGGACTAATAAGTCGAGGAGCATTCCAACAAGGTATGAGCTGTTTTTGACTTCGTTCACTTTCGCTTTCACTTATTGACAGAACAACGACTTCATTTAAAGCAGCTCTTTCATTTAATATTATGCTTAATTCTTCCTCGATATTACTGATAATAATACTTTTTTGTTCAAAGCCTATGTAAGTAAATACCAATTCATCTCCTAAAGAAGCTTCAATACTAAAATTACCGTCAAAATCTGTGGTAGTTCCTTTACCAGTATTTTTATTTAAAATAGTAATACCTGGTAGTGAAATTCCCTCACTATCTACAACAACTCCTTTGATAATTTGTTGTAATAAGCTTTTCGTAGCTATACTATTTTTATTTAAAGAGGTTAATGTATAACTAATAAAAAAAGCTAAAATTAATAAAGGATATATGCTAGGCTTTTTAATCATCGATTCCACTTGTATATAAAGTAAATAAAGGAATATCAATAACAACACCTACGCCTACGCGATAGGCTTCGATATTTGTTAATACTCCAGAACCATTATCAATACCTCGTAATTTTGGTCCATATTGAATTCCTGCGTTGAATGCAAAAGGAGAATTATTTAACCCTATACTAATATATAATCCAGGGGAGAAAATATCATTAAAATCAAAATCGGGTAGTGTTTCAGTATTTTTATTATCGTCAAAACGAAATCTTACTGGTGCTCCAATATCTATGATGGGTACAAATAAGCCCCATGTTGTTTTTTCACTTTTCCATAATTGTGCATAAATACCTACCGGAGCTGTAATTCCAATATGTTCTGCATTATCATTAGTGGTAAATTCTTTACCAAACAATATTCCAGGATATGAGTTAATAGAAAAATAAGAGTTAACTTTTTCTTTTGCAGAAGAACTTCCTGCAGGTAGCGCAAAAGATTCTAAAGCATTTTCTACGTCTTTAGCATTATTTGAAAGCGCCACGTCTGTAATGAAATGTATAATACGAAGTACATTTTTATCTTTCACATTAAAAATACCGTTTGATAATTCTGGTACATAAACAGTTAAGTAACGGACTAAGTTTTCTTTGGAAGATTTTAAATCTTTATCCTCACCTAATAAATATGCTTTAGAAGCATTTTTTGTAAAATCTTCTACATATGTCTTTAATTTTGTTTTGATATTAGCATTTATGGATTTACCATCTATAAAGTTATGAATTGGTGTTATAAAAACTTCTGTTAGTTTAATACCTGCATATTCTTTTAATACATCTTTATATTGTAATTCAATATCACTTTTTAGCTGTTTTAATTCCTTTTTAAAATTATTGTTTTCATTTGAATCAATAGCAGAAAGTACTCTATCAAATTGGGTTTTGATGGCTGTCAAATTCATATTCATCGTTGGACGATAAATAATTTCTTGTACTAGAACAGCCAAATCTTTGAGTGCATTCTTTTTCTTTTCATTTCCAGGAATACTTTTACTTTCTAAAAAGGTTTTTAAAAGTGTGAGGTCACTAGCATTTACAAGCTGATTTTCTATATTAATAAGTTTGGCTAGTGAAAGATCTTTATGTGTGTAATCGTTTACAATATCTAAAGATGTTGTTATTGCAGTGGTGTAGTTTTTATTATGTAAATCTAAAAAGATAGAGTTTACTTTTTTTGCGGTTTCAAAATAAGGTTTAGTTTTATTTACAATAGTAGTAGTATCGATATCTAAATTAGAAAATAAGCCCAAATTGATTCCTTCTCTTATAATATCATCAGAAGTAATTGTAATTTCTTCCGAAAATTCAATCAAGGTTTCTATTAGATTGTGAACTTCTGTAGTTTTAATTTTATCATCGTCTTTATTTGCACGTTTGATGCTGGCAATGACTTCTTGTAACTTTTCAGTATTACTTACAATATTTATAATATGTTCTTTAAAAAATACAAATGCTTTATTGGTGATTTGAATGTTATCTGGGGAAAATTTTGTCATTAAGAGTTTAAAATCTAATGGAACTTCGGTTGCACCATCTTTTGTGAACTTTACATTAAAATACTTATTATTCTGTTGTTGTAGAAAACCTATGTAGAGTAAATAAAATTCTTTTTCTGAGCCATAATCACTCATAAAATCTAGTGATACTAATTTTCGTTTACCTTCATCTATAACCAATAAACTATGAGCCAATAAAGAAGTTAAATTGATACCATTGGCAATATTAAATTTTATCTTTTTTGATGTATCATTACTCCAGTTATTAAGAGTTTTACTGTTTTCTATAATTTTGAAATAATCAAGAGGCTCTTTAATTTTTGAGATTTGAGGAATTAGATCTAGCGCTTCAAATGCAAATTCAATGTCTGGATTTTTGTTAATAAGAGCTTTAAAACGAGCAGTATTCTTTAAATTACGAGCATTTGATAGTAAGTTATTGAGATCTTTTTCAATATATTGTTTAAAATCATTTGTGAAATTTAGTACTTGACTGGCTTCAAAACTTTTCAAATAGTCTGTAGCAGTAGGAAGCAAAATCATTAATTCATTTAAATAACTTTTCTGACTAGGATTCTTTAAATAGTTTTGAATTTTCTCAATAGCATGCGTAGTTAGTTCTTCTTTAATTCGTGTTACTAAAAACCTACTCAAACCATCTATAATAGTTTCAAAAGCTAAATCCCCACCCAAAAAACCAGCTGCTTTTTGTACTGAAGAGTTATAATTTATTTGTGAATTAATATCATCTTTATTGTAATGAACTGTAGCATACTTTCTGATAAAAATTTCGACAACAGCTGCTAAATACGAATTGTTACTATTGTAACTATTTTTTATTTGATACAATTCAGAAATGTCCTTGAAAAACTTTGCTTCATAAAATTCTTTTTTATATTCAGCTAAATCTTCAATAAGGTTGATTCTAGAACTAGAATTCGAACTCATAGCATTAAATTTCTTCTTCTCAAGTTCATATTCTTCATATATTTCCGAAATATCATTTATAGCTCCACAAAAAGTGTCTTTATCGTTTACTCTCGGATCTAACATTCTAGCTTCTGTTAAATGATCATTAGTAATAGTTTTAAGGCTAGTATATGTTTGAGAGCATGTAGTGTTTTTTAAATCATTACGTTGTTGATCATTCATATATGTTTTAAAAATAGAAGTAACTTTAAACATATCTCTAGAAATGATTTCATCTTTGTTTTCAGGATTCACTGCATTGTAATCTTTTTTTAAAAGATCGATAAGTTGAGCTGCATCTCCAGCAACAGGAGCAGATTTTTGTGCTAAAGTTATTTGATAAAATAAAGCACAAAAAATAAAAGTAGTTGTTAGTTTCATATTTAAAAGTCGGTTAATTAGTTTAGTAAGTTATCTACTAGATTTTTAATATACAAGAAAATACGAAACGTTAAAATACCTAAAAATAAGTAGTTTAAGGCGAAAGTTGAAGGGATATACTAGTAAAGTTTATTTCAGGTTATAATCCTATCCCAATAAGAATTAGCATTACTAATTTAGTACGATTTTTGTTTTTAGAGTTGATTTTAGAATTACATATTGTTTTTTGTTATCTGGGATAATTTGGTAGAGAGTCTTTTTACTAATTTAAATTTGAATCATAATTAATTTTAAAAATCATTAACAATGAGAATTAGAAATCACAACGCAGACATTAATAATTCAAATTCAGGAACTAGTGGAGTAAACTCGATTTATCAAAGTCGTTTAAATAATACCTCTAATCAATTGAATCCTAATAACCCTAATTATCAAGGGAAATAATTAGAAATGTCAAGAAAGCTATTTGTTTTTAAATGAATAGCTTTTTTATATTTATGATATGATAGGGAAAGTGTTTGAATTGATAGAAAAAAAATCACAAGAAAATAATTTTTTCATAGATTATAATATAGAGTTGATAGCAAACCTTTATTTTGAAGGAGATAAGACTAGGTTAGCAGAGTTTTTCTACAATAATATAAATAGTTTAGAAACAATAGAAAAAGTTGATGTACTCCTAGAAAATAATTTCCCTTTATTATTTCTATTCAAATTACTGAGTAAAAGAATGACTGAAGCATCAGGTATTGTTGATCTAATCAAACTATCTTCAGATAAAAAGTTGCAAGATCTTGTAAGTGAAATTCCCAAAGAACATTGGAACGTATTTGATGATTTTTATCTAAAAAATAAAGAATCCTTTAGAAATTTCTTTTTAAGTGAATTAAAAATTTTAAACTTAGAGGAAGAGATCATCAAAAAAAAATTATTTTCAACGAATAAAACTAATATAGCTAGTGAGTTTGGGGTTGATATAAAAACACTAAATAAATGGTTAAATATACTATTTAACGATAGGTTTAAGGGAGTAAGAAAAATATATTACGACGATTATATTGAAATTTTTAAAGCTCTATTTTTAGCGAAAGGGGAGAAGTTAGATTTTTCTAAGAATATTAATATTTATCGGAAAAGGCTTTCTAAAGGTTTAAAACATAGAAAGAAAGATATAGTAAAGTACACAAATGAAGGCTCTTCACTAGATGTAAGCACTCTATTGAAAATTCAAAAAGAAGAATTATCTAAGAATAATTATTACCTCTTTACAGATGTTTTTCCTTATTCTATTACGAAACTTTTAGTTGAAGAATTAGGTGATGAGATGGAATTTTAATTTCTTCATATTAACTTATTAAAAATAATTAGTGAAGAGACTATTTTAAGATTCAAAAATTAGTAGAAAAAAGTATCTTATAAAAATTGAAAGAATAAAAAAACCTTACTATTTTTAGTAAGGCTTTTAATTTTTTTGAAGTTAAATTATTTCACAGACTTCTGCCATTCCCATGCAGAAATAAGAGCTTCGTTTAAAGTTTTTTCATTTTTCCAGTTTAATTCTTTTTGAATTTTAGAAACATCAGCAAATGCAGCGGTAACATCACCAGCTCTTCTATTTGTAATTTTATAATTCAATTTTACATTCGTAGCAGTTTCAAATTTTTGAATAATCTCTAATACAGAATTACCTTTTCCGGTTCCAACATTAAAGAATTCAAAATTCTCTTTATTCTTTTTATTTAAAAGTCTTTCTAAAGCAGCGATATGTGCTTTGGCTAAATCTACTACATGAATATAATCTCTAATTGCTGTACCGTCGGGTGTATCGTAATCGTCACCAAAAACAGAAAGTTGTTCTCGAATTCCTAAAGCGGTTTGTGTTATATACGGAATTAAGTTTTGCGGAACTCCAATTGGTAATTCCCCAATTTTAATACTCTCATGAGCTCCAATAGGATTAAAATATCGTAAAGATATGGCACTTAAGTTGTCAGCTTTACAAGTATCTCGTATAATTTCTTCACCAATTTGTTTGGTGTTACCATAAGGTGATTCAGCAGGTTTAATTGGGGAATTTTCTGTAATAGGTAACTCATCTGCCTGTCCGTAAACAGTGCATGAGGAACTAAAAATAAAGTTTGAAATAGTATGAGTCTTCATTTCTTGAAGTATATATACCAACGAATTGATATTATTCTCATAATATTCTAAAGGTTTATTTACGCTTTCACCTACGGCTTTAGAAGCCGCAAAATGGATAATTCCATCAATTGAATTAGTATTAAAAAAATGTTTTACATCTTCTTTATTACGTAAATCAATATTGAAGAATTGAGGTTTTTTACTGGTTATTTCTTCAATATTATTAAGAACTTCGATTTTTGAATTTGATAAATTATCAATAATTATTACATGAAATCCTGCATTTTGAAGTTCTACAACAGTATGTGAACCGATAAAGCCTAGGCCGCCAGTTACTAAAATATTTTTCATTTAAACTTATTTGTTTTTCGTGTTGATTAATCGTTTTCAACTTTTATAAAAAGAAATTAAGCCTAAAGAGTTTTTAGACTTAAATTCCTTTTAACAACTTATTTCGTAGTTAAAATTATATACAATATGAAAACAATAATTCTATGTTTTTTATGGACGCAAATTCACTTTTCTTAAAGTTAAATCATCTATAAAGAATTTTAAAGGTTCTGGATTAAATTCATTAAATCCTCTAATAAGTAATTTAGCATCTTCAGTATTATTAGCAGTAAAAAATAGACTTTGATATAACCATTGTCCTGTAGGGAAAGTATCATTGAAGAAAACAATACCTAATTCTTGGAAAGGAGGATCAGCAAAGAATCTAATTTCTGGTAAAAATTGAGCAGGATCACTATTACCTAAACTTTCTACGTAAATCCAGAAACCTAATTCATAAGTCTGACCTTGCTCTGTTGGAATAGTAGCAGGTCCACTATTTATAATCATGCCTCCGTTTGGCTCGTATTCAACAAGTAAACTATTAGTACCAGTTTTTGCTCTCATAGATGAAACATTACGATTATACTTAGCCCACATGCCACCCCACATATTGTCTGGCCATTCATCATTTATATTCGTACTGTTTTCGAAACTATGATCTAAAATTGAAGTTAATATATTTTCAAGTCTATCGAATCCAACAGGTGTTTGAGGAATAGCATCAGCATTTACTCTATCTGTTGTTGCTAAAGTACCAGGAGTATAGGATACGGTAACCTCGTCGTCTCTAAAAACAGTTTCATTTAACGTAAGAACTAAAATATTAGGAAAATTACTGTCAACATCAATATTGGTAATATTTACTGGAATAGTAGCTCCATTGTTTTCTAAGGTTACACTAAACTGACTAGCAGTTGCACTATTTGGATCCATATCTCTACTGAATTCTAAACCAATTTTTCCATCTAATTCATTAACAGAAATTAAATTTACAGGTTCTGTAGATGGTACTACTTTAATTAGGTTTTTTATTGAAATAGTGTCTCCACCAGCAGGACGATCTCTACGAGCAATAAACTTTAAATCGTGAACTCCTAAACTTCTGTAAGTAACATCAACATCTACATCTGAACCATCAAAAGTATCAGGAGATGCGCCGTTAAACGTCCAATCAAAAATATCAGGATCACCATCAACAGTATACGAAAAACGCACCTTTTTACTAGCTATAACTTCATTTTCAGCATTATCAGCAATCACTAAAGGATTACCTAAAGTACCATCATCGTTTAAAATATTTGCTCGTAAATTAATATTCACTTCAGATAATACATTTACAACAATTGTTGTATCAGCTACATTAGAACCAGTCGATTGACCGTTAGCTAAAACATCACCTTTAAATGTTTGATTTAAAGTTACATTATACGTTCCTGGTTGATTAAAAAAGGCTTTTACTATTTTGTTAGAAGAAGTTTGATTATTGTCTGATCCATCAATGTCAACAGCATTGTCTGGAAAAGTCCAAGTTCTAGAAACTACTCCTGCAGAAGCATCAGCAAAATCAATATCTTGATTAACATTAACTCTGTTATCAAAATCCATTTCAGAAGTAAAAATAGCTCTTTGATTAGGTTCAATTAATACTGTTTCTTCTTTATCACATTGAATTAGAAAAGACCCTGTGAAAGAGATAAGAAGTAACGGAATAATATTTTTAAGTTTAATTTTTTTCATTGTATTTTAATTCGTTATAAGATTACCATTAGCTTGAACCTCACCTGTAGGAATAGGTAAATAATCGTGCTGATTAGAATTATATGAGCTATTGGCTACCATAAAATCTGGTCTAATTCTTTCATCGATAAATAAAGGAGCTACACCGCCATTACCAACTTGTAAAATAGTTTCTTTATTTGCTTCTCTCCAAGCTTCATCGGCTGCAAGTTCACTAAAAACTTCAGCAACAATTCCCCATCGTACTAAATCATTCCAACGATGTCCTTCAAAGCATAATTCTGAAGGTCTTTCAACTCTACGTAAATGAGTCATGACATTTTCTACAGAAGCAGTAACCATTGGTAAAGTACCATGCACTTGTTTACTAATGTGTAATTGAGGAAAAGTTCCTCCATTATCATTTAAATATTGATTTAAGGTAATTACTCCAGCTCTAGCTCTAACTCTGTCTATATATTCAATAGCAGTTTTAACATCGCTGTTTAATTCTAGTACAGCTTCAGCATACATTAAATACACATCTGCAAGTCTTATATGTCTAAAATTAATTCCAGATCTACCACTAAACTCAATAGCATCTTCTTGATCTTTATGATACCAATTGGAATGTTTTTTTACATATGCACTTTGTCCGAATCCCCATCCTGGTTTATCACCAAAAGGAGTATTGTAATAATTACCTTCACCATTTCTAGGAGCAATTGTTGCGGTTAATCTTTCTGAGTGAACATTTCCTGAAGAATTTTTAGGATTTACAGGATCTATTTCATCGTTAATTAGCATTTCATGTAAATAATACGAAGCTAAAACCGTGTTAAAAGCATTAAAACTTAATTGACCTGTTGCAGTTGCTAGAGTAGAAGCTTCTGCACCAACACCTCCAGGGAAATCATCAACAGCTCCACCACCAATACCGGGAGCTAATTCATCGTTATAAACTACTTCAAAAATAGATTCAGAATTAAACTCTGTATCATGTCTGAAATTATCAAGAATTTCAGGAGTTAGCATATAAATTCCAGAATCAATTACCTGTTTAAGGTTTTGAGCAGCCATAGCCCAATTTTCTTCATACAAATACACTTTTCCAAGTAAAGATGTAGCTGCTCCCCAAGTAACACGACCTAAATTTTCATCAGACCAAGATTGAGGTAAATTTGCTTTAGCAAACTCTAAATCTGGTTTAATTACAGTCTCTGTAATTTCTTGCATCGAAGATAAATCTTTATTGAACTCTCCTGCTGCAGGAACAGTGGTATGAATAATTCCCTGCCCGTACGTATGAGCAATTTGAAAGTAAAAGAAGGCTCTTAAAAATCGAGCTTGGGCTTCAATTTCTACTTTACTATTATCAGCAAACATTACTGAAGGATCAGCAGATTGTAATTCATTTATTACCTGATTGGCTCTAAATACACCAATGTACAATTCGTTCCATTTGTCTGTTACATAAAATGTTCCATCATTAAAAGTCAAGTTTCGGAATTGTAATGGTCTATACCAAGGTTCTGTACCAGCAATATCACCTCTAACCATTTGGTGTTGTAAAAGTCCACCACTTATAGACTGAAATTGTAATGCTCCATAAACAGTAGTTAATGCCGAATTAAATTGTTCTTGTGTTTGCCAAAATGTATCGCTTGTAATAGCATTTGGATTCACTTCCTTTAAGAAATCATCTTCATCACAACTTACAAAGCTAATTGCTAAAATGAGTAGTGATAATAAACTTGTTTTTTTAAATTTTTTCATGATAAATATTTTTTAAAAACTTAATTGAACACCTAAAGAAAATTGACGAGAAACAGGATAATCTCCACGATCAACTCCTCTAGTAAAAATACCATCACCACCAACTTCAGGATCAAAACCTGTATATCTGGTAAATGTAAAAGGGTTAACAGACGATAAATAAATTCTTGCTTTATCTATTCCTGATGCTTCTAAACCAGGTATTGTATAACCAAGTGTTATATTTCTTATTCTCCAATAGGTTCCATCTTCTAAGAAGAAATCAGATCTAGCTCTTACGTTATTGTGAAAAGCACTAATTCTGTCTGTTGGAATATCTGAGTTTGGATTTTGAGGAGACCACATATTGAATAAATCACGATGTCTTCCTTGTCCGTATGCATGTAGTTTTGCCCCATTATAAATTTCAGCTCCTTGAGAATAGAAGTTCTGTACGTATAAATCGAAGTTTTTGTACTCAAAACTAAAATCTAAACCAACTTCAAAATCTGCTTGACCAGAGCCTTTATAAACACGATCATTATCATCTATTACGTTATCTCCGTTTTGATCTACAAACATTAAATCTCCCAGTTTAGCGCTACTATCTATAGGTAAATATGCATCTAATTGTTCTTGAGTTTTAATCACGCCATCATTTTCAACTAAGAAAAATGCCCCAGCTTCTCTACCAACTGCTAAGAATGTTGTAAAATCGATATTTGGTCCTTGAGAAGTAATAGGTCTACCATTTGCAAAACCTCTTTGAATACCGTTTAAATTGGTAACAGTATTTCGGTTTCTTGTAAAGGTAGAAGAGATATTATATTTCAAACCAAATTTAGTTTCATCTCTGTAAGATAATGCGAATTCAAAACCTTCATTAATCATATCTCCAGCATTAATAACTAGTACATCAAAAATACCAGCTCCACCACCAGGTTGAGAAGTACCCGAAGAAGGAGGAAGTCTTTGTTCTAAAAGCATATCTTCTCTTCCGTTTTCATAATAATCGGCAGTAAATGAAAGTTTGTTATTGAAGAATGTGGCATCGATACCAATATTTTTAGAAATAGTAGTTTCCCAACGAATATTTTCATCAACAAAACGTCTTTGAGAGAAACCAAAATTTAAACTTTCATTCGGTCCAAAAGGATAATTAACACCAGATTCTATAACAGGAGTAAAAGCATAATTTGGAATATTTTGATTTCCTACTTCAGCCCAACTTCCTCTAAGTTTTAAACTATTGATAAAATCTACTTTAAAGAAATCTTCTTCATGAATATTCCAACCAGCAGAGAAACCAAAGAAGTTTCCGAATCTGTTTTTTGGTGCAAACCTAGACGAACCGTCTCTTCTGTAACTTGCAGAGAACAAATAACGATCATCGTAATTGTATTGAACTCTTAATAATTTACCAGCTAAAGTATTTCTTTGAATTACTTCTCTAGGTCTTGTTGCTTCTGCACCAGCACTTAAAACTTGAATATCGTTACTTGCGTTTTCATCGAAAATTACACCAGTAGCAATATCTTGACTTTCTTGTTCTTCATAAGAAATTACACCTGTGAAATTTAAATTATGGTTACCAAAGTTGGTTTTATAATTTAAAATTCCTTCTAAGGTTTCTCTCTTATTAAAAATTAAAAATCGATCTAAAAGTGCTTGCGATCTTGATGCAGTTGGATTTATTTGTCCGCTAAAATCTCTAACGATATATTGTGGTCTGAACCATTTTCTTCTGAAATCCCAAGTATTTCTACCTAAATTTAATTTAATGTCTAATCCTTTTGCAATTTCGTAACTAAAGTTAGCAGCAATGTTTGTAGCATTTACTTCCCTTTCATCTATATTCGTTAAGTTTCTAGATAAATTACTAAATAGAATAGCATTTCGAACAGGAATAGAAACAGTGTTTTGTCCTACATTTTCTACTTGACTAAGACTTGGTTGCCAAGGATTTTGAGCTACTGCAAATTCGTATAAAGCAAAAGGTTCTTCTTCTGTATCTTCTTGTGTAATACCAACAGAAGCAAAAGCTCTAAATTTTCCTTTTCTATAATCAGCAGTTAATCTATTTGCAATTCTTCTGAAACTAGATTTTATAATAACTCCTTCTTGGTCAAAGTATGAACTGTTCAGATTTATTTTCAAATTATCTGTTCCTCCATTTAAGTTTAAACTCGCACTTTGAATTAATGCATTATTGTTTTGGATGTCTCCAACAAAATCAGAATTAAAATCCAAAGCGTTTGGATTAAAAAAGAAAACAAGAGGTTCTTGTCCAATAGCATCTAATCTGGTGTCTTCTGCAAATAATTGTTGAGTTGTATTCATTAAAGGTGTTCCAGAAGTTATGTTTTGAATACCTGTATATGCGTTAACATCTACCTTCATTCTTCCACTTTTACCTTTTTTTGTAGTGATTAAAATTACACCATTAGAAGCTCTAACTCCATACACAGAAGCAGAAGCACCATCTTTTAAAATATCAACAGATTCTATTTGCTCTGGGGCAATATTAGGATTATCTGTAAAAGGAACACCATCAACAACATATAAAGGACCTAAAGCATTTGGATTTACAGATCCTAAACCTCTAATTTGAATATTTGCTGCTTGTCCTGGTCTACCATTTGCAGCTTGAATATTAACCCCAGCTACTTTACCTTGTAACGCACTTCCTAAATCAGGAACAGCAAGTTTTGTTATACTTTCTGCTTTTACATTTGCTACAGCACCTGTAATTTCTTTTTTACGTTGTGTTCCATATCCAACAACAACTACTTCATTTAATATGTTGGAGTCTGTTTTTAAGATTACCTTTAGATTAGCATCAGATTTAGTTACTCTTATTTCTTGAGTTTTAAAGCCAACAAAACTAAAAATTAGCGTATTATTAGCATCAACGTTTATATTATAAAAACCGTCAAAGTCTGTTTCTACACCTTTACTTGTACCTTTAATAATTATACTAGTTCCTGGTAGAGGGTTGTTTTCTTCATCCACAACTTGTCCTTTTACGTTAATTTGTTGAGCACCGATGTACCCAAAAAGAAACAAAAAGATCATAGTAATTAAAGGATTTTTGAAATGTGAATATCGCAAATATCCGTCCATATTTTTGTTTTTTTATTGATTATCGAATCCAAATATTGTTAAATTATAAATTGATTTCTCAAATTACCACTTGATAAAAACTTGACAATAACGTTTTAGTTGTGTAAACACTATGTTTTTTATAAAGAATATCAATAAAACACCAGTATTGGCGTATAATGTAGAGTTTTTATTTTTTTAACGATAAATTTTATTATAAGGAATTTTCGATGCCTTTTTTTATCATTTGTTAGTTTTTAAATAACACTATATTGATGTTTTTTTAGATAAAATGCAGTTAGTTTTTCTAAAAATATATCAATTAAAGATTTTTCAATTCTTTATTTTTAGTATTCATAAAAAAATACCATTTCAAATTTTAAGAAATTAATTGAAACGGTAAAGTAGTTTTGATATTTTTTTAGAAAAATATTCGATTTTATAACAAAGAAAAGGAAAGAGTAGTTTCGTTCTTGTATTCTTTTCCTGGTTCTAAAAGTGTAGATGGAAAATGAGCGTTGTTTGGTGTATCAGGATATTTTTGAGTTTCAAAGCAAATACCTGGATAATTTGAAAAGTTAGAACCATTTCTGAGGTTTAAATGATCGAAATTTAAAGGAGTATATATTACTACTGCTGGTTGATTTGTAGAAATTTTCATTTGAATTCCTGATGTAGCAGAACTTAATATGATTTTGTTTTCATTCTGATTGAAAATAAAAGTATCGTCCAATCCTTCAAAATTATTTTCTCCAATTGTTTTTAGTTTTCTGTAATCGTATTTAGTTTTATTCACGTCCAGTAATTTTCCTGAAGGAATTAAATTTTTATCAACTTCTAAATACTGATCGCAGTTTAATTGTAATTTATGTTCTAATATTGAATCATTTCCATTCAAATTATAATAATTATGATTCGTAAGATTTACATGAGTTTTTCTATCTGTTATTGCTGAATATATGATGTGTACCGTATTTTCATTTGTTAAAATAAAAGTTGCACTACAGTTTAAGTTCCCTGGGTAACCTTCTTCTAAATGTTTGCTTTCATAACTTAATGTAAGTTCAGAGCGTTCCTCATTTTCTAGAATTTCTTTTACATTCCACATTTTTCTGTCAAAACCATTTTTTCCACCATGTAAATGAATATAATTATTGTCGTGATATAACTCATAAACTTCGTCATCAATTCTGAAAGATTTATTTGAAATTCGTCCAGCATATCTGCCAACAGTACTTCCTAAATATATTCTTTCTTTTAAATAAGTTTCATTATAATATTCTTCTTCAGTATGTAAGTTCAGAATAGTTTCAGTAAGCTGATTATTTTTATTAGGTACCTTTAAACTGATTATAGTTGCTCCGAATGGATTAATAACTAATTCCATTCCATTTTTATTAGTGAGTTTAATAGAAGATTGTATAATTGTTGCTGTTTTCTGAATGTTCATTTTATAAGGATGATTTCCTTTGAATTAAATTGGTTTTTAGAATTTCATGAGAAAAATCAATAGATTCTTCTTCGGTTATATTTTCTATCCTATTGATTAAAGTTTTCAAAGCTAACTTTCCCATTTTTTCTTCGTTTTGATCAATAATAGATAATGAAGGAATTGTATATTGAGGAACAAGTCCATCAGTAAAACCAATAACTGAAATATCTTTTGGGATTTTGAAACCGTTTTCTTGTATCACTTTTAAAGCACAAATGGCTGATAACTGATCAGAAGTAATAATTGCATCGATACTGTGTTTTTTTAAATGAGACTTTAAAATAGAATTGAATTTTTTGTAGTTTGGAATTTCAATAACTAAATTTTTATCAATTTCAAGATCTTCATTAGCTTTTAAATATCCTTTTTTTCTTAATTTTCCTACACTAGTCTGATAAATTGTAGACAAGAAAGCGATGTTTTTACAACCTTTGTGGTGTAAGTACTTTGTAGTTTCATAAGTAGCCTCAAAATCATCAATAGTAATTTTATCACAATCAATTTCATGACAAACTCTGTCGAACATTACTACCGGTAGTTTTCTTTGATTGAAATTTTGTAAGTGAGAAAACTCTTGTAAATCTTCTGTTTCTTGAGCCAAGGAAATAATTACACCATCAACACTACCATTTAATAAAATAGATACACCTTCTATTTCTTTTTTAAGAATATCATTTGATAAGATAATAAGAATTTTATAATTCCTTTTCGTTGCTTCCTCTTCTATAGCTCTTATAATTTTAGCAAAGAAATCACTTTCAATATTAGGTAAAATAACACCTATACGTTTTGTAGCGTTGGATTTTAAACTTCTAGCTATATCATTAGGAATATAGTTTAAAGATTTGGCTATTCTGGCTACATTGTCTTTGGTTTGTTGACTTATTTCATGACTATCATTCAGAGCTTTGGATACAGTTGAAGCAGAAACATTTAAAATTTTGGCAATGTCTTTAAGTGTAACTTGATTACTCATTTGCTCTATAAACTATAATGTTTATCACTTAATCCTTTTAATGTATTAGCTGCTTGTTCGGCAGTAATATCTCGTTGCGGATTAGCAAACATCTCATAACCAACCATAAACTTTTTAACTTCAGCAGATCTTAATAACGGCGGATAAAAAGACATATGGAAATGCCATTCGGGATGCGCCTTATCTGTAGGACTTTGATGAATTCCAGATGAATAAGGAAAAGAAGTTTCAAATAAATTATCGTATCGAATGGTTACTTCTTTAATGATTTTAGCGAAAGAAATTTCTTCTTCTGTATTGAGTTCTTTAATGCTACTGTAATGTTGTACTGGAGCAATCATAACTTCATATGGCCACACTGCCCAAAACGGAACTAATGCAACAAAATGTTCGTTTTTTGCAATAATTCGTTCGTCTAATTGTAACTCTTTTTGAATATAACTTTCAAGTAAGCTCCTTCCTGTTTTGTTGTAATATTTTAACTGTTGATCTTGTTTTTTAAGAACGATTTCAGGAATTGAATTTTGTGCCCAAATTTGACCATGAGGATGTGGATTACTACATCCCATAATAGCGCCTTTGTTTTCAAATATTTGAACATGGTTGATTTTTTCTAAACTACCTAATTCAGTATATTCTTCTTTCCATAATTGTACGACTTTGGTGATATCTTCAACTTCCATTAAAGGAAGTGTCAAAGAATGGTTAGGAGAAAAACAAACAACTTTACAAATCCCAGATTCTGTTTTAGCCTTTAACATATCATCTTCATAAACTTCCTCTGCAACACCTTGTTGTAATGCTGCAAAATCGTTTGTGAAAACAAAGGTAGAATCGTAGTTCGGATTTATCTCTCCATTAGCTCTAGTATTACCAGGACATAAATAACAGTCTGGATCGTAATCGATTTTAGGTAAACTTGTTGGAGTATCTTTTTTTCCTTGCCATGGTCTTTTAGTTCTGTGTGGAGAAACTAAAACCCATTCGTCGGTTAAAATATTATATCTTCTGTGTGATTGTTCGTATATCTTCATGATTGTTTTTTTACACCATCACCAATGTGAATAGCAATTGGAGTTAAGTCAATAGAAAATTGATTTCTATATGCGTTTGAAATTTCCTCAATAAGATCTTCAACAAAATCTTTATGAATAAGATTTATTGTGCATCCACCGAAACCACCGCCCATCATTCTAGCACCTAAAATTTGATCAAACTTTTTAGTGTATTTTACTAAAAAATCTAATTCTTCACAGCTTACTTCATACAAAGTACTTAAACCTTCGTGAGACTTGTATAAAAGTTCTCCTAAAGTATTAAGGTCTTTTCTATTAATAGCTTCTACGGCTTTAAGTGTTCGTTGATTCTCTTTAGAAATGTAAAGCGCTCTGTTGTATATTTTTTCAGGAAGTAAGTTTTTAAACTCTTTAACTACTTCTGGTTTAACATCACACAAATAATCAAGATCATTATATTTTGCACCAATAGTTTTCATGGCAATTTCACATTCACTTCTTCTAACATTATATTCACTAGTAGCTAAATTATGAGATACATTGGTGTTTAGTAAAACTAATTTGTAATCACCGAAGTCTACTTTTATAGTTTCGTGTTCACTTGTTTTGCAATTCAGTAATAATAAATGATCTTTTTTACCTTTAACAACAGTAAACTGATCCATAATACCACATTTGGTACCAACCATTGTGTGCTCGGCATCTTTAGATAAATTAATGATTTCTGTATCAGTTAAACCGATATTAAAAAGTTCATTTATTCCTTTAGCAATACCACATTCTAAAGCGGCAGAAGAACTAACACCAGAGCCTAAAGGTAAATTGCTGTCGATATAACAATTGAAACCTTGTACAGATTTTGGTTTTAGAACATTTATATAATAAATAACACCAATAATATAGTTATGCCATTCTATATTACTACGATTAAGATTTGCCAAATCAATTGTAAATTGGCTGTCAATATTTTTAGAATACACAGTAACATCATTACTGTTGTTTTTTTTAAATTTAAGAGTGATTACTTTATCAATTGCCGCAGGCAATGCATGTCCACCATTATAATCTACATGTTCTCCAATTAAGTTAATTCTTCCTGGAGATTTTATCACGAGATCATAAGAATCGTTTTTATTCATAATAAAAGAAAAGTTTTAAAACACAGAAATGTGTTAAGTAAATATATGTCAAGGAGGTTGTAGTAGTAAAAAAATAACTTGACAAAAACTTGACAAACCTCTATTAATCCATTGTAAAATAATGAACAACGCCTTTTTAGTAGTTTTTTTGATCCAGTTTTATTATTAATATTGTTTAGCAAATTAACTTTTCAAAGAATACAATAGTCATGCATAAATCATTATCGTTACTACTATTTTTTATCATTTTCCTTTTTTCTATGAATCAAGTTCTAGGTCAAGATAACGATCCAGATAAAGTTTACGAAAAGGCAATTAAAATTCGTTTAGAACATCCAGATAGTGCGATTTACTTGTTCAGTAAAAGTTATAATAAGTACATACAGCAAAAAGATACGATAAAGGCAATTTATAGTATTTTGAATGAAAGTGAAGTTTATGAGAATAATGCAAAATATGCCAAATCATATGAGATTTTGTGGAAGGCGGTTATTATGCTTGATGAATCTAAAAATGAAAGTTTAAAATCAGTTTTATATCATAGATTGGGAAGAATCTTCTCTTATCATAAAAGAGAAAAAGAATCCATAGAATATTTAAAGAAAGCGTTAAACATTCAAAAAGCAATTACAAAAAAGAATAACTTTTCTAAAGTAAATTTAGTTCCATATTATTATTCTTTAGTAGCTACGTACAGAGAATTGAATAATGATGCGTTAACAAAAGCTTATTTAGATAGTTGCTACATGTATTACAAAAAGAAAGAATCTTTAGTAGCGAAAGCTTTTATTGATTTTGAGAAAGCTTGTCAGTTTATAAAATCAGATAGTAAAAAAGCAATTGAATTATTAGACGAATTGTATCCTTGGTTTAAGAAGAATTCACCGACTTATTTAGTGTTGTTTAATAAATATAAAGGAGACGCATACTTTGAAATTTCGAAATTTGAAGAGAGTGAAAAGTGCTATTTAGACGCTTTAGAAACATCAAAAAAATACAATAGTCATGTTGATTTTACAGCATTAATATATGGGCAGTTAGCAAAGCTTTATGCTGAAAAAGGGAATTACAAATCAGCATTTGTTAATTTAAAGAAAGAGAAAGAATTAGATCAGGAGGTGTTTGATATCCGTAGTGAAAGAAATCAAAACCATATAGAAATTAAAAACGAATATCTGATAGAGAAAGAGAAACAAAATCAACTACTACAAGAGCAATATTTAAAGCAGTTAGAGCAAGAAGATAAGATTAAAAACCTACAAAGAATTGTGTTGTTAATCTCTATTATATTCATATTAGCAATAGGATTTTCATATGTCAAACGTTTAAGGTATAAGCATTTTTCTGAAAGGAAAATGTTAGAAATGAGTAAAGAGTTGGAGATTAAGAAGAAGAACGAAATGCTAGATCTAAAGAATAAAGAATTAGCAACATCAGCCTTACAAATTATAGAAAAAGACGAACTCTTAAAAATGCTGAAAAATAAAATTGAAACTGCAAAAACAGACAAGTCTAAAGTTAGTGAAATCAATAATGTTTTAAGAACAATCTCTGTAAGTAATAATAAAAATTGGGAAGAATTCAAGTTGAGATTTGTTGATGTAAACAAAGAGTTTTACGATAAGGTTTTTGAGCGTTTTCCAAATCTAAGTCAAGGAGATCAAAAGATTTGTGCCTTAATAAAACTAAATTTTTCAAGTAAAGATATGGCCAAGCTTTTAGGTATATCTGTTGAGTCTGTACATACGTCTAGACACAGAATCCGTAAAAAAATGAATTTAGATAGAAGTATAAATTTAGAAGATTTTATCAATTCAATTTAAGAGAAAAGCAACTATTTCTAGTTGCTTTTTTATTGTTGTTTTACATGTAAGTAAAAGTGATAATCTTAATTTATGGGTTGTGAAACTAAGAATGTATTAAGTAATCGAGTCTTTTTTTGTCATTTCAATATTGAGTTTTATAGCGAAAATCTTAATTAAAAATGAACAAAGTATAATTACAGTATGCTTTTTCATGTTTTTTAAACCTTACTTTTAAATCGAAGTTTATATGATTGAAAATCTTCTAATGATTAGTAAATAAGCTATGAAGCTACATTTTTAGATAGCATTAAAAAACTGCTATATACTTCATAATTAGTACTTGTAAAGTTTTTGTCAAGTATCTAAATTAAACTCTTCGCACTGTTTTCTTCTATTTTTAACTCACTCAAATTATGTAATGAAAGCTGTCATGTTTTTTAGAAGCATTTAGAGTAGTAAATATTAATTACAAAGAGGTGTTCACCTCAACAACAAATCAAATTCAATCAGATGAAAGCAACTTTTTACGAGGGAAATAAAAAACTGTCTTTAGTTGACAAAGAAATAGAAGCACCAAAAGAAGGAGATGTAAGAATAAAAGTAGCATATGCAGGAGTTTGCGGTACAGACATGCATATTTATCATGGAATGATGGATGGTAGAGTAGCTATTCCTTTAACTATTGGTCATGAAATGTCAGGTACAGTTGATGCAGTAGGAAAAGAAGTTACAGATTATAAAATTGGAGATAAAGTTGTCGTTAGACCTTTAGACGATAGACTGGCTAAACCATCTGATAAAGGTTTTAATCATATTTGCGAAGAATTAAAATTCATAGGTATTGATAGTCCTGGTGCCATGCAACAATACTGGAATGTTCCAGCTTTTACACTTCACAAACTTCCAGATACAACAGATTTAAAATTAGCAGCATTGGTAGAACCACTTTCTGTGGCAACACACGATGTTCGTATGAGTGAATTAAAACCGAACGAGTATGCTGTTGTTTTAGGCGGAGGTCCAATCGGAATGCTAATCGCTTTAGTAGCAAAAGAAATGGGAGCTAATGTTATTATTTCGGAAGTTAATGAAAGTAGAATTACAAAGGCAAAAGAAATGGGATTGGAAGCTGTTAGTCCAATAGAAACAGATTTGGTTGCTTATGTAAAAGATAAAACTGAAGGAAGATTGGCCGACGTAGTTTTTGAAGTTGCCGGAGTTCAATCCACACTAGATATCATGACTGAAATATCTGGAATACGAGGGAGAATTGTTATGGTGGCGATTCATGGCCAACCTAAGCCTGTAAATCTTTTCAAGTTTTTCTGGAAAGAATTAAAGCTGATAGGAGCAAGAGTTTATGAAAAAGAAGACTATGAAAAATCAATTCAATTAATCAATGATAATAAACTTCCATTTTCAGAAATGATTACGGGAGTAGAATCAATTAGTAAAATTCAAGAAGTTTTCGAAGGAATTGACAAAAATCCTAATGGGATGAAAACATTAATCGATTGTCAATCCGTATAAAAATATAATCGATGGGAATATTAAACAAATTTAGTTTAGAAGGTAAAACTGCATTAGTAACAGGTTGTAAAAGAGGAATAGGTAAAGCAATGGCTGTTGCATTAGCAGAAGCTGGTGCAGATATAATTGGAGTTTCTGCTTCATTAGAATTAGAAAATAGTAATGTAGAGAAAGAAGTTGTTGCAATTGGAAAATCTTTTAAAGCTTATCAATGCGATTTTGGAGATAGAAAGGCTTTATATGAGTTTATCAAACAAGTAAAAGAAGATTTTCCTAAAGTAGATATTCTTGTAAATAATGCTGGAACTATTTTACGAGCTCCTGCTGTAGAACATTCGGATGAATATTGGGATAAAGTAATTGAAATCAATCAATCTGCGCAATTCATTTTAACTCGAGAGTTTGGTAAAGAAATGGTAAAAAGGGAGGAAGGTAAAATCATTTTTACAGCCTCTCTATTAACTTTTCAAGGAGGAATTACAGTGCCAGGTTATGCTGCAAGTAAAGGAGCAGTCGGACAATTAACTATGGCTTTTGCTAACGAATGGGCAGGAAAAGGAGTAAATGTAAATGCAATTGCTCCAGGTTATATTTCTACAGATAATACCGAAGCTTTAAGAAATAATCCAGAAAGAGCAACTTCTATTTTATCTAGAATTCCCGCTGGAAGATGGGGACAACCAGAAGATTTTGCAGGTCCAGTAGTATTCTTAGCATCTAAAGCTTCAGACTATATGAGTGGTTCTGTAATGCTTGTAGATGGTGGATGGATGGGAAGATAAACTAAACTTAAAAACAACTAAATCATGTCAACAGTAAAAGAATATCAATTATTTATAAATGGCGAATGGAAAAAATCGTCATCTGGAGAAACTATAAATGTTGTTTGTCCTGCAACAGAAGAAATTGTTGCAACAGTTCAAAACGGAACACCAGAAGAAGCTATAGAAGCATTAAAAGTTGCTGAAAAAGCACAGAAAGAATGGAGAAAATTACCTGCTCGTACAAGAGGAGAGTATTTATATAAATTGGCAGATGAAATTGATGCAGAATCTGATCGCTTGGCTAAACTTTTAGTAAAAGAGCAAGGAAAATTATTAAAAGTCGCTAAGATGGAAGTTGCGGTCACAGCTTCGTTTATCAGATATGCAGCTGAGGGAGCAAGAAGAATTGAAGGAGATATTATTCCTTCAGATAACCCAAATGAACAAATTTGGATTCAAAAAATTCCAAGAGGTGTTGTGGTAGCTATCACTGCTTGGAATTTCCCTTTAGCTCTAGCGGGTAGAAAATTAGGCCCAGCTTTAGTAGCTGGAAATACTGTTGTTATCAAACCTACTTCAGAAACACCATTGGCTACATTAGAGTTAGGAGATTTAGCAAATAAAGTTGGAATTCCTGCTGGAGTTATCAATATTTTAACCGGACCAGGAAGAGCGATGGGAAATGCTCTTGTAGAAAGTCCAATAACGAAAATGGTAACAATGACAGGTTCTACACCTGTCGGACAACAAATTGCCAGAAATGCTGCCCAAAATTTAACTCATGTACAGTTAGAGTTAGGAGGAAAAGCTCCTTTCATTGTATTTGAAGATGCAGATATAGATGCGGCTGTAGAGTCAGCTTTGCATTCTAGATTTGATAATTGCGGGCAAGTATGTACTTGTAATGAAAGAATGTATGTACATGAAGGAATTTATGATGAGTTTATGGACAAATTCATAGCTAAAGTGAAAGAACTTAAAGTTGGTGATCCTATGTTGGAAGAAACGGATATGGGGCCGAAAGTAAATGCTTCAGAGTTAAAAAACATGGAGCATTTAGTAGCAGTTAGTTTAGAAGAAGGAGCAACATTAGCCACTGGTGGAAAACGACCAGAAGGAACTCAATTTGAAAAAGGTTTTTGGTTTGAGCCTACAGTATTGACTAATGTAACACAAAAAATGACGATTGTTCATGAAGAATCTTTCGGGCCAATTCTACCAGTTTTAAAATTCAAAACATTTGATGAAGTAATAGATTATGCTAACGATTGTGATTATGGTTTAGCAGCTATGGTATTTACAAACGATATCAGCACGATTATGAAGTGTAATGAAGAACTTGAATTTGGAGAAATCTATGTAAATCGTGGTCACGGAGAACAACATCAAGGTTTTCATAACGGATATAAATTATCAGGTTCTGGTGGTGAAGATGGAAAGTATGGTTTCGAACAATATTTAGAAAAGAAAACTTTCTACGTGAGACATAAAGCATAGTTTTTATGAGTACAGCAATAAAAAATATTGAAGTTAAACTTTTCGAAGTTCCTCTGCCAGAAGTACTTTCTGATGCAAAGCATGGAGATCACTATCATTTTGAGTTAGTCACAGTAACGATTACTCTAGAAGATGGTTCCGAAGGTACTGGTTATACTTATACTGGAGGAAAAGGAGGTTACGCAATTAAAGCGATGATAGAACATGATTTTACAAACGCTTTAATTGGTAAAGAAGGAACAGATGTAGAAGCAATTTATGAGTTTTTGGAATGGCATATTCACTATGTTGGTAGAGGAGGTATAGCATCTTTTGCGATTTCTGCTGTAGATATTGCATTATGGGATATTCGCTGTAAAAAATCCAATCAACCTTTATGGAAAATGGCTGGTGGAACTTCAAATACTTGTAAAGCATATTGCGGAGGTATCGATCTAATGTTTCCTATTGAAAAGTTGTTGAAAAACATGGATGATTATATATCCAGAGGTTTTAATGCAGTAAAAATAAAAATAGGAAAAGAAAATTTAGATGAGGATATAGAACGAATTAAAGCTGTTCGAGATCATATCGGACCAGATATCACTTTCATGGTAGATGCGAATTATTCTATGACCAAAGAAAAGGCTATTGAAGCGATAGCACGTTTTAAAGGGTTTGATATTACTTGGTTTGAAGAACCAATTATTCCAGACGATTATAAAGGATATGGTGAAATTGTAGATAAAACAGGATTTCCTTTAGCAATGGGAGAAAACTTACATACAATCCATGAATTTGAATATGCAATGGATCAAGCAAAGCTTTCTTTTATACAACCTGATGCTTCTAATTGTGGAGGAGTTACTGGTTGGTTAGCAGCTGCAAAATTGGCAAAGGAAAATAATATTCCTGTGTGTTCACACGGAATGCAAGAATTACATGTGAGTTTAGTTTCGGCTCAATCGAATGCAGGATGGTTAGAAGTACATAGTTTTCCGATTGATGAATATACGAAACGACCTTTAGTGGTAGAAAATTTTAAGGCTGTGGCTCCAAGCACTTCCGGGGTTGGAGTAGAGTTTGATTGGGAAAAGCTGCAGCCATTTAAAAAGTAAAAGTAGATGAGTAACAATATAACAGAACAGCAGTTAGACTTTCTAGGAATAACAAATCAAGATAAGTTAAGTGCTGCCAGTAAAAGAGCACTAAAATGGCCGATTGATTTAGGTAATGAATGGTTTTTTGAATACGAAGTAGAAAATTTAAAAGGAGACTTAGCATACGAAGAAGGTGTTGTGAGAAGAGATCCTAGTGCAATGATAAAGCACGATGAAAAGTATTTCGTATGGTATTCTAAATCTGTTGGTCCAACAGATGGTTTTGCTGGAGATATAGAAAAGGAAAAAGTATTTCCATGGGACAGATGCGATCTTTGGTATGCCACTTCTTATGATGGAATCACATGGAAAGAAGAAGGTGTAGCAGTAAAAAGAGGAGAAAAAGGAACTTACGATGATAGATCTGTTTTCACTCCAGAAGTTATGGAATACGATGGTAAATATTACTTAGTGTATCAAACTGTAAAATCTCCATACAATGTTAGAGTTAAAAATCAAGTAGGTTTAGCTTGGGCAGATTCTCCACACGGACCTTGGACAAAATCGGAAGAACCAATTTTAAGTCCAGCTGATAATGGAGTTTGGCAAGGAGATAAAGACAATCGCTTTATGGTAGAAAAGAAAGGAGATTTCGATAGTCATAAAGTTCACGATCCATGTATTATTCCTTATAACAATAAGTTCTATTTGTACTACAAAGGAGAGCAAATGGGAGAAGCAATTACGTTTGGAGGAAGACAAATCAGGCATGGTGTTGCAATTGCAGATAATCCTAAAGGTCCTTATGTAAAGTCAGAATATAATCCAATTTCAAATAGTGGTCATGAGATTTGCGTTTGGAAATATAACGGAGGAATTGCTTCTTTAATAACGACTGATGGGCCAGAAAAAAATACGGTTCAATGGGCGCCAGACGGAATTAATTTTGACATCAAAGCTGTAGTAAAAGGCGCGCCTCATGCAATCGGATTGAATAGAACAGCAGATATAGAAAAAGAACCTTGTGAAATTCTTCGATGGGGATTAACTCATGAATATATGAATGACGATTATCAGTATATCAGAAGATTTACAACCTGGAAAATGAAACATCACACAGCAAAAGGAGAAAGGGGAGAATAGATGAAGAAAGTTGTAACATTTGGTGAAATTCTATTGCGATTATCACCTCCAGGATATTTAAGATTCTCTCAAGCTAACAGTTTGGATGTTCAGTTTGGAGGAGGTGAAGCCAATACTGCTGTTTCATTAGCTAATTATGGAGTTAACGTAGATTTTATTACGAGAATTCCAGATAATGATATTGCACAATGCGCTCTTATGGAAATGCGAAAAAGAGGTGTTGGCACCAATAATATCATTTACGGAGGAGATAGATTAGGTATTTATTTCTTAGAAAATGGAGCTGTAAGTAGAGGAAGTAAAGTTGTTTACGACAGAGAGAATTCTGCAATGTCTCAAATTAAAAAAGGAATGATCGATTGGGATTTTGTTTTAAAAGATGCAACTTGGTTTCATTGGTGTGGTATTACTCCGGCGATTTCTCAAAGTGCAGCTGAAGCTTGTTTAGAAGCAGTAAAAGCTGCTTCAGCAAAAGGAATAACTATTTCAACTGATTTTAATTACCGTGCAAAACTTTGGAAGTATTGTAATCATGAAACTCGACAAAAAATCATGACTGAATTAACTTCGTATAGTAATATCATTTTAGGTAGTGAATACGACGCAAAAATGTTCTTCAATATTCTTCCAGATGAAGTTTCAACAACATTAAATACATCAGAAAAAAAGAAAGAAGAGTTCTTATCTGTTTGTAAAAAAATACAAGAACAATTTCCAATAATAAAGAAGATTATAAAAACAGAACGCGGTTCTATATCAGCATCGCACAATACCTGGGGGGGGATTTTATTCGATGGTGCTAAATTATATGAATCTCCGAAGTATGAAATAACAGATATCGTAGATAGAGTTGGAGGAGGTGATTCTTTCATGGGAGCGTTAATTTATGTCTTATTAGAAAATATGAATGACAACCAAAGAGCATTAAACTTTGCTACGGCAGCATCTTGTTTAAAACATACAATTAAGGGAGATGTGAATTTAATGACTGTAGAAGAAGTTGAAAAACTCATGGAAGGTGACGCTTCAGGTAGAGTTTCAAGATAAATAACAGAAAAAAGTAGTAATAATTATAAAAATACGGTAAGTCAGTGAGATGTTACTGAGAGTTCTTACATCTAAAATTTAAAGATTAAAAGTGGCAAAGTATTCAAGATTAGAAGTAATAAATACCATGATAAATACGGGTTTAGTGCCACTTTTTTATCATGAAGATATCAATTTAAGCAAACAAATATTAAAAGCATGTTATGATGGAGGAGCACGATTATTAGAATTTACTAGTAGAGGTGATTTTGCACATCAAGTATTTGAAGAATTAAATAAATACGCATTAGAACATTTACCAGGAATGATATTAGGAGTCGGTTCTGTTACTGATGTAGGTTCTGCTTCTTTATACATGCAATTAGGAGCAAACTTTATCGTAACTCCTGTTTTAAGAGAAGATATAGCAAAGATTTGTAATAGGAGAAAAGTATTATGGTCTCCAGGCTGTGGAAGTTTAACTGAAATAGCAAACGCAGAAGAATTGGGTTGTGAAATTGTAAAACTATTCCCTGGAGGAATTTATGGTCCCAATTTCGTGAAAGCTGTAAAAGGACCTCAACCTTGGACGATGATTATGCCTACTGGTGGCGTATCTACAGAAAGAGAAAATTTAGAAGCTTGGTTCAAATCAGGTGTTACTTGTGTTGGTATCGGATCGAAATTAATTTCTAAAGAAATGATACAAAGTAAAGATTTTAACAAGCTAGAGAAAACAGTAAAATCAACAATCAATTTAATAAAAGAATTAAAAACAACCTATAATCTAAAAACTTAAAAAGAATATGTCTAGTAAACAATTATACATAGTCCGTATTGCAGCAATTGTTGCATTAGGAGGTTTTCTCTTAGGATTTGACGCTTCAGTAATTTCTGGTGTAGTACGATTTATTGAACCAGAATTTAATTTATCAAAATTACAGTTAGGTTGGGCAGTGAGTTCAATTACACTTACAGCAGCTTTAGGTATGCTTATTGCTGGTCCGATGAGTGATAAATACGGAAGAAGAAAATTACTTAAATATGCGGCTTTATTGTTTACAGTTTCAGCTGTGGGATCTGGATTAGCAGGTAATTTTTTCTGGTTAATCATTTTTCGATTAATTGGTGGATTAGCTGTGGGAGCTTCTTTAATTATTGCTCCAATGTATATTGCTGAAATTGCTCCTGCTGAAAAACGAGGACAGTTAGTTTCAATCAATCAGTTAAATATTGTTTTAGGAATATCAATCGCATTTTTCACAAATTATCTCATTCTAAAGTGGGGAGAAACTGATGCAGAATGGGTAAAAATTCTCGGATTAAAAGAATGGAATTGGAGATGGATGTTAGGGATTGAAGCTGTTCCAGCAATCTTTTATTTTCTTGGATTATTTCTAGTGCCTAGAAGTCCGAGATGGTTAATTATTCAAGATAGAAAAGAAGAAGCATTAGCTGTTATAGAAAAAGTAATTTCAAAAGAAGAAGCTCAAAATCAAGTAGCAGAAGTAACACAAAGTATTCTAGAAGATAAAAATAAAGAGAAATCAAAAATATCTGATCTCTTTAGTAAATCTATGCGTAAAGTAATTACGATAGGTTTAATCGTGGGAATTTTTCAGCAAATTGTAGGAATCAATGCTGTATTATTTTATGCTCCAATGATTTTTGAACAAACAGGAATTGGAACCGATGCTTCTTTTGTGCAAGCTGTTTTAGTTGGTTTTACAAATTTGATCTTTACAGTTTTAGCAATTTTTACAATTGACAAATTAGGAAGAAAACCATTATTAATTATTGGAATGGCTGGTATTGCTATTTGTTTGTTTTTATTGAGTTACGGATTTAACTCTGCTACGTATTCATTAGATGCAGATGCAATTGAAAGTTTACCAGAAACGCTTCAGAAAGATAAATTACTTACAATTCAAGGTAAAGTATTTGAAAATGATCTTGAATTCAAAAAAGAAATTTCCTTACTGTTAGGTGAAAAGGAATATAAGTTACACGAAGGAGCAATTGCAAGTGTAGGTACACATATGAATACAATTTTAATTCTTATCGGAATTATTGGTTTTGTAGGATCGTTTGCTATGTCAATTGGTCCAGTAATGTGGGTGTTGTTTTCAGAATTATTTCCTAATAAAATAAGAGGGTTAGCAATTTCATTTGTAGGATTAATAAATCTAGCTGTTTCATTTTTAGTACAACTACTTTTTCCGTGGCAATTATCTGCTTTAGGAAGTACTAAAACATTTTTAATCTACGGACTTTTCGCGCTTATTGGATTTGCTTTTGTGTGGTTTAAAGTACCAGAAACAAAAGGAAAATCATTAGAAGAGTTAGAAGAAATTCTAGTAAAGCAATAGTTCAAAAAAATAAGAAAATGAAAATGAAGTTCTCTTTACAGTATGTGTTAGTTGCAGCAAGTTTAATTATACTTTTAAGCTGTAACCATCAATCTCAACAAGAAGAAAAAGAGCATAAATTGGTATTGTTTGACTTTGAAAATATCCAGCAAAAATCACATATAAGAGCTCAAGATGCAACTTTTGAATTTGTAGAAGAAACTAACAATAATTACATAAAAGTCAATAACGGATTTACTATAAAAGAACCAGGAGTAAAGTTGTTGGCAGAGAAAGCGTCTCCATGGAATTTATCTAGCTATTTTCAGGTAAAAGCAGATGTAAAGAATATCGGAGAAGAAGATATTCAAGTAGAAATGTTTGTTGGTAACGATCCTAATTTATTGTTACGTTGGTATTGTTCTGATTATGTTGATTTAAAACCTGGTGAAGCAAAAACAATAGTGGTTGATTTAGCTTGGACACCATGGATTAACAAACCGCAAATAGAATTCAAGGGAATGAATGGAGCGCCAGGGAAAATCAAAGCAGATTTAACCAAAGTGACAGAAATTACATTCAATTCAAGATATGCAACAAAACGAAACAACTTCACAGTTGATAATGTAAGAGCTGTAGGGAAATATGAAGAAAAAGATGCAAATAATTTCTTCCCATTTATAGATGAATTTGGTCAGTACAAACATGCCGATTGGAAAGGTAAAATCCATTCTAAAAAAGAACTAATTGCAAAGGCAAATAAAGAATTAAAAGTTTTAGAGGCTAGTAAAGGAGCACCGAATATTGGAAAATATGGAGGTTGGACAGCCGGACCAAAACTTAAAGCTACAGGTTTTTTTAGAACTGAAAAAGTGAATGGGAAATGGTGGATGGTTGATCCGGAAGGAAATTTATTTTGGACTGCCGGTTTAAATTGTGTGTCATCTAGTTCAGTCGCTACAGGAATTACAGAAAGAGAAAATTATTTTTCTTCAATGCCAAGTAAAGATGAAAAATTAGGTCAGTTTTATCAAGAAACCAAGTTTGTTCCTAATCATGGTTTTTATTTCGATAAGGTTCCTTACACTACGTACAATTTTTATCAAAGTAACCTCTACAGAAAATATGGAGATAATTGGAAAGAAAAATTTCAAGATATCGCTCATAAAAGAATTAAAGATTGGGGAATGAATACCATCGGATTCATGTCTGATTTTGGAGCAACACGACAAGGAAGAACTCCATACGTAGGTTCAATTTGGATTAAAGAAACACCAAAAATTTTAGGTTCAAAAGGATATTGGGGACCAATGCACGATGTTTTCGATCCAAACTTCAGAAAAGCTGTTCAAGAATCTATTCAAAGTCAAAAAGAAGGCGCCAACGATCCTTGGTGTATAGGATATTTTATAGATAACGAATTGTCTTGGGGACTTTTAGGTTCGCTTTCAGTAGGAACATTAAAAAGTCCAGCTGATCAACCTGCTAAAATTGAATTCATTAATGATTTAAAAGCTAAATATGTAAGCATAGAAAAGCTCAATAAAAAGTGGGGAGCAAAATATACTTCATGGAGCAATATGTTAGAAGTCACAGATGAACCTAACGTAAAGTTAGCAGAAGAAGATTTGTTAGTTTTCTATAAAAAAATAGCAGATACATATTTTAAAATTGTTCATAACGAAATTAAAAAAGTTGCACCTCATCAAAACTATTTGGGTTGTCGTTTTGCTTGGGCAAATAACGATGTGGTTTTGTCTACTGCGAGTAAGTATTTAGACATCATGAGTTTCAATAAATACGAATACAGTGTAGAAAAATTCTCATTACCTAAAGATGTAGACAAACCAGTAATGATTGGTGAGTTTCACTTTGGGGCTAATGACAGAGGAAGTTTCCATGTTGGGGTAAAAAAAGCAAAAAATCAAGCTGAACGAGGTCAAATGTATCAAGATTATATTCAAGGAGCATTACGAAATCCATATATCATTGGCGCACATTGGTTTCAGTATATAGATGAACCCAATACAGGTCGTTTTGATGGCGAAAATTATAATGTTGGTTTTATAGATGTTTGCGATAATCCTTTTGAAGAAGTTATTGAAAAAGTGAAAGAAACCACCTACAACATGTATGAATATCGAAGAGATCATCATTTAAAATAAAACGAAATCAAACCAAATCTACCTATAAAATGAAAAATATTAGTCAAGACGAAAAAGAGAAAATGAGTAGAAAAGGAATTAATTCCAATGAAAAAATTGTTTTCGATTTAAGTGGAAACAATTGGCAAATGGAAGGAATTCGACCAGGAGAAGGAGTAAAAACTGGCTTTCATGAACTTAACTTTGATATCACAGGAGATTCGTTTAATTGGATTTACGCCAAAGTCCCAGGAGATGTTTATACAGATTTATGGAGAGCAGGAAGATTAGACGATCCACATTTTGGTAGAAATAGTTTAAAAGCAAAATGGGTTCCAGAGAACGAATGGTGGTATAAACGTCAGTTCGATGTTCCAAGAGAAATGTTTGAAAAAAGAATTCAATTGGTTTTTGATGGAGTTGATTTTGCTTGTGATGTTTGGTTGAATGGAGAGTTTTTAGGAACTCATGAAGGAATGTTCTCTAAATTTAAATTTGATGTTTCAAAAGTCATTCGTTTCGAGAATTTACGTTTCGGAACAAATGTGTTAATGGTTCGTTTGCATCCAGCTCCAAGACGATATAGTCAGGTTGCCGGAAGAAAGCCAGCTTGGCACGGAGATTATTGGGTAAGTTTACCTCCAACAGGAATTTGGAAACCAGTGTATTTAGAAGCTATGGGGAATGTTACTGTTGAAGATACTTACGTAAAGCTTTCAATTCTTTCTAAAAATTCTGCAAAGCTTAACATTGAAGTTGAATTAGAAAACCATACAGATCAATCGAAAAAACTAGAACTTCAAATAGATGTTGAAGGAGAAAATTTCGATTCAAAAATTTATAGAATTTCAAAAGAAATAAATGTTGATACAGGAATACAAAAGCTTGATGTTGATTTAGTTATTGATGAAGCAAAACTTTGGTGGCCTTGGGATTTAGGAGATCAAAATCTCTACAAAGCGAAAGTAACTGTTTTAGAAGGTGAAAATTTACACGATACTACTGAAACAACTTTCGGAATTAGAGAGATTAAAATGGAACATAATCCAGGTTTTACTAGAGAGCAAGTAGAAAATCCTTGGACAGTTATGATTAACGGTAAACGCCACTTTATGCGTTCAGGAACTTGGGGCGGACCACCAGATATTTTTATGGGAAGAGCGCATAAAAGTAAATATGAAGAGTTAATTAGATTAGCAAAAGAAGCAAATTTTAATAATCTAAGAATTTTCGGTTGGCATCCAGAAGAGATTCCGTATTTCTATGAATTATGCAACAGAGCAGGGATTACAGTTTGGCAAGATGTTTTACCATTAGCAAGTTTGTCGCTTCCTAAAGAAGAAGAGTTTAAAAAGGCAGTTTTCGAAGAAGCAATTGCTTCTGTTAAAGAACAAAGAAATCATCCTTGTATCGTTTTATTAGAAGGTTCAGAAGAGTTATTCATGACAGCTTCTGATCCGCAACACAATCTTAACTTCGTGAATGAATTAGGAGAAGCCATAAAACCATACACTTCTTTGTACTATATTCCGTCTTCGCCTTTAAGTGATGAAGTTGGTTTAAATCTAGGTTTCAAACCTAATGAAAGTTACCACGCTAATGATTTATTCTATGGAGAAGGAGAGTTTGTAATGGAAGATTATTTTCCAAGTTTAGATTATGCGGTTATTCCAGAATTAGCCATTTCATCTTGTCCGAATGTAGAAAGTATTAAAAAGTTTATTCCTGAAGATGAAATTTGGCCACCAGGACCAAGTTGGGGACATCATTGGACAGATTTTGATGCATTACGAACATTGAATTTTGAAGTATTAGGAGATCAATCTAGAGATGGTTTCGAAAAGTTTGTAGAAGCTACTCAAATTGCGCAAGGTGTCATCTTTCAATATGCATTAGAACATTTCAGAACTAGAAAACCTAAAACTAGTGCCATTTGTATTTGTCATTACATCACATTTGCACCAGATATGAAATGGGGAATTGTAGATTATTACCAAGAAAAGAAATTATCATTCGATTATGTAAAAAAAGCATATCAGCCGGTTTTAATTACAATGAAACATGATAACAGACGTTGGTTACCTGGAGAAGAATTTATAGGAGAATTATGGATTGTAAATGATTATTACAAATCATTTAAAAACTCTAAAACAATGATCAAATTTTTAGATGCAAACAAATCTGTAGTGAAACAAGAGTTTTATGAAATTGATCAAATTTTAGGTGATAGTTCGAAAAAGTTCATAGATGTTTCTTGTGGTGTGCCAGGGAAATTAGGAGATAAATTCTATGTAGAAATTAATCTGGTAAATGAGAACGGACAAGAATTATCAGCCAATGATTACATGTTGTTAGTAGCAGATAAAAAGAAAGATAAAGAAACATTAAAAGCAATTGGTAAAGAGGCTTTTGATATAAAACAGAAATACGGTTGGGCGAATTATTTTAGATATTATCCGAGTTTAGGTGGAGAGACTGGTTATAAAGAAGCAGATGAAGTAATGCCTGTAGCTAGAGGATTTGAAAAATAATTGAGTTAACTGTACTATTAAATAAGTAAATAATCCAAATAAATAACTTAAGTATAAATTTATGTTTAATATGAAAACACGTAATAGAATAGTAAAATCAATGTTGTTGCTATTTATATTCCAAATATCAATTGGTTGTGGAGGTTCAGATTCAGAAAACCCACCAAATACAAATGATAATCCTGTAGCGCAAGATGATGTATTAACTGTTGAAGAGAATAGTAATTCAGGAACTTCAAATCAAATCAATGTGACAAGCAATGATGAAATTGGAACAGATGGTGGAGATGATGATAATTATGAAATTTCAATGCAACCAGAAAAAGGAACAATAACAGAAGTTAGTGATGGTGTATTCGAATATATTCCAGAGGCAAACTACTTCGGAACAGATTCATTCACTTATAAAATAACAGATAAAGATGGCGATTCAGATACGGCTAAGGTGAATGTAACTATCAATAAACACACATTAACTGCAGATGATTTTAATAATATAAATCCAGATTTTCCTTCATTTACATCAATAGACGATACTACTCCAAATGATAAAAAATGGGTGAAATTAGAAACAATGTCAGACGAATTTGATGCTTGGGACAATACAAAGTGGTTTAAGTCTACATGGAATTATGGAGTGCCAGTATTTATGTCAGAATCTGCTGATAATTCTGGTGTTACTGACGGTAAATTATGGATCAAAGCAACTTTAAATGAAAGTAATCCAGAAGATAGATGGTTTCAAACTGCAAGAATTCATTCAAAAGCAGAAACGAAATATCCAATGTATACAGAAGCAAGAATTCAAACAGCGCACATTTCTGCGTACAATACATTTTGGTTAAACAACGGAGATATTAATAATAGAGATGAAATTGATATTATAGAAAATAACTCAAAACCTTCTTGTGGTTGTCAACCAGATTTTCCAAATCAAATGAACGCACAATATTTTCAGGCTGATGAGAATAAAACACCACAAACAGTTCGTAACAAAGGAAATTACCTAATATCAGATCTATCTTCAGTAAATCCTTTAAAAAATGTAGGTTGGAATGAAGGTTATCATACTTATGGAGTTTGGTGGAAAGATGAAAAAAATATTCAGTTTTATTTAGATGGAGAACCAGCAGGAAGTGTTACTGTTGGAGAACATGAAGATGGAAATACTTATGATAGAAAATTTACAAGAGAATTAGAGATTATTTTCGATTTATGGACCAGCGACGCAAATTGGCTTGGTGGATTGCCACCGAAAAGTGATTTAGGAGACAATTCAATTAATACTATGAAAATTGATTGGGTTAGAACTTGGAAACTGGAGGATAAATAGAATATATTTTCATCTAAAATAAGTACGAGCAGCTCTTATTCTTTTTAAGGAAAGAAAATGGAGCTGCTTTTTTGTTTAAACTCTTAAAAAAACTAAAAAATTAATTGAAAAAAACTTGACAACAGCTCTAAACCCTTTATTTGACGGTACTTTTTTCATTAGGTTTTAGTTTCTTGCATTTGTCTAAAATTAACATATAATCAAAAAATGGAACGAAAAAATTAGAAATAATCATTTTTAAAGTTCCTTTTTTTAGAAAATGAAACCGAATGAGTGCTAAAACTTTGTACAAAGTAACCTTACTGTCATTAGTAACCATTTTTTCTTGTCAAGAGAAAAAAGAAGAATCACAAGAAGCAAAAAAAATATGGAATTATAACTCAGAAATAGTTATTAATGATTTTGAATCAGACACTGTTTCAGTGAATACTATAAAAGATATCAATGCAACATCTAAAGTAATTTCACTTTCAGAAAATAATAAAGTTTTGAAAGTTGCTATAAGAGGTGATGAAAAAGAAAGTGGAGTAAAATTTAGTACAAATACACCATGGAAATTAGATAAAAATAAGAAGTATAATCTAGTTTTTGATGCTAAGAGTGAGAATGGAAGTTCTTCATTCATTAATGTTGTTGTAACCAATTCAAAAAATCAATCTACAAGAAGAATTGTGAGTGTACAACCTAACGAGTTTAAATCATATTATTTTGAATTAACAACTCAAAAAGAAGATATAGAAAGCGGATTAAGAGATACTCCTCCAGCTTGGGAAACTGAAGCTGTACACATGAAAATTAATGGATTGTTAAGTATCATTGACTTTTCTGAAATTAAATCAATTCAAATTTATAGATCTCAAGGTTATAAGAATAAAACAGTACTTCTAGATAATATTAGAATAGTAGAAAGTCCAGAAAGAGATCCTAATTTTTTAAAAGGAATAGTAGATAAATTCGGACAAAATGCTAAAGTAGATTTTCCAATTAAAGTGAGTTCAGATGAAGAGTTAAAAAATATCGCAGATGCAGAACTAAAAACTCTAGCAGAATATACATTAATGCCAGATAGAAGTCAGTATGGAGGCTGGAAAAATGGTCCAAAACTAAAAGCAACTGGATATTTCAGAAAAGAAAAAATAAACGGAAAATGGGCATTAGTAGATCCTGAAGGATATTTATTCTTTTCGATAGGATTGGCAAATGTAAGAATGGCAAATTCTACAACATATACTGGTATCGATTACACAGATGAGAAGTTAAAACATAGAGATCCGGAAGATGTAACTCCAGAAGATTCAAAAGGAATTGTGGCTGTGCCTAAAGAAATTATGAAAACAGCTCATGTAACAAACAAACTAAGAAATGATATGTTTGTGGAATTACCAGCTGTAGACGGACCATTAGCAGATCATTACAGTTACAGAAAGGAATCTCATTTCGGGCCGATAGAACACGGACAAACCTATAGTTTTTATAGTTCAAATTTAGAAAGAAGATATGGCGAACAATATCCGAAATCTTATGTAGATAAATGGTTGCAAGTTACAGAAGATCGAATGCGTAATTGGGGATTTACTTCTTTTGGAAATTGGATTGATCCTGCATTTTACCACAGAAATAAATTACCATTTTTCGCTAATGGATGGATTATTGGAGATTTTCAAAAAGTATATTCTGGATTAGATTATTGGGGACCAATGCCTGATCCTTTCGATCCTGAATTTGAAAGAAGAGCTAAGAAATCAATTGCAGTAGTTGCAGAAGAAGTAAAAAATAATCCATGGTGTATTGGTGTATTTATCGATAACGAAAGAAGTTGGGGAGCAACTAGCGCAAAAAAATATCATTACGGATTAGTGTTAGACGGACTTTCAAAAGACATGACAAGTTATTTGAAAAGACATAGCATAAAAATCTTAAGGAAAAAGTATGCAAAAATTACAGATTTAAATACGGCTTGGAATACTAAAATTACTTCATGGAAAGCCCTAGAAGCTGGAATAGATTATAAATCAAAAGAAGAATATTCCGAAGAAATGATTGCAGATTTATCAGTTTTATTAGAAGCTTTTGCAACAAAATATTTTCAGGTAATTCATGATGCTTTAGAGAAAAAAATGCCGAATCATATGTATTTAGGTTGTCGTTTTGCAGTTTGGGGAGTAACTCCAGAAGTGCGAAAATCAGCAGCCAAATTCGTAGATGTGTTTAGCTACAATTACTATAAAGAAGGTATTGGAAAAAAATATTGGAAGTTTTTAGAAGAAGTAGACATGCCAACATTAATAGGAGAATATCACATGGGAGCTCCAGATTCTGGTTTATTACATTCTGGTTTAGTGCATGCAGTAGATCAAGATGATAGAGCAAAAATGTGGGAAGATTATGCAAACTCTGTAATAGATAATCCATATTTAGTTGGTTGTCATTGGTTTCAATATTTAGATTCACCGCTTACAGGTAGAGCACACGATGGCGAAAACTACAATGTTGGTTTCGTTTCTGCAACAGATATTCCTTATCCATCAATGATAAAAAAAGCCAAAGAAATAAACTCAGGTTTGTACACAAGAAGATTTGGAAATACAGATCACAAGTAATTATCGTATGAACAGAACGTACAATTTTTGTAATAGAAGATTGAGTATATTATTTTTAATATGCTTAATTTTTTCAGTAAAGGCACAAGAAAACTTACTGAAGTTACCAGATTATATAGCACCAAAAGATAGAATAGCATTTGCTTTATATACAATTCACGAAAACACGTTAAAGCTTACAGCACAGTTTTATCCAATAAAAAATGTAGAACCTTTTGAAGCTAGTTTAGAAGTTTTTAAAAATAACAAATGGGAAAAAGTAGCAGAAACTCGAATTATTTATCCAGGTTACACAGCTCCATTTAGAGTAGAAAATTGGGATGATACTAAAGAGTTGAAATATAGAGTAAATCATAACAATACTGCTTACTACGAAGGAATTTTAAGGAAGAATCCGATAGATAAAGATGAGTTTATTATGGCTGCATTTACTTGCAACTCTATTTATCCAGGACATGGTGGAGATATTTCAAGAAATGATATAATAGAGAATGTAAAAAAGATAAAACCAGATTTACTTTTTTTCTCAGGCGATCAAGTATACGATCATAGTCAGCATTATTTGTATTGGTTAAAATTTGGTAAAGATTTCGAAGAAATTATCAGAAATACACCAACGATAACTATTCCAGACGATCATGATATTGGTCAAGGAAATCTTTGGGGACAAGGTGGAAAAAAAGCAAATTCTCGAAGAGGAATATCAGGTGGATATTACATGCCAATTGAATATATAAAAGAAGTAGAAAGAGCACAAACGAGTCATTTACCAGACGCTTACGATGCTACTCCAATTGGACAAGGAATTGGTGTGTATTATACAGACTTAAAATGGGGAGGAATGAGTTTTGCAATCTTAGAGGATAGAAAGTTTAAGTCTGGACTCGATTTAGTTGCTGAAAAAAATCCAGATGTTTTTCCGAATGGTTCTTATGAAGCTATTTTCAATCCAAATGTAGATACTAAGAAAATGGATGTAGAAGGACTTGTTTTATTAGGAGACAGGCAACTTAAATTTTTAGAAGATTGGACTACCGATTGGAAAGATGCAAGTATGAAAACGGTGTTATCTCAAACTATTTTTTCACAGGTAAATAATTATTCAGGAAAACATGATAGAGAGCTTTTAGCTGATTTTGATACGAATGCTTGGCCGCAAACAGGAAGAAATAAAGCATTGTCTGTAATTAGAAAAAGTTTTTCTGTAATGGTTGCAGGTGATCAACATTTAGGAAGTGTTGTTAAACATGGGGTTGATGATTTTGGAGATGCTGGATATTCTTTCTGTACACCAGCCATTGCAAATTTTTGGTTGCGTTGGTGGGATCCAAAAAAAGCGGGAGCAAATCAAGAGAAAAATGCACCAAAATATACGGGTGATTTCCTAGATGGTTTTCAAAATAAAATGACGGTAAAAGCAGTTGGTAATCCAACTTTACCAGAAATAAAAGAAGGAGGGAAGTTATCTACAAGAGCTGCAGGTTATGGTATTGTTCGTTATCACAAGAAAACTAGAGCTATTACTTTCGAATGTTGGGGAAGAAATGTAAATATAACAGATGCGAAAAGTAAGCAATATCCAGGTTGGCCAATTACAATACAACAGTCAGATAATTATACCATTAAAAACGGTTATGAATTACCAGGATTAACTATTTCAAAACCAGACCAAGTTGTAACGATTCATAATTCAGAAACTAATGAATTGATATCTTCTTTAAGAATAAAAGGTTCAAAATATCAAGCAAAAGTTCCTAAAGAAGGTTTGTATACTATTACAATTGGAGAAGGTAAAAACATTAGAGTACTTCAAAATATTAAAGCTAAGAAAAGGAACAGAATCAGGAAGAAAGTAATTATTGACTAAAAAGCTTAATGATGAGAGTTTTTCTAACAAATATTAAGTTTTTGTCAAGTGGGGATTCTCTTAATTTTTAGCATATAAATTTACTTTTGAAAGCTTACGAGCCATAAAATATATGTAATATGAAGCTTAAAAATTTAATTTTTATAATTAGCATAATCTTTGGTGTTGCTTGTTCATCTGGAAACGATAATACTCCTGAACAAGTAGACGGAGATACTACAGATGGAAGTACAGATTCAGGAAATGATTCTGATAATGCAGCAGAAACTTGGATGACAATTCCTGTTCCTGCTAATGCTGGCGATGGAATGACTTGGGAATTTCAATCAGATATTTCAGATGATTTTGAATATGAATTCGCTGGACAACCGAATTTAGCAGAATTTGGGAATGGAAAATGGACTAACTTTTATCATAACCAATGGGACGGACCTGGAGCGACCATTTGGAAACATGAAAACGTAACAGTTTCCGGTGGTAATTTACGTTTAATTACTACAAGAGAACCAGGAGAAATGAAAACATATACTTCAGGTTCAGATACATATACAGATAAAGCTACTCGTTTGGGATGTATTACCTCAACAAAAAGAGTCAAATATCCTGTTTATGTTGAAACTAGAGTAAAAGCTGCGAATGCATTTTTCGCTTCTGATATTTGGATGTTGAGTCCAGATGATACACAAGAAATAGACATTTTAGAAGCTTACGGAGCTCAAAATCCAAGAAACGGACAACAATGGTTCAGCGAAAGATTTCATATTAGCCATCATGTATTTATTAGAAACCCGTTTCAAGATTATCAACCAAAAGATGTTAGTACTTGGCAAAAAATAGATGGATATCCATTTGTGTCTAGTGATTGGGTTCGTATTGGTGTGTATTGGAAATCTCCAACGCATTTAGAGTATTATATCAATGGAAACTTGGTTAAGGTTATGGATAATTTAGATACAGTTGGAGGTAAAGATGGAATAGATCCTTTAGGATACACATCTCCAAACCAAACCGCAGATAATACTAGAACAGGATTAAACAAAGAAATGGATATTATCATAAATGCTGAAGTTCAAAATTGGAATGCAGCTGCAGATAGATTTCCAACAGATGAAGAAATCGCAAATTCTCCAGAAGATCATGTTTTAAAAATAGACTGGATTAGAGTTTTTAAACCAGTAAGTAAGTAAGTTGTAACATAACGTGGATCTTAGAATCTTTAAATATCTCTTAATAATCCCCAAACAACTGTAGATTCTATGATAAGATTCACGTTATTTTTTGTTGTTATACAATTTACTATAAGCCTTCGGGCTTATTTTTTTTTGTTTTTGAAATTGTCTGTTGAAGTAACTTAAGCTATTAAAACCAGAAGCAAAACAGATTTCAGATACAGTCAAATCAGATTCTGATAATAATCGAGCAGCTTTGGTTATTCTAAGTTTATTTACATAATCTGTAAACGTAGTTTTTGTTCTTTTTTTAAAGTACTTACAGAAAGAAGATTTACTCATAAATACTTTTTTACTAATACTATCTAAAGAGATTTCTTGTTCTAAATTATCGAAAATATAGTTCAATATCTTTTGAAAAGTAGCACTATCTTTAGCTTGATAAAATTGCGAGCTTTCTGTTGTAGAAAGTAATTTTTGATTGCTATCTAAACTTAGTGTTTCTAATATTTCATACAAAGAAAGTAATCTAGAAATTCCAGTTAAGTTTCCAAGATTAGTGATTTCTGCTTCATATTTTTTTCCATTGATAAATTGAATGCCACTAGCAGATTTTCTTAGTAACGAATGAATATTTTTCATTTCAGGAAGTTCATTCGCGAAAAATAAATCATCTTTAAACTGTATCACTTGACTTTTAGAAATCAAATCTTCTTGCTGATAAAAAATAGAGTCACAACGCCAATAATGTGGTAATTGCGGACCAATTAAGACCAAATCTCCTTCAGTAAAAGACTCTGCACTAGTCCCCACAAATCGAGTTCCATGTCCAGATTCGATGTAAGTCAATTCATATTCATGATGAAAATGCCAAGGAGAATCAAAATAGTTTTGTTTGAATTCAGAAACTAAAAATGACTGCTGATTCGAATAAAAAAGTTGTTCATTAATAGCTTTCATAACTCAATATGTTCTTTTCTGCGTTGTTTTAATTAATAAAAAGGAAATATAGTTCAAAAAATTGACAATATCCGTCGGTGATTAAAAAACTGTTCTTATCAAATTTGTAAAAAACAACACGATATTTATGAAGAGTGAATTTTCAGATCCTTTTGAAGAAGCTAGAAAAAAAACAGGTTTAGGACATATAGATGATCAAAACGATCCTGTGGCTATGATTTTACGTCATAAAGATGTTAGAAAAACAGCACACAACTGGAAAACATATCAATCTAGTGCAGTTCCAGGGAGAATTGTAGTTCCTTCAGAAGTAAATATTCGTGATATCAGACAGATTCCTTTTGAAGTAGATCCGCCTTTACATAAAGATTTTAGAGATTTATTAGAAGGATGGTTCAAAAGACCAAATAGAGAAGAATACCAAAAGACACTTAAAAATCAGGTTTCAAATTTAATAGATGATGTACTATCAGAAGATGAAATTGAAGTTGTACATGATTTTTCTTTAAAATTACAATCGAGAGCACTTACAATTTTATTAAATACTGAGTACTCAGAATCAGATACATTTATTTCATGGGGAACACATGTATTTAGAAGTGAAGGAGACAGTTTAGACGCTTCTAAAGCAAATGTGTTGTATGATTATTTAGATGCAAAAATTAATGGAGCAAGAGAAAATTTAGGAGAAGATTTGTATTCCGTTTTATTACAAGCAGAAGTAAATGGTAAAAAGTTAACTCACGATGAAATAAAAGGAATTATGATTTTAACTTTTGCTGGAGGAAGAGATACTGTAATTAACGCAGTAACTAATACTGTAGCTTACTTTGCAGATCATCCAAAATCATTACTTGATATAAAGAATAATCCAGAGAAAATTAACAAAGCAGTAGAAGAATTAATTCGTTATTTCTCACCATTAACACATATGGGAAGAGTAGTAACTGAAGATACTCAAGTATGTGAGCATGCTGTAAAAAATGATACTCGAGTTTCTTTATGTTGGGCTTCTGCAAATAGAGATGAAACTGTTTTTGAAAATCCTAATCAAGTGAATTTTGATAGAAAAATAAATCCTCATGTAGCTTTTGGATTTAGTCATCATAATTGTTTAGGAGCAACACATGCGCGTCAAATTATGAGAACTCTATTACAGCTTCTAGCAGATAAAGTTTCATCAATAGATATTATCGATAGCAGAGAAAATATTGAAGAATGGGGAGAATTCAAACGTAAAGTTGGTTTTCATGAATTAAAAGTAAAATTTAATAAATAAGAAAATAAATTATGGCTAACATAACTTTTATCACAAGTGATAATGAAAAAATAATATTAGAAGGAGATTCAGGAAATGTAATGCAATTAGCTGTAAATAATAGCGTAAATGGAATTGATGGTGATTGTGGCGGAGTTTGTTCTTGTGCTACGTGTCATGTTTTTGTCGCTGAAAAAGATATCGATAAAGTAGGAAAAGCAAGTAGTATAGAAGTAGACATGCTTGAGCTAGCAGACGACGCAAATGAATTTAGTCGTTTATGCTGTCAAATAGAAATTACAGAGGCTATTGACGGGGTAGAATTAACTGTTGCTAAATAAGTTATGTTTCAGGATAAAGTTTGCGTTGTTATTGGCGCCAGTCATGCTGGTGTAAATCTAGCTTTTTCATTAAGAAAAGAAGGTTGGAAAGGTAAAATTATCTTGTTTGATAGAGATTCAAATTTACCATATCATAGACCTCCACTTTCTAAAAAGTATTTAGAATTAGAAGACAGTATTCAAAACAATTTATTGAAGCCTAAGGAAAGTTATTCAAAAGAAAATATTGAGTTAAAATTAGGTGTGTCTGTTATCAATATTAATACTGAGAAACAAAATATTTCACTAGATGATAATAGTATTCAAAACTATGATAAGTTAGTTTTTGCAACTGGAGCAAGAACTTTTATTCCACCGATAAAAGGAATCCGACAAGTTAAACATGTTTTTACTTTGAGAAATGCTAATGATGTAGATGGTATTAGAAAAGCCTTACATAAAACTAATACTAAAAATGTTGTGATCATTGGAGGTGGTTATATCGGATTAGAAACAGCAGCTTCATTAAAAAAGTTAGGAGCAAATGTTACTGTTTTAGAACGAGAACAACGCATTTTAGCTAGAGTAACCACATCATATTTATCAGATTTTTTTCACAATCTTCATAAAACGAATAGTGTCAACATTTTTACAAAAAAAAATGTAATTGAGATAACAGATAGTAAAGTGATTTGTGAAGATAGTTCTTCTTACGATGCAGATATCATTATAGTCGGAGTTGGAATACAGGTCAATACAGAACTTGCTAAACAAGTAGATCTTAAAATTGAAAATGGAATTTGTATAAATAAAAGAACAGAAACTTCACAAGAAAATATTTATGCCATTGGAGATTGTACCTATCATTACAATATTTTTTACGATCGATATGTACGATTAGAATCTATTCAAAATGCCGTAGATCAGGCTAAAATAGCAGCCAAAAATATTTGTGAAATAGATGCTACATATGATTCTGTTCCTTGGTTTTGGTCAGATCAATACGATGTTAAACTTCAAATTGTAGGTCTTGCTGATGGTTATGACAATAAAGTAATTAGAATTGAAGGTGATAAAAAATTCTCTATTTGGTATTTCAAAGGAGAAGAACTTTTAGCTGTAGATTCAATTAATAATGCGAAATCATATGTGTTAGGCACAAAGTATATAAAAACTAAAGTAAGAATTGATAAAGTAGCCTTGGTCAATCCAGAATCAGATTTAAAATCGATAGTTACAATTAATCAAGATAAATAAAAGAACAACATGAATACGATAAAGTGTAAAGCAATAGTTGCTCCTGGTGATGGAACTTTTAGAATTGAAGAAACCAAAATTCATCCGCCCCAAGGAGATGAAATTTTAGTAAAAATGAAGGCAGCAGCGATATGTCACACAGATTTTGATTCATTAAATTGGGGAATGCCAATAGTAATGGGACACGAAGGTGCTGGTATTGTAGAAGCTATAGGAGAGAAGGTTACTAAAGTTAAAGTTGGAGACGAAGTAATTTTAAATTGGGCAACTCCATCTTATGATGATTTTCAATGTCAGATAGGAAATCAAAATATAGATGAACGAAATTCTCCAGTTTTGGCAAGTCATGCAGGAAAAATATCAGAAGGACATCCAACTTTTGAATCAACTACTTTAAATGAAAAGCCAATAGAACGCTCATTTAATTTAGGAACATTTTCTGAATACGCATTAGTTAAATCTTCTGGTGTTGTAAAAAAAACATCCAAAAAATTATCTTTTGAAGGAGCTTCAACTATAAGTTGCGCTGTTATGACTGGATGTGGATCGGTATTTAATACTGCAAAACCAGAATGGGGAAGTTCGGTAGTTGTTTTAGGTACAGGAGGTGTAGGTTTAAATGTAGTACAAGCGGCTAGAATTTCAGGTGCAGCTAAAATTATAGCAGTAGACATTAACGAAACACGTTTAGAAATGGCGAAACAATTCGGTGCGACAGAAATAATCTTAGCAGATAAAGAAGATAAAGGTTTACTAAATGTAGCAGAAATCGTAAAAGGTATGACCAATGGAAGAGGAGCAGATTATGCATTTGAATGTACAGCAGTTCCAGCTTTAGGAGTTGCTCCTTTAGCGATGATTAGAAATGCAGGAACGGCTGTTCAAGTAAGTGGTATTGAGGAAGAAATTACTGTAGATATGCGTTTGTTTGAATGGGATAAAATATATATAAATCCATTGTACGGAGGAGCTAAACCTGATATTGATTTTCCAAAGTTTGAAGCGTTATATGAGAAAGGAGATTTGATGTTAGAAGAATTGGTTACACGTACGTATAAATTAGAAGAGCTTCAGCAAGGTTTTGACGATATGTTAGCAGGAAGAAATGCAAAAGGAGTAATTACTTTCTCTTAAGTAAATGATATGAAATCAAAATTTAGAACTATTGAAGTTTCAAATCCAGAATTTGAATCAGATAACTTACGATTTATCACTGTAAAAACTCCAAACCTTAAAGGAAGAGGAGACATTTGTTTGTATGTACCGAGTATTTCGTTAGAAACTAATACACCGTTAGTAATTCTATTGCATGGTGTTTATGGAAGTGCTTGGATTTGGTCTCAAAAAGCTGGAGTTCATCGTACGGCAGAAAAAATGATTTCTAATCAAGAAATAAAACCAGCTATAATTGCAATGCCTTCAGATGGTTTATGGGGAGACGGTTCTGCATATTTACCTCACAATAGTTTAAATTTTGAAAAATGGATTGCTGAAGATGTAATTGAAGCAGTAAAAGAAGTTGTAAATGAAGTTACCGATAAATCGAAAATTTTTATAGCAGGATTGTCTATGGGCGGTTATGGAGCTTTAAGAATTGGAGCTAAATATTCTCATGTTTTTTCTGGTTTTTCTGGACATAGTTCTATAACAGATGTACCGCAAATGAGTTTGTTTGTTGAAGAATCTTTAGATCACTATAAGCAAGATAATTCAAAAGAAGAATCTGTGTTAGAAGTTATAAAAATGAATAAATCTAACATGGTTCCTTTCCGATTTGATTGCGGAAAAAATGATGAATTAATTGAATATAACAGAATATTACATCAAGAATTATTAAAGGAAAATATTTCGCATATTTATGAAGAGTTCTCGGGTAAACATGAATGGAAATATTGGGAAAATCATGTAAAAGATAGTTTGTTGTTTTTCGATAAATTACTATCTTAATTAGCATAAAAAATGCCTTACTGATTTTCAGTAAGGCATTTTTGTGTAAATTAACAAAAGTCTTCTTGATCTATTTTAATAATATAGTCAATAATTTTTTGTCCAGGTTTTAAGTTTAATTTTTTTCGCAAACGATATCGTGCTGTTTTTAAACTTCCAGGAGAAATATTAAGAATATTTGCCGCTTCTTTTATGTTCAAGTTTAATCTTATTAATGAACATATTTTTAAGTCATTTGAATTTAATTCAGGATGTTTCGATTTCAGTTTTGAATGAAAACCTGCTAGAGTTTCTTCAAAAAAAAGCCTAAAGTGTTCCCATTCTTTATCAACCTGTAGATTTTCTTTTCCAATATGTATTAATTCTTGAATTAGTTTTTTCTCTTCAGAAATAGAAGAAGTTTTTTCAAAACCTCTAGCTAAAGAAAACACCTTATTTATGATTTCATTTTTTTGTTGAAAGTTAAAAGCATAAGAACTAAGTAGTTTGTTTTTTAAATCTATTTTCTGTTTTAATTTTTTTTCTTTTTTCAATAAAATTTTTTTTTGAGTATCTAATTTTTTTTGCTTTTCAAGAAAAATGCCACGGTAACGATTTATAATCAAATAAGAGCTAGTTAGAAAAAACAGGAAAAATCCGAGAACTACAATTTTACTCTTATAAGTAGTATGTGTAGTTTTATCTTCAATAGTATAGAATAGAGTTTTATGTAATCCTAAAACTCTATTTAAAAAACTTTCATTTCTTTCATAAGAATAAGGGTTAACTTTAAAATTAAACTGTGTTAAACTTGTGTTTTGAGTTAGTAGTTGTTGATTAATACTCAATATTAATATGAGTATAATTTTTCTTCTCTTTTCAATAGACGTTTGTAGTCTTTTCAAAAACGATTTCATTCTTTGTAGTAATTTAGTTTATATAATTATTTGGCTAAAACAAAAGAAAAGAAGTGATTTAAAATAGAATAAAATTCATAGTGGACAAAGGGGGGACAGGTATTTTTTTTTAGTCATTTTAAATTGAATTTAAGTCGTTTTTTATTGTTTATCAGCGTGTTGTTTTATTTTGAATTTAAGTTGTTTTTATTTCTAATAGTATTTAAATAAAGAAAAAAGTTTTTTAAAAATAATAGCACTGTAACCTTTTGATACGATCTCGTTTCCTTTTGTATACGCTCTATTTTTATTTCTATAACAATATTAATCTATCATTGTACTTCAATTAACTCATCCAAATATTTGCGTTTTAAAAGAAGTGTTTTGTTCAACTTAGATTGAATGAAATATGATTTAGTTCAGATTAAAAATGAAACAATAGATAGAAGATATAAATGAAAGGAAAGAAAAAAAGATGCTTATTATTTGTACTACTAATTATAGTAAATTTTTGTGTTGCACAACAAGATGCGCAGTATACGCAATATATGTATAACACAATTAGTGTTAATCCTGCTTATGCAGGAAATAAAGGAGCTTTAAATATTGTTGCTTTATACAGAAATCAGTGGCAAGGATTAGAAGGAGCACCAACTACTCAAACTTTAGCAGTTGATACTCCTCTAGGAGTTTTACAACGTTTAGGTCTTGGGCTCTCTGTAATTAATGAAAAAATAGGTCCGGCTACAGAAACTTATATAAATTTAGATTTATCGTATCGTATTCCAGTTTCAGAAGAAGGGGAATTAAGTTTTGGTTTAAAAGGAGTTGCGCATTTACTTAGTGTAGATTTTAATAAACTAGAGTTATTTGACCTAAATGATCCTAGTTTTTCTACAAATATTACAAATAAGTTCAGTCCTAATGTCGGTGTAGGAATGTATTACAATACAGATAGGTTTTATCTTGGTTTTAGCGTGCCTAACTTGCTAGAAACAAGCCATTTTAATACGAATCAGAGTTTGGGTGAAGAACGAATTAACTATTACTTAATCAGTGGTTATGTTTTTGATTTAAATAATAATATAAAATTTAAGCCAGCATTATTAACCAAATTAGTTTTTGGTACTCCTTTACAAATAGATTTATCAGCAAATTTCATGTTTTACGAAAAGTTCACTCTAGGATTAGCCTATCGAGTAAGTGCAGCTTTGAGTGCTTTGGTTGGATTTAGAATTTCTAATTCATTAACCTTAGGATTTGCATACGATAGAGAAACAACAGAATTAGGTAATACAAGATTTAATAGCGGTAGTTATGAAGCAATGTTACGCTACGATCTTCCTAAAATCAGTATAAGACGATTAACACCACGTTTTTTTTAAAATCAAGATGAAAATGAAAAAATCATTTAAAAAGACCTTAGTATTAGGAATAATTTTAGTGTTGAATGTTTCGGTTTTTTCTCAAAATAGATTGCTGAAAAAAGGAAATGAACAATACGATAAATACGAATATATAAATGCTCAAAACACATATTTAAAAGTAGTAAACACTGGTTTTGAAAGCTCAGAACTTTTCAAAAAGTTAGGTAATAGCTATTATTTTAACAGTCAGTTTGAAAATGCTTCTAAATGGTATAAAAGACTTTTAGAAAAATATGGGACTATCGTGAAGACTGAATATTTCTTTAGATATGCACAAACTTTAAAAGCTATAGGTAATTATAAAGAGGCAGATTTGTACATGCACAAATTTTCAAGGTTGAATCCAGAAGATAACAGAGCGCAATTATTTCTTAAAAAACAAAATTATTTAAAAGATACCAATTCAGAAGTAGAAAAATATAGAGTTAAGAATTTAGAAATGAATTCTTCTTTTACAGATTTTGGTACAACTTATTATGGTGATTATATACTTTTTAGTTCTTCTAGAAAAGAAGAAACATCAAAACAAAATATTCATGAATGGAATAAAGAATTGTATTTAGATTTTTATAAAGGAAAACCAGATCCTGAAACAGGAGATTTATATGAAATTGAAAAATGGGATCATATTTTCAATAGCGATTTACATGAATCAACTCCAGTTTTTACAAAGAATAAAAAAATAGTTTACTTCACAAGAAATAATGAAGATGGAGGTAGCTATGATAAACTTAATCAGCAAAGAAGGATAAGAACAGATAAATTAAAAATTTATCGAGCAAGTGTTAACGCTAGAGGAGAATGGACAGAGCCTGAACCATTACCTTTTAATAGTGATTCTTATTCTATAGCGCATCCTGCATTAAGTAACGATGGGAAAAAATTATATTTTTCTTCAGATATGCCTGGAGGAAAAGGAGAGTCAGATATTTATGAAGTTGAAGTAAATTCTGATGGATCTTTCGGAGTTCCAACAAATTTAGGATCAAAAATTAATACAGAAGGAAAAGAAACTTTTCCATTTATTAGTGCTAACAATGATTTGTATTTTTCTTCAGATGGTCATGTCGGACTTGGTGGATTAGATATTTTCAAAGTGAAATCATTTTCCGATAGCGATACTTGGAAAGTAGAAAATGTTGGAAAACCAATAAATAGTAGAGCAGATGATTTTGCAATCATAATGAACAAAGATTCAAAAAAAGGATATTTTTCATCAAATCGGAAAGAAGGAAAAGGAAAAGATGATATATACAGTTTTGTACGAATAGAAATTAAGAAAAAAGAAGAACCAAAAATTAAAAAAGATACTGTGGTATTACCAAAAATCACAGAAATTAAAAAAGGAGATGATTTAGGAAAAACTCTAGTGTTAAATCCAATTTATTTTGATTTTGACGAATCTTTCATTAGACCAGATGCGGCTATTGAATTAGATAAAATTGTAACAGTATTAAAAAAATATCCAAGTATTAAAATTCAAGTCAGGTCTCATACAGATAGTCGTGCAATATGGTATTATAATACGGCTTTAAGTAAACGAAGAGCCAAAAGTACAAGAGAATATTTAATCAAAAATGGAATTAACCGAAATAGAATTACAAGTAGAGGTTATGGTGAATCAAGGTTGTTAAATAAATGTAAAGATTATGTGTATTGTACAGAAGAAGAACATCAGTTAAATAGAAGAAGTGAGTTTATCGTAATAGAAAAATAAGAGGGTTTTAATTTAGTTCTTTCCAAATGTAGATTTTTTTTATGGGGATATAAAAATTCTACGTTCCAAAAAGCCATTGTTTATTCAATGGCTTTTCTTTTTATCATTATAAATTATTAAACACAGCCTAATTGAAAACGAGCATAAATAAGAAGTAGATTTTATTAGAGAATGTACTATTTTACTCTTGAGGTTAGTTCGTATTAACGATGAAATGCTTTGTAAAAGTAAATAATAGGCTAAAGTTTGTTGGGGTTTGGTTAGGTGTTTGTTTATTAGTGTTTTGTCTTAAGTTTAAGTGTCTTTTTATTGTTGTTTGTTCTCTTTTTGTCTACTTGTTTTGTTCTGTTTTTTTAGTTTCTAATATTAGTTTTGTTTCGTGAAACAATAGAACGGGGGTTTTATTTACACACACTATATTCCAAAGATAATTCTTGATTTTTTCACCTTTTTTGGTGAAAAAATTGAGGTTATCAAAGCAATAGAAGTTTGAAAATTCCCCAGCTTTATTTATGAATGGATACTAAAATGATTAACAAAACTATTTCCCTAATTTCAAGTATATTTCTTTTAACAGCATGTTTAGTATCTGTTTCTTTTTCTAAAGTTGATACAAATACTTTTTTTGAAAATAAAAGTAGTCAATCAAGTGTAGAGCCTTCAATAAGCAATGATTTTAATTTTCTAGATAATTCAAGTAGCTTTTTACCAATAAGTACATGTATAGAAAATACAATTGAAACAGTAAATACTGAAGCTATATTTTCATTTGATAATACAACAGACGATGAAGACGGAACAAATAATCCTGATATAACCTCATCAATCACTTTTGATACAGACAACATTGCAGGAGGAAATTCTTTAATTTTTGATGGAATTACAGAAATGGGATTTCAGCCTAGCTCTACCGCAGATACTTTTGGTAGAGCATTTAGAAACGTATCTGTTGGTTTTTGGATAAAACCAGATGCAGTTGTGCCAACAACAAATGAAATTTTATATGAAGAAGGTGGTACTAGTGTTGGTTTTGTAATTTACAGAGAGGTTACAACAGGAAACATTGTTACAAGAATAAGAAATGGAGCAAGATCAGTTCTAATTGCTGATTTTCCATACCCTACGGATAATGATTGGCATCATATAGCTTTTACATTTAACAATGGTAGAGGTGTTACTTATTTAGATGGGGAAATAGGAGGAGATGTTACAGTTTCAACTACCTTAATGCCAGCTCATACTAATGCTAGTGGATTTGGAGGGATATATGGAGGTTTACATGCTGCTATGGATGTAGCTACAGCTTTTAGTGGGTATGAAGGTAAAATGGATGAAGCTTTTTATAGTTATAATACAATTAGAGGTGGACAAATTTTACAATATATACAATGTTTAAAAGGAAGTGCTATTGGTGATTCAAATCCAATTTTATGTCCAGACGTATCTTTTCAAACAAATAATGGTGAATATTACAGTATCGATTTAGCATCTGGTGAAACCATACAACAAACAGTTACAAATACTGTATTTACGAATACTCTTGCAGCGGGTTTCAACGAGAACGATGGTTTGATATATTCTCTGACTGCTGATCAAGTAACAATCACCGAGATAGAAGAAACAGCGCCTAAAACTTATGAATTTACCAATCACAAAGCGGGTCCAGTAGTTGGTCTCCCTCCTCGTGTTAATTATGTAGCAGGTGATGTGTATAATAATAAATTATATGTTAAAACCACCTCGCTCCTTGTTATATATGAAATTGATATAGATAATACTTCTCCAACCTATTTAACAGTAACAAATACAATTCTTTTAAGTAATAACATAGCTATTGGAGATTTTGTGATTTCTAATGGAATATTGTATGCTGTAGCGGAAGACGGAAATGCGTATACGATTGATTTAACTACAGGTAATGTAACCAGCCTTAGAAGAGTTGCTGGTGTTGCGCCTCCATTAGCAGGAATGTTTATGGATGGTGAAGGGTTCGTATATGCAGTTAACAACACTACTGGTATAATTTATAGACTAGATGTAAGTGGGGCTTTTCCAAAAGTTGTAGAATTTTCCAATACAATCAGTATGGGACCTAATGATGGTATCTTTTGTAAAAACAATACATTCAATTTTGACTTCGGAGATGCACCTGATTCCTATGGAACAACATTGGTAAATTCAGGCAATGGTGGGCCAAGACATTTAATTACAAATTATGATGCAATAAATTACACATCTAACCTAAGTTTAGGAGCTACAATTGATAGAGAAACCGATGGTTTTGTTAGTTTAGCTAATGGAGATAATAATGATGAAGTTGTTGATGAAGATGCTTTAACTACCATTCAAGATATTGATATAAACGGAACAACGCATAGTATAACTATTCCTTATGTAAATAACACAGGAAGTGATGCCACTATCTATGCTTGGATAGATTTTGATAGAAACGGAACTTTTGATGATAATGAAGAGTTTACAAGTGTCACAGCAAGTTCTGGTGCTACTTCTGCAATTTTAAATTGGACTTTTCCTGGTGATATTACTTTAGGAAATACATACATGCGATTTCGTATTACATCAGATGTGTTAACAGACATAACTTCTGGAAATATAGATGATAGAGCTTTAGGTTTTGCTAGCAATGGTGAAGTTGAAGATTATGCCGTTAGAATAGATGGAGGAGGAAATATAAGTGCTTGTTTAATAGATTACATAAGAGTTGATAATACTGAGGCTGTATTTTCATTTGATAATACGACTAACGATGAAGATGGAACAAATAACCCTGATGTAACCTCATCAATCACTTTCGACACAGATAATATTGCAGGTGGAAATTCTTTAGTTTTTGATGGAACTACAGAAATGGGTTTTCAACATAGCACAACCACAGAAACTTTTGGAAGAGCCTTTAGAAACATGTCAGTCGGTTTTTGGATAAAACCAGATTCAAATACACCTACAACAAATCAAATGTTGTATGAAGAAGGAGGTAATGGTGCTGGATTAGCAATTTTTAGAGCAATAACTACTGGAAATATAACAGTAAGAATACGTAACGGAGCAACTTCAGCTTTAGTTGCTAATTTTGAATATCCTACAGATAATGAGTGGCACCATATTACTTTTACATTTAATAACGGTAGATGTTTATCATATTTAGATGGCGAATTAGAAGGCGATGTAACTGTATCTTCAACTCAAATTCCTGCACATCTTAATGAAAGTGGGTTTGGAGGAATTTATGGAGGTTTACATGCTGCTATGGATGTAACAACTGCTTTTGGAGGTTATGAAGGTAAAATGGATGAAGCTTTTTATAGCTACAACACATTTTCAGGAGGGCAATTGCTTCAATATACACAATGTACAAAGGGTACTGTTATTGGTAGTTCAAATCCAATATTATGCCCTACAGCTCTTTTTCAAGTAGCTACTGGTGAATTCTATGAAATAAACTTATTCACAGGAAACTCTGTACAGCAAACAGTTACAAATGAAGTATACTCACTTTCTAATGCATACGGATACAATGAAAACGACGGTCTAAGTTATTCTATAGTAGATAATGAGAAAGTTATCATTACCGAAATGATAGAAACGGCCTCTGGTTTTGAATTTACCAATCATTTAGTAGGACCAGTAATAGGTATTCCTACAGCAGGAAAGCTATATGTTGCAGGAGATGTTTCCGACAATAAACTATATGTAAAGTCAGTTGTAGATTCAGAAATTCATGAAATAGATATAGACCCAACTTCACCTACTTATTTAACGGTTACCAATACCATTACTATTAGTCCTACTCTCAGTGTTCAAACTGCTGATATAGTTGTAAATGATGGTACCGGATTTTTAGTTGGACTTGATCAAGTTGCGTATTCTGTAGATTTAACTACGGGAGCACTCACTACTTTAGGTGCTGTTCCTTACCCTGTTGGTAATACTAGTTCAGTGCCTCATATATTTGGGGCTATGTTTATGGATGCAGATGACTTCATTTATGGTATTCAAAATAATACGGGAACAGTGTATAGAATGGATTTAAATGTTTCTCCACCAACTATTGTAGAATTTTCAACAAGTGTCCCGACGGCTACTAACGACGGATTTAACTGTAAAAATGTTCGGGTTAATTTAGATTATGGAGACGCACCAGATTCATACGGAACAGTATTAGTTGCTAGTGGGGTTGGAGGACCAAGACATTTAATAAACAATTACGATGAAGTAAATAATACCTCAAGTTTATCATTAGGAAGTACAGTAGATTCCGAGACAGATGGATTTGATAGTTTGGCTATTGGAGATGATAACGATGGAATAAATGATGAAGACGCTTTAGCTAGTAGTGTACCAAACGTGGATATAAATGGAACAAACCATACAATAACAATTCCTTATGTAAATACTACAGGGGTTGACGCTACTATTTATGCTTGGATAGATTTTGATAGAAATGGAACATTTGATGATAATGAAGAGTTTATTAGTGCTATAGCTTCTTCAGGTGGAACATCAGTTTCATTAACTTGGTCTTTTCCTATTGATGTTACCTCAGGAACAACGTATATGCGATTTCGTATTACATCAGATACATTAACAGATACAACTTCTGGAGGAACAGATGATAGAGCTATTGGAGCTGCAATAGATGGAGAAGTAGAAGATTATGAAGTTGAAATAATAGATTGTTCAAGTTTAGTAGAAGCAGGAATTAGTGGTGGTGTGATTTCAATTTGTTCTACGGGAATTGTTAGCGAATTAGACTTACTAAATAACTTAACAGGTGAAGATGCAGGCGGAAGTTGGACGACGAGTCTAGGAATCCCAGTTGTTTTTCCAATTACTGTAGCAGGTGATTATACGTATACGGTAACAGGCTCAGGTGCATGTATTTCAGAAACTGATACTGCTACAGTAACGATTACTGTTACAGATGCACCCGAAGCAGGGATTAGTGGTGGTGTGATTTCAATTTGTTCTACGGAAAGTGTTAGCGAATTAGACTTACTAAATAACTTAACAGGTGAAGATGCAGGCGGAAGTTGGACGACGAGTCTAGGAATCCCAGTTGTTTTTCCAATTACTGTAGCAGGTGATTATACGTATACGGTAACAGGCTCAGGTGCATGTATTTCAGAAACTGATACTGCTACAGTAACGATTACTGTTACAGATGCACCCGAAGCAGGGATTAGTGGTGGTGTGATTTCAATTTGTTCTACGGAAAGTGTTAGCGAATTAGACTTACTAAATAACTTAACAGGTGAAGATGCAGGCGGAAGTTGGACAACGAGTTTAGGAGCACCAGTTGTTTTTCCGATCACAGCAGCAGGTGATTATACCTACACGGTAACAGGCTCAGGCGCATGTATTTCAGAAACGGATACAGCTATAGTAACCATTAGTGTTACAGATGCACCCGAAGCAGGAATTAGTGGTGGTGTGATTTCAATTTGTTCTACGGAAAGTGTTAGTGAATTAGATGTACTTAATAATTTAAGAGGCGAAGATGCAGGCGGAAGTTGGACAACGAATTTAGGAGCCTCAGTTGTTTTTCCAATTACTGTAGCAGGTGATTATACGTATACGGTAACAGGTTCAGGCGCATGTATTTCAGAGACTGATACGGCTACAGTAACCATTAGTGTTACAGATGCACCCGAAGCAGGAATTAGTGGTGGTGTGATTTCAATTTGTTCTACGGGAATTGTTAGCGAATTAGACTTACTAAATAACTTAACAGGTGAAGATGCAGGCGGAAGTTGGACGACGAGTCTAGGAATCCCAGTTGTTTTTCCGATCACAGCAGCAGGTGATTATACGTATACGGTAACAGGCTCAGGCGCATGTATTTCAGAAACGGATACAGCTATAGTAACCATTAGTGTTACAGATGCACCGGAAGCAGGAGTTAGCAGTGGTATAATTTCAATTTGTTCTACGGAAAGTGTTAGCGAATTAGACTTACTAAATAACTTAACAGGTGAAGATGCAGGCGGAAGTTGGACAACGAGTTTAGGAGCACCAGTTGTTTTTCCGATCACAGCAGCAGGTGATTATACCTACACGGTAACAGGCTCAGGCGCATGTATTTCAGAGACTGATACGGCTATAGTAACCATTAGTGTTACAGATGCACCCGAAGCAGGAATTAGTGGTGGTGTGATTTCAATTTGTTCTACGGAAAGTGTTAGTGAATTAGATGTACTTAATAATTTAAGAGGCGAAGATGCAGGCGGAAGTTGGACAACGAATTTAGGAGCCTCAGTTGTTTTTCCAATTACTGTAGCAGGTGATTATACGTATACGGTAACAGGCTCAGGCGCATGTATTTCAGAAACGGATACAGCTATAGTAACCATTAGTGTTACAGATGCACCGGAAGCAGGAGTTAGCAGTGGTATAATTTCAATTTGTTCAACGGAAAGTGTTAGCGAATTAGACTTACTAAATAATTTAACAGGCGAAGATTCGGGCGGAAATTGGACGACGAGTTTAGGAGTTCCTGTTGTTTTTCCAATTAGTGTAGCAGGTGATTATACGTATACGGTAACAGGTTCAGGCGCATGTATTTCAGAGACTGATACGGCTACAGTAACCATTAGTGTTACAGATGCACCCGAAGCAGGAATTAGTGGTGGTGTGATTTCAATTTGTTCTACGGGAATTGTTAGCGAATTAGACTTACTAAATAACTTAACAGGTGAAGATGCAGGCGGAAGTTGGACGACGAGTCTAGGAATCCCAGTTGTTTTTCCGATCACAGCAGCAGGTGATTATACGTATACGGTAACAGGCTCAGGCGCATGTATTTCAGAAACGGATACAGCTATAGTAACCATTAGTGTTACAGATGCACCGGAAGCAGGAGTTAGCAGTGGTATAATTTCAATTTGTTCTACGGAAAGTGTTAGCGAATTAGACTTACTAAATAACTTAACAGGTGAAGATGCAGGCGGAAGTTGGACAACGAGTTTAGGAGCACCAGTTGTTTTTCCGATCACAGCAGCAGGTGATTATACCTACACGGTAACAGGCTCAGGCGCATGTATTTCAGAGACTGATACGGCTATAGTAACCATTAGTGTTACAGATGCACCCGAAGCAGGAATTAGTGGTGGTGTGATTTCAATTTGTTCTACGGAAAGTGTTAGTGAATTAGATGTACTTAATAATTTAAGAGGCGAAGATGCAGGCGGAAGTTGGACAACGAATTTAGGAGCCTCAGTTGTTTTTCCAATTACTGTAGCAGGTGATTATACGTATACGGTAACAGGCTCAGGCGCATGTATTTCAGAAACGGATACAGCTATAGTAACCATTAGTGTTACAGATGCACCGGAAGCAGGAGTTAGCAGTGGTATAATTTCAATTTGTTCAACGGAAAGTGTTAGCGAATTAGACTTACTAAATAATTTAACAGGCGAAGATTCGGGCGGAAATTGGACGACGAGTTTAGGAGTTCCTGTTGTTTTTCCAATTAGTGTAGCAGGTGATTATACGTATACGGTAACAGGTTCAGGCGCATGTATTTCAGAGACTGATACGGCTACAGTAACCATTAGTGTTACAGATGCACCCGAAGCAGGAATTAGTGGTGGTGTGATTTCAATTTGTTCTACGGGAATTGTTAGCGAATTAGACTTACTAAATAACTTAACAGGTGAAGATGCAGGCGGAAGTTGGACGACGAGTCTAGGAATCCCAGTTGTTTTTCCAATTACTGTAGCAGGTGATTATACGTATACGGTAACAGGCTCAGGCGCATGTATTTCAGAAACGGATACAGCTATAGTAACCATTAGTGTTACAGATGCACCGGAAGCAGGAGTTAGCAGTGGTATAATTTCAATTTGTTCAACGGAAAGTGTTAGCGAATTAGACTTACTAAATAATTTAACAGGCGAAGATTCGGGCGGAAATTGGACGACGAGTTTAGGAGTTCCTGTTGTTTTTCCAATTAGTGTAGCAGGTGATTATACGTATACGGTAACAGGTTCAGGCGCATGTATTTCAGAGACTGATACGGCTACAGTAACCATTAGTGTTACAGATGCACCCGAAGCAGGAATTAGTGGTGGTGTGATTTCAATTTGTTCTACGGGAATTGTTAGCGAATTAGACTTACTAAATAACTTAACAGGTGAAGATGCAGGCGGAAGTTGGACGACGAGTCTAGGAATCCCAGTTGTTTTTCCGATCACAGCAGCAGGTGATTATACGTATACGGTAACAGGCTCAGGCGCATGTATTTCAGAAAGTGATACAGCTACAGTAACTATTAGTGTTACAGATGCACCCGAAGCAGGAATTAGTGGTGGTGTGATTTCAATTTGTTCAACGGAAAGTGTTAGTGAATTAGATTTACTGAATAATTTAACAGGCGAAGATGCAGGCGGAAGTTGGACGAACAGTCTAGGAATCCCAGTTGTTTTCCCGATCACAGCAGCAGGTAATTATACGTATACGGTAACAGGCTCAGGTGCATGTAGTTCAGAAACTGATACGGCTACAGTAACCATTAGTATTACAGATGCACCCGAAGCAGGAATTAGTGGTGGTGTGATTTCAATTTGTTCTACGGAAAGTGTTAGCGAATTAGACTTACTAAATAACTTAACAGGTGAAGATGCAGGCGGAAGTTGGACGACGAGTTTAGGAGCTCCAGTTGTTTTTCCAATTAGTGTAGCAGGTTATTATACCTACACGGTAACAGGCTCAGGCGCATGTATTTCAGAAACTGATACAGCTACAGTAACCATTAGTGTTACAGATGCACCCGAAGCAGGAATTAGTAGTGGAGCTATTTCAATTTGTTCTACGGAAAGTGTTAGTGAATTAGATGTATTGAATAATTTAACAGGCGAAGATGCAGGCGGAAGTTGGACGAACAGTCTAGGAGTCCCAGTTCTTTTCCCAATCACTACAGCGGGTGATTATACCTACACAGTAACAGGCTCAGGTGCATGTAGTTCAGAAACTGATACAGCTACAGTAACCATTAGTATTACAGATGCACCCGAAGCAGGAGTTAGTGGAGGTGCGATTTCAATTTGTTCAACGGAAAGTGTTAGCGAATTAGATTTACTGAATAATTTAACAGGCGAAGATGCAGGCGGAAGTTGGACGACGAGTTTAGGAGCTCCAGTTGTTTTTCCAATTACTGTAGCAGGTGATTATACCTACACGGTAACAGGCTCAGGCGCATGTATTTCAGAAAGTGATACAGCTACAGTAACCATTAGTATTACAGATGCACCCGAAGCAGGAGTTAGTGGTGGTGTGATTTCAATTTGTTCAACGGAAAGTGTTAGCGAATTAGACTTACTAAATAACTTAACAGGTGAAGATGCAGGCGGAAGTTGGACGAACAGTCTAGGAATCCCAGTTGTTTTCCCGATCACAGCAGCAGGTAATTATACGTATACGGTAACAGGCTCAGGTGCATGTATTTCAGAAACTGATACGGCTACAGTAACCATTAGTATTACAGATGCACCCGAAGCAGGAATTAGTGGTGGTGTGATTTCAATTTGTTCAACGGAAAGTGTTAGCGAATTAGACTTACTAAATAACTTAACAGGTGAAGATGCAGGCGGAAGTTGGACGAACAGTCTAGGAATCCCAGTTGTTTTCCCGATCACAGCAGCAGGTAATTATACGTATACGGTAACAGGCTCAGGTGCATGTATTTCAGAGACTGATACGGCTATAGTAACCATTAGTGTTACAGATGCACCCGAAGCAGGAATTAGTGGTGGTGTGATTTCAATTTGTTCAACGGAAAGTGTTAGCGAATTAGACTTACTAAATAACTTAACAGGCGAAGATGCAGGCGGAAGTTGGACAACGAGTTTAGGAGCACCAGTTGTTTTTCCAATTACTGCAGCAGGTGATTATACGTATACTGTAACAGGCTCAGGTGCATGTAGTTCAGGAAGTGATACAGCTACAGTAACGATTAGTATTACAGGTGCACCCGAAGCAGGGATTAGTGGTGGTGTGATTTCAATTTGTTCTACGGAAAGTGTTAGCGAATTAGACTTACTAAATAATTTAACAGGCGAAGATGCAGGCGGAAGTTGGACAACGAGTCTAGGAGTTCCTGTTGTTTTTCCGATCACAGCAGCAGGTGATTATACGTATACAGTAACAGGTTCAGGCGCATGTATTTCAGAAACTGATACAGCTACAGTAACCATTAGTATTACAGATGCACCCGAAGCAGGGATTAGTGGAGGTGTGATTTCAATTTGTTCTACGGAAAGTGTTAGCGAATTAGACTTACTAAATAATTTAACAGACGAAGATGCAGGCGGAAGTTGGACGACGAGTCTAGGAGTTCCTGTTATTTTCCCGATCACAGCAGCAGGTGATTATACGTATACGGTAACAGGCTCAGGTACATGTAGTTCAGAAACTGATACAGCTATAGTAAGGATTAATGAAAGCTCAGCCCCAATAACTCCAAGTGCAGTTGTAACCCAACCAACTTGTTTAGTTCCTAGTGGTACAATTACATTTGTGGTACAACCAAATGTTGAGTATAGTATTGATGGGATAAATTTTCAAACTAGTGAAGTATTTATGAGCTTGTCACCAAATACTTACACACTTACAGTAAGACGCACGACAGGATTACGTTGTACAACTGTGAGTCCATTTCCTGTAACTATAAACTCAGTCCCAAGTTCTCCATCAATACCAGTACTAGCAAGTGTTTTACAACCTACTTGTTCTATATCTACAGGAACAATCACTTTTGTAAGTCAGCCAAATGTTGAATATAGTATTGACGGAATAACTTTCAGAACAAGTGAAATTTTTTCAAATGTACCGCCCAATACCTACAATTTAACAGTAAGAAGTTCAATAGAAAGAAATTGTATAACAACAAACCCTATTCCAGTAACAATAAATGCAGTACCTGCTTCGCCGACAGTTCCAGTTTTAGCTAGTGTTTTACAACCGACTTGTTCTATACCAACAGGAACAATCACTTTTGTAAGTCAGCTCAATGTAGAGTATAGTATTGATGGAATAACTTTTCAATCAAGTGAAATTTTTACAAACTTGCTACCTAATACTTATGATTTAACAGTTCGAAGTACAGTTGATGCTACATGTTCAGCAACAAGTTCAGTTCCAGTAGTGATTAATTCAGTACCAATTCCGCCAGCGGTTCCAGTTTTAGCAAGTGTTTTACAACCAACTTGTTCTGTACCAACAGGAACAATCACTTTTGTAAGTCAGCCCAATGTAGAATATAGTTTTGATGGAATTACTTTTCAATCAAGTGAAGTTTTCTCAAACTTGTCACCTGATACTTATGATTTAACAGTTCGAAGTACAGTTGATACTACATGTTCAGCAACAAGTTCAGTTCCAGTGGTTATTAATTCAGTGCCGATTCCGCCAGTGGTTCCAGTTTTAGCGAGTGTTTTACAACCGACTTGTTCTATACCAACAGGAACAATCACTTTTGTAAGTCAGCCCAATGTAGAATATAGTATTGATGGAATTACTTTTCAATTAAGTGAAATTTTTTCAAACTTGTCACCTAATACTTATGATTTAACAGTTCGAAGTACAGTTGATATCACATGTTCAGCAACGAGTTCAGTTCCAGTGGTTATTAATTCAGTACCTAGTCCACCAGCGGTTCCAGTTTTAGCAAGTGTTTTACAACCGACTTGTTCTATACCAACAGGAACGATCACTTTTGTAAGTCAACCAAATATAGAGTATAGTATTGATGGAATAACTTTTCAATCAAGTGAAATTTTTTCAAACTTGCCACCTAATACTTATGATTTAACAGTTCGAAGTACAGTTGATGCTACATGTTCAGCAACGAGTTCAGTTCCAGTGGTTATTAATTCAGTACCTAGTTCGCCAACTGTTCCAGTTTTAGCAAGTGTTTTACAACCTACTTGTTCTATACCAACAGGAACGATCACTTTTGTAAATCAGCCCAATGTAGAATATAGTATTGATGGAATTACTTTTCAATCAAGTGAAGTTTTTTCAAACTTGCCACCTAATACTTATGATTTAACAGTTCGAAGTACAGTTGATGCTACATGTTCAGCAACAAGTTCAGTTCCAGTAGTGATTAATTCAGTACCAACTCCGCCAGCGGTTCCAGTTTTAGCAAGTGTTTTACAACCTACCTGTTCTACACCAATAGGAACAATCACTTTTGTTAGTCAACCAAATGTTGAATATAGTATTGATGGAGTAACTTTTCAGTCAAGTGAAGTTTTTTCAAATTTGTCACCTAATACTTATGACTTAACAGTTCGTAGTACAGTTGATGCCACATGTTCAGCAACGAGTTCAGTTCCAGTGGTAATTAATTCAGTACCTAGTCCGCCAACTGTTCCAGTTTTAGCAAGTGTTTTACAACCGACTTGTTCTATACCAACAGGAACGATTACTTTTGTAAATCAGCCCAATGTAGAATATAGTATTGATGGAATTACTTTTCAATCAAGTGAAGTGTTTGTTAATCTTTCGCCAAATACTTATGATTTGACAGTTCGAAGTACAGTTGATATCACATGTTTAGCAACGAGTTCAGTTCCAGTGGTTATTAATTCAGTACCAATTCCGCCAGCGGTTCCAGTTTTAGCAAGTGTTTTACAACCGACTTGTTCCATACCAACAGGAACGATCACTATTGTTTCTCAGCCAAATGTTGAATATAGTATTGATGGAATTACTTTTCAGACAAGTGAAGTTTTTTCAAACTTATCACCTGATACTTATGATTTAACAGTTCGAAGTACAGTTGATGCTACATGTTCAGCAACGAGTTCAGTTCCAGTGGTTATTAATTCAGTGCCTATTCCGCCAGCAGTTCCAGTTTTAGCAAGTGTTTTACAACCGACATGTTCTATACCAACAGGAACGATCACTTTTGTAAATCAGCCCAATGTAGAATATAGTATTGATGGAATTACATTTCAATCAAGTGAAATTTTTACAAATTTGTCACCTAATACTTATGATTTAACAGTTCGAAGTACAGTTGATACCACATGTTCAGCAACGAGTTCAGTTTCAGTAATGATTAATTCAGTACCAAATCCGCCAGTAATAAATGCAACAGTAACTATTGAGCCAAGTTGTACTATTAACACAGGAGAAATTACAATAAGTAATCCAGTAGGAAATAATTTCGAGTATAGTATTAATGGAACAACTTTTCAAAGTTCTCCTATTTTTTCTAATTTACTTCCAGATACTTATCAAGTAACAGTCAGAGATATTACAGATATCACTTGTATCTCTAACACTTCTCTAAATATAGTTGCTGCTCCAGTAGTGAATTTAGCAATTACTTGTCCGCCTTCAATAACCTTAGAATGTGGAGCTTCATTGGAAACTACTAATACAGGTATGCCAACTGTTATTGAAAGTTGTGGAGAAGTTACATTTACATTTACAGATAGTAATTTGATAAATGGTTGTAATGGTAATACTGGAACTTTTATACGAACTTTTACAGCAACAGATGAAAGAGGAGATACAGTTATGTGTACTCAAGAAATCATTATTGAAGATAATACTCCACCAGTATTTAATACAACTATTCCCCCGAATTTACTAGTTTCCTGTGATTCCATTCCAGAAATAGTAACTGTACAGGCTACAGATACTTGTGATGATACAGTGAACATAACTTTTAGTGAAAATAGAATAGATGGAACTTGTTCAAACAGATATCTTATTGAGCGTATTTGGACTGCAACTGATGTTTGTGGTAATGCTAGTACTTTTACGCAAGAGTTAAATGTTTTTTGTCCAATAAAAGTATACAATGGTGTGTCATTTAATAATGATGGATCTAATGATATTTTTTTGTTAGAAGGAATAGAGTGTTATGCAAATAATACGGTGAAAATTTTTAATCGATGGGGAGTGTTGGTTTTCGAAACAGAAAATTACGATAATGTAAATAATGTATTTAGAGGAGTTTCTGATGGAAGACTAACAATAGCGAGGAATGAAAAATTACCAACAGGAACTTATTTTTATATAATTAAATATGATTTCCCTAACAATGGTAATTTAGAATCATTAACCAAATCAGGCTATTTGTATATAAATGATTAACATCATAATTAGATTAGTTAAAATTATTCGTTCTAACAAAGTTTTAATAAGAAAACAAATGTGTAATTCTATTTTCGTGGTTATAAAAAAAATCATTGTAAGTGAAAATCCCACATTTAATAATTGCTACAGGTTTTTGGTTGTTTAATTTTTATGCATTTTCAGCTCAAAACTTAAGAAAAATTGATAGTTTAAAAAATCTAATAGAAAACAAAAAAACTTCAGATTCTACATTAATTGTAGCCTATAATGACATAGGTATTGAATATGTAACATCCAATTATGATCTTAGTAAAAGCTATATAACAAAAGCTATAAGTATTGCAAAAAAGAGTAATAACAGACGTGGTTTAGCTGGAGCCAATAATTGTTTAGGTATAGTACATTATTATAAAAAGGAATACGATTCAGCTTTAGTTTATTTCAATAAAGCTTTAACTATTAATAGAAAGGAAAAGTACTTGTGGGGACAAGCATCTGCTTTATTTCAAATAGGAGTAATTAATAAATATCAAAGTAATTACTTAAAATCAATATTTAATTTTCAAGAAGCAAAATCAATTTTTGAGTCACATAAAGATTTAATTTCAGTAGCAAAAGCATATGAAAATATTGGATCTTCATACAACCTAATGGGGTATTATCAGAAAGCAATTTCTTTTTATTTAAAAGCGAATGAGATTTATGAAAAAAGAGAAGATGAAAAAGGAATTGATAGAATATATCATTATATAGGTAGTATGTATCTCAAACAAAAAAAATATAATAAGGCATTAGAATATATTAGTAAATCTTTAAGTGGAGTAAAAAAGACAAAGAATAAAAAACAAATTTCAATTGTCTATTTGAATTTAGGAAAATGCTATATAGGGAAGAAAAAATTTAATAAAGCACTTTATTATTATAGAAAAGCACTAGGTATTAGAGTTTCTTGGTTAAATAAAAAAAATATTGCAGTAACTCAATTAAGGATGGGAGAAGTCTATTATCATTTGAAAGAATACGGTAAATCGATTCAGTTTCTAAATAAAGCATTAAAAAATTTTGTAAAAAATGGTGATTTTGTAGATCAAATTATGGCTCATTGCATGATAGGGAAAAGTTACTTAGCAGTTCACAAATTGTATTTAGCTAAGAAACATCTTAAAGAAGCAATGCAGTTATCTGAAAAAGTAGAAGATATAGAGTTACAAAAAAAGTCTTATAAAATTTTTATGAATGTTTTAAAGAAAGAGGGTAGAATAAATACGGCTTTGAAATATGCAGAGAAAGTAAATGTTCTCAATGATTCTATTTACAAATTAGAAGAACTAAAAAAGGTAAGTGAATTACAAGTTATTTACGAAATAGAGAAAAAAGAAAAACAAATTAATGAACAAGAAGTTGAAATTGAATTTTTTAAAAAAGAAAGAAAAATTAGAGAGTTAAGAATCAATATTCTAGTAATTTGTATTACCCTTTTTTTTATGTTTTTAATTTTAGGTTTTTACAATAACAAGCAAAAGGTATTGAAATCGAGATTATTAGTTGAAAATTCAATGTTAGAAAAAGAAAAGTTAAGTGCAGAAATAGCATTTAAAAAACGAGAATTAGTAACGCATACTTTACAAATAACAAAAAAGAACTTAGTCCTTAAAAAAATAAAAAAATATATAGAAGACACCATGAAAACAGATAACGGTGCTATTAATTTTAATTATAAAACGTTATTACAAATTATTAGGAGTGAATTGGTACATGATAAAGAGCAATGGAATAATTTTAGAAATTATTTCGAAAAAGTGCATCCTAATTTTCATTTTAAAATAAAAGAAAAACATCCTAAAGTAACATCTGGAGAATTAAGATTACTTGCGTTAATTAAAATGAATTTATCATATAAAGAGATAGGAGCGATTTTAAATATAACATATGAAGGTGTAAAAAAAGCTAGATATAGGCTGCGAAAAAAAATGGAACTAACTCCAGAAACTTCACTGCAGGATGTGGTAAATCAATTATAATTTAAAAAAGGTCTGATCGTATTAATGATCAGACCTTTGTAATTAGCCCCCTTGATTAACTGACTGTATTAATTCAGTTTATTTGATGATTAGCTTTTTCGTTACAGTTTCAGTTGCTTTCTGAACACGAATTAAATACAGACCTTCTGAAAAATTATCAGTATTAAAAGAAGTAATCTGACCCTCAGCTACTTTAGATAAAACTACTTTTCCAGCTGTATCTACGATACTTATTTTTGCACCTCGTTCAGAAGTAATATTTACAACATTGATAGAAGGGTTAGGAAAAACTTTCACTTCAGTATTAAGTTCTGTAAAGCTTGTTCTAGAAGCAGTACATTGTCCAATTTCCCTCCACTGATTTCTTGAACAATTGGTATTTGCACCTGGTTTACACTTCCCAACGCTATTATTTTTAAGCTCATAGATAATGTTATTCAATTTTACATTATCGCCTTTCTGGTATGAATTAGATTTCTTCCAAGTAGAAATTGAGTTACAATTACCAGAACTAGGCGGAATATTAGTATCTCCATTATCATTATCATTATCATTATCATTATCATTATCATTATCATTATCATTGTCATTGTCAGAATTGTCAGGAGCTAACTCAGCAGATCCTGGAGGAACAGGAATAACAGCTCTTCTAGTTTGACCAGGATTATTCCCAACAGTAATCGTTATGTCATCAAAAAAGTTACCTTCTTCAGTTATTACTCTAAAAGTAGCAGTTCCTTCTTTTAAAGCAGTTACAATTCCTGTTTTAGAATCTACTCTAGCTACGTCCATTCCAGAAACACTGTAAAAAGTAAATCCTTTATTACTTGCTTCAGTAGGTGCAATAACTGGAGTTAAAATCGTATTTCCACCAACTCTAACAGGAACTTCAGACTTTTTTAAAGTTACACCTGTAACAGGAATATTTAGTGTAGATGCATTCATTGGTTCAAATACTTTTACGTAAAGTACTTGCATAGATTGTGGGAAGAAATCTTTTGCTCTAGATAAAACAGTCGGATCTGGCATTACAAATCGATTACTACAAAATTGATTATAAGGCGCACGTATTCCTAAAGATAGAGTAATACGCATAGGATTTGTTAAGTCAGCCTCTTTTTGCCACAAAACATTAGGTTTTCTCCCTATTTCTTTACCATTAACATACCAAATAATTTCCTGACTTGTAACTCTACATCCAAAAATATTGATATCTCTAGGTTCAAATTCATGAGTTTCATTTCGTTCAGCAGCTGTATTTTGTTTTGGTCTCCACCATCTTCTACCAGCAGTACTATTAATTGGTCCAACTGTTAATCCACCATTTTCTACAGACGGAACAAAAGCACCAACTGGAGGATTTACGGAGTTGTCAAAACGTTGTCTAGAAGAAGCTGTGGTAATTGCATGTAAATTATGGTCCATAACTTTACGAGTAGCTTCACTAGTTCCTTCTTGAGTAAGTTCTACTACATCAATTTCTTGATAACGAACTTTACCAACAGTTGCATTAGATTTTATTTGATTATAAAGCCAAAATGCAGGAGAAACACCAGGGAAGCCATCACTTCCTTTAATAGCAGCTTCATAGTATCCGTATACAAATCCAGGAGAAGTACTTCTTAACATTCCAGAAGAAAATCGTACAGGAACCATATTTGATGAAGGATTTCCATTAACACAACCATCTGGAACCATATTTTCTGGGAAACCAGCTTCATTGTATCGAGCAGTAATAAATAAAGAACCGTCTTTTTGTTCTATATTTTGTTTGTTTCTCCAAACCCAACTTTGTACATTTTCAGGTTCTTTGGCCCAAATTCTGGTATTGTATTTATATTCAGAATCTGGGAAATTGTCGTTTTTAAAAAGGTCAGATCGATCCCAACGTATTCTCCAATTAATAGTTGCATCGTCGGCATCTCCGTAAGGTCTTGTTCGTTCTTCAAGAGACTTTTCGTCAAAATTTTGAGAACTAGCACTAAAAATAGCACCTAAGTTTAATAATAAAATTAAAAGATTAGTTTTTTTCATTTTATAAAATTGATGTTTTGGGAGGTTAAAAAAGTAAAGGGGATAACGTTTTTAGGTTTAAGAAATATTTTAATAACTTAAAATCATTAAAAATTTAACCATAAGGGGTATGTGATTATTTACGTTATACTTTGTTTTCCTAACATCCATTATTAATGTTGCTAACCAGCGTAGCAAAATTACTTACACGTTTGTTTTTATACTCAAAAAACAAGGTTACAAAAGAGATACAAAGAAGGTATACATTGTGTATACTACTATCGTATTAGTAATACTTTAGGTATATAATCTTTATATTTTATTCGGGAAAGATTGATAATTTTGAAAAGTATCTAAATATTCTTTTAAACTTATATTATCATTATAGTTTATTTTCTTTTTTATACGTTGTCGTGCTATTTTTATAGCATGTACAGAAACATTTAAGAGCTCGGCAGAATCTTTTAAGCTGAATCCTAATCTCAATAAAATACAATTTCGAATATCGTTTTTTGTAAGATTAGGATGTATATTTTTAATGCTAGTACTAAAATAAGTGTATTGAGATTCTAACTTCTGAAATATTAAGTTCAGGTTAGAAGATGATTGTATAATATTCTTTAGTTTGTTGTATACTTCATGAAGGCTTTGATTATATTTTTCATCTTTTAAATTTTCTATAACCTTTAAAGTTTCTATCAATTCTTCTTGTTGTGCAGAAACGGCAATTACTGTAGCTAAAATTTCTTCTTCTTTTTGTTTAATATGATTCTGAAGTGTTACTTTTTCTTTTATTTCTAAGTTTTTAATTTGTGTTTTATTACTTCTTAGCTTTGAAATAATTATAATTAATAGAGAAGTTAACAAAGAACAAACAACAATAAAAACGATAAGTAGAAGTCTAAATTTCTGTCTAACTTTTAATATTCTTAAATCTAAGCTGTTGTTTTCTTCTGAAAAAAAAATCTCTTTATTAGCAAGCATAAAATTCATTATGCTTTTATTTTTTCTAATTAGTTTAAAATTAAAAATTGATGTATTATCATAAACTTTGTGAGTTTTAGATAAATTTAGAGTATGAATTGTATGAAATATACTTATGTTAGTAATAAAACTAAATCTTTTTGATTGATACGCTTTAACATTTGAAAATGAAAAGAATAATATGAATGGGAGTATGACTTTTTTTATTTTATACATAAAAAAATAAAGTTTGAAAAATGATTTTTTAGTACTAAATAACGATAAAAATAGATTAAGATTACTCAGCTGGAATTTGTAAAAAAATTAGTGTTTATTCCTTTTTTGAAGACTTTTTTCATGAAAAAGGCATCTTTTTTTAGTTTTAAGTAATTGTTAATTAATTGTTTAGTTGTTGTGTTTACTAGTCAAATATTAATTTTTATATAAACAAAATAATAGCGCTTGTTTGCCTTGTTTGGGTAAAATAGATTAATTATAGGGTAATATTGACTTACTACAACGTTTTCGTTAACTGTAGTTTTGGCAACTTAATTGTTAACCCTAAATTATGATTTTTAAGAATTTTTTTTTAGCAGCTGTAACCTTAACAGCTGTAATTACAACGTCTTGTTCAGATAATGTAGAAAATTTAGAAGCTGTAAATGGAAGTGTAGACACAGAATTAGAGCTTGCTAATCGCTTACCTCAAAAATTTAAACCATCTCAATTTTACACTGCCCCAACAGGAACAACAAGAGTTTCGTTTACTGGAACTACTACAAATGATTTGAATCGTTTAATTAATCAACAATCAGATGAAAATGGCTCAGGTGTAATTATTGAAATTCCAAAGTCAACATATTACTGGAATAAAGTTGTTTTAAAGTCTAACATTCATTTAGAAATTGCTGGAGGAACTAAAATTATTTTAGATGGTACAAAAGGAGGCGTATTTTCTATTGGAGGAAGTAAAAACGGAAATCGTTTAAAAAATGTAAGTATTAGTGGTAAAAATGGAGCTAAGTTTACAGTAGATATTTCTTCTCCTTCATTAACTAATCAAAATATCAATGTACTTAAAATTGGACGTGTTGATAATTTTAGATTTGCTGATATCAATATTAAAGATAGAAGAAGTTCTGTAAACTCTATTGTATTAGTTCACGTTCCAGGATCACCAGAAAGAAGACCAGGACCTGTAGATGGTGTTATTGAAAACATACACCAAACCGGTGCGCATACAGGATATGGACTTGTACAAACGTACAACGCACAACATGTTTTATTCAATAAACTTTCTTGTGATGGAGGAATTACATTACGAATGGAAACAGATGATAAAGGAATGAAAAATGAATTGAAAGATGGTGTAAAAGAAGGAGGAATTGCAGATATTTTTGCCTTTGATGTAAAAAACACCAATGGATTATGTGCGGTAATGTTTTCTCCACATTTTGTGCAGAATGGAAAAGTTACTGTACAAAAAGTAAGAGCAACAGGCTCAGCTTTTGCAGTAAGAGTAGAAAAAGGATTTTTAGAGTTATTTGATAAAGCTAAAAGATTTCCTATGAATGATAATGGAAAAGAACGATTTAGAAAATTTGTAGAAAGACAATTTAGAGGATTATCTGGATCAGCATTATCAGGAAATCCATACAAGAGAAATAATGGTACACAATGGGCTACTAGATTAACGCCAGAAGCAAGTGCAGCACCAAGAAATAGATATGTTTCAGATCAACTAGGTAGTGGACTAATAGCAGGAAGTTTTCAAAGTTCACGAATAACAGGTGTAACAGCAGTAAGTCAAAATGATGGTGGAGCTAAAATCAAGCAAGCACACTTAAAATTTATTCCATGTAACTTATGGAATAAAATTAAAAACCCTGCAAAAAGTTTAGGAATGTTTGATGGTTTTGAATATCATGGTCCATCAATATCGCTAAGTTATGACAATACAAACGGAAGTACAGTTGGTGGTCATTATAATGTAACTTTAGTTAATGAAAACTTTAGGAATTTCGCAGCAGGTTCAATTCAAAATATAAAGTACAATACCAACGCTACTTGTAACAAAAAACCAGCTACTATAACTAAATATTCAGCTAATTTTCCAAACTAAAATAGCTTAAATAATAAGTTCATACAGACTGCCTTTTATAGGCAGTCTTTTTTTAATTAAAATATGAACTTATAATTATCGTTAAACCATATAATCAATATAATCTCCTAAATAATGAAACCAAATAAATCAATAACAATCTTCATAGCAGTAATGCTTATAAGTTTTTCATCTTATCTATTAAATGGACAAATAAGAGTTGGCGATCCAGGTGTAACTTTCGACAGAAATCTAATCAATCAGAATAAAGCTCAATATCCACAAATAGAGAAATGGATTACAGCTGGAGTTCGAGGAGGAATTCCTCTGAAAGAAAATTTAATAGTTCAAAGAACAATAGAAGAAGGCGCAAGTATAGATGAAATTAATGCGGCTATTCGTGATGTTAGTAAGATGGGGAATAAAAGAAATACCATCTTAATTAAAAAAGGAACTTACATAGTAAATAAAAAAATTACAATGAAAAGTAATGTAAGTTTAATTGGAGAGAGTAGAAGTGAAACCATTTTTGAAATGCATGAAAATTTCGATAACAAAGCGTTCAATTTTGAAAGAAATACAAGGTTTTCTGGGTTGTATAATATGACGATTAGAGGAAGTCGTAAATGGGGAGATTCAAGTGGTTTTCCAAAATTTACTTGGAATACAAGTAATTCTGCTAACGACGAATTGAATGGAAGTGATAATATTCTTGTATTTTTTAAAGAAAGTTCAGATTGTTGGTTAGATGATGTAAACTTAATTAATGCAGGTCGAGATCCAATGCGATGTAATGCAAAACACAATACTTTTAGAGGATTAATTGTCGATGGCGCATTTAGCAAATCTGGTGGAGCACAAGGTTATTTTTTTATCCAAAAAGGATACAATCTAATTACAGATTGTCAAATGACTCATTTACGCCATTTTTCTTTACAAGGAGGTGGAGTAGAATATAATGTAGTTTATGATAATGAGATCAAACAAGAAATTAGTTTTCATGTTGGTGATGATGGAAACAATTTAATTGAAAAAAATAAAGTTGTTTTACCAAAAGATATGTCAGGATCAAGATCTTCAGCATCTCGAAGTCCAGATTATTTTTCAATCATGGGGCCATGGTCTATTAAGCATCAAAACTCAGCAAGAGATAACTTTCTTTTAAATAATTCAACTTTAGAATTACAGCATAACGGTGCATCTCCTTTTTCAAGAAAAAATAAAGTCTATCACGGTCCGTTAAAAGCAAAGCCAGCAGATCATTCTACAAACTTTAAAATTGACGAGTCTAAATATCCAACTCCAAAAGGTAACACATTATATCCAGTCATTGTTTCGCCTCCAGCAGTTGTAGCTACGAAAGATTTAGAACCATATTTTATGATTTTAAAAGACAATCAACAATTTAATGTTGGTGATCATATAGTGGTAACAGTTGATGCTTCTGCGAAAGTAGATGAAGTAAGTTTATTTTATGATGGAACATTAATAAGTTCCCAGAATTCAACACCATATAGTTGGAACAAGAACAGTGATTTTCTTGGTGATTTGCAAGAAGGAATTCATGAATTAAAAGCTATTATTAAAGGTTTAGATGGCGATACGAAAACAATTTCAATAAACATAAGAGTCGGATCAATCTCAACTTTGAGTACAGAAGACTTAAGCAGTTTAGAAAAAAAAACACTTACTGTTTTTCCTAATCCATTTATAGATCAGATTAATCTAAAAAATGCAGAACCAGGAGAGGAAGTAAGTATTCATTCAATGGATGGCAAACTTATTCAAAAAGAAGAAATAAATGATTCAGGAAGTTTAGAGCTAAATCATAAACTAAAGGCAGGCATATATCTTATCGTTTACAAACAAAACATATATAAACTTATCAAAAAGTAATTTTCATTAGAGAAAAACATAATCTTCTAATTATGAAAACCAAAAAATCAATCAAACATCTAATTATCTTTTTAGTTGCTATAACCAATAGTAACTTCATAAATGCACAACTAAATATTGGAGATCCAGGTGTAACTTTCGATAATTCGAAAAACGATTCTGCTTATCCATTCATGCAAGAATGGCAAAAGTCAGGAGTTGAAGGTGGAGTTCCGTTTAGTAGTTCAATACCAGTAAAACTTGAAGTAAATCCAACAGATGCTGATGGATTACAATCTGCAATTGACAACCTAAATACAAATGGGGAATTGAGTGTGATTTTACTGAAAAACGGAACATACGACATTGATAAAACCATTCAGCTAAAATCGAATATCATTTTACGAGGAGAAAGTAGAGATAATGTAAAGTTAGACGTTACCGTTCGTTATCAAAGAAGAAGATTCGAACATAAAGGAGCTTTTGTATTAGATGAAGTTGAATATGTTGGAATTGAAAATTTAACGATGGAATATATTCCTGAAAGACCAATTACAATTTACGACGATAGAAATGTAGATAGAAATAAATGGTGTGGAAATCGTTGTTTTGAAAACGATCCCGATGGATTAAAAAATATGTATGTGAGTTTCATTATGATTGAGAAGAAAAGTAAAAATTGTTGGGTAGATAGCTGTACACTTAAAAATTCAGGAAGTAATCCAATTAATGTAAACGGAAGAAATAATACATTCCGCAATAATTTTGTTGATGCAGCCTACAATAAAGGTGGCGGTGGTGCTGCTTATTATGCAATTAATGGAGATTACAATCTTATTTTTAACGAGAGAGTAAGAAGAATTCGTCATTTTTCTATTCAACTTGGAGCAAAATATAATGTGGTTTATGGTTGTGATTTCGAAGTTGATATCAACTTTCATAATGGTGATGATGGATTTAACTTAATTGAAAATAATAAAGTAAAAAGCGAACAATGGAGATCTTGGGGAGCTTTTGCAAGTGGAGGAAGTCAATATGGACACAAACCCCCAGGTGAGAACAATATTATTTTTAATAACGAAGTAAGCGGAAAAAATAATTCAGAAAGATTTAGTAGTGATACGAAGGTTTTTGTTTTCGATCAATACAGTAACCCAAGAGAATTATCATCTACACCACCAAGTGGAGGAACTTTTTATCCTGTTGTATTAAAAAATAATACATTAACGACAGAGACTTTTATTAAAAACGATATCAAAATTTTTCCAAATCCTTTTGTATCAGAATTAAATATTGAAAATGTAACACAAGATGGAAGAATAGCGTTTTTTTCTATTGAAGGACAACCTCTTTTTACTAGAAAAGTAAAAGTAGGAGAGAGGATTCAAGTCGGAAAAGAATTGCAAAGTGGATTCTATCTTTTACATTACAATAATCAAGTTTTTAAAATTATAAAAAAGTAAAATAGATGAACATATCAATTGAAATGAAAGGGTAATATTTGACTTGTTTGAGATAAATATGAACTCATAAAGAGTGGAGTGAATTATTAGTTTTGTTTACTATCACTTAACTTAATTAAATATGACAATTGAAAAAATAGAGACTTTTATACTTAAAGATAAATTGTCAAGTAGTTTTTATTTCTCACAATGGGAATATTCCGAAAGATGTATATGTGTTGTAAAAATAACAGCTTCTAATGGCCAGTATGGTTGGGGAGAAGGTTACGGACCAGCACCTATTTTAAAAGCGGGTGTAGATTTTTTAAAGAATCACATCATTGGAAAAAATCCGTTAGAAAATGAAGTGATATGGAATCACCTTTACCGTAAAACTTTAGATTATGCAAGGCGTGGAGTTTTAGTAGCTTCTATAAGTGCTATTGATATTGCGCTTTGGGATTTAAAAGGGAAAATATTGAATTTACCTGTTTCTACGTTATTAGGTGGTGCGTTTAGAGATAAGATAAAACCATACGCAACAGGTTTATATTTTATGGATCCCGATAATCCAACAAAGCATTTTAAAGAAGAAGCAGAATCTTATGTAAAACAAGGTTTTAAGGCTATTAAAATGAAAGTTGGTTTAGGTATTGAAGAGGATTATAAAAACATAAAAAAAGTAAGAGAAATTATTGGAGACGATATACAGTTAATGGTAGATTCTAACCATGCGTATAGTCTTAGAGAAGCAACAATTTTAGCAAATAAAATAGAACCTTTTAATATTGGTTGGTTTGAAGAACCAATTTCTCCTGAGTTCTACAAGCAGTATAAAGAACTTAGAGGTAAAACTTCAATACCAATTTCTGGTGGAGAATGTGAATATTTACGTTTTGGTTTTCATCAATTATTCCAAAATAATTCTGTAGACATCGTACAACCAGATATTTGTGCAGCAGGTGGGTTAACAGAGGCAAAGCGAATTGCAGCTTTGGCAAGTACATACGGTGTAGATGTTGTACCTCATACGTGGGGAACAGCTATTGGAATTCATGTTGCTTTACATTTTATTGCTAATTTAGAGCTCATTCCTGGACGTATGAAAACTCCAGATTTCTTAATTGAATACGATCAAACAGAAAACGGATTGAGAGAACGTTTAACATACCCGAAAATTGAAATGGTTGATGGTATGATTGAAGTTCCGAAAAGGCCTGGTTTAGGAATAGAAGTAGATGAAGATGTCTTAATGGAATATGCACTTTCTGATGCTGAAATAAATGTCCTTTAATATTGATAAAAATGAAGATTAAAAATTACGGATATAAAAAAATGTACATTGATGGTCAACTAGTTGATGCCATTAGTGGAGAACGAAGTAATGTTGTTTGTCCTGCTACAGGTGAAGTTATCGCAGAAATAGCAAAGGCAGGAAAAGAAGATGCAGAAAAAGTCTTATTAGCAGCAGAAAAAGGTTTCAAATATTGGTCAGCTTTGTCTTTAGGAGAAAGAACTGCCTGGATGCAAAAATTAAAAACTGCTATTCTTGAAAAACAAGAAGAATTACGCACAGCCATGGTTTACGAAATGGGTAAAACTTATGGAGGTGGAGCAGAAGATATCGACAGATTAGTTGAAGCTTTAGAATGGTATCCTGCAGCGATGCAAAACATGCGTGAAGAACAAATTCCAGATTATGAAAATACGCATACTCACAAGATGATTTCTAAACCTGCTGGAGTTGTAGTAGCGTATTTAGCGTGGAATTTCCCCATTCTAAATATTGGATATAAAATCGGACCTGTTTTAGCTTCTGGTTGTTCTTTAATTATTAAACCATCAGAAATTTCGCCTTTATCTGCATATTTGATTGGTGAAATTCTAAATGATATTAATTTCCCTCCTGGAGTTGTAAATATTATTGAAGGACCAAGTGAAATTGTTGCAAAAACAATGACTTCAAGTAAAATTCCTGCGGTAATTACAATGATAGGTTCTACAGAAACTGCGAAGAAAATTATAGCTGAGAGTACAACTTCGATTAAAAGATTCGGATTAGAATTAGGCGGTAATGCTCCGTTTATTGTTTTTGATGATGCTGACTTTGATAAAGCTTTAGATTTGGCAATTGCTTTACGTTTTGGAAATAGTGGTCAGGTTTGTGTAGCAGCAAATAGAATTTTTGTACATAAATCAATTTATGGAAAGTTCGTAAAAGCTTATGCGAAGAAAGCTTCTGAGTTAAAAGTTGGTTTAGGGACAAAAGAAAATCCTGATGTATTTATGGGACCTTTAGCAAGTCGTAAAGGTAGAGACAGAATGCTAACTTTAATTAACGATGCTGTAGATAAAGGAGCTACATTAGAATTTGGAGGAGAAATTCCAACAGATTTACCTGAAGGCGGAAATTGGTTAGAACCAACTGTTTTATCTGGAGTTTCTACAGATATGAAAGTATTTAAAGAAGAGATTTTCGGACCAGTAGCAGGAATTATGAGTTTCGAAACTGATGAAGAAGTCTTGGCTTTAGCAAATGATACTGAATATGGATTAGCATCATATATTTTTACGAATAATCATCAAAGAATTGCACGATTTACTGAAGAACTTGATTTTGGAGAAATTCAAATCAACGGAGTAAAATATGCTATTTATTTACCACATGGCGGATTTAAAGAAAGTGGAATTGGTCACGATTGCTCACATTTAGCTTTAGAAGATTATTTAGTAAAAAAACGTGTTTCTACAGCCATATTTTAAAAATATTTAAAAGACTTAATCAATTTTTTTGAATAAGTAATTTGGGAACAATAAACCCCGCTTAATTTATATTAAACGGGGTTTTATTGTTTCTAATAATATTACTTTTTTATCGTGCTACATTTCCTTTCCAACCTTTGTTAAATTGCGCTAATAATGTATTTGTCAATTCTGATTTTTTGTTAGCGATGTTTACAGTTTCATTTGGATCTGTTTTATGATCATATAACTCTATAAAAACAGGTTCAGCATTAGTATCTCTATAATCTTTCCAAACGATTAATCGATAATCTTCAGTACGCATTGCATATCCCATCAAATAATTTTCAAATAGGTTTCGATCCCACTTATCTTTTTGTTGTGTTTTAATTTTATGTTCAACCTCTTCAATTAAAGGACCAAAATATGTTTCTCGCATTCCTTTAGAAAGTGGGTTTGCAGCCCATTCTCTTAGTGCTGGTGATGGAAATTGTGAAAAAGCAGCATCTTTCCATTTTTTATTCGGATTAGCTAATAGTGGTTTAAAACTTTGTCCTTCTAAATGTTTTGGTAATGGTAAATTAGCTAAATCTGCTAGAGTAGGATACATGTCTACTAATTCTACCAAAGCTTCAGATTTTTTTCCTTTTACTTCTTGGCTCATATTTGGAGTAGCTATAATCAACGGAACTCGAGTAGAGATTTCATAATTAGTTGCTTTTCCCCAAATTCCCATTTCGCCTAAATGCCAACCGTGGTCGCTCCATAAAATAATGATTGTATTTTCTCGTAAACCCTCTTCATTAATAGCATTAATTAGTTTTCCTATTTGTGCATCGATATAACTAATAGAAGCTAAATATGCATGTTTTAATTTTTTAGCTAAATCGTCTGAAATTGGTCCTTTTTTAGGAATTCCAAAACGAGCTCTTAATTCAAATGAAGGATGTAATCCCATAGCTGCACCATCAGTAGGAGCTTTGTTTTGATTAGTTAATTTAATTTTTGAAGGATCATACATATCCCAATACTTTTTTGGAGCTAACCAATCTAAATGTGGTTTTTTCATTCCCATACCTAAAAAGAAAGGTTTATCAGGATTCTTCTCTTGTAAATCTTTTAAAGTTACAATAGCTAATTCAGCATTATAACCATCTTCATAAAATGTATCTGGTACATCTGCATTTTCATAAGCCGGACCTTTTCCTAAACCGTTACGAGGTGCATTTTTTCCATATTTAGCAATAACGTTAGCTCTATTTTTTTTGAATAAAATTTGATTTTCTAATAAGGCATAGCCGCCAGGAGTGTTTTCTTTTTTAATCGTCATTTTTTCATAGGCCGGTTTTCTGCTCCATGAAATATCTAAATCAGCGAAGGCTGGTTTATGAAATATTTTTCCTGTATGCACAGTTTCATAACCATTATTTTTAAAATGCTGAGGTAGGGTTACTATATCAGGATTGGCATCTCTGAAATACTTAAAGTTTTCAATAACATTAATACTTTCTGGTCTTGCTCCAGTCATTAAACTTGCTCGAGACGGACTACAAATTGCTTCTTGGCAATAAGCTTTGTTAAATGTTAATCCGGTTGAAGCTAATTTATCAATATTTGGAGTTATTGCGATATCAGAATCATAACATCCAAGTTCAGGGCGTAAATCATCTACAGCTATAAAAACGATATTTGGTTTTGTTTTTTTTACCTCTCTTATAACTTTTTTATCGTTTGGTTTACAGCTAAAAATGACCCCTAAAACGAGAAGCTTGAGTTTAAATAAATGAATAGTTTTTTTCATGGGATTACGAGTAAAAGTAAATTACTTAAACAAAGAATACCGAGGTTTATCTCGGTATTCTTTATTCTACAATAATAATTCAAATAATCAATCTACAAAGATTTTATGTTTTTAATAGCCATCATTCTGAATTAGAGATGAAGTTTTATTAATTTCAGACTGAGGAATTGGTAAATAATATTGTCTATCGAACCAAGGTCTTGACACGACTGTAATTTCTTCATTTGTAAAACTACCATCAGTTTCCTTATACCATTTTAATCCTTTAATATCGAAACCTAAATGATCAGTATTCATCCATCTTCTTTCATCAAAAAAGTTATGACCTTCAAAAGATAATTCGATTCTTCGTTCTCTTTTTATAGCTTCTAAAAGATCTGCACCACTAGCAGTAATTGCAGGCTGTAAAGCTCTTGTAGAAACTTTGTTTACATATTCTCTAGCAATTCCTTCTTCACCTAATTGGAAATTAGCTTCGGCATAGTTTAAGTAAATTTCAGACAAACGATATAAAATAAAAGGACGACCAGGAGAAGTTTCAGTTAAACCAACTGATTCATCTTGAAATTTTCTGATATTATATCCTGTTTTTGAAGAATGTAATACATTTCCTAAACCAAAAGGAGAATCTAATCCGTGTGGAAATATATCTGTATCTCTAGATTCAAAATACTCAACATTTCTATTTCTAAATTCAGCTCCATTAAAATTTAGATCAGCATAGTACCTCATTTCTCTGTTTTCATTTGGGTTTGCTGGATCATACAAAGAACTTGAAGTAGTAGAACCATCATTCATATTGTATAATAAAGCAAAGTTATGAGAAGGAGAACTTAATGCCCATCCACCGTAACCACTTGGAGCCTGTGTTTGATTCCATAAAGAGTTAACATCAGTTCCAAAATCAAAAAATGTAGCTCCAAATGGTCTTGCAAATATGATATCTCTGTTTGCTGATAAAAATAAATCTCTATAATCTTCAGCGTTAGTTACAGGAATTAAATCTCTAGCTCCAACTTCATCGATTACAGCTTTAGCAGCATCGGCAGCTTCTTGCCATTTGTTAGCTACGTTATAATCGTAAAATGGGCCATTTGGTAATGTAGAAGGATCATGAAGTTCACTTGCAGCATATAAAAGTGTTCGAGATTTTACAGCCAAAGCAGCCAATTTTGTTGCTCTACCAAATTCATCATCTGGACGAGTTAGTGGTAAAACATCAGCAGCTTCATCTAAAGTTTGTACAATAAACTCTACACATTCTTGATAGCTATTTCTAGGAATATTAAAATCTTCATCTAAACTTAAAGCTCTCGTAATTAAAGGAACACCTCCATAATATTTTATTAATTTGCTGTAAGTATTAGCCAATAAGAACTTCATTTCTGCTTTAAGCATGTTTACTTTTTGAGGATCAACTTGCATAGCTTCACTATTGTCAACTCGATCTAAAAAGACTAAAATATCACGAATATAACTGTAGTACTTTCTCCATTGATCTCTAAAAACACCTACATTATTAGGGTTCCAACCGGCACGTAAACGGTATTGATCTATATCTCTAAAGTTAAATTTAGCTTCAAAAGAAGCTCCCTCAATATTGAATCTTCTAGACCACCATATAAACTTGTTTAATCCCCAACTTTCGGTACTGTTATACGATGTGAATACCAAACGTTCCAATTGATCAGGATCACTATATATAAAATCTTCAGTAAATGTATTTCTTGATTCGATTTCTAGTACATCTTCACAACTATAGTTAAGAAGCAGTACCATGAAAGCGAAAACTATTTTTATATTTTTCATTTTAGTTAAAAATTAAAATTAACACCTAGAGTATAACTTTTCAAAGATGAATATGTTGATCCTCTAAAATTATTATATCCATTAGCTTCTGGATCTAAACCTAAATCAGCAATTTCTGAGAACATAGTAAATAAGTTGAATCCTCTTAAGAAAATTCTTATGTCTCCGATTTTTGTAATTTTTTTATCTAATGTATAAGCAAGTTCTACTTCTTTTAAACGTAAGAAAGAACCATCGTGTAACCATAAATCTGCACCGATGAAATTATCTGTATCATCACTTTGGTTTCCACTAAATCTATCGTTTTGAGTAAATGCTCTTGGATATCTAGCATTTCTATTATCTGGAGTCCATCTATTGTCAAAGACATGAACAGGTTTAGAACCAGCTTGATCAAAGAATACTAGTGTTTGTACATCAGCTTGACCTTGGAAAAGGAAATTGAAATCGAAATTATTGTATTTAAATCCACCATAGAAACCATATTGAATACGAGGAATACTTGAAGCATCTAAACGAATTCTATCAGCATCATCGATAACACCATCTTCATTAGTATCTAAATAAATAGGTTCACCTTCTACAGTTCCTGGTAATTTTACAGCAGTAGCATCTACTTGAGCTTGATCTTGAAAAATTCCAGCAGTTGGTTGAACAATATAAGTGTCGATTGATTTTCCTTCAGATCTTAAAGCATCTGGAATATTACTAGGCTCATCAATAAACACAACTTCATTTCTATTTGTAGAAATATTTCCACCAAAATTATAACTTACATTTCCAATTTTATCTGCCCATGATAATTCAAATTCCCAACCTGAGTTATTAACTTCACCAAAGTTTTCCGAAGGAAATTCGCTAGGTAAAACTCCTACAAAATCAGGTGTACTCGCATTTCTTGTTCTAAGAATATCTGTTCTTTTTTCAAAATAATAATTTACATCTCCAGATAATCTACTATCGAATAAAGAGAAAGTTAAACCTACATTTTGTTGTGTAGATTTTTCCCAAGTAACATTAGGGTTTGGTTCAACAGTTGAAGAAAAACCATTAACAATTTCTCCGTCAATACCAAAAACAAAGAAGTTTGGTTGAGGTGTATTTGGATCTTGACTTCCAAAGTTAAAACGTGACAAGAATTGGAATGGAGCAATACGATCGTTTCCTAATTGTGCCCACGATCCTCTAAGTTTTAATGCATTTATCCAACTTACGTCTTCTAAAAACTTTTCTTTATCTAAAGCCCAAGCTACAGCAACACCTGGAAATACTCCAAATCTTTTACCTGGACCAAAATTACTAGATCCGTCACGACGAATAGTAAAATCGACAAAGTATTTTTTCTGATAATCGTAAGATAAAGCTCCGAAAATATCAAAACGAGCACCTTCACCAGAAGAACCGTTTGTTCTTGCATTTTCTTCACTTCCAGCAAATAATTCTGGAACTTCAGAAGAAGGAAAACCGCCAACTCTTTCCCCAAAGAAATTACTAACTTCAGAATCTAGTTTTTCTGTTCCTACAATAGCATTTATAGAATGATCGTCTCCAATTTTAGTAGTGTAATTAAGAGTCCCATTTAATAAAATTTGGTTAAAAGTGTTAGATGTCTCTCTTAAAATTCTTTCTTCACCTCTTGGTGAGAAACCTGTAGATGGAATATATTCGTTTGTTCCTTCTTGGAAAGTATAATAGGTCCAAGGTGTGTACCAAGATTTAGTTCTTGTAATAATTTTTCTATACCCAAGAAAACTCTTGAATTTTAATCCTTTTACAATTTTATCTAAAGAGTAATCAAAAGAAAAACGACCTCTTAAATTTGTTGTTTTGGTATTAATAAATCCAGATTGACTACTCGACATTATGAATGGATTTTGTCCGTTTTCTCCACCACGAGCTGGTAATCCGTTTGGATAAATCCCTACTTCAGTAGGTAAGTTTGTATAGATGTGTTTGTAAATATTTCCTAAATCAACACCAGGTTGATTACGATCTCCAAATATTCCTGCGATATCAATACCAATCTTAATATCTTCATTTAACTTAATATCTAAGTTTGAGCGTACTTGATTTTGATCGAATTGTAAAGATCTAGATCTAAATAAACCTCCTTGTCTAATAGCATCTGCACTCACAAAGTATTTTACAGCTTCAGTTCCTCCAGAAATAGATAAAGAGTTTCTAGATTCAGGAGCAAAATCAGCAAATGTAACATCTACCCAATCTGTATCTGGAAAGCGTATAGGATCTGTTCCGAATTGTGAAATTTGTTCACTTGTAAAAGGATTGATAACATTAGGATCTAATAAGCGTTGTCTCTCAGCAATTTCATTCTCATAAATAGCATACTGACGCGCGTTCATTATCTGCGGTCTTTGTGTAAAAGAAGAAACAGTATAAGAACTTGATAATTTTATTGTTGGCGCTCCTAATTTTCCTCTCTTTGTCGTAATTAAAATCACACCGTTAGCAGCTCTTGAACCATAAATAGCAGCAGCACCATCTTTTAATACAGTTAATGATTCGATATCTTCTGGAGAAAGATTAGAGAAAGTAGTCGATTGAATTCCATCAATTAAAATCAAAGGCGAGTTATTATTAGAAGTAGATTTACCTCTAATTAAAATGGTTGTAGCATCATTACTTGTGTCTCCATCACCACCATTTCCAGCACCAGGAATTCCACCTCTATCTATAATGTTAAGACCAGTAACACGACCAGATAACGATTTAGCAATATCTTTACTAGAAGATCTTTGTATTACTTCATCATCTATTTTTCCAACAGCTCCCGTTAATTCTCCTTTCTTTTTTGTTGTATATCCTAGTACAACAACTTCTTCTAACTTAGCATTGTCTGCGATTAAAACGACATCAATTTTCTTTCGATTTCCTATTGTGATTTCTTGCGTTTTATAGCCTACATAAGAGAAAACTAATACTGCATTTTCTCCTGGATCAGTAATTTTATAATTTCCATCAAAGTCTGTTTCGACTCCGTTAACTGTGCCTTTTACAAAAACATTTACCCCAGGTAGTGGACCACTGCTATCGGATACATTTCCTGTGATTTGTTGTTGTACTTTTATTAAGTTATTTGAATTGTTTTTTGTAAGGTCGCTAGCAAAAATTTCATTATTACCTATAAAAATAATGACTACTACAGCACATAGTTTTTTTAATATTATACCTAAATCAAAACAATTCAACTTAATAAAGCTTCTAGGGACTTTAATTGATGTTGTTTTTTTCATAAAATGAAAATTTAATTTTTAATTATTTTCTAATTGGATGTTTTAACTAGCTTGTTTAAGGTTGCTTTTTAAGGAAATGACAATAAATCATTTTAAAATGTAAGCGTATCTTAAACAAAAAGTTAACTTAATATTAAGTGGTTTTTTATGATGTGAAAATTATATAAAATGCAGATGTTAAGAATTGTCAATATTATCTCTTACTACTCCATTTTTACCCTAGAATACACAAAACATAAAAAAGTTAGGTGAAATTTACATTTTTACTAATCTAAAAGGGCGAAATTGGAAAATGTATAAAATAAGTTAGTAGACCAGATTTTCTTAACGCTTAGATAGCTTCTCTATAACTTTTAGGAGTGCTGCCCATAATTTGTTTGAACTGCTTGTTAAAGTTTGTAATAGAATTATATCCTACTAAATAAGAAACTTCAGATACCGATAAATTATTTTGGGCTAAATAGCGAGATGCATTACGAATACGGACTTCATTTAAGAATTGTGTAAATGACTTATTCGTAACTTTTTTGAAGAATCGACAGAAAGAATTGGTAGTCATGCAAGCCACTTGAGAAATATCTTCTAGTGTGATATTTTTTGAATAATTATCAGAAATATATTTTAAGACTGTATCTATTCTATTAGAGTTTATAGAAGTATATTGTCGCATATCTGTTGAAGAAAGAACTTCTTTCGAATTGGTTAATGATAATTGATTCAGAATATTTAGTAGTTTAATGGCTTGTTCTGTGTATGACAGCTTGTTTAATCCCATTAATTCATTATGAAGTTTATGGCTGATTTGCTGTCCAAAACTAATCCCGTATTTAGATTCTTTAAGAAGTCTTTCAATTTTTAAAAATTCAGGATTTTTAAAGGTATCAGTTCCTATAAAATCGTCAGTAAATTTTACAACTATTGTATTTACTTTTTTATTTGTAGACTGATCTTTATAATCTGCAGGTTCGTTTAACCATAAATGTGGTAAATATGGTCCTACTAAAACTAAATCTCCAGGTTGAAATCTTGAAACACTATCGCCAACAAATCGGATACCATGACTTACTGAAATATAAATAAGTTCGTATTGACTATGATAATGCCACGAAGAGTCTAAACAAGGTGTAGTGTTTTTAGAAACGCTTAATTTTTTATTTGTAATCTCTTCAGGGTGCTTTAATACTAACTTCATTATGTAATTCAATAAATATTTTAAGTGTTATTTAAATATGGTATTAATAAAATAAACCATAAATAATTTAAAAAATTTCATCAAAATTAAGTATTATTAATCATTAAAACAATTTTCAGCTTTTTTTAACTTTTTTTGATGCAAAGAAAAACCTCTAGAAAAATATAAGATTGAATAGCGGAAAATCAATTTTATAATTCCTAGAGATTATCAATAAAATCAATAATTTATATTGCTAACTTGTCTAATGTGTAATAATTGTTTTTAGATTTTATAAAAAGTAAAATCGTTTTTGCTTTTGTAATTTTTGTAGAAGAAATATTCAATGAGAATGCGTGTAAAGGATCTACATCAGCAATAGAAATATCTTCGGTTTTTCCAGCGTTATTTACAATTCGTAAAATAGCTTTCCCTGCTTTAAAAACTCCATATTCACCAGTAACAGTCTTTGTTTTTTTATTTAAACTTAGTCTTTGGGTAATTATTCCTGATTGATTTACATCTAGTATTGGAGTAGATGTAACTTTCGCTGCTCCATGGATTTCTTTGTAGTTAAAACTTTCGTTTGGTTTTAAGGTATAAATAGGAGTTTTAACTTCTGTTTCTAAATATCCGTCTTCTAAACCACTATGAAATATCACACTATTAGCACCATCTTCATAAGTAAGTTTTGGGTTATATGGTTCAAACATTTTTACAAATGCTGTATTGTTGGTTTTGTTCACATAACTAAGCCAAGATTTAGAAGAAATCATTTCAATACCACCCATTAAATAGTAATCATAATGTGTTTCGTAGATTCCAGGAGAAACTTCACCTGTCCAATTTGTTCCGTGATTGAAATACTTTTTAATATGTTCAGGATTATTTTTATCTAACTTCATTCTATTTCTATTGATATACCTCCATCTTGATTCTGGAGTTACGCTAATATGAAATTGTTTTCCGTCAGGAAGTTTGAACTCTTTACTGAAGGGAATATGAGCAACAAAATTTTCTCCGTCTTCGAGTTCAGGTTTACTTCTTGAAACATGTTGACTAGAGATTTTTAATCCTCTTTGAATAGTGTTTATTCCTTTGTTTGTTAGTGTATGATCTATAAAAACTAAACTACTATTATCTTCAATATGTAAAGAACGACTGTACTGAAATTGTTCTTCAATTTTCTCTGGAATTGAAAAGCTTTTTGATTTGTAGTCAAATTTTGGAACAGGCAAATTCTGAACTCCTGAAGTCACTTTTATAGATGTAAAATCATCTTTTTTGATAATTTCAGCTTGATAAGGAGCGTCACCAATACTTACTGGTGGTGGCCATCTTTTTACTTTTTTTCCGTTTTTATTTACAGCACAATTTTTAACAGGAATAGGAACAAGTCTGTATCCACCAAAATTTCTCCAATCTGTCATTTTTACATGTTCATTATTAGAGAACGATTTTCCAAATAATTTCGGATTAATCCAGAGTGATGGAACATCACCTAAGTTATATTCTAAAACTCTTCCTGCCGCGTCAGGAACCACAGCAACACTTATAAATTTATTTTTCGCGACAAAAGTTTTGTCCCATTTCCAATTGTTATAATTTTTAATATTTCTAACTGAAGCTTTTTCAGACGAAGTCTGTCCAAATGAAAAATTAACTATGATAATTAATTGTGTAAGTAAAATGGATTTTATTTTTCTAGACATGCTTAGTTAAGTTTAAAAGTTTGATTAAAATGAGGCATCTTATTTTTCTTCCATTGTATAGCTGTTCGCTCGTTATGAAACCATAATGGTTTTTTATTTGTGGTACTCCATTCTTCAGCTTCTTTAACTAAGTCTTGTAGTATTTTAGGATGTTTACTACTCAAATCATTTTGTTCTCCAGGATCATTATTAATATCATATAAAGTCCAACTATTATTATGTGTTCTTAAAGCTTTCCATTGGTTTTTGCGAACTCCTACATCAGTATGATTTTCAAATTCAATTCGATGTCGTAATGCATAAATATTTTCATTTTCATAAGTATTTTTACCATCTAAGAAATCATTCCAAATATTTTTACCATCAAGGATTTTATGAGTTGGTAATTCTGCTTTTGCTAAGAATGTGAATGTAGGATATAAGTCAAGGGCAGAAATTGGATGTTCAAATTTTTGCCCTGAAGGAACAACATTAGGCCAGTGAAAAAACATAGGAACTCTATAACCACCTTCATTAGTACTTCCTTTACCTTCTTTTAAAGGAAAATTAGTCGCTCCTTTACTAAGTTTACCACCATTATCACTAAAGAAAACGATTAATGTATTATCTAACTGTTTGTTCTTTCTAAGTGTTTCTACAATATTGGTAACACCACGATCTACAGCGTGAACCATACCTGCATAAATTCTCCTTTTTTTGTCTTTAATATGTGAATAAAGTGCTAAATCTTCTTCCTTAGCTTCCAATGGAGTATGCGGAGCATTATAAGAAACATATAGAAAAAACGGATCTTCTTTTTTATGAGCTCTATTGATAAAATTGATAGCTTCTCTAGAAAGTGCATCAGTAATATATTCGTTTTCATCTACTTCTTTTCCATTGAATTGAAGCGGAGTAATATAATCTCTAATTTTCGTATTTCCGTTAGCTTTTTGTTTTTCGTATTCAGCTTTAAATTGCTCAGGGAAATAATTATGTCCACCACCCAAGAAACCATAAAAATCATCAAAACCTCTACTATTTGGATGATATTTTTGAACAGTTCCTAAATGCCATTTTCCAACAGCACCAGTGTAATAACCCGATTTTTGTAATGTTTTACTAATAAACTCTTCTTGTGTAGTTACACCTAAACCAGCATTTTCATGAGCTCTAGGAAGATTAAATTGTCCGCCTATTTTATGCGCATATCTTCCTGTCATAATACTAGTTCTACTCGGGCCACAAAACGGATGAGCAACATAAGCAGAAGTAAAAATTGTTCCATTGGCTGCAAGTTTATCTAAAGCAGGTGTTTTAATGTCTTTTGCTCCATTAAAACCTACATCGGCATAACCCAAATCATCACACAAAACCACTAATATATTAGGTCTGTTTTTAGTTGGTTTTTCTGAAATTGAAAGTTGTTCTGTATTTTCTTTTGCTTTCTTTTTATTCTCAGTACAACTCGCTATACATAGCAGTACGGCGATCATTGTAGTTTTTAATACTCGTATATTCATAAATGATTTTATCATCAGCATCACATTCAGTTTGTTTGACCGTCTAAATAATGAAATAATATATTCAAAGAATAAGTAGTTATTATCTTATAATTACTTTTTTTTAACCGTATTTGAATAGAATTTCACTGATCAAAGATAAATTAGAAGAAATTGACTTGTTTGTTTTGTGATACATTTGTGTTTGTAAAACGAAATATTAGGTGAAGTTAATTCAGTACATTTTTTTATGGATAGTTTGTTCTTGTATTATTCTTTCTTGTAAAGAAAAGAACGCATATAAGAGTGTTTCTTCGGTAGCAAAAGAATATCCATATGATAAACTCACAGACGATTTATTCCTTGGAGATAAAAAATGTAAAGAATGTCATCAAGAAGAATTTAAAGAATGGAAAGGTTCTCATCATGATAAAGCAATGCAAATTGCAGACAGTCTAACTGTTTTAGGAAATTTTAATGATACGACTTTTGTAAGTCAAGATGTGAAATCAAGATTTTTTAAAAAGGGAAAGGATTTTTATGTAAATACAGAAGGACCAGATGGAAATTATCATGATTATAAAATAGAATATACATTTGGCGTTTTTCCTTTACAACAGTATATCGTGAAATTTCCGAACGGACGTTTTCAATGTTTACGGACTGCTTGGGATTGTAAAGAAGAAAAATGGTTCGATTTGTATCCAGATTTTAAAGTAGTACATTCAGAATGGTTGCATTGGTCTAGAGGCGGATTAAATTGGAATATGATGTGTGCCGATTGTCATTCTACAAATGTTAGAAAAAACTATATACAAGAAACAGATAGTTACAATACACAATATTCTTTGATTAATGTGAGTTGCGAGGCTTGTCACGGACCGGGAAAACAACATGTGAATGATGTAGTTAATTTAGGTGAAAAATATAAAGCAACAGGCACTTTTTTTATGACTTCTGAAACTTCTCCGAAAGAATTAGTTGATCAATGTGCACGTTGTCATATGAGAAGAGAACAATTCTCAGAAGCTTACGATTACAAAGGAACAATGTTAGATCATTATTTTCCTCAACTAATAGAAGAAGGTCGTTATCATGCAGACGGACAAATTTTAGACGAAGTGTATGTTTATGGTTCGTTTGTTCAAAGTAAAATGTATGAGAATAACATTACGTGTACAAACTGTCATAATGCGCATTCTTTAGAATTGAAATTCGAAGGAAATAAATTATGTGCTCAGTGTCATGATTCTCAAAAATATAATACTACTGAACATCATGCGCATCCAGAAAATTCAGAAGGAGCTAAATGTGTGAATTGTCATATGCCAGGTAAATATTACATGGGTAATGATTTTAGAAGAGATCACAGTTTAAGAGTTCCAAGACCAGATTTAAGTTTAAAATATAATACACCAAATGCCTGTACTAATTGTCATAATGATAAAGACAATCAGTGGGCGTGGAGCTCATTTAAAAAGTTATATGGAGAAGTAGATTCTATCCATTTTTCTGAAAAATTGATTCCAGGGATAAAAGGAATTCTAAACGGACATACAGAGTTATTATCACTAGTAAAAGATGATAAATATCCAGAAATTGTAAGAGCTTCAGCAGCCAAGGCATTATCAAACTACAATACAACTGTTTTTGTGAAAGAATATATCGATTTATTAAACGACGATTCTCCTTTAGTAAGAGCGGTAAGTGTAGATGCGTTGAGTGAAATCAACAATCAAAATTATATTTCTTATTTCTTTCCGCTGTTAAAAGATCCAAAGAGAAGTGTTCGGATTAAAGCTTTTTACGGATTAAGTAGTTTTCCAAAAGGTCAAATTCCAGAATCATATAAAACAGATTATGACACGGTTGAAAAAGAGTTTTGGAAGCATATAAATACAAATTCCGATTTTGTAGGAGGAAGAGTTAAAAAAGCAAATTATTACCTTAAAAAAGGAGAGTTTCAAAAAGGAATTCAAGGTTATGTTGATGCGCTTAAAATTGATGAATTGAATAACAGTTTACGCTTAACTTTAGCAAACTTATATTATCAAAATAGAGCTTTTAGCAAAGCTGAAAGTTTATTTAAAAAGGTGATTGCTTTAGAACCAGATTTCGGACCAGTGTATTATTCGTTGGCGTTATTATTGGCTGAGCAAAATAGAACTGATGAAGCAATTGTAGCTTTAAAAAAATCACAAATTAAAATGCCAGAAAATACACGTGTTTACTATAATTTAAGTTTGTTATACGATAAAAAAGGAGACACAGTAAATGCTGAAAAAATACTTTATGAAGGTTTGAAAATTGATAAGAATAACGAGAGTTTATTGTATGCGTTAGCATATCAATTTTACACAAAAGAAAAGTACAAAAAGGCTAAACCTATAATTGAAAAATTGATAAAAGCACATCCTGAAAATCCACAATACATGAGATTTTTAGATGAACTTAAAACGAAACTATAAGAGCTATTTTAAAACTGAAAATTTAAAAGTAGTTTCATTCCTATAAACCTCATCAGGCTGTAATAGAGTAGAAGGGAAGTCAGGATTATTAGGAGTATCTGGATAATGTTGAGTTTCAAAACAAATTGCTGGAAAATCACTGTAAATAGCATTTTCTTTAAAAGTTAATCCGTCAAATCTTTTTGGAGTGTACACCACAATTGCAGGTTGATTGGTGAAAACGTCCATGCAAATTCCAGATGTTTCAGAACTTATTTCTACATTAAGATGATTTTTGTTCAAAATAAAAGTATCATCTAAACCTTGAAAATTAGTATTTCCAATTTTAGATTTTTCGGTAAAATCATAGCAAGTTTCTTTAACAGGATTTTTTCTTCCTGAAGGAATTAATCGATTATCTACATCTAAATAGAAATCACTGTCAATAAATAATTCGTGATCTAAAATGGATTGTTCTCCATTCAAATTAAAATAAGCGTGATTGGTAAGATTAACCTGCGTAGTTTGATCTGTAGTTGCAGCATAAATAATCTTAAGTTCATTGTTTTCTGTAAGAGTATAAGTAACTGTAACATTCAAATTACCTGGATAACCTTCTTCTAAATGTTTACTTAAATACGATAATGTTATCGAAGAGTTTTCACCATTTATAATGTTTTCTACTTTCCAAATTTTCTTATCAAAACCATTTTTTCCACCATGTAAATGCACACCATCTATAGTATGAATTGGATATTTTTTAGTTTCAAAATGAAGCTCAGATTTAGAAATACGACCAGCATATCTGCCAACAGTTGTACCTAAATAAAGATAGTTTTGTAAATAATGTTCAGCACTATAATCATCACTAGAACTAAGTCCGACTACTACATTAACAAGCTTATTGTTTTTATCTGGAACTTTTAGACTTAGAATTGTTGCGCCTAGTGTACTAATCTCCAATTCAAGATTATTTTTGTTCTTTAAAATGTAAGTATTCATAATTAGTTGGTCGATGCTCTTTTTACTAATTCTGTTTCAATAACTAAATTTTTCACTTCTAGATTTTTATTCTGAATACGTTTCATTAAAGTTTTGAAAGCTAATTTTCCCATTTCTTCGGGTTTCTGATTAATTGTAGTTAGCGAAGGCAACGTGTATTTAGGAATAGAACCATCAGTAAAACCAATAACTGAAATATCATTAGGAACATGAAGTCCTTTTTTCTGAATAATATTAATAGCACAAATAGCAGAAAGTTGATCAGCAGTAATTAAAGCATCAATTTTATGTTGTTGTAAAGCTGTTGTTAACTTACTTTCAAACTCGTTGTAATCTGTAATGTTTATCAAATTAGGAGTTGCAAAAAGTTCATCTTTTAACGCTTTACAATACCCTTGAGTTCTTAATTCTCCAACACTAGTAGTAGTAATTGTAGATAAGAAAGCGATGTGTTTTCGGTTTCTTTGAATTAAATATTTTACAGCATCGTAGGTAGTCTCAAAGTCATTAACAGTTACTTTATCACAGTTAATTTCTTTAGAAACACGATCGAACATTACCAAAGGAAAATTACGACGCGTTAAGTTTTTAAAATGTGTAAAGTTGTTTTTATTTTGAGTCTCTTCTGCAAGAGAAATAAGAATACCATCTACACTTCCATTGAGTAAAAATGAAACAGAATCAGCTTCTTTATTAAGTACATCATTCGATAAACAAATAATAAGTTTATAATTGAACCGATTAGCTTCACGTTCAATGGCGTGAATAATTTTAGCAAAAAAATCATCTAATACATTAGGAACAATTACACCAATTCTCTTCGTAACATTAGATTTTAAACTTCGAGCTACATCATTGGGAATGTAGTTTAAGTTTGAAGCTAATTCTTTTACTTTTTTTGTAGTTTCTTCACTAATCTCATAGCTGTTGTTTAAAGCTTTAGAAACTGTTGAAGTAGAAACGTTTAAAAGTTTCGCGATGTCTTTTAAAGTGACGTTACTTTTCATTACAATTTATGCAAGACTATAATGTTTAAGATCTAGTTTTTTTAAAGTATCAGCAGCTTGTTCTGCCGTAATATCTCGTTGTGCATTAGCAAACATTTCGTAACCAACCATAAATTTTTTCACTTCTGCTGATCTCAATAATGGCGGATAAAAAGACATATGAAAATGCCATTCTGGATGTTCTTTATCTGTCGGACTTTGATGTATTCCTGAAGAATAAGGAAAAGAAGTTTCAAACAGATTATCGTATTTCGTAGTTAACTGTTTTATGATTTCTGCAAAAGCTGTTTTTTCTTCTTCACTTAATTGTCCGATATGTTGATATTGTTTGATTGGAGCAATCATAACTTCATATGGCCATGTAGCCCAATATGGAACCAAAGCAACAAAATGTTCGTTTTTTAAAATAATACGTTCATCTAATGCCAGTTCTTGTTGAATATAATCTGCAAGTAAACTACTGTTATTTTCGTTCCAATATTGAAGTTGATGAAATTGCTTTTTTAATACAACTTCTGGAATAGAAAACTGAGCCCAAATTTGACCATGTGGATGAGGATTACTACATCCCATAATTGCACCTTTATTTTCAAAGATTTGAACATGATTGATATTTGGTTTTTTTCCCAATTCATCATATTCTTTTTGCCATAAAGTAATTACATCTGTAATTGCTGAAACAGACATTAATGGTAATGTTAAAGAATGATCTGGGGAAAAACAAATTACTTTACAAATTCCTTCTTCACTTTCGGCTCTTAGTAATCCATTAGTATAAGTTTCGTGCTCTTGATTTTCAACTAAAGCTGCATAATCATTTACAAAACTGTATGTGCTTTCATAATTAGGATTTACACTTCCGTTTGCTCTTGTATTTCCTGGACATAAATAACAATCAGGATCATACGAAACCTTTTCTACAACAACAGGTTTATCTTTTTTACCTTGCCATGGTCTTTTTGTTCTATGCGGAGAAACTAAAATCCATTCTCCAGTTAATATGTTATATCGTCTGTGTGACTTTGCATTAAATTTCATAATTAAATTTTTGAAACCCCGTTGCCAATAGCAACAGTAATTGGAGTAAGATTAATATTGAATTTCTCTTGGTAAGCTGGTGAAATAATATTGATGAATTCTTCACAATAATCTTTATGGATAATATTTATGGTACAACCTCCAAAGCCTCCGCCCATCATTCTAGCACCAACTACATAATCTAAGTTGTGGGTATAATCAACTAAAAAATCTAACTCCTCACAACTTACTTCAAATAAATTTGTAAGACCTCGATGTGATTTGTAAACCCATTCTCCAAAACCAATAATATCTTTATTTTTCAAACATTCAACAGCATAAAGTGTTCGTCTGTTTTCTTTAGTGATGTATAAAGCACGGTTAAAAATTTTATGAGGAAGAATATTTTCAAATTCTTGAATAATTTCCGGACTTACTTGTGCTAACAAAGTGTATTGCGGATATTTTTTATTGATAGCTTCTAAAGCCGTGCTACATTCATCACGTCGAATATTATATTCGCTTGTAGCCAAATTATGAGAAACATTTGTGTTCAGTAAGATAATTCGATAATCACCAAAATCAGCAGGAATTAATTCATGCTCAAGTGTTTCGCAGTTCAATAAAAGTAAATGATCTTCAGCTCCTTTTACTACAGCAAATTGATCCATAATTCCGCATTTAGTTCCTACGAATGTGTGTTCAGCATCTTTAGAAATATTAATGATTTCAAGATCAGTAAGTCCGATATCAAACAATTCATTTAATCCTTTAGCAACACCACATTCTAAAGCGGCAGAAGAACTTACACCAGAACCTAAAGGAAGATTGCTGTATATATTACAATCAAATCCTTTTATAGAATTTGGTTTTAGAACATTGATATGAAAAATTACACCAATAATATAATTATGCCATTCAATTTCACTTCTTTTCAAATCATTCAAATTAATTTCAAAATGATTTTTAAAATTTTCAGAATAAACCTTACAAGTTTCACTGTTATTTCTGCGGAAACGAAGTGTTATTTTCTTATCAATTGATGCAGGTAAAACATGACCTCCACTGTAATCAACATGTTCTCCAATAAGGTTGATTCTTCCTGGAGATTCTATAACAATATCATATTTTAAATTCGAATTCATATTCATTGTGTATAATCTTGAATTTCTTGTTTGATAGCTACAAAATGCTCTTTTAAAGCAGTGAAATTTTGTGTAGCTATGTATTCTTTATGAAGTAATGAACTTCCCATACCAACACCTACAGCTCCAGCGTTAAAAAATGAAGTTATATTATCTTTAGAAACTCCACCAGTAGGAAGTAGTTTTATTTCATTTAGAGGAGCTAGAACATCTTTAATATACTTCGAACCTAATTGAGTTGCTGGAAATACTTTTACAGCAGAAGCGCCTAAAGACCAAGCTTTATAAATTTCTGTTGGAGTGTAAGCTCCAGGGAAAACAGGAATATTTTCTGAAACGCAATATGTAATAACGTCTTCATCTATTATTGGAGTAACAATAAACTGTGCTCCAGCTTTAATAGCGTTTTTACAATCGTCTAAAGTGCATACAGTTCCAGCACCAATATTCAATTTAGGGAACTGTTTAGTTAATTCATTTATTAGTTCCAAAGCACCTTCTGTATTCATAGTAACTTCAAGTGTATAGAACTCTGCTTCTAAAAGAGTTTTAGCAATATTCAGAGTGATTTCTTTTGATAATCCTCTTACGATTCCAACTACGGGAGCTTCATTAAATAAATTCCAGGAGAAAGATGAATTATTTTGTATCATGTAATGTGAGTATTTTTTTCTGTCCTATTAAAAGCGCATTTTTTAATGCCAAATCATCTAAAAGCACAAGTTGATTTTTAGGCATAATAGTTTCAAGAGCAGTCCTGTACATTTCAAAAATAGGATTTGAAGCTGCTAGAAATATTTTTGTGTCAGTATGTTGTAAATAACGAAGTTCATCACCAATAAGCATTCCGCTCAAGTAGTAATAATTATCTTTTTTATTCTTGTTTTCAAGTACATCATTAACTCGAACACTAAATAAATTTGATGCCAATTCATTTTTAATTCCCACGGAAATACCATTTTTAAAAGCTTGTTTTCTTTCAGAATTCCAAGGACTTTTAATAACAGAGTTTGCTAAAATGCTGGTACTAGAAATCACTTCAAATAATTCACCAGTCATAAAGTTTTTAAGATCTGTATAAAGTTGATTTGAAAAACTAATATGTTTGCTGTGTGTACCCGGTAATAAAAGAATACCATTCTCTACGTGTACTAAATATTCTGATAATCCAATAGCCTGAATTTCTTCACCACGCATCATTCCAGAATTGTTTTTTACTCCAGAAATTAAAATGATTTTTAATCCGTTTGTAGTCTCTAGAAATTCAGCATTTAAATTGCTTCCATTACTATGAAAAGGAAAATCAGCATAAGGCAAATTTTTCATTCCAATATTAGAAGAAGCCATTCCAGCAACTACAATAATTTCATTTTGATATTTTTGTGAGAGTTTTAAAATTTCTTCTTTCAAATGCTCAGAGAAAAAATCAATCTGAGTTACCGTCGAAGAAGTTTTAAATGATTCGTATAAATCTCGAATACCGAGATTCGAAGTTCTTTCTTCGATAACAGATAAAGTTTCTGTTTCAATTACACGTAATCTGAAATTAGTAGTTCCCCAATCGCAGCTAATAAAATATTTAGATTTCATATTGTTCAACTTTATGTTTGGAGCTATAGTTTATTGTACAAGATTTAGTAATCATGTAAATAGGTTAAGAATAACCTCAACAAAACAATAAAAAATGAAGCAAGAGACAGAAGTGTATATTACCTGTTAATAACAATATTTTACCTGCTTATTAATAAAAAGTAGGTAAAAGAGGGTAAAATATAATAAGGTTGCGATAAAATTAACTAATAAATATGGTCGCTTAAATTCTAAATTTGGTGATTGTATGTTTTATAAAAATGGAATAATGAGTAAAAAACATCTACAAATACTTTTTTTGTTAATTACAGTTCAGATAACAACTGCTGTAAAAGCTCAAGATAAACCTAATATCATATTACTTTTTGCAGACGATGCAGGATATCATGATTTCGGATTTCAAGGAAGTAAAGAAATGTTGACTCCTAGTTTAGATAAGTTGGCAAAAGAAAGTATTCAGTTTAAACAAGCTTATGTTACAGACCCAACTTGTGGTCCGTCTAGAGCTGGTTTATTAACAGGAAAGTACCAACAACGTTTTGGTTACGAGGAAAACAATGTGCCAGGATATATGAGTAAAGTTTCTGCTCAAGATAATGCAGAAATGGGATTGCCTTTAGAAGAAAAAACCATGGGAGATTACATGCAGAGTTTGGGTTATGTAACAGGTTTTTATGGTAAATGGCATGTTGGAGGAGCAGATCGTTTTCATCCTACTCGAAGAGGATTCGATGAGTTTTACGGGTTTAGAGGAGGTGCAAGAGATTATTTTGCATACAAGAAATTACCAAAAGATAAATTGAATTGGTTAGAAAAAGGATTTGAAAATTATCAAGAACACAACGGTTATCTTACTGATTTTTTAGCTGATGAAACGATAAAGTTTATAGAGAAGAATAAATCGAAACCTTTTTTTGCATTTGTTTCTTTTAATGCTGTGCATACACCAATGGATGCCAAAAAAGAAGACTTAGAAAAGTTTCCCAAATTAAAAGGAAAGCGAAAAGAAGTTGCAGCAATGACTTTAGCTTTAGATAGAGCTTGTGGTCGAATTATGGACAAGTTAAAAGAGTTAGGTTTAGATGATAATACGTTAATTGTTTTTACAAACGACAATGGTGGACCTTCAGATAAAAATGCTTCAGTAAATTATCCACTTAGTGGAACAAAATCAAATCATTTAGAAGGCGGGATTCGAGTGCCTTTTCTACTAAAACTTCCGAAGAAAAATAAAGTAAATACAAGCTATAAATATCCGATTAGTACTTTCGATTTATTACCAACTTTTTATGAAGTTGGCGGGGGTGATGTATCAAAGATTAAAGATATTGACGGAGTAAGTTTACTACCTTATATCAATGGAAAGAATACGAAAAGACCCCATAAAACTTTGTTTTGGAGGAAAGATGGAAGGGGAGCAATTCGTAAAGGAGATTTTAAATTAATACGATTTCCAGATCGTCCAGCGATGTTGTTTAATATCGTAGAAGATGAAAAAGAACTATACGATGTTTCTAGTGAACATCCAGAATTGTTTCGTGAAATGTATAAAGAGTTATTCGAGTGGGAATTAACTTTAGAACGACCAAGATGGATGCTGAAAAAGAGTTATGAGAAATACGATATTGATAGAATGGATGACTATTGGAAGAAAGAAGAAAAAACTTCAGATTTCAAGAGTAAAAAATCTATTAAAAACTAAATAACTGAATCAAAGAATTAATGTTGAAGTTTTCTCTGATAAATTCAACATGTTTATAAAAATATAGCAAATAATGATAACAGAATCAACAAGTATAGAAGATCAAGTTTCATCAAATAAAGAAGCATTTGCAGTTCATACAAAGTTTAAAGGAATTAAGTTAGGAGATTGTCAATGGACCACAGGTTTTTGGGCAGATAAATTCAAGCTTTGTGAAGATATTATGGTTCCTTATATGGGAGATGTATTATGCGGAGATATAGGTCACGCTTTAAATAATTTTAAGATTGCTGCTGGAGAAAAAACAGGAGAGCATAAAGGAATGTATTGGCATGATGGCGATTTTTATAAATACATGGAAGCGCAAATTTATGTTTACGGACATAATAAAGATGAAAAGATCTTAGAAAAACTTGATGAGTATATTGGTATCATTGGAAAAGCACAAGAAGAAGACGGATATCTGCAAACTCAAATCCAACTAAGAGAAGATGCAGATCGTTACGAAAACAGAAAGTATCATGAAATGTATAATACTGGGCATTTATTGTTGAGTGCTTGTGCACATTATACAATTACGGGAAAAAGAAATTTCTTAGATATTGCTATAAAACATGCCGATTTATTACATACCATTTTTATGCCTGAAACCAAACATTATGGGCGTTTTGGTTTTAATCAAACTCAAATTATGGGTTTGGTAAAATTGTATAGAACAGTTGGAGATAAAAAGTATTTAGAACTAGCTGAACGTTTTATAAATAATAGAGGGAAATACGAAGTTGAACATCATACTACAACAGAAGGATATCCTATCGGAGATATGGTGCAAGAGCGAACTGCACTTCGTGATGCAACAGAACCTGTAGGACATGCTGTATTGGCTTTGTATTATTATGCAGGAGCTACAGATGTTTATGCCGAAACTGGTGAGCAAGCATTATTGGATGCTTTAGACAGACTTTGGGAAAGTGTAACTCAGAAGAAAATGTATGTGACAGGAGCAGTCGGACAAACACATTACGGAGCGTCAAAGAACAGAGATATGATCGAAGAAGGTTTTATCGATGATTATATGATGCCGAATATGACAGCCTACAACGAAACTTGTGCAAATCTTTGTAATGCCATGTTTAGTTATCGAATGTTAGGAGTTAAAGGAGAATCTAAATATGCAGATATTATAGAGTTAGTAATGTACAACAGCGCGCTTTCTGGAATTAGTTTATCAGGGAAAGAGTATTTCTATGCAAATCCATTACGAATGGTAAACAATACTAGAGATTACGATGCACATAAAGATGTAACAGAAACTCCAGAAAGAAAACCATACTTAGAATGTTTTTGTTGTCCACCAAACTTAGTGCGTACAATTGCTAGAGTTTCAGAATGGGCATATAATTTATCTGAAAACGGATTAGTAGTAAATCTTTTCGGAAGTAGTGTTTTAGATACAAAATTACTTGATGGTTCTACAATAAAAGTAACTCAAGAAACCAATTATCCTTGGGAAGGAAGCATCAATCTAACAATAGATGAATGTAAATCAGACGCATTTGAAATATTAGTTCGTATACCAGAATGGGTAAATAATGCTTCAATTTCTATTAATGGAGAAAAAGTTACTGCAGAAATTATTTCTGGTACTTATGCAATTTTAAACAGAGAATGGAATGCAGGAGATGTAATTACAGTAAACTTACCTTTGGAAACTCATTTTGTAGAAGGTCATCCACGTATTGAAGAGGTAAGAAATCAAGTTGCTGTAAAAAGAGGTCCGGTTGTATATTGTGTTGAATCTCCAGATTTACCAAAAGACACAAATATCTTAGATGTTTACATCAATGGAAAAGAAGCTTTAGAAGCAGAGTTTAAACCAGATTTTTTAGGTGGAGTTACTACAATTAATAGCGAATTAATGTTGCGTAGTGATAATCCAAATTCAATGTACAAAACTGTAAAAGCTCCTCAGTGGAATTCTTATAAAACGAATCTTGTTCCTTATTTCGCATGGAGTAATAGAGGACAAGCAGAAATGACAGTCTTTATGCCTGTTGTTTGGTAATAATTTTATAATCCCCATGTAAAATTAGCAGTTTTACGTATTAAATTTTATAGAAGTATTAGTAAGTTAATTTATAATGTAAGACTGCTATTGTTTTTAAGACAGCAGAAATGGTCTTAAACTAAAATTTATTTAAAATGATTTATGAAATCGTATAAAAGAAATGTGTTTATATATGCAACAATCGTTGCTTTAGGTGGCTTTGTATTCGGATTAGATGCAGCGTTAATTTCAGGAGGATTTAAATTTATTACTGCTGAATTTAATTTAAACGAATGGGAAGTTGGTGCCATAGGTTTTGGTCCAGGTTTAGGCGTTTTAATTGCATTGCCATTAGCTGCTTGGTCTAGTAACGCATACGGTAGAAAAACTACATTAAAAACAATAGCTCTATTGTATATAATTTCTGCAATAGGATCGGCTTTAGCAACATCATTCACCACATTATTTTTAGCACGTTTTTTAGGTGGATTAGCTTTTAGTTCTATTACGTTAGCTTCTATGTATGTTGGAGAAATAGCTCCACCAGAGCAAAGAGGGAAGTTAGTTTCAATGTTACAAATCAATATTGGAATTGGATTTTCAGCAGCTTACTTTATCAATTACTGGATTCTACAGCAAATGGGAACAGATGCAAGTTGGGTAACTACTATAAATCTAAATGAAACTGGTTGGCGTTGGATGTTAGGAATTGAAATTTTACCTGCTGTGTTATGGTTCTTCTTTTTATTTATAATCCCTAAAAGTCCGGCTTGGTTAATTTATAAGAATAGAGAAGAAGAAGCTAGGAATTCGTTAGCGAAAGTATATCCTGAAAATGAAATAGAAGCTCATATTCAGGAAATGAAAGAAAGTGTATCTAATGCAGATAACAATAAATCAACTACTTCACAATTAAAAGAAATTTTTAGCGGACCAATGAAAGTTGTTTGTATCGTAGCATTAACCTTAGCTATCGTTCAACAATCAACAGGAATCAATGCGATTATGACTTATGCTTCTACAATGTTTGAACAGCTTGGTTTAGGTACTGATGGAGCTTTTGCCAGTGCAATTTGGTTGGGAGTTATTGGCTTGTTAGCAACTATTTTATCGCTTTCATTAATTGATAAAATAGGAAGGAGACCACTAGTTGTTGGCGGATTAATATGGATTATCCTAAGTTTAGGAATTTGCGCATTCGGATTCAATCAGGCTACTTATAAAGTTACAAATGAAGCTATCAGTAAAATGAAAGATATTCCAGATGTCGATAAACTTTCCGTATTAGTTGGAAAAGAATATAATAGTGATACTGAGTTTAAAGAAGCCATAAAAGAAGTATTAGGAGAAACTTCTGCAAGAGATAATTCCGGAGCATTATTAAAAGAAGCTACAAATATTAATGCTTTACTTATTCTATTAGGAATACTAAGTTTTGTGGCTGCATTTAACTTCTCAATCGGACCAATAATGTGGGTATTATTATCAGAAATATTTCCTATTTCTTTAAGAGGAGTTGCAATTCCTTTATTTGCTTTAATATCAAGCACAGTAAGTGCAGTTGTACAGTTCTTTTTCCCTTGGCAATTGCAAAATATGGGAGCAAATACGATTTTTATTTTCTATGCAAGTATCGTTTTGGTCGGACTTTTAATACTTTATAAATTCTTACCAGAAACAAAGAATTTAACTATCGAAGAAATTCAAAAATTGATGAAGAAGTCTGAAAAAGCTTAGTTCAGATGATGTAAAAACAAACACAAGTTATAATGAGATTAATAAACCAAATAAAACTACTAAAGGTTTTAAGTTTAGTAGCTTTCACAATTTTATGTTTTGGTTGTAAAACAACAGCTAAAAATAAGTTAGAAAGTGAAGCTTTAGAGAAAATTAAAACATTAGAAAAACTAACTGATGATGCTAGGAAAAAATCAATAGATGTAGCTAGAGAAGAAACTGTTTTATGGTTTTCTAAAGAATTTTTAAAGTTTGCAAATTGGGATCAAGAAAATTATGATGCAGTTGAAAAACTATTCGGATACTATCAAAAATATGAGGCAGAGAAAGAAACTTTAGCGAAAGATTTACCAGACTTTGAAAGGAAAAAAGTGATTCAGATTCTTGATAAAGGAATTGAGGATTTAGAAAATATTTTAAATGGAAAGGTAACCAGAAAACCAGCACAAAAAGTCGCTTGGGATAATATTACAGTAGAAAAAAATAAATTGATAAATAATGGAAGACCTGTTTTTCTTCATGATTATTTTTCTAAAACTGTAGGAGCTCCTTTAACTGATAAAAATATTTATAACGATCATTTAGGTGCAATTTATCACACAGGAAGTCATTTATATGATGTAAATAAAGATCGTCCAAGTAATCCATACATGCTAAATGAAGACGGAACTTTTGATGAAACTTTATTGAGTTACATCACAGAAGTTCCAGATACAAACATTGGTTTTTTGTTGCTTTGGAATATGGGCGTTCCTGATTGGATGAAAAAGCAAGAACCTGAAATAGAAAAAGGAAGATCATTATTCACAGGTTTTGATGTCGACAATCCTTTGCTAAGAGAGGTTTGGAGTAAAGTAATCAAAAAAACAGGAGAAGTAACAAAAGGGAAAAAAGTTACCGATTTAGGTTATATTTTATCTAACGAACCACATTGGTTTTCTGAAAAAGGACATTGGACTCAAAAGTATTTAGAGATGAATTCAATTTCATCATATACATTAAATAAATTTAGAGTTTGGTTAGAAAAAAAATATGATGGTAATTTAAAAGAGTTCAACAAAAATTGGAATAGTAGTTTTAAAAGTTTTAATGAAATTACTATTGATATTCCTATGGATCCAGCTCAACGTGGTACGGCATTATGGTACGATTGGTGTCGTTATAACATGGATAGAGGTATTGAATGGTTTACTTTTTTACAGAATGAATTACGTAGTGTAAATCCAGATGCAGATACCCATATTAAAATTATGGCAAAAATGTTCATTGGCGATCACCGTTCCCACGGAATCGATTATGAAGCATTAACAGAATTAACTTCGATGATTGGTGATGATGCGAAAATTACAGGAGGGAGAAATTTCAGAGCCAAACAACCAGAAAAATGGGAAAAGAAGTACGCTTTTTATTGGAATGAATTAGCACATTCTTACGATTTTCAAGAATCAGTTTCACCAAATAAACTGCATATTAATTCAGAAGGACATTTCTTGTCAACTTCTGGGTTTAGAGAATTAGATACAGATATCGATTATGTTAGAAGTAGTTTTTGGTTGGCAACTTTACATGGAATGGATGCAAGTATGTCTTGGTTTTGGGCTAGAGATGCCGATGGTTCTCCAGAAGATAGACTTGAAGGTGAATTAAATTTCTTCGATCCGGCTTTAGCAGGTTCATATGCAGGTTCAGCAAATATGCAACCACATGTAGTGAACGAAGTTTCTCAAGTGATGTATGATTTAAATAGTTTTTCTGAAGAAATTTTAGCTTTAAGAGATCAAAGAAGACCATTGAGAATTTTTCATTCAGAAACCTCAGCGATTAATAAAAATCATCATATGACTGAGCAATCGAAATTATACGAATCATTGTATTTCGAAGGATTTAATATCGGTTTTGCAACAGAGAAAATTATTAATAAACAAGATCATAAAAACTGGGATGTTATTGTAGTATATAAAACGCAATATGTTACCGATAATGAATTTAAATCTTTACAAAGTTACCTTGATAATGGAGGAGTTATTTTGGTTGATTCAAAAGAAAGCTTGACTAAAAATGAATACGGACAAACACGTGCTACAAAGTTATCAGCTAGTAAAGGAAAATTGATTTATGCTGACAATACAAGCTTGAATGAGTTTAAAGATTTAGCTATTTCAGAAGTTAAAACAGATAGAAAAGTATTTGTAAAAGAAACTAACGGAACTGATTGGAAAGGTAGTGTTTGGAAAGTAGTTAAAAAAGAAAATGAAGATGGTTATGTAATAACAATAGTAAATTTAGGAAAAAATACAGCTGATTTAACAGTTAGTTTAGATGGCGAAGAAAATATTGAGGTAAAAAATATGATGAATGGATTGGAAATAGGGAGTAACTTTAAATTGAAGTCTAAAGGAGTTTTACTCTTAGAAATTTCTAAATCATCAAAATAATTTAAATGAAGAAAATTTTAATTACTGGTGGATTAGGATTCATTGGTTCACATACAGTTGTAGAGCTTCAAAATGCAGGTTTTGATGTTGTTATTATAGATGATTTATCAAATTCTAGTGTAGAAGTGTTAAACAATATTGGAAGAATAACTGGTACAACGCCAGAATATCACCAAATAGATTTACGAGTTAAAGAAGAGGTGAAAAACTTTTTTAATAAGGTAAATGTTGATGGGATTATTCATTTTGCTGCGTTTAAAGCGGTTGGAGAAAGTGTACAAAAACCTTTAGATTATTACGAAAACAATATCGGAGCCTTGGTATATCTTCTTCAAGAAATGAGAGATAGAAATATAGATCATTTTATCTTTAGTTCTTCGTGTACAGTATATGGTCAAGCAGATGAATTACCCATTACTGAAAATGCACCAATCAAACCAGCAGAATCTCCTTACGGAAATACGAAACAGATTGGTGAAGAGATTATAAGAGATACCTGTAAAGCAAATGGTTTAAATGCAATAGCTTTACGTTATTTTAATCCGATAGGTGCGCACGATAGTTTAAAAATAGGAGAATTACCATTAGGAGTTCCTCAAAACTTAGTACCTTATATTACTCAAACAGCTTTAGGAATTAGAGAACAATTATCTGTTTATGGTGACGATTATGATACACCTGACGGAACACCAATTCGAGATTATATTCATGTGGTTGATTTGGCAAAGGCTCATGTTGCTGCACTGCAAAGATTGATGGAAAAAAAGAACAAAGAAAATTTTGAGTATTTCAATATAGGTACAGGAAAAGGAAATTCTGTAATTGAAATTATCAACGCATTTGAGCAAACTAATGATTTAAAACTGAATTACAAAATCGTAGCAAGAAGAGAAGGAGATGTTACGGCTGCATTTGCAGACACAACTATAGCAAATAGAGAGTTGGGTTGGAAAACAGAAAAAACATTAAATGAAGCTTTAAAATCGGCTTATGAATGGCAGAAGAAGCAAACAGTAGATACACTAAAATAGCAAATCAAAATATTTTATTTTAAAAATAAATCATAGAAAGCCTTACTAAATCCAGTAAGGCTTTTTTCTGTTATTGCTTGTAAATTAATTATGCTAAAGAAATATAAAACTCTTATTTTTGATTCAAATAAATCTGAAAACACCATGCTTACAAATAAAATACCAGTAACTATAATAACCGGTTTTCTAGGATCGGGTAAAACAACATTAATTCATCAAATAGCAAAAAATGCGAATGGTAGACGTTTGGCTATAATCGTAAATGAATTCGGTGAATTAGGAATGGATGGAGAAATTCTAAAAGGAAACGATTGTGGATGTGAAGAAGAAAATATTTTAGAATTAAGTAATGGTTGTCTTTGTTGTACTGTACAAGAAGAATTTTTACCAACGATGCTACAATTAATGGAGCGTAAAGATCAAATTGATCATATTATCATAGAAACTTCTGGATTGGCTTTACCAAAACCATTAGTAAGAGCATTTAATTGGCCAGATTTAAAACCTCAAATTACCGTAGATGCAGTGGTAACTGTTGTAGATAGTGTTGGGCAAGCTACGGGAGAAATTTGCGATAGAGTAAAAGTTCAAGAACAACGTTTGGCAGATGATAGTTTAGATCACGAGTCTTCAATTGAAGAATTATTTGAAGATCAATTATCATGCGCAGATTTAGTAATTATGACAAAGTCAGATTTAATAGATGGAGAAAAGTTCAATGAAGTAAGAGATATTATTCAGAATAAAATCGGAAATCAAATTAAGATTATTTCTGGTGTAAAAGGAGATATTCCTGTTGATGTTTTATTAGGTTTAGATGCGAAATCTGAAGATTTCATTGAAGAAAAACATTCACATCACGAAGCGCATCACCATCATCATCACGACCATGATCATGATCACCACGGACATCACCATCACCATGACCACGATCATGACCATCACCACCATGATCACGATCATGACGATACAATTAATTCATTAGTATTATCTGTGAAAGCACCACATACTCCAAAACAATTAATAAAAGCCTTAGAAGAGCTTGTTGCAGAGTTTGAAATCTATAGAATTAAAGGATTTATAGATGTACCAAACAAACCAATGCGTATGATTGTTCAAGGTGTGGCAAGCAGGTTTGAAAACTATTTTGATAGAAAGTGGAAAGATGGAGAGACTAGAGGAACTCGTTTAGTAATTATTGGAGAACAATTAGTTGAAAGCGATTTAGAGAAAGCAATCGAAAATAAATTAACTGTAACAGCTTAATAAATGAAGATATATACTAGAAAAGGAGATGCAGGAAAAACTGGAGTTTTTGGTGGAAAACGTACGTATAAAAATTCAGCAAGAATTGAATGCATTGGAACTTTAGATGAGGTGAATTCTACTATCGGTTTATTAAGAGCAAAATTAGGTCCAGAACACGAATGGCAAACTAATTTACATCGTATTCAAAAAGACATGATGGATATGATGTCACATTTAGCCCGTCCATCAGATTCTAAAAAAGAAAATCCTAATCCAAAACCAATTGATGGTGCAGATTTCTGTGAAGAATGGTTAGATGCTTTAGAAGCAGGTATTAGTTCACCTTCAGATTATTTTATTTTACCAGGAGGAAATGAAATTTCTGCTTTATGTCATGTGTGTAGAACTCAAATCCGTAGAGGAGAACGTACTTTGGTTACTTTAATGCAAGAAGATCCAGATAGCGTAGAAGAATATATAATGGCATACGTAAATAGATTATCTGATTTATTTTTCACAATGTCTAGAGCAGAAATGGATAAAGAAGGTGTGGCTGAAGAAAAATGGCAATTATTTCTTTACAAACGAAAGAAGAAAAAATAACCTATGGTATATGGAGTGGCTTTGGGCCCAGGTGATCCTGAATTGTTAACCATAAAAGCATTACGTATTTTACAAGAAAGTGATGTTATATTTTATCCAGGTTCAACATTTAAAGGTGTACAAAAGAGTTTCGTTTATCCGTTACTAGAATATCATAACTTAAAAGATAAAGATCTTAGAGGGTTCTATTTAGAAATGTCTGATAATAGATCACAATCAAAAAGAGTTTATGAAACTACAGCTTTTGAAATTCAGAAATTAGCTGCTAAAGGAAAGAAAGTAGCTATTGTTTGTGAAGGAGATTTAAGTTTATATGCTTCTTTCACTTACATCATGGAACATTTGCAAGAGTTAAATGTGCCTATTTCGTTAATACCAGGAATTAATTCATTTAGTTTAGGAGCAGCAAAGCATCAAATACCATTAAGTCTTTTAAACGATAAAATTGCCATAGTGCCAAGAGTAAAAACTATTGAAGAAATCACAACATATTTTAATAGTGTAGACACTTTGGTATTAATGAAAGTAAAAACAAGTTGGAAACTTTTTTATGACCAATTGAAAGCACAATCATGGCAATTTTACTATTGTGAACGTTTAGGAACACCTCAAGAATATATTACTACGAACTTACAAGAAATTTCAGAGAGAGAAATACCGTATTTCTCTCTTTTAATTATAAAAAACAACAAAACAGATGATTAAAGTTGTTGGAATAGGTCCAGGACATCAACAATATATGATTCCTATGGCTGCAGAAGCAATTACAAAAGCAACAGTAATTATTGGGTATCATTACTATTTTCAATTCATTCAACATTTAATAGACCCAAATGCGGTTTGTATTGGAAAAGAGTTGAGTGAAGAAGAAAAAAGAGCAGAAATAGCAATTGAACATGCTCAGAAAGGAGAAAATGTTATCGTTATTGGTTCTGGAGATGCTAGTATTTATGCAATGGCTTCTATAGTATATCAGAAAGTTGCAGAACAACAATTAGAAATTCCAGTTGAAACTGTTCCGGGTATTTCAGCGTTTATAACGGCTGGAAGTAAACTAGGAGCAATTTTAGGTCATGATTTTTGTTGTATTTCTCTGTCTGATTTAATGACACCTTGGACAACTATTGAAAAGAGAATAAAAGCAGCAGCTCAAGGAGATTTTGTTACAGGTTTATATAACCCAAGGAGTAAGAAGAGATATTGGCAATTACAAGCTTTAAAGAATATTTATTTAGAGCATAGAGAAGCTTCAACTCCAGTTGCCATTTGTAAGCAATTAGGAAGAACTGAAGAAAACATTCAAATCACAACCTTAGGTGAATTAAACGTAGAAGACGTAGATATGTTTAGTGTTGTTTTGATAGGGAATAGTCAAACATTTAGATATAGAGATCATTTAATTACGCCAAGAGGATATTTAAATAGAAAACCTGAAACCGGACAAGAAATTCAGGATGCAAGTTTTAGAGAAATTGTAGAAAATTTACCAGAGAATAATCTAGATAAAGATCATTTATGGGCAGCAATTCGTTGTATTCATACTTCGGGAGATTTCGATTATATCAACTATATAGAAACCTCTAAAGGAGCTATTGAAAAATGGAATGATTATTTAAAGAATGGTGGAGTAATTGTAACAGATGTAACTATGGTAAAAGCAGGAATTACAAGAGCTTTTACAGGAAAATATAACAATGAAGTTGTTTGTTTATTAAACGATGAAGAAACACTAAAGTTAGCAGCAGAAGAAGGATTAACTAGATCCCAAGCTGGAATAAAACGTGCTGCGGAAAAATATCCAAATGCATTATTTGTCATAGGAAATGCACCAACAGCCTTAATTGAAATTGTAGATCAAGTACATGAAGGAATAATACAACCAATAGGAATTGTTGGAGCGCCAGTAGGATTTATAAATGTGATAGAATCTAAAGAACGTTTAAAAATGCAAAAAGAGACTTCGTTTGCGCTAATTACAGAGCGACGTGGTGGTAGCAATTTTGCAGCAGCTATTGTAAATGCAGCTTTTACTTTAGATGAAGTTTCTAAATTAGAATTATCCTAAAGATGGAAAACGAAATACAACGTTTTTTTAATGAAGAAGAGCAACAGATTCTAGAAGAAATCTTATTGCATCGTAGAGATGTAAGAGGAAATCATTTTAAGAAAGATCCTGTTGTAGAAGAGGATGTGGATAGGATATTGCAAGCAGCTTTAGCGGCACCATCAGTCGGATTTTCACAACCTTGGGAATTTGTTATTATTTATGATGAAAAAACTAAAGAAGCGATACGTGGTTCATTTCAAGAAGAAAATGAAAAAGCAATAGCTCAGTTTTCAGATGAAAAGCGACAAAAATATATTCGATTAAAGTTAGAAGGAATTACCGAGTCTCCATTGAATATTGCGGTGTTTTACAAGCCTAAAAAAGAACCTGTATTAGGACAAACAAGTATGCCTAATATGGGGAAATACAGCGTAGTTTGTGCGATCCAAAATATGTGGTTAATGGCAAGATCCCTAAACATTGGCATGGGTTGGGTAAGTATTTTAGATCCTGAAAAGGTGAAAGGTATTTTAAATGCTCCTAAAGAAAATCAATTAATTGGATATTTGTGTTTCGGTTATACAGATAAGTTCTATAATAAACCTGAATTAGAAATTAAAAAGTGGGATTATAAAAAACTTCAGCATGAAGTTGTAATTCAAGAAAAATATAAATGATATTTCATGTAATTGGCATAGGGAATTCGAAACCTGTTTTTTCTAATGAACAAAACGAGTTAATTAGAAATACGACAGTTTTTAGTGGAGGTAAACGCCATTTAGAATTGGTTAAAGATGTACTTCCCAAAGACTACCAATGGATTTACATTAAAAGTCCGATGTCAACAGTATTTCATCAGTATGAAAATGCACAAACCAATGTTGTCATTTTTGCTTCAGGAAATCCGTTATTTTATGGTTTTTCAAACACACTTCAGAATAAATATCCAAATGCTGTAATCCATACTGAGCCTTACTTTAGTTCAATTCAATTGCTAGCCAATAAAACAAATACCAACAGTAATGAGTTAATAGCAGTTAGTGTTCACGGTAGAACATGGAAAGCATTAGATGCAGCATTAATACAACAAAAAAGTTTAATTGGTGTATTAACGGATGCGGATAAAAATCCGAAAGCAATTGCGGAAAGATTACTTCAATATGGATTTACAAATTATAAAATAAGTATCGGAGAAGATTTAGAAGGTGAACATGAAAAAGTTCAAACCTTAACATTATCAGAAGCTTTAGGTTACGAATATCATAAACTCAACTGTGTTTTATTACACAGAATAGAGAAAAGAAAACAACATTTTGGAATTCAAGATGGAAATTTTAAAGGATTACCTGGTAGACCCAAAATGATTACTAAAATGCCAATTCGTTTAACTACCTTACATCTACTAGAAATATTAAATGCAAAAGTATTTTGGGATATCGGATTCTGTACGGGATCAATTGCAATTGAAGCAAAATTGAAGAATCCTAATTTAGAAGTTGTAGCTTTTGAAAAAAGAGAAGAATGCGAAGAAATACTATATCAGAATCAAAAAACATTTGGAGTTCCAGGAATTCAAGAAATTATAGGTGATTTTTTTGAAGAAGATATAGAAACATATAATCAACCAGATACAGTTTTTATAGGTGGGCATGGAGGTAGATTAGAAGAGTTACTCATGAAAGTAAATAAAGTGATAACTTCCAATGCTATTATTGTGATGAATACAGTAAAAGAAACTAGTAGACTATCATTTATAGAAAGCTGTAAAAACTTAGGTTGGAAATTAACAGAAGAGATAAATTTAACCTTAGATTTACATAATCCTATCTGCTTATTGAAAGCAGTGAAAATAGAAGGGAAATAAGAATATGGCAGAACAAGTTTTAAAAGTAGCAATAATCAGTTTTACAGATAACGGATTAGAAATTGCTAAAACATTGCAAAATGAGTTTTACAGAAGTAAAGTTTTTACAACAAGAGAAGTTGAAGAAACAAAAGATATAAAACAGATCGATTCTGTTAAAGAGTTAATGGAAGCTTCATTTCAGAAATACGATGCTTGGCTTTTTATTGGAGCTTTAGGTATTTGTGTGCGAAGTATAGCAAGTGTAATTGAAGATAAAAAAACAGATCCTGCTGTAGTGAATATTGATGACCAAGGGAAGTTTGCACAGTCTGTGTTAAGCGGACATATAGGTAAAGCGAATGAACTAACAGCGCAAATCAGTAGAATTTTACAAGCGACTTCTGTTGTTTCTACCTCTAGCGATTTACAAGATTTGTGGAGTTTGGATATGTTAGCAGAACAATACGGTTGGGCTCAGAAATGTAATACCGAACTAAATGTTATTATTTCTCTATTTGTTAATAGAAAACCGATTGCTTTAGTTTTAAAAGTAAAAGATAAAGGAACTGAATTTTTAGAAAAAACCTGTCCGGATTTTGTGACTATTTATTACAGTTTAGATGCTGTAGTTACAGAAAAACATGAAGCTTTACTATATGTTGGATATGAGTTAATTCAATTAGATTTACCAACGTTAGCTTTTCATCCTAAATGTATTGCATTAGGAAGCGGTTGTTCAAAGGATATTGAACCAGAATTATTCGAGAAAATATTATGTGAAGAGCTACAAAAACAACAAGTGGCAATTGAAAGTGTAATGGCTATTGGTTCTGCTGATATTAAAGCTGAAGAACAAGCTTATTTAGACATCGTTGCTAAATTAGACATTCCATTAATTACCTATAATGGAGATGAACTCAATAGTATCGATGTAGCAAATCCATCAGAAGTAGTAAAGAAAAAAGTAGGAGTTTATGGTGTTTCTGAAGCTTCATCAGCGTTAATCGCAAATGAAAGTGAATGGTTGGTAGAGAAAACAAAAGTAAATACTGATTCTGGTAAAAAATTCACCTATGCAATTAGTTTAGTTTCTGATTTTGCTAGAAAACCAAGTATAGCAATTGTTGGAGCTGGTTCTGGAGATCCTGATTTATTAACCTTAAAAGGTCGTGCTATTTTAGAGGTTGCAGATTGTATTTTATATGCAGGTAGTTTAGTTCCAGAAGAGTTAACTCATATGGCTAAAGAAGGAGCGTTAGTTCGTAATTCTGCTTCTATGACTTTAGAAGAGCAAATCGATATTATAGATGATTATTATGCACAAGGAAAGAAAATTGTTCGTTTACATTCAGGAGATCCTTCAATATATGGAGCGGTTCAAGAACAAATGACAATTTTTGACGCTAAAGGATACGATTATTATATCGTTCCTGGAATTTCTTCATTCCAAGCAGCAGCAGCATATTTAAAATCAGAATTTACCATTCCAGAAGTAGCGCAAACTATAATTTTAACAAGAGGCGAAGGAAATACACCAACTCCAGAGCATGAGAATATTGCTGATATGGCAAAATTACGTGCGACAATGTGTATTTTTCTAAGTGTAGGAATTGCAAAGAAAGTTCAAGGAGAATTACTAGAACATTATCCACCAGAAACTCCTTTAGCTGTTCTATATAGAGTAAGCTGGAAAGATGAGCAAGTGTGGACTGGAAAGCTTACAGAATTAACACAAATCATTAAAGAAAATAAATTAACAAGAACAGTTTTAATAGTTGTTGGAGAGGCAGTTGGTGCAAGAAAAAATCGTTCATGGTTATATGATGATAAATGGCATCATATCTTTAGAAAAAAGGAAAAATTAGTAAAGTAATTTAATATGATACTAGTTTTTGGAGGAACAACAGAAGGTAAGCAAGTAGCATCATTTTTAGATGAAACTCACATTCCGTATTACTATTCAACCAAAACTGAAGTATCATTTCAAGGTAAAGGAATTCCAATATACGGAGCATTAACAAAGCATGAATTAGAACAATTTTGTATTACAAATAAAGTCAAATGTATTGTTAATGCTTCGCATCCTTTTGCTGAAGTTTTACACCAAACTGTTGCTGCTATTGAAATAACAATTCCGATAATTCGATTTGAACGAGAATTTACAAAAAGAATCAATCATGAATTGGTAACTTATGTAAGCTCTATTGAAGAAGCAATAGCTGTTTTTCAACAGAAAAAATATGATTCTTTATTGGCACTTTCAGGAGTGCAAACTATACATAAATTAACTTCATATTGGAAATCGAATACAACTTGGTTTCGAATTTTAGACAGAGATAGTTCACGAGCTATTGCAGAACAAGCCAATTTTCCATCAGAACAGTTGTTATATGGTTATCCTCAACATGTAAAAGAAGAGATTTTGTTATACAAAGAGTTAGCTCCGAAAGCTATTTTTACTAAGGAAAGCGGAGTTAATGGAAAGCTAGATCAAAAAATTTCAGCCGCACTAGAAACTCAAATTCCAATAGTTATTTTAAAAAAGCCTTTGTTGTCAAATAGGTATCTTTGTACGAATTCTATTGAAGAATTACATCAAAAGATTATAGTATATATTGAGTGATTTACAAGAAATACCCGATAAACCTCTTCGTAAAGGATATACAACAGGAGCTTGTGCTACAGCTTGTGTAAAAGGAGCTTTATTAGGTTTAATCTCTCAAAAGAAACAGGAAAAAGTTTCAGTAATGCTTCCTGTAGGAGAAACTGCAACATTTTACTTAAAAGATGCTATCATTTCTGAAGATAAGAGCGCAATCACAACCATTAAAGATGCAGGTGACGATCCTGATGTTACACATTTAGCAGAAATTACAACTACAGTTTCATTCAATACAACAAAGGAAATTATTTTTAAAAGGGGAGAAGGTGTTGGTTTGGTAACTTTACCTGGATTAGAAATTGCTGTTGGAGAACCAGCAATTAATCCTGTTCCTAGAAAAATGATGACTACAGTTTGTCATAAAATGTTATCAGATTATAATCTTACGGATAAAGGAGTCACTATTGAAATTTCTGTAAAAGACGGAGAAAAGCTAGCGAAGAGAACTTTAAATAGCCGTTTAGGAATTTTACATGGGATTTCTATTTTAGGAACTTCTGGTATTGTAACTCCGTTTTCAGCCGCATCATATATAGCAAGTATTCAACAAGGAATAGATGTTGCCTTGGCGAATAATGAAACTCGATTACTAATTAATTCTGGAGCAAGAAGCGAAAAAGCACTTCGAAGTACTTTTCCTGATTTTCCTGAAGTAGCTTGTATTCATTATGGAAATTGGATTCAAGAAACTTTTGAGAAAATTCACAAAGAGAAAGCTATAAAAGTTGTGAACATGGGAATCATGCTAGGTAAAGCATCTAAGTTAGCTAAAGGCCATACAAACACACACAGTAACAAAACAACTTGGGATAAAAATTTTATTTACAAACTAGCATTAGATTCTGGTTATAATGAAGAAATTTCAAGTAAGGTTTTAGCATTAAATATGGCAGGTAGGTTACAAGAAATCTTTACTTTTGATGCAGAAGAACCTTTTTATCAAATGTTACTTCAAAAATGTTACGAGCATTGTTATAAAATAGCACCAAATGTGATATTGAATTTATATTTAATAAACAACAACAACCAAATTATATCCTATAAAAAAGTATGAGTTTTTTAAACTTTACACGACCATTAATTGCAGGAGTTTTACATTCTTTTGAACCCGATCATGTTTCTGCAGTTTCAGTATTAGCAGCGGAAAACGCAATCAATAAGAAAAAAGTAACTTTTAAAACTGTTTTTACAGCTTCACAATGGGCTTTTGGGCATTCTGTTACTTTATTGCTTTTCGGAGGAATAGCATTGTTATTCAGATCGGTATTATTATCGTTTATCGAAGACATCTCATATTTTGCTGAAATAGCAGTTGGACCAATTATGATTTGGTTAGGAATTACAGCAATTAGAAGAAATCATAAATTAAAAGATATGATGTCGGATCATAAAAAGATTGAAGAACACGAACATGATCCGAATAATATGATTCACTTGCATGGGAAATCAGGAGAGGAAATAGCAATGAATCCAATAAATAGATCCTTTTGGATTGGTATGTTACATGGTTTAGCAGGAACAGGTGGAGCACTAACATCTGCTTTGGTAATTAGTGCAAGCACAATAACAGAAGCTATTTGGATTTTAGTTATAGAATCTTTGGGAGTTATTTTTGCTATGGCTGCTTATAGTTATGTACTTATTTTTACAATGAGTAGATTTATAGAGCGTAACATGTCAATTTTCAAATGGTTAAATGCATCAATAGGAATTATATCAATAATAATTGGAGGTATTTGGATGTATAAAACTTTATTAGGTTAGTATGCAAAACAAAATTAATTTTCCATTTACTGCTATTGTCGGTCAAGATGATTTTAAATTATGCTTGCTGCTGAATCTAATAGATCCAACTATTGGAGGAGTTTTAGCTACTGGAGATAAAGGAACTGGAAAAACAACTACAGTTAGAGCATTAAGTCAATTAATGGGGGAAGATTTTCCGTTTGTAAACTTACCTATTGGCGCAACTGAAGACCGTGTATTAGGAAGTGTAAATTTAGAAGCACTTATTAATCAGAAAAAAACTATTGTAGATAAAGGTTTATTAGCAAAATCACATCAAGGATTTTTATATATAGATGAAATCAACTTGTTGAATGACTATTTAATGGATGTGTTATTAGATGCTGCTGCATCTGGAGGATATCATTTAGAAAGAGAAGGAATTTCTGAATGGTTAGACAGCAGATTTTGTTTAGTTGGTACTATGAATCCTGAAGAAGGAGAACTACGTCCACAACTAAAAGATAGATTCGGATTAAGTGTTGCTATTTCAACACCAAAAGATATTACGCTTCGAAAAAAAATAGCATTACAACGTTTAAATTTTGATACGAATACTACTGAGTTTTATAAAAGACTAAAAGAAGAAGAATCAGCATTAAAAGCAGAAGTTCTTTCAGCAAAAAATAAATTAGTAGATGTAGTATTATCAGAAAAAGTACAAAATGAAGCTGCTAAATTAACTGTTGAAGCCAATGTAGAAGGATTAAGAGCAGATATACTTTTGTTAAAAACTACTAGAGCTTATGCCGCTTTATTAGGAGAAAGCGAAACTACAGAAGCAATGTTATATAAAATAGCACCTTTTGTTTTAGCACATAGGAGTAGTGATTTTACTCCGCCAAAGGAAAAAGAGAATTCAACTGAGCAAAATTCAAAAGAAGAAGAGAAGAAAGAAAATACAGAACCTCAACAAGGATCAAATTCGTTTCAACTTCCAGAACAGATTAAAAACGGATTGCAATTTTCTATTCCTCAAGCCTCAAAAAAAAAAGTAGTAGCACTACCAACAAATAATGAACTCATAAAGAGTCCATATATAGCTAAAGAAGCAGATCGTATAGCTTTAGTAAAAACAATTAAAAATTATATTGTAACACAGAAGTTTACTAAGATATATCAACAAATTACTGAAAAAGCATCAGCTAAAATTGTTTTTTTATTAGACACCAGTGCTTCTATGGCAGTTGATAAGCAATTAGGGTATATTAAAGGAATTGTTCAAAAAACAATAGTTTCTTATCCAGCAAAAAAGATAGAATATGCTATTGTAGTTTTAGAAAATTCATCAGCAAAAATTTTACAATATTTTACTACAGATAGTAAGCGAATACATGAAGTCAGTTATCAATTAAGAGCAGGAGGGAAAACAAACTTAGGAAGTGCTTTTTCAAAAGTATTTGAGTTGTTGAAATCAATAAATATTAAAACCGTACAACTATTTGTGTTAACAGATGGAAAGATTAATGCAGGACACGAAAATCCATTTGATTTTGCGGTGAAAAATTACAAAATGTATTTGTCTAAATTATCAAATACCACCATCGTAGATACAGAAAATGGTTTTGTGAAATTAGGTAGAGCAAAACGTTTGGCAGAAGTTTTAAATTTACGATACATACCTTTTTCATCATTATAATTATGGCAAAGGCATTTTTAATAGCAGCTCCTTGGAGCAATTCTGGAAAAACAACGATAACACTTGGTTTAGCTCGTTACTTTAGTAATAAGAACTATAAAGTACAAACTTTTAAATGCGGACCAGATTATATAGATACAATTCATCATTCCAGAGCAGCTAAAAGACCAAGTATCAACTTAGATAGTGTATTGATGTCAGATACACACATTCAAGAAGTATTCACTAAATATACTAATGAAGCTGATATTTCTATTGTAGAAGGTGTAATGGGATTATTTGATGGAGCAGTTAAAGATCAAGGAAGTTCAGCTGAATTGGCAAAGAAACTTAATATTCCAGTTGTTTTAGTAGTGAATGCTAAAGCAATGGCATATACCATTGCTCCTATTTTATATGGATTAAAAACGTTTGATCCTGAAGTTAAAATAGCAGGAGTTTTGTTCAATTTTGTGAAAACAGAATCACATTATGCGTTTTTAAAAGAAGCTTGCGAAACCGTCGGAATACCTTCTTTAGGATATATTCCTCCAAACGACGATATTAAAATTCCTTCGAGACATTTAGGTTTACATATTGAAGATAAATTCGAAGAGTTAATAGAAAACGCAGCAAGTCATATTGGTACACATGCTAATATAAAAGAACTTTTAAATGTTGCAACTTCGATTAAAAACACAGAAATAGATGATGTTACCAAGGAGATTCATCTCCTTGCAAAAAAAGAAACAGCTATTACCAGTGTGATTAATCCCATTGGCTTTCACAAGAAAATAAAAACTAAATTAAAAATAGCTGTAGCTAAAGATGAAGCCTTCACGTTTACTTATGTTGAAAACTTAGCCTACTTAAAGCAGTTAGGCGATGTAACGTTTTTTAGTCCAATCCACGATACAAAGTTACCTGATGCTGATATTATTTATTTAGCAGGAGGGTATCCAGAATTATATTTAGAACAGTTAAGTTCGAATGCTGAAATGAAAACAGCTATTAAAAACGCAGCTGAAGATGGAATTAAGATTCTAGCAGAATGTGGAGGAATGATGTACTTAGGAAATCAAATTATTAATGCTGATGGAATTGCTTTTAACATGGCGGGAGTTTTTAATTTTAGTACAACGATGGAGCAAAAGAAATTACATTTAGGATATAGAAAAGTTGTTTTCGAAGACGAAACGATTTGGGGACATGAATTTCATTATTCCTCGATGATTCATGATCAATACGATTCTATAGCAAAAGTTTATACAGCAAGAGAAAAAGAAATAGCAACTAAAGTATTTTCATACAAAAATGTAATGGCAAGTTACATCCATTTGTACTGGGGAGCAGGAAACTTTAATTGGTTGACTAGACTCAATGGGATTAATCCCATTGGAAAACCCCTTGATAAAGAATATTACTTTGTAACCTTTGCGACAGCAAAATCTCGAATTTCAGATAGAATGGTAAAATATAATACCTCTAGTTTTATAAGAAATTTAGATGCTTTAATTTTTGAAGAAGATGATTTAGAAAAAATGATGAGTTTATTCAAAAAAGCGTTTAAAAGATATGATATAGATGTAGTTTGTTTTAATGTTTTACCTGACCATATTCATATTTTACTGAAGGTAGAAAACAAAGAAGAGTTGACAACTCAGATAAAAAATATAAAAGGATATACTTCGTATAAATTCCAGCGATTTAAAGAATGGGAAAAAGGAAAACAGAAAGTTTGGGTACAGAAATTTCATAGAAAGAAAATATCTGCAACGGATGGTTCAATAGAAAGAGTCACGAATTATATCAAAAATAATCATTACAAACACGAAGCGCGTTGGGGTAAGGAAATGAGAGAATTCATTGAGTCACTTCACACTCAAGGTAACCAAGGGGATTAATCCCCTTGGGAAAATAAGAAAGAAAATTTTACCCTATTAAGTAATCAAATTAGAAAATTATGCATTTAATAGCAACAATACCTGGAGGTTGGAATCCAGATGATGATGGAGTTTTTTATATTGAACAAAAACCAGGTGATATTGTTTTTTTAAGTGCAGGCGATACCGAAATACACACGGTAAATGAATCTTATAGAACACTTTATACTCAAGAAAGTGATACACTGCCAAGTTTACGCATGACCAATTTGGTATATCTAAAACAAGAATTGACGATAGATAATTATGTAGAAGATGTTTTAGAAAAAGCAAAAGTTATTGTTTGTAGTCTTTTAGGCGGAATAAGCTATTATAAATATTTAGTTGAATCGTTAGTTGAATTGCAAGAAGAAACCAATTGTGTGTTGCTTTTTATTCCCGCTCATGAACCCGATTACGAATTGATGAAGTTGTCTTCTGTGCCATTACAAACGGTTCATCATTGCAGACAATATTTGCAACAAGGAGGAAAAGCAAATGCGATTAACTTTTTGAATTATATCCGTAAGAATTTTTTCAATCAAACTGTTGAGGTAGTTTCAGCAGAACAAATAGATGATTTGTTTCTATATACATTTGAAAACGGAATTGTTACACAAGAAGAATTAGATTCAAGTTTAGATCATAATCAATCAACAACAATTTTATTAGCATATAGAACGCATTTCTTAGCAAATAACTTAGAACCTTTAGAAGTTTTAAGTCGATCTTTATTAGATCAAGGCATACAGCCTGTTGTAGCTTTTGCAAATAATTTGAGAGATCCTGATACGTTGGTGAATCTTGAAAAACTAATGACAAATTCAGGCACTAGAAAAATAGCAGCCATAATTAATACAACAGGATTTACAATTAAATCTTCTGATACTACAGATTTTATTTTTGATAGATTAGGAATTCCTGTTTTACAAGCTATTTTTTCAACAACAAATAAAACAGTTTGGGAAGAAGGTATGTTTGGTCTTCCGCCTACAGATATTGCTATGAATGTAGCTTTACCAGAAATTGATGGAAGAATTATAGGTAGAGCAGTATCTTTTAAAAAAGAAGTTCAAAAAGACGAACTTACCGATAGTACAATTGTAAAATATGAAGCTCACGAACCAGCTTGTGAATTCATGGCAAGATTGGCAAAAAACTGGATTAGATTACAGGAAAAGAAAAATGAAGAAAAACGCGTAGCTGTTATTTTACCTAACTATCCCAATAAAGATAGTCGACTGGCTAATGGAGTAGGATTAGATACGCCAGCAAGTTGTACCGTTTTATTAAACGCATTACAAGAAGCAAATTATAATTTAGGAGAACAATTACCGCAATCTGGAACAGAATTAATGCATTGGATTACACAAGTTACAACCAATGATATTAGTACAACGCAAACTCGTCCTCATGCGATATTATATAGTTTATATGATTTTAAAAAACGATTTGATACTATTTCAAAAACGTTACAAGAAAAGATAATTGAACAATGGGGAACTCCAGATAATGATCCTTATTTCACAGAAGAAGGTTTTATCGTTTCTGGATTTTTATTAGGAAATGTTTTTGTGAGTATTCAACCTTCCAGAGGTTATAATCAAGATCCACAAGCAATTTATCACTCTCCAGATTTAGCGCCAACATATCAATATTTGGCCTATTATTTCTGGTTACAAGATACATATCAAGCAGATGCTGTAATTCATTTAGGAAAACACGGAAACTTAGAATGGTTACCAGGAAAAAGTGTGTCTTTAGATCCAGAAACTTGTTTTCCCGCGATGTTGTTCGATGCGTTACCACATTTTTATCCGTTTATCATCAACGATCCAGGAGAAGGAACACAAGCAAAACGAAGAAATCAAGCGGTAATTATAGATCATTTAATTCCACCGATGACTCGAGCGGAGAGTTATGGAAGTTTAATGAAACTAGAGCATTTAGTTGATGAATATTATGAAGCTTCAAATTTAGATCCGAAACGATCAAAAGCTTTAGAGTGTGAAATTGCCAATTTGGTTAAAGAAACAAAACTGAACGTTGATTTAGGAATTATTTCGGATGATGTAGATGAACTTTTGGTAAAATTAGATGGATATCTATGTGAACTTAAAGAAGCACAAATTCGAGATGGCTTGCATATTTTCGGAAAAGCTCCTGTAGATGAACAATTAATCGATTTATTAATTGCTTTACACAGAATGCCAACTTATGAGCAAAAAGGAATTACACAAGTTTTAGCCGAAGATCTTGGAATTGAACAAAATATTTTAGCATTAGATTATGCTGAAAAGTTAGAAATAAAGATTGGAGAAAAAGATTGTAAAACTGTAGGTCAAGTTGTTGAGCAATTAGAATCTATAGCAAAACAACAATTGATACAATTTTTAGATGAAAACTTTTTATCTGAAGCTTATCCAAAACTAAATGAAGTTTTAGCACTGATAAAACATAAAACCTTAGTTGCTGTACACAACACAACTGAAGAAATTACAAATTTATTAGAAGGATTGAACGGAGCATACGTTCCTTCTGGTCCGTCTGGAGCTCCAACAAGAGGACGTGTAGATTTATTACCAACAGGTCGTAATTTTTATTCAGTTGATGTTCGAACAATTCCTACCGAAACTGCTTTTCGTTTAGGAGAAAAGAGTGCAAAACTAATTATAGATCGTTACATCCAAGAACATGGAGATTATCCAGAAACTATTGGGATTTCTGTTTGGGGAACCTCAACAATGCGAACAGGAGGGGATGATATTGCTCAAGCATTTGCCTTAATGGGAGTAAAACCAATTTGGAAAAATGCCAATAGAAGAGTAAGCGATTTTGAAGTAATTCCATTACTGAAATTACAACGACCAAGAGTAGATGTTACGTTACGTATTTCTGGTTTTTTTAGAGATGCTTTTCCAGATGTAATTAATTTATTCAATACTGCTATAGCTAGAGTTGCTGGGTTAGATGAATCTTTAGGGGAAAATCCGATTCGTAAACGATTTTTAGAAGAAACAAAAGATTGGAAAGCTAAAGGTTTACCTCAAGAAGAAGCTAAACAACGTGCTTTATACAGAGTTTTCGGATCTAAACCAGGTGCGTATGGCGCAGGTTTACAAGCTGTAATTGATGAGAAAAATTGGGAAACACAAGAAGATTTAGCCAAAGTATATATCAATTGGAGTGGTTATGCTTATGGAAGTTCTAAAAAAGGTGTTTCTGCACACGAATCATTTACAAACAGATTGCAAGCGATGCAAATTGTAATGCATAATCAGGATAATAGAGAACACGATATTTTAGATAGTGATGATTATTATCAATTCCAAGGTGGATTAGCAAATGCTGTTGCTTCTGTAAAAGGAAGTGAAGCTGAAGTATATTTTGGAGATCATTCTCGACCAGAAACCCCAAAAGTAAAAACCTTAAAAGAAGAGTTGTTAAAAGTATATCGATCAAGAGTGATAAATCCAAAATGGATTGCAGGTGTACAGCGTCATGGATATAAAGGAGCTTTTGAAATGGCGGCAACATTAGATTATTTATTTGCTTACGATGCTACTACAAACTTGATTGATGATTTTATGTATGAAGGTATCACAGAAAGTTATTTATTAGACGAGAAAAATAAAGCTTTCATAAAAGACAACAATCCGTGGGCTTTAAAAGACATGAGTGAACGTTTATTAGAAGCAATTCAGCGTGGTATGTGGCAAGAACCTTCAGATGAAATTAAACAACAATTAGAAGATTTATATCTCGAAGGAGAAGGGATTGTGGAGTAGATTTTTATAGTTTCTATTAGTTTTTTTCTACTTAAAAAGTATATATTAGAGTAAAAATTGTTTTGAATGAAAAAAGTACTATTACTGTTATGTTACTTGCCTTTTATTGTATTTTCTCAATTAGATAAACAGAGTCAAGAACTTAATGAAAAATTAGATAACCTTTTAAAATTAGTTGAAGAAGGGGATATAAAAGCAATATCTGATGTATCTAATTTTTTAGACAATAAACGGTCATTTACAAGAAAAAGAGGACAAAATACAAATACTACTAATCTTAGAGAAGTAGCGCTATCAATTTTATATTATTATACAGATTTTAAAGGTTTATCTGTAAATGATTCTTTAACTTCCACAAAATTCAAAAAATTTCTTTACAAGAATAATTCTAAAATTAAATATTCAGGTTTCTTAAGTAAGTTTACTAATGTACCAATTAGTGAAAGAAATGTAGAATATCGCTTGAGAAGTTTTGATGAAGAAAAAGATGAGTTACCTTCTTTAAAGACTATTAAGTCAGATATACTTAAACTTGTTGACCAAGGAAGATATTATTCTATAATTGAGAAAATAGAAGAAGCTGCAAAATTAAGAACTAATGAAGCTTTTGAATTTTTAAAAGAATGTGCGGCAGGTAGATATTGGGGGAAAGGAAAAAATGATAGAGAAACACAAATATATTCAGGAATTTGTTATTCTTTAAGACACTTTGAAACTATCGAATCAGCCAAGCTCATTGTAGAAATATTGGGAGACCATAATGTATACAGTATTGATGAGTGTATTATTGCACTTTCTAAGATAACAAATATTGATTTAGTTATAAAAAATCAGAGCTATGAAAATATAGCTAAAGAGTATAAGCAATTATTGGCAAGTTATGCGACTTTAGAAGAACTTATTAAATTTGGATATGAATCAGTTTTTAATGATGAAGATTTTGAATCAGATAATATAGCAGAATTTTATGGAGCAGTTTTATTGAATTCGTCTGATTACTGGTGGATTAATTACCATGCGCTAAGAGATATATTTAATTCAAATGATTCTTTAGCTTTAAGATATGTTGGATCACAATTACACCAAAAAGTTCATATTTATAATGATCATTATGGTCGGTCTGAATTCAATATTAAGAAAATAATGGAGAATAAAACTGGCTTAAAGTTAGAAGTTAAAGATGAAAAAGGAAATTGGACAAGTACATATAATGATCCTACAGCTAAAGTAAATTATCTTGTCTATTGGTACAATAACTACAAAGATTATAAGTGGAATCCAATAAAAGGACAATTTGAAAATATCAAAGATAAAATATTAGAACCAGATCAACTTACTCGTCTATTTAAAAAGTTATATAGTAAAAATGATTCGATAGCTCTACATGCATACAAGCAATTAACAGTACATAATGCGGAAGAAGTTAAAAATAAAATTAATCAATATAATCTTTCAATCTTTAGTGGAATAAATAGAAAATTACCAAGTTTTGCTAAGAAATTTATGTTACAATTAGTAGAGCTAACTGATTATTGTAAAAAAAATAAAATAGTTTTCGAACCTTCTGAAAAGTTAGTTAAAAAAATAAATCAACTAGACCAAACAAAATCATTTAAAGAAAAATATCAATTAGAAAATAAATTAGTTGAATCATTAAAAAATCAAGATATTACTGCTCTTGAATATTATACTTTAATTTATGATAAAGCTAATTCATCTGTTTCTAGAATATTGGATAAATGGTATTCTATAAACTGGAATCAAATAGTAGATAATAAAAAAGAATTAAGGTTTTATCTTAAAAAAGCAGCTTTATTTGATAAGTTAGGAATTATTGGAAATGTTAATAAATATGTTTTTAAATTTATTGATTCAAAACCTTCAACGATTCAAAAAATAAAGGATCTTATTGAGATTGAAGAAGATGAAGATATAAGAGAAAATGCTCTTAAAGCGTTAAATCATCGTACTAATATTTCAGTTAACGAAACAGAAAGTAAAACAATGATTTTATTGTCTGATTTTTTAAATGATATTAGTGAAAAAAGTATTGAATCTGCTCTTTTAGTTAAGCTCTATTCAGAAGAAGATTATAAAAAAATATTTGATGTTTTAGTTAATGCTAATAAAGAAGAAGCAAATAAACTGATCACAATTATTACTCGAAATATTAATGTAAACATGACGCCATACCTTATACAATCGTTAGGTGTTAATACTTTGATAGATAGTGGTGTTATAAGTAGGCATGATATAAATATGAATTACCATAGTATATCTTACCAAGTTTTAGTTTCAGATAAAATGGTAGCTTGTTTAGAGCATATACATGATCATACTTTTCCTGTACCAAAAGATCCAAAACTTGAAGTGGATTTTGTCTCATCCTCTAGATCATCTAGTAGTTATTTTAGAAATAAACATAAAACAGCTGATAAATGGATTGAATTTTATGAGAATAGCACTACAAATTATCAAAATTGGGGTAGAACTTTTTATTTAAATAAAATTAATAATTTAAAAAGTAAAGATTCAATAAGCATAGAAGATATAAATAAAATACTTGAGTCAGATTACTTTGATAAAAAAGATAAGAATAATATTTTTTCGTCATTTTCTAAGATAAAACCTCAAAATGAAATTTCTTATTTGAAATTAAAAGATGATTCTTTAGGGATTAAAGATCTAGAATACTTTAAAAATATTACTTTCAATCCTAAAGATATAGAGCGTATTGTGTCCATGTTTGATGGAATTCCACCAAAACAAATTATAAATTTTATTAAAAATTCATCTGAAAGTTTTACCCTTATTGAAAAAGGAAAAATGTATTCTGGTTTAATGTGGAATACTAAATTTAAAGATTGGATTAAAACAAAAAAAATTAATGATGAGTATAAAAATGAAATAATTAAAGCTCTTAAAGCTTATCAAAACATATTGAAAAAAGATAGTTTTAATTATCCTTATGTGAATAAATTTATAGGAATACTTGAATCAAAGGATAAATCGGTTGAAGAGATTTTAAAACAGATAGTTTTATTAAAGTCAGAAGGAGAAGAATTAACTAAAACAATACTTAAAGATGCTAATTATAAGGATCTAGGAGTTATATTAAAATTCTACGAGAAATTACCCATTACAGATGATGAAAAGATCGAGTACTTATCTCGGGACTTTGGTTTTTGTCTATTAGGTGATTATGATATTAAAATTATTAATGATTTCAAGAGTAACTATGAAACTATGAGTGAACTTCAACTTTATGAATTTTATCTTGATGAAATTGAGATTCCTTACAAGAAAAATGGAAAGTTGAATTTTAAAAATATATACGATATTCTAAATTTTGATATTGTAGATGGTTTTACAGGAGGAAAAGATTATAAGCGACAAATACATGTTTATTCTATTATAAAGCTATTGGAACTACATTTTAATACCCATTTTGGTGAGGAGAAGAAGTTTAATGATAGTCTACATAATTTTATTTATGGCGTGTCTAATAAAGCTAATTCATGGATGGAGTTTTTAAGAGATAAAGGATATGTTAATATTCCTAAATATAACGTACCATCTATTTCAACTATGGATAGATAAAAGTATAAAAGATTTAATTTGCACATATGACCATAGAAGAATTAAAAAAAGTTTTAAGAGAGGGATCAGATAAAGATAAACATAAAGTAATTTCTAACGTTAAAAAAGAGTTACTGAATCAAGAAATTTTTAATGTTCTAATTGAACTTTTGGAAGATAGTAAATATCTTAATCGCTTTTTTGCTATTTATCATTTGATAGATAAATTTTCAGACTTTCTTAAAAATTCCAATGAATCCATTGTTAATAATGTTTTTAATTTACTATTTGATGATTTTTATCCAGTAGTTGATAGGGCAAATTGGGCTCTGAGTATTATTGGAGATAAAGCGTTAGATAAATTAACAAAGGAATATTATATAGCAACAGATGAAAATAAAACTCGAATTATAATTGCAGTTGGTAGAGGAAATTTTAGCCATCGTTCCAAAGATAGATTACATATTTTATTGGATGGAATTAAATCTGAAAATAAACAATTAAGATTTAATTCAATGAGAGAAATTATTGCTAATACTCAACAAAAATCAATAAATGAATGGGATTCAATTAGCGATACATCTATTGATTTAGATGAAATTCATATGAAAATTTTACTAATAGCCAAGGAATTTACAAATTCAGAAGATGACTATGTTAAGAATTTCTCTAGCGAATATTTGAGTAGAGTAGGAAATTAAATAGGGAATTCATATTAATTTTCTATTTATTAAATTCCCAAAATCTTTTTAATTGTATTTCCAAAACCACCTTTCTTTTCTCCAGGTTTTTCATCTTCTTCAAATAAAATACCTTTAACATTTAAATGATGTCCCATTTGTTCCTGACCTAAATATTCTTCAAAACCAACAACTTGTTTTCGGTATTTACACATCTGGCAATTCATATTAGCAATACCATTTTTAGCTTCATTTAAACGTTCATCAAAAGCTTTTAGAATTAATTCATCAGTCCCAAAAGGATCTGTGTATATGTATTCATGTTCAGATTTTTCATCCATAGCAGAAACTGCTCCATAAATACGTTCTAATAATACACCAGTAAAGAAGAAAAACGGAATTACGATTGTACGTTTAAATCCTAATTTATTTACTAATTCTAAACTCTCTTTTATATTTGGATAAGCAGTTCCACTGTAACCAACAGTAGCAAAACCAAAACCAAAACCTTCCCAAAGCATATTCATTAATTTGGCAACATCACTATTTGCATCAGGATCTGTTGTACCTCTACCGACCACAATTAAACAAGTATCTTTTCTGTCTACAGGAGAAAGTTTTGCTTCAGTTTCTTTGATACGTTTTACTGATAAATCCAATAAAAAAGAACTCACACCAATGTGTTTAGCCATAGAAATGGTTAAGTCATCATGGTAAGTTTGTAACGTATTTAATTCAAAAGGGATATCATTTTTAGCATGTGATCCCGCGAATAAAATTACAGGTAAAGCATATATTTTACGAACTCCGTTTAAATACATACGCTCTACAGCAGCTTCATAAGTCGGATGGTTAAATTCTAAAAAACCATAATCAACTTCATATTTATCTTCGTAACGTTCCCTTAAAACGGTAACTAATCTTTTAAACGATGTAACGGCAGCCGCTCGTCTAGAACCATGTCCGCATAATAAAATTCCTTCTTTCATTGGTCTTGTTTTAATAGATTGGAGTAGCTCCAATAATAAAAACTACAGGCATAGGAATAGAACTTTCGGCTATCTTAGTTTCTATATTACCTAAAGTACCTGTAATAATTTGTTGATTTTCTCTTGATACGTTTGAAATAGCGTTTACAGGGATCGTTTCATCTTTACAAACTTCTAAAAGTTTAGGAATGATTCGATGTAAACTTTTTAATCCCATGTAAATAGAAATCGTATTTCCTGCTTTAAGCATATGCGCAATTCCATTGAGTTGTTCAAAAGAATAATCGGCAGTATGAGCAGTACAAATAAGCATTGCATTTGAATGATTTCGTTCTGTAATAGGAATATTTAATCTATTCGCAGCTGCAATTGAAGCAGTAATTCCAGGAACTACTTCAAAAGGTAATTCATGTTGTACTAAATACCGAGCTTCTTCAGCAGCTCTACCATAAATATAAGGGTCGCCAGATTTTAAACGTACTACTTTTTTACCTTCTAAATAATGTTCGTGTAATAATTGATTAATACGATCTTGTCTACTAATTTGATCTGATTTATCTCCAAATTTTCGACCTACATATATTTTTTCAGCAGCAGTATTTAAAGCTAAAATTTCTGTAGAAACTAAGTTGTCGTGTAAAATAACATCAGCATCTGTAATTAGTTTATGAGCTTTAACAGTAAGTAATTCTGGATCTCCTGGACCGGCACCTATAATATTAATCTTCTGCATTTATGAAACAAGAATTAAAGGGTCTGGATATTTATAGTTATACTTTAGTAATGTTTTACTTTTTGTGTTTGATATTTTTTTAAATTCAATACTATCAGATGCTTTAAATTCAGGAGGAATTAATCCTTCTTTTTCAGCAGCCAAAGTATAAAAAGTTTCTCGTAACGGATGTTCATCAGCACAACCATTAATTACAGTTCCCCAAGCATTTTCAGAAATAATAGCATAAATTAATCCGATACAATCGTCTTGATGAATTACATTAATTGGAGCTTTACCATTTGAAACTTCTTTTTTCTTTGCTAAAAAACGTCCTGGAACTCTATCATAACCAATGAGTCCAGCTAAACGAAGAATAGTAAGATTATTTTTTAGATGCGCTTGTAAAAGTTGTTCAACAGCTAAAACGGCTTTTCCTGATTCTTTTTCAGGTTTGTTTTCTATGGTTTCTATAACCCAATCGTTTGTATTTTGATATACAGAAGTAGAACTAACAAAAATTACTTTTTGCTCTGGTTTTATATATGGTAATACTTCTTTGATTTGTTCTTGATATACATTGAAAATATTAGGAATACGCTTAGGAGGAAAATTGATGATAATTACTTCACTGTCTGAAAAGAAATCATTCATCAAAGTTTTATCATACGATTCACCTAATTTAAACACGAAAGGAATAATATTACGCTCTTTAAGTGTTTTTTCCTTTGTTTGCGATGTTGTAGAACCTTTTACGGTATAACCTTTATCGATTAAAAATTCTGCTAGAGGCAAACCAAGCCATCCACATCCTAATATGCTAATTTGTTTATTGTTCAACAGGTAAAACTATTTTAGGGTTTTTACTATCCATACTTAGGTAAATACTAAGAATATATTCCCAAAGTGTACTATTATTTTTTGGAATGTCCAATGATACTAAAAATTTTCCTTTCCTATTCTTTAAACGAATATGAGCTATGTGATTAGTATCTTCTTGCTTCCAAATAACTTCTGCAACACCAACTTTTCTATCTTTAATTTCTTGAGCAACATCATTTTCCATGGCTTTAGTAATCGGACCAATAGCTAATTTTAAATTCGTTTCTGGTCCTTCTACAATAATATCAAAATCATCAGTATAAGTAACTTGATGCGATTGTGTAATTACTTGCTGATTTCCATTCGGAAAATTTACTTGTACGTTAGATGAGGTTTCAAAAAGTTTTTTGAACAAAGGATATAGAAATTGATCTGATGCAGGAGAACGAGCAACTAATGCATTTCCGTAATCTTTATCTTCTTTCTCATTAAAAACAATTGGTTTTACAGTTCTTTCATTGTCTGAATTCATTGCTTCATCTCCATCCTTATACAAAAGATAAGAATCAATAGGTTGATCTTCATTGATATGCGTATCGATAATTTCAACAGCTTTTTCTGGAGTTACGTTTTTATACCAGTAATTTCCAGGTTGAACAATCCAAGTAGGAGCATCTTCACAACGACCATTACAACGCGTTCTTATGGAATGTGTAGAGTCCCAAAGTCCTTCATTTCTTAAATGTGCTCTTGCTTCTCGAACAGCCATTTCGCTTTTTGCTTTTTTACACGAACCACCGTCACAGAATAAGAAAGTAGTTGTAGCTTTTGATACATCTTTTCCCATACCTTATTCAATTTTTTGATTTTGATAATATGAGAATGTTTTATGTTTAGTGTAATTATCAATCATTAGATTTTTAGATGACAAAAACACGCTGCGCAATACTAATCTTTTCATTATTTAAAAAAGAGTTTTAGGCAGGTAATTTGTAGAAAATGCTACTTAAAATGTAGTTGTTAATTTTCCAACTCTTTACCCGAGAGTTATTAATTATTTAATGAATTTTGGCAGGTCTCCTGACTTAGTTCTAAAAATATCGCCTTCCCACTTAATCGTTAAGCAGTGGCACATTGATGTTTTTTAAAACGAACTTTACAGTTGCGGGAACAGTTTTGGATTTACACCAAATTCCCTTTTAATTTTTATTCACATAAAAAACCAAAATGCATTGTAAAAATAGGGCTTTTTATTTTAGTGAAGTGTTAATGAAATGTAAGCGTTCACTAACAGTTGTTTTTGGAATTTCAAGAATGGTAAAACCTAAATCATTATATGTGTTTAATAATAAGTTTTGTAGCTGTTTAGCTTCTTCAAAAGACTGTAATCGTTGTTCGTCTTGCGTGTAGATTTCTTTCCAAAGTGGACAAAAAAAGACGGTTTTATGATAAAATTTTTGATAATCGAAATCTAAAAATTCATCAGAAACAGGTTGTTTTTTTAATTGTAAATACGCAATATTATCTGCCAAGCCTCTATCTACAAAAGCATGTTGATGAATAGGTGTATGTAATTCTTTAATAGTTTGCTGGTGAACAAGTTTTGTGAAACCAGAAACATCTTCCCAAGGTGTTTTATTACTGTTTTTTTGTTGTTCAGAAATTATAATTCTTCGAGATACTTCTTCAAAAACTGTATGTCCGTTTTCTTGTAATGAATTAATAAGTGTAGTTTTCCCAGTACTTGGAGCTCCTGTTATAATGTATCTTTTCATATATCAACAACAAAAGTAGTAAAGCAATCCACATACTACAATAAAGAAAAATGTAGTAGCATGATTTATTCTTGCTACTGTTGAAAATTCATGATCTTCAATTTTACGATCATGTATTCCTATAAATGGTTTGTCTATAAGTTTACCGTGATAATAATTCGGACCTCCAAATCTACATTTTATGATATACGCTAAAGCAGCTTCTGGATATCCTGCATTTGGACTCGTATGTTTTTTTCCTTCTTTAAAAACATTGAAAAGATGTTTTATTTTTCCTGAAATAAGTAGCATAATCACAGCCGTTATTCTTGAAGGAATATAATTAAAGACATCATCTAGTTTCGCAGCAAATTTTCCAAAATAAAAATAACGTTCGTTTTTGTAGCCAATCATAGAATCTAACGTGTTTACCATTTTATATAACATAGCACCAGGAACTCCTAGTATTGCATAAAAAAATAATGGAGCAATTACACCATCACTTAAATTTTCTGATAAAGTTTCAAAAACAGCTGTTTTAATTTGTTGTTCATTCAGTTGAGAAGTATCTCTACCTACAATCCACGATAATCTTTTTCTTCCTTGTATAATTCCTTTAGTTAATTCATCAAATACAGCTTTACCTTCTTCAATCAAACTTTTATTGGCAATGGCATAGAATAAAAATATACTTTGAACTATTACATATACAATGGGATACGGTTTTAATAGAAATTGTATGAGGTAGAATGAAAGAAATGTACCAGAAGTAAGTATTAAAGTCAACAACATACCTTTTGAAAATCGAGACTTACCTTGATTCAATTTTCGTTCTCCTAATGCAATTAAATTTCCAAATAAACGGATGGGATGTGGTAACCATCTAGGATCACCTAAAATTAAATCTAATATATAAGCAATACCTAAAGGAAGTAAAAATATTAATTGTTCCATGAGCGTAAAGCTTTAATTAATAAGGCGTTTTTTTCTGGAGTTTGACTAGCAATTCTGATATAATGTTCGTCTAAAGTTCTGAAATTTGAAGCATTTCGTATTAATAGTTGGTGAGAATTGACTAGGTATGATTTTAATTCTGAGGCTTTTGGTTGTGATAAGCGAACTAAAAAATAACTTGTATTTGTAGGAATTACTTCAAAGCCATCTAATTTATTTATCTCATTTTGTAAAGCTATTGCATCAGAAAAATAAGATTCAAAATCAGGTAGAATTTTGTTATAATTTTTAAAAATGAATTCACCAGCTTGTAAAGCAAGACTATTTACATTCCAAGGCATTTTATGTTGTAAAAGTTTGTTAATAATAGGAGAGGAGCTAAGTATATAACCTAAACGTAAACCTGGAACACAAAATAGCTTTGTTAACGATTTTACGAGAATAATATTTGGGTGTTTTGATAACAAGTCAATACAAGAAATAGAACTGCTTGTAAATTCTGTATAGGCTTCGTCGATAATAAAATAGGTGTCAGGATATGATTTTGCTACAGTAGCAATTTCTTCACTAGTATTTTCAAAACCATCAGGATTATTAGGGTTACAAATAAAAGCCAGTTTAGTTGTGAATTTATGTTGAAGCACAGATTTACGATCAATAAATTCTAACTGTAAACTATTGGCTTTTCCAGCTTGTTCGTATTCAGAAAAAGAAGGTGTGCAAATAGTAGCGCTACTTCCGTAAAAAGTATTCGTGATTAAATAAAAAGCTTCAGTTGCTCCATTAGTTACTAAGCAATTTTGATTCGAAATATAATGATGTTTACTAAGTAATTGGATGAAATTTTCACTGCTTGGAGCAGGATAGCTTTCTATTAGGTCTAGTTGTTTTTTTAAATATTCTTTAAGCTCGGCATGGGCTCCTAAATTATATACATTAGAACTAAAATTTGCTTTAAAATCAATTCCGTTGAACTTATGTGTATCGTCTCCGTGTCCGTATTCTATCATATCTTAAAAGTTACGAATGCATTTGACGAATGATGTAATCCATGTCTAAATTCGATTCTAAATGAATAGCAAGTTTATCGTAGTTTTCTTCCTTATATTTTTTATAGTCGAAAATTGTTGTGTTTTGCTCAATGGTAAAATCACTTAAAAGATCATCAATTACTACACTATTATCAAAGATTCCATGAATGTAAGTTCCCCAACAATTTTCATCATAATATCCTTCTGAATTACCATTAACAGTATTTAGTTTTTGTTGATGTTCAAAAGAGGTAATTCCCATATGAATTTCGTAACCAGTACAAGTATCAGAATATTCTTTAAACTTAAAATTACATTGTAGTGTTGTTTTTTCTGAAGCCATTATCGTATCAGCAGGAATAATTCCCAAACCAGGTATAGTTTGGATTTCATTTTCAACATGATGTGGATCAGAAATAGAACGACCTAACATTTGAAATCCACCACAGATACCTACAATTTTTTTCTTTTGTTCATATGCATTCAAGATCTCTTGAGCAAGTTCAGCATTTCGTAAAAATTGCATATCAGCAATTGTGTTTTTACTTCCCGGAATAATAATAATATCTGCTTTTTTAAGATCTTCTCGTGTGCGAGTATAAAATAAATGTACTCGTTCATCTTTTTCTAATCTATTAAAATCAGTAAAATTAGAAATAAACGGTAATAGCAGTACAGCAATATTAATTTTTCCAGAAGTGAAAGCTTTATTTTTAGTATCTAAAGCTAGAGAATCTTCTTCTTCGATGTATATATCTTTAGCAAAAGGAATAACACCTAATACAGGAACATTAGTGAGTTCTTCAATCATTTTCTTTCCTTCTTCAAATAAAGAAATATCACCTCTAAATTTATTAATAATGATTCCTTTAATCAGTTTCCTTTCATCATCGTCAAGTAATACAATACTACCATAAACACTAGCAAAAACACCTCCACGATCAATGTCGGCAACTAAATATACATCAGCATTCGCATGTTTAGCCATGCGCATATTTACAATATCTCTGTGTTTTAAATTCAATTCGCTAATACTACCAGCACCTTCTAAAACTATAGGATTAAATTGTTCTTGAAGAGTATTAAAAGCATTTTTAACTTCTTTAAAAAGCTCTTGTTTGTTATTTCCTAAAAAGTAGGAACGAGCAGTTTGATCTCCAATTGGTTTTCCGTGTAAAATGACTTGAGATTTATTTGCTCCAGAAGGTTTTAGTAAAACCGGATTCATTTCTGTAGTACATGAAATTCCCGCAGCTTCCGCTTGAACTGCTTGTGCTCTTCCAATTTCTAATCCGTCTTTAGTCACAAAACTATTTAAAGACATGTTTTGGGCTTTAAATGGGGCAGGAGTAAACCCTTTTTGTTTTAAAATACGACAAATACCAGTTACTAACATGCTTTTACCAACATCTGAACCGGTTCCAACTAGCATTATTGGACGTAATTTTTGAGTCATCTTCATTTGGAATTGAATTGCTAAAATAACAAAGATTATTCATGATATTCTTTTGTTTAGGTTGAGAGTTTAATTCATTATATTTTGCAATCATTGAAGAAAAATTTTCAATTATTGAAATTGAGTTTTCTACGGTTAATTTTTACAACTATTTTTGTAGGGTTTTAAATTGTAGCATTATTTATTGCTATTCATTTTACTCAAAATTTGCATGTGGTTTAATGAAAAAATAAAAAAAGTCTCTCTAAGATTTACGAGAGACTTTCTGATCTTTGTCTAAAGATCCGGGGGAAAGAAAGTTATTCAAATATATACTTTATTTGAGATAAAACTAAAGAGGAAAACACTGTTTTATTCTTTATAAAAAATAGAAAAATCAAAAAAATAAATTAATATGAAGCGTCAAGAGATAGTAGAACAGCCACTATTCTCAAAGAAGTGTGGTCATGCATGCTTAAGTATGATAACGGGAGAAGATATTATAGTTATTGCAAGAAAATTACAGAATTATAATGAACTAAGTTTAGAGAAAGAAATAATGTGGTATCTTAAGGATAAAGGATATAATGTGAAAATGGTAACAAAATTCGAAATGAGTTCAGATGAAATACCTAATAACTCTATAGTTAGGATTGAAGATATCAATGAAAATGGACATTTTGTATTAAAGCAAAATGATGTTTTTAAAGATCCTAATATTGGAATAGTAAAGAGTTATATTTCAAGAAAAAGATTTACCCATTATTTAGAATTAGAACTTTAAAAATAAAAACCACTTGTTAACAAACAAGTGATTTTTTAAATTATGTTGTATTGAAATTACACTATGAGTTTATCTTACTGCGATAGGATAATTTTCACCTCTATTACGAACAGAACCAGAAGTTCTTGGAGCACCACCTCTTGCATGCATAATACCAGCAACATGAGGAGCAGCCATAGAAGTACCACTTAATGTAGCATATCTTCCACCTGGCCAAGTAGATAATACATCTGTACCAGTAGCAATTACATCAATAGGATTCATGTTGTAATTAGAAGTAGCAGCAAATCTTTCATCACAAGACATATTAGCAACAGTATAAATTCTACTACCATTAATACAAGCAGGATCGTAGTTAGCAGCATTAGCTCCACTGTTTCCAGCAGCTATTGCAACATAAGAACCTCCATTTGATAAAGCTAATACAGCACTTCTGTAAGAAGTTCTTGAAGCACAGTTAGAACCAAAGAAACCACCTAAACTTAAGTTTACAATATCACCAGCTAAATCATATCTACCAACATGATTAATTCCAGCTAAAATTGTAGAAGTAGCACTTGATGGTCCACAACCGAAAACTCTTACAGGAACTACAGAAGCTCCAGCAGATACACCAACAACACCAATGTTGTTATTAATTGCAGCAGCTGTTCCAGCTACGTGAGTACCGTGACCATTACAATCGTCTGGAGAACCACCTACAAATGATCTAGCGTAAGTAGAGTTTGTAACTACATTTAAATCTGGGTGATCTAAATCGATACCACTATCTACTACCCAAATCCAAGCATCTTTACCAGCACCGTTTACAAAACCACCAGCTTTAGAGATACCACATGGAGTTTGTTGAGCCATTCTTTGAGATAAATCGTTGTTCTGCACACTCTCGATCTTAAAATCTTGAAGTTCAACAACTCTATCATGCTCAATAAAATCAACATTTGGATCTTTAGCTAATTGTCCATACTCTTGCTGATTTAACTTTACAGACATTGCAGAAATTTTTGTAGTGTAAAAATCTAATACATTAGATTGACTTAAACCATTTTCAGATAAAATAGTTTTCATCTTAGCAATAGATTTTTCAGAGATGTCATCAACAGCTTTACTTTTTAATCCTCTGTCTGTAAATTTAGTTTTAGATAAAAGTTTTGAAGTTGGGGTTACTGAAGTTTCTTTGAAAACAACAATGTACTGACCAGGAATAATGTTTCCTTCGCTAGCGTTAGCTTCAATGTTAGCGTCTATATCGCTATCAGCTGTTGTGTTTTCATTTTGACATGAGGTCATTAATAGTGATGATACTAATAATGCACCTAGGGAAAATTTACTAAAATTTTTCATTTCTAAAAGGTTATTTGAAGGGTTAATTAAATTTTTTTGACAGTTCAAATTTGAGAAATTAGAAGTGAAAAAAAAAAGGTGATCTAGCACAATATGTGGTATTTAAAAGCGAAATGAAAAAAAAGCATCAAAAAATAAAAAAACTTATAGCGACAATGTTGCAGCAAAGAAATCAAATACTTTGATTAAAAAGAATGAATCAAAAGATTAACTTTTTGGAAATTTAACATCAATTTTTATTTTTCTTTTTTTAACTTAATTTAACATGATTTAACTTTTATTTAACTATTTTTCATGTGTTTTCGCAGGTTAACATATGTTAATAAAATTGGTTTTTAAGTGTTTTTTTGTTAAAAAAATAGGTTTTATTCTTTGTTTTATTGTGTTTATCTTAAAAAAAATCGTTTTTTAAATGAATCAATGTCTTTTTTTAAGTGTTAAAACATTGGTACTAATTCTTTCATTTTAGTTATAAATAATAACACTGTACATGATAAATAGCTTTATGTAGTTTATGATACTTAATACAAGTTTAAAGTATTGTAAAGGTAAACTGAGAAGAAATAAATAATTAAAAGTTGTAGCTTGTCTTTAAATCAAGGGAGACTTTGTATAATAAAAAAACCACTTACACATTTGTGTAAGTGGTTGATATGTTATAATAAGAATTAAGTATTAGCTTATCTAACAGCAATAGGATAGTTTTCACCTCTATTACTAACAGAACCAGAAGTCCTTGGAGCACCACCTCTAGCATGCATAATTCCAGCTACGTGAGGAGCCGCCATAGAAGTTCCGCTTAAAGTAGCATAACCACCATTTAAGTATGTACTTCTTACGCTACTACCAGTTGCAATAACATCAACAGGATTCATGTTGTAGTTTGAGAAAGAAGAAAAACCACGGTTACAAGTCATAGAAGCTACTGTAAAAATGTTTGTACCATTAATACAAGCAGGGTCATAATTTGCAGCGTTAGCAGAACTGTTTCCAGCAGCTATAGATACAAATGTACCAGCGTTTCCTAAACCTCTAATAGCACTTACATATGAAGAATTACTTCCACATCCAGAACCAAAGAATCCACCTAAACTTAAGTTAGCAACATCACCAGCGATATCGTATCTACCTACGTGATTGATACCAGCTAAAATAGTTGAAGTAGCACTAGATCCACCACAACCAAATACTCTTACAGGTACAACTCTTGCTCCAGCAGATACACCAACTACACCAATATTATTATTAATTGCAGCCGCTGTTCCAGCTACGTGTGTACCATGACCGTTACAATCGTTAGCAGAACCACCAACAAAAGATCTTGCATATGTAGTGTTAGTAACTACATTTAAATCTGGATGATCTAAATCGATACCACTATCAATAATCCAAATCCACTCATCTTTTGCAGCACCGTTAGCAAAACCACCAGCTCTTGAAATTCCACATGGTGTTTGTTGTGCCATTCTTTGAGAAATTCCTCTAGATTGAACATCTTCTACTTTAAAATCTGGAAGCTCAACAACTCTATCGTGTTCGATAGCAGCTACATTAGGATCTTGAGATAATTTTTGTAACTCAACATCGCTTAATTTAACAGCTAAACCAGAAATTTTAGTAGTGTAATAATCTAAAACGTTAGTTTGATCTAATCCGTTTTCAGATAAAATAGTTTTCATTTTAGCAATAGATTTGTCAGAAATATCATCTACTGCTTTTGCTTTTAAATTTCTGTCTGTAAATCTAGTTTTTGATAATAATCTAGATGTTGGAGTAACAGAAGTTTCCTTGAAAACAACAATGTATTGTCCTGGAATTACATTTCCTTCACTAGCGTTAGCTTCAACGTTAGTGTCTAGACCATTGTCTCCTGTGTTTTCGTTTTGACATGATGTGATTAGTAAAGTAGAAACTACTAATGCACCCAAAGAAAATTTACTAAAATTTTTCATGATTTTGAAGGGTTAATTAAATTTAATTGATTGCCCAAATTTAGAAATAAAGAGAAAAAAAAAAACGGTGATAGATGAGTTTAGCTTTTGATTCACAGAATAAAACGTGTCGAATATGTAAGAATAGAATAATTTATAACATCTGTGTTGCAATAGTAAAATCAATACTTTTTCTACATAAACAGAAAAAAAATAAAGTAGTTTTTTTGAATTTTGTAAATGTTAAATGCCTTACTTTTTTTAACTAAAATTAACATAAATTAACTTTATTTTAACTTTTTAAAAAGGATTGATGATTCTTTTTTGTGTTAAAAAAATAGTTATTTTCCTTTTTTTTGTTAAAAAAATAACATTTATATATATCGAAAACCTTTTTTGTTGAATAAAGTTTAAATATTTAACGTTAGTAGCTTTTGAGGCTTTAATGTTAATTTTTTATAGTGTTTATTTTAGAGAAAGAAGTAAATCTTGTTTGTGTCCGTTTTGTACAGTCACAATATATAAGTTACCATAGATGCTTTCATTTATTTCTTTATATTTTTTCTTTCCTATAAATCTATTTACTATGAAAGGTATTGTATTACTATGTCCAACAATAACTATATTTTCACCTTTTGATCTTTTAATTAATTCTTTGGAGTTAATTTTTTTGGTATCGTAAATTTGTATTTTTAAGCCATACATTTTTGCAATAGGTTGTGCAGTTTGAATAGTTCTTTTATAATTTGTAGAAAAGACTTTACTGATTTTATAATGTTTAAACATATTAGCCCATTCTTTAGCTCTTGCAACTCCTTTATTTGTTAAATCTGGATCTTTTTGAGTTAGTTTTTTTTCAGCATGACGAATAAAAAAGAATCTAGTAATATTCGATTCATTTTGAGAAATTAGGTATAGTGGTAATAAAATTGATAAGAGTAGTATTATTTTTTTCATATAATGAAAGTACGAGTTTTTCTTTAAAGTATATAAAAAAAGAAAGCCTCTAGATAGAGGCTTGTAATGCGTTTAGATTTGAAGGGAACGCGGGGGAATAATGAGTTACTAAATTAGTGTTTTTATGAAGTTTACAAATAAGGAAAAACACTGTAAATTAACTTCAAAGAAAAAAACCGCTTAAAAAGCGGTTTGATGAGGTTATTTATTTTACGAAATAGGATCTAAACCTACGTATTTAATGAGAGCAATAACTTTATATTTTGGTCTATTATCGAATGCCTGTCCGCTTCCTGTTTTTTGTGTTTTAAAAGTATGACTATGATTTCCAGTAACATTTGTAGTAATACTATGAGTATGATTTCCAGCAGGGTTTACAGAAATACTATGTGAATGTGTTCCTGCATAATTAGAAGTAAAACTATGATTATGACTACCAGCTCCTAAAGTGTTAACATATTGATCAATACCACCAGTGTGTCCTCCCCATTCTCGAACACTAGTATCTGGTCTATTAGGTGTTAGGTTATAATCATTAGGAATTCCGTGTGTGTGATGCCCATTAGTTGAAGTAGAACCAGTATGTCTATGATTTCCAGCAGATGAAGTTCCACCTGAATGCGTATGATTTCCAGCAGTTGAAGTTCCTCCAGTGTGTCCGTGGTTTCCATTTGTTGAAGTAGAACCAGTGTGATCATGAGGAGGTATTTGTGCCTGAGTTAAAGTTCTAGTATTGTCTCCACCTGTTTTTCCAATTACATTATAATCTGAATTGCTAGGATCGTAAATCACAGGGAAATGTCCAGATAAAATTTCACATAATTCCCATCCTTCAGGAATGTCTTCAATAGCTCCCACATAAGGTAACCTTACATCTTTAAAAAATGTAGTGAACATTTGGTTAACAACACCTTGTATGAATGGTTTTAATTCAGAAAAATTAAATGTTTCTACTCCAGAAGTTCCAAATTCAGCTCTTCTTCTCACATAAGCCGATTTTTCGTCTCCTAAACCATCGCCATCTTGATCTGTTTGATAAGTAACCTGTTCTTTATCTTCTATAATAGTTACATTAGATTGAATAGGACCTCCTGTAAAAGGTAAAATCTCTCCTTTATAAACAATCATTCCATTAGTAACATTACTCCCTTGGGTGGTCACCCCAGATAAAATATAAGTGTCACTTCCGCCCAAAGCAGTTAAAGTAGCAGCCATTTGACTTTGACCTTGTAAGAAATCTAAAGTTTCAGTAGCTAACGGAAAACCTCCGTCAAATAAATCTAATCTATTCATTTTGTGTAGTTATTTTATATGTTTTACTAGCTAGTTTATAATAATTTATTAAAGATCTCATTCGAATATCCTCTTCATCGGATACAGAAATATCTGAAGGAAGTACAACAACAAAATCAACATCTTTAAATTCTAATTCAGTTTGATTGAAAATGTATTGTGTATTTAAATAAATATCTTTTTGATCTTCATGTGGATAAACATAAGTTGGGTTGTTGAACAATCCGTCTGAGATAAATATTCTTCGTTGTGTTTTATCAAACCTATCATTTAATACCTTTTGAAGGTATACAACCTGGCCATTATGGTTTATTTTATATAATGTTTCTGTTCTATATCGTTTAAAAACTTGATACAGTTCAGTCAAGGGTTTTATCAGAGATTTTAGAAAATTTATAATCTTTGATTTTCGTTTGAATGTTGGAAGCAATAAACTAATCTGTTTATAAAAATCCGTATCATATATTTTATAACGTGACATCTCTAGGTATCCAATTAATGGTTAAGTTTTCTTCTTTGATTTTCATATGCCCTGCATCAGATTGATATGTTTCATTAATTGGCGTCCAATCTTCTTGATTTCCAAATTTGTAGAAAGCTTCTTTTATAACGGGCATTTCAATTCCTTGTACTTGTTGTAATTGATCTGTAAGTTTTGTTAAAACAAGTTCACCATTAAATTCAAATTCTTTTAAGTACTGTCTTAATTTGTTTTGTAGAGGTTCATTATCAGAACCATCTAAACGAGCACCACTAGCATCAATTTCTAAAGGATTATAATAAGCGTCTATTTCAAGTTGTAAAAGATCTGCATCTCTATTAATAACAACTACTTTTACACCAGCATCTCTAATCAATTTAATATATTGTGTAAGTGCTGCTTCCTGAGTATCTGTAAGTTTTGTTCTAACTGTATTGTTCTCTCCTGCAACTTTTACATATAAAATTGAGTTAATTTCTACTACAGCTGCGTATTTTACAACTTTTGCATCTTCAATTTGTTTTACAGTTAACCCATCATTGTCATAAACATCTTTTTCATTAAGTTCATGACCAAACTGAAAATCAAGTACTTTTTTTCTGTACCAGCTAGGTTTATGGGGTTTTAATAAGTATAATAACTCTTCTATTTCTAGCTTTAATGTGTCGAAAAGCTTTTCTATTGTCCAAAAGCTTACTGAAATAATAAATACAAATAATCGCCAAATAGAGACTTTAGAGTTGCTTGTTAAACTATCTTTTTCATTATTTGTTAATACTTCTAGTGCATTTAATTCAGTATCGGAATTAATACCCTCAAGAATACTTTCTTGTATTTCATTAATACTTCTTGCCATGATGCTTAATTATTTAATAGATGTTAATTTGTTTTCTATTTTGTATACTCGGAGACAACTACCAGTGTAGCTGTCTTTTTCCAATGATACTTAGCTCATTACGAGAGCTATTTCGTGGGGCATCTCATTTAAGAGTTACCTTTTGGAGTAGCTCATTTAAGAGCGACTTTGTTTGTAAATGATTTTGTTTTCTATTTTGTATCCTCGGAGACAACTACCAATGTAGCTGTCTTTTTCCAAGGATACTTAGCTCATTACGAGAGCTATTTTGTGGGGCATCTCATTTAAGAGTTGCCTTTTGTAGTAGCTCATTTAAGAGCGATTTTGTTATGAATGATTTCGTTTTCTGTTTTGTATCCTTGGAGACAGCTACCATTGTAGCTGTCTTTTACCAAGGATACTTAGCTCATTACGAGAGCTATTTTGTGGGGCATCTCATTTAAGAGTTGCCTTTTGGAGTAGCTCATTTAAGAGCGACTTTGTTATGAATGATTTCGTTTTCTATTTTGTATCCTTGGAGACAACTACTAGTGTAGCTGTCTTTTTCCAAGAATACTTAGCTCATTACGAGAGCTATTTTGTGGGGCATCTCATTTAAGAGTTACCTTTTGGAGTAGCTCATTTAAGAGCGACTTTGTTATGAATATTAGGTTCTTTCAAAACTAATTTTATACTCTTCATTTTGATCTATAAAAACTCTCAGAGTTTCAGAAAAAGGAGATAAAATTGTTTTTTCTTTATTTGTTAATTGTAATCTTAATTTGATATAAAAATGTGCTTGTGAACGGCCTTTTTTTCTATAAAGTGTACTCTCATTTGAATTTTTCATTCCTTGAGCAAATAGAACATTTGAAGGAGGAAGTTCCTTTTTGAAAAAATGCTCTAAACCAAAATCTAATACAACCTTACGACTAGAAATAGGTATTACGGTGTTTCTTTTACCTTGATCTTCATAATGATAAAATCTTGCTTTTTTAGTAAAAAGAAAAGGTTTATTAGTTACTTTATCGTAATAAGTAATTTTCTTTTTTGATTTATATCGGTACAGTAATATTTTAGGATCATACTTTAAAATATCATCTGAACCATTGATCAATTCACATTCTAAAAGATTAACATTACCTGAATAAGAGCTTTTAGGATCGTTACTATAATTTTTAACATAATCTCTAGATTTACTTCCCCAAGAAAAATTGAATTCTGGAAAAATGTTCTGATTATTAGTTGAATCAATAGTTATAGTATTATTAACAGGGTTTACAGTTGCACCGTTAAAAATAATCTGATCATTTGGTTTAGTAACATTGATTGTACGAATACCATCTGAAATTCTACTAAAATTATTTAAACTAAGATTGGCTAATTTTGTTTTGTCTTTATCTGTAAAATCATTACTAGATAGTTGTTTATCACTTTCTTTATCTACTTTATCGTCTAAATTATTTTCAATTTCATTGATTTTATCGCGAGTAGGTGTGAACTCACTCACGTCTAGTTTATCGTCTAGATTACTTTCAATTTCATTGATTTTATCGCGAGTAGGTGTGAACTCACTCACATTTAGTTTGTCGTCTAAGTTATTTTCAATTTCATTGATTTTATCACGGGTAGGAGTGAACTCACTCACATCTAATTTATCATCTAGATTACTTTCAATTTCATTGATTTTATCGCGAGTAGGAGTAAACTCACTCACATCTAATTTATTGTCTAAATTATTTTCAATTTCATTGATTTTATCACGGGTAGGTGTGAACTCACTCACATCTAGTTTATCGTCTAAATTATTTTCAATTTCATTGATTTTATCACGGGTAGGAGTGAACTCACTCACATCTAATTTATCGTCTAGATTGCTTTCAATTTCATTGATTTTGTCACGAGTAGGTGTGAATTCACTCACATCTAGTTTATCGTCTAAGTTACCTTCAATTTCATTGATTTTATCCTCAATTATAGAGAAATCACTACGTTCTACTTTCTCTTCTAGATTACCTTCAATTTCTTGAACTGTATTTGATAAATCTTCATAATCAACTTTGTTGTTAATTTCTTCATTTACCTGGTCTAATTCATTTCGAAGTTCACTAGAGTCGATTTTTTCGCTAAGTGATGTGTTTAAATCATCTAATTCTTCTTGTAAATTTTCAATACTACTTATCGGTAATGAAGTAGGGATTTCTGGTTGATTAATTGTAATGATTTTTTCATCTACATTTATCGTAACTCCTTCAAAAGTAAGTTTATCTGCTTGTCCATTTGCAGTAATTATATTTTCCCCGTCAGAGATAGATGAAAATGTATTACTATTGAAATTAGCTAACTTTTCTTTTTCTTCAGTTGAAAAATTTTCATCAGAAAGTTGTTTGCCATCTACAGCATTAACTTTGTCCTCTAAATCTTGATTAATTTTAGTTAATGTTTCTTCAAGTTCTTCAATATAACTTATTGGTTTTGTTTCTGGAGCTATATAATTACTTAAACTGGCTAACTTTTCTTTTTCTTCGCTTGAAAAATTTTCATCAGATAATTGCTTTCCTTCAACATAATCAACTTTGCTTTCTATGGCTTCTTGTAAACCATTAATATCAGTGATTTCGTGAAATTCAGGGTGTATATAATTTTCTAATTCAGTTAGTTTCTGCTTTAGAACTGTTGTGAAATTTTCGTCCGATAATTGTTTTCCTGCTTCGTTGTTTACCTTTGAATTTAAAACTTCTACTAAACCATCAATAAAATTTTGAGGCATAGTATTAGGAAGTACAAATTTTTGTATTTCTGCAGTTTTACCATCAGAAAAAGTAAAAGATACATTTCCATTATCAAAAATCGTATAGTCGGCGATAATATTTCCATCATCTTTATGATGAAAACTATCTAAAAGATTTGCAAATTGATTTTCAGTAGGTTTGTCTCCAGTTTGGAACCAACTCTTTAATATGTCTAAACTTGTTTTCATTTAATTTTTATAAGGGTTAACGTTAAATAATTACCGAAACCGGTCCCGTATCAATAGATTCTTCTCTAACTTTTAAAGTGAAATATTCCATTCTAATCTTTAGTTTACCTTTTAGCGTATCTATTATTTTGTTTGGTTCACCAATGAGTTTTATTCCTTGTTGAAAATTGCGTGTATATGCTTTTAAATCTTCATGCCTAATAAATAAAGGTGTGTTATTAATAGATGGATTTTCAGCTGAATAATTACTAAGATTAGCTAATAAAAATGTATGAAATGTTCTTTCATATGGTGATTCTTTAGTTAAATCTGCAAAGGCTAAGGATAAAACATATCCATATTCTGTAAAAGGTTCTGTGTACCCAACTATAGTGACGTTTTTAGGTATAATAACACTATTTTTTTCAGGGTTTTTTAAGAGTGTTATTGTTTTTATTTCTTTATCATCTTTGGTGTTAAAATATTCTAGATCGATATCAATTTCAATAATCGAACTATTATTTTCTACAACAATTATGTTATTATCAGTATCGATTTTAGCTCCTTTAAAAACTAGCTGATCTGCTTGCCCGTTTGCCTCAATACTATTTTCACCATCAGTAACACTAGAAAAAGTATTGATATTAAAATTGGCTAGTTTTTCTTTTTCTTCAGTAGTAAAGTTCTCGTCTGAGAGTTGTTTACCGTCGATATTGTCTACTTTACCATCTAAATCCTGATTTATTTTAGTTAAAGAATCTTCAAGCTCTTCGATATAACTTATGGGTTTTGAATCTGGAGCAACATAATTCTCTAAGCTAGCAAGTTTGGCTTTTTCTTCAGTAGTGAAATTTTCGTCTGAAAGTTGTTTACCGTCTGTAATATCTACTTTGTTTTCAATGATTTCTTGAAGTCCTTCTATTTCTGTAATTTGATGAAATTCAGGATGAATATAATTATTCAGATCTTCTAACTTCTGTTTTAATTCTGAGGTAAAGTTCTCTTCAGATAGTTGCTTACCTGTTTCAGTGTTAACTTTAGAATTTAACGTATTTACAAGACCATCAATAAAGTTAACAGGCATTGTGTTTGGTAAAATGAACTTTTCAAAAGAAGCGTTATTACCATCAGAGAACGTAAATGAAATATTTCCATTATCATATATTTTATAGGATGTAATAATATTTCCATCATCTTTATGATAAAAACTATCAATAAGATTTTCGAACTGATTTTCTGTTGGTTTATCACCAGTTTGAAACCAGGTTTTAAGAATATCGATACTTGTTTTCATTTGTTGAGTTTAAAAAAGTTTAATACACCATAACTGCTGAAGCCTGTGCCCATATTCTAAATGGAGAGCTTGTAAAGTTTAGTAGTAATTTATTTTTATCAGTTTTATTAGGAGTTTCAGATAATGGATAATCGAAATAATCTCTTGGATACGTTTCTGTTTTTGAATATGATGTTTGTATTGGCTTAGAACAATCTATTTCAATATTTTGAGTGATGAATTTTACACCATTCGCATTATGTGTAACCAAATCTGTTATTAAAGTGATATCGTTTATGTAACTAAGCTTTGTTTGATCAAAGTTTATAACTGATACATTAAATAATGGATAAGCAAAATTTAAATTTCTAATTAAGCCAAGTTCTACAGAAAAATTAAACTTATCCTGTGTAACCTGAACGTTATTAGGGATGTAACATCGAATAGAACAGTTAATTTTTATTGTGTTAAAACCTCTAAGTAACTCATATGCAATAAAAGATTGATCTAATAAATCTATTTTTCCAGCTTTTAAGTCTTCAGGATCATGGAACACAGATTTTGAATCTTTATATATTTTTAAGCTTTGGTTTCCTAAATCAGCAAGTTTTTGTTTTTCGGCTGTTGTAAAATCATTTGTAGATAATTGTTTTCCTGGAACTTTATCGACCTTATTATCTAATTCAGATTTCACATCAGCGATTTTATCGTCAACTTGACTTTCATCTAATTTATTATCTATATCTAACTTAATTTGGTCTAACTCATCATGAAATTCAATACCGCTAATTTTGTCATTAATTTGCTCTTCTAAATTTTGAATGTATGGCTCTAAGGCAGCTTCATCAATTTTATTATTTAAGTCTTCGTTTATAGAATCCAATTCAGATTTCACATCAGCGATTTTGTCATCAACTTGACTTTCATCTAATTTATTATCTATATCAGATTTAATTTGATCTAGTTCATCATAAAATTCAGTACTATCAACTTTATCATTAATTTGCTCTTCTAAATTTTGAATATAAGGCTCTAAACCTCCTTCATCAATTTTGTTATTTAGATCTTCGTTTATAGCGTTTAATTCTATTTGTATATCTTCTTGACTCGCTTTTTCATCAATAGACATATAAATACTCTCAATTTCTTGTTGAAGATCTTCAATCTTACTCATGGGAATATTTTCTGGAAGAGTACCGCCTTCTACTTTTATAACTTTTAGATCAGGATCTATCGTTACTCCATCAAAAACAATTTGATCAGCCTGTCCATTAGCTTCTATAGTGTTTGTTCCATCAGAAATGGAAGCGAAAGTATTGATGTTGAAACTTGCTAGTTTTTCTTTCTCTACTATTGTAAAGTTTTCATCAGAAAGTTGTTTTCCTTCTACGATTTCGACTTTAGTTTCAAGGTCTTGGTTGATTTTTGCTAAAGTATCTTCAAGCTCTTCAATATAACTTATTGGTTTTGAGTCTGGAGCTGTGTAATTTTCTAATCCTGCTAATTTTTCTTTTTCTTCAGTACTAAAGTTTTCGTCAGATAATTGCTTACCAGCAACTATATCTACTTTACTTTCAATAGCTTCTTGTAATCCTTTTATCTCTGTTATTTGATGAAACTCTGGATGCACATAATTTTTTAACTCTAAAAGTTTTTGTTGTAGTGCAGTAGTAAAATTTTCATCAGATAATTGTTTGCCAGTTTCAAAGTTTACCTTACTATTTAATGTTTCTACTAAGCCTTGAATAAAATTTTGAGGCATGGTGTTAGGAAGAACAAACTTTTCAATTTTGGCTGTATTTCCATCGGAAAAAGTGAATGAAACATTTCCATTATCAAATATTTCATAGTCTTTTATTAGGTTACCATCATCTTTGTGATGAAAGCTGTCTATTAAATTTTCGAATTGAGTTTCTGTAGGTTTGTCACCAGTCTGAAACCAGGTTTTTAAAATGTCTATACTAGTTTTCATTTTTCTTTTTTGATGGGTTTTTTAACTATTTTTTAATAAAAAGGATTTGTCTGATACAATAATGTCTACATCATCTAGAACTATGTTACTTTGACCTTCAACTTTAAAACTTGATCCAATAGTCCAATATCCAATCCCTTGAAGTCCTTGAGTTATATCTTCTTCGTTTTTTGTTAATCCAGATGCAGGTAATAAACTCTGACGATCGTAATAATTTTTGATAGTAGGATCTGTTGTTGCTTCATCTGGAATGATCAGTGAAGTGCCAACTACCAACTTATCTGTTGGAGATAAGTTATTTGCTTGCGCGATTAATATAGCGTTTGAAGCAATTCCTGTGGTTTGTATAGCGATATCGAAAAACGACTGATTGTTTCTAACTGTTACTTGATTTTTCATAAGTAAAAAACATATTTGATTTAACTAAGGTTTAATAAATTGAATAGGAAGCATTGTGATGTAAGGAGGAAGGTTGTTGTGTGGTTGGTCTTCTCCAGTAATACCAGTTCCCAGAGTATCAATTAGATTGGAGTTGTCACTAGCTTCATGGTCGTGACCAGAAAGTCTATTATCACCTTCGTCCCACCAATTAAGGCTTGTACCTCCAATAGTAAGTCTGTGACCGTGACGAGGTAACTGAGGCACTGTTAAAACAACTTCTTTCTCACCACCTGTTTTTCCTATAGTATCAAATTCTATTTCGCTACTATTATATCCTACAATCATTTTACCTAGAATATTATCAGTTCCATTTTGTCCATTAGCAATAAACCAGTTATTAGGTAAATCTCTATTAGTAACATTTCTACCTACCCATTTAACTTCTTTGTGTATCGTTTGAACTTCTAATTGTTGAATTTTAGTGTTTGTGTTATTTAATTGATTTTGAAGGTTCTGTATATTCGTTTCAAGTGTGTTTATTTCACTTTGAAATTGATTTTCAAGAGTATTGAAATTGGTTTGAGTATTATTTTCTAACGTATCAACATTGTTGTTAGTAACATTAATGCGATTATTTAAAGTATTGATGTTATTCTTAGTCACTTGAAGGTTATCAATTCTTTTTAATTCGCTCCAAGCTATACTATCTATACCAGATCCAAATTTTGCATACCTTTTAAAATATGTATCTCTACTTTGTCCGTCTTCAAATTCAACTTGAGTAATTTCCTCTACAATAATTATTGTTGATTGCTTTAAGCCACCTTTAAATTCTAATAATTCTCCATTTATGTATACTATACCATCACTTATATCTTGACCAGTTTCAATACATCCTTTTATAATAGATTTATTTCCTGTAATTTCACCTAATTCATTAAAGATGGAATATGTATTTTGCATTTCATGAAGCGTATTAGTTTCTAATGGAAAACCAATGCTTTGTTGAAAGTTTATTCTATTCATTTGTTACTAGTTTATATCGTTTGGTTGCTGCATTAAATCGGTTTATTAATGCATTTATTTCGTTTTCTTGATTTGATAAATTATTAGGAATTCCTACAATGTAATCTACACCAGTATCTGAATAATCGTCTCTTGAGTTTAATGTGAGTTTCGTTAAAAACAGTGGTGTTTCTTCTGCTCTTGTGTAAATGTAAATTCTTTCGAATCTATTACCGTCAGAGAGTGTAATTTCGCGATTTACAGGATCAAACTGATCGTTTAGAGCCTTTCTTAAATAACATACTTGAGCGTTATGTTTTAAGTAGAAAAAGTCATCTTGTTGATCGATTATAAATTTATCGTAAAGACTACTCAAAGGAGTAATTAATACTTTTAAAAAAGCTATAATTTTAGGCTTTCTTAAATGTGTAGGTAATAATAGAGTAGTCCATTTAAAAATGTCTATTCTATACCACATATTTAATATCATTAAAATTTACGATTTCAAAATATCCACTTTCTGGAATACGTTTGGTGTCTATCTCATTGGGTACACCATATTCTCCCAGCACAGGATTAATCCAGCTACTCATAGCTCTTTGAATTTCAGCTATTTTTATACCATCGATTTTTCGTAATCTGATTTCTAAATCTTGAAGAACTAATTCACCATTAAAAGGAAGTTCTTTTAAAAATTGAATAATAGTTTCTTCTACCGGATTATTACCATCTCGTTTGTGTAAACCATTGGAGTTTAAGACTAAAGGATCTATCTGAATTTCCATATTCAAAAACAATTTATCTGGGAATGAATTGGTGACAGATATTCGAGTTCCTGCAATTTTAATTTCTTCAAAGTAAGCTTGTACAGCTTTTTCTACTTCATTAGTAATAGGTTTAAGTTTGCTATTTTCTTCTGTAGCTATTTTTATAACAACTGTTCCTAAATTATCACCTTCAGTAACTGCAGCATATTTGATAATCTTTGAATCCTCAATTTCTTCTTCAGTAGCATCGGTATTATCGAAAAGATCACTATCTGTGATTAAATCAAATCCGTTTTGAAAATCTAAAGCTTTCTTTCTATACCATGCTAAAGTTCCGTATTTTTCATTTTTCAATGCAGTGTCTACATTTTTTCTATGCGCATCAAAATAAGTTTTGATGTCTTGAAAACTTACTGCTACTATGTAAAGTATTAAATTCCATATAGAGGTTTTACTTTTGCTATTTAGTTCAGCTAAATCAATTTCATTGTCTTTAGCTAAAATCATTTTATTTTTAATTTCTTGTACAGTAGCCATGGTTATCTTGTTTTTATATAGCTATTTATTGAAAGGTGTTTGTAATAAAGATTCTCTAAAAAATGTAAAATTTTTAGTCTAGGTATTAATCCTATTTTCCACTTGTAATATTCTGTATTAGAGAAGACAAAAGCTTCGTAAATGCTTCCGAAATATTCTATTTCACTAATTTTTTCTGTCCATAGTCTTTTGTGAATTAATTTGGAAATCACTCTCCTTCGTGATAAAGGAGAGTTTAATTTCCAGGGATTAGCTTTACTAAATAATCGGGTGGTGTATCCTTTCGGAATTAGTAATAATCTGCCATCAGATAGTCTAACTTCAATAGATTCTGTCATCATAAAATGATTTTTTTCAGAAGAATAGATTAAAGGGATTTTCTTAGGGCACTCTAAGTAGTTAATTTTCATTTTCATTTTTATTTGGTTTAACGAGTAAGCTATATTAAGATTTGTAAGCTGTTTTGGTATTATAATTAGCTTATTTTTAACTTTTTCGTTGGTTTGTTTTAACTACTTTTCTCAGTTTTATACTTCACTAGTGAGATCATCACTTTTATATTTTTCAAACTCGTCTTTTAAATCGAGATACTTGCCTTTCCATAAATCTAAATTGGTTCTCAATTGTTTTATTTCACATTCCAATTCACTAAATTTTTCATCATATCTCTTTTTCAAATCGTCTAAGGCTTCTTGATATAAATCCACTACTTGTTGTTGGTTTTGAGTTTCTCCTTTTACAAGCTCTTGTCTTCTTTTTTTTCTTTCTGTTAAGGCTGTTATGATTCCTCCAGCTCCAAATAGATATCCAATGATAATATCTATGTGATTTTCTAAGAACTCTCTCATACTATGTAACAGTTAGGCTTAATGGAGCACCTTGATTTCCAAGTCCAATTATTGTCATTGTTTTTACGTAAGTGTCTATAGCGCTTGCTAATTGAGAAGCAACTTGTTCGTAGTTGTTTTCTGTGTTATTAGAAGGAGCCAAAATACTTTTGATTTGAGCTTCTAAAGCAACTTTATTTAATGGCATAGCTAAGGTTTTAAAATTTTATCTATTTCAGTATTCAAGGTATCGGTAACAGCAGTTTTAATCTGTGTTATCGCAGCTACATTTGGAGTAACTCCAATGGAAACAACAATTTTATTTACTTCGTCACATAGACTTCCAATCTGATTTTGAATTTCATTAATGATATCTTTTAAACGCACATTGCCTTTTTTAATAAGATATCCGTCATCAGAAATATTTAAAAGAACATCATCTTCTCCTTTTTCAATTGTGTAACCATCTTTATCGATGAGAAAATGAGTTTCTTCAATTGTACCTTCTATACTTTCTACTTCACTCATAGCACTTACAAATAAGGTGTTTTCATCACCGCCTATTCTAGTTACTAGAACAGAAGTTTCTTCTTTTGGGTACTGAACCACTTTGTTGGTGTCATCTATTACACTAGTTAATCGAACTTCATCAAAATCGAAACCATCAGTGTCAACTATTTCAATGGTCTTGGTTTCTTTATCTACTTTAGTGACAGTAGCAATAAATGTTTCTGGGTCTCGTGCAACTAAATGTTTAAATGCGTCTTGTAAATCTTTATCTCTTCCCATATTATCCAATTTTATCTTTAGGAAGAATAATTGCTCCTAGTTCAACTTTTCTTCTAGCGCCATTTTGACCGAACGTTGTTGTAACTTTTGGAACAAAATATTCTACAGGTTTATTTTTAGATGATGTAGCATTTGAAGTTTCACTACTTTGCTGTCCGTTTCTTGAAGGATATCTATTATCAGTTATAGAAACCCCCATTCCACGTGTGGTATATGGAATTAAAAAACTTGTTAAATCTCCACGGTATCCGGTATATTTTAACTTGTCTAATTCAGCTTCTCCACGTTTTTTTAATTCTTTTTCAGACTTTAAATTATAGAAATGGAGTGTTCGTTGTTCGCCTGTTTGTTCTCCAACAACAGTTTCAATTTTTGTGTTATCTTTTTGGACTCCAATTACTTTAACATAAAGCTCTACATCTTCTTTTTTAACGTATTTTAAATCGTGGCTAACTACATTTTTTTGCACATGATAACTAGAAGATTTCCCTAGATTAATATCCATTCTTAATCCTGCATGAAGTTTTCCTTCATCATCTAAGAAAATAGATAAACCATACTCGTCTTTGATTTTCTTTAACGCTTGTGCGCCATTTTTACTTTTTATGGCAAATTTTTCAAAGTTTACATCTGGAATATTTCCGCCTAATTCAATATTAGCATCTTCTTGATTATTGTTGGTTTCATCAAGAATATGAGCAAGAACCTCTTTTAGTGTTGTTTTTTTAAAATTTTTATTGATTCTTGTTTTTCTGATATGATAAACAGCGTCTTCACATTCTATATGTACAATATGATTTTTAGGTCTTACGTGTCTTACAAATCCAGTAAATTCTTCTTCTTCAAATACATTTTTATAAGATAAAGTAATGCTTACTGGCATTCCCACTTTAATTTCATTTTCCAACTGTTTGCGCTCTTTGGTTTTATTACCAGAGTCAAAAAACGCGCTGGCAGGCATTTTAATCACAGCAGTATCAGATAGTAAATCAACAGATTTGACTATTTGTACATCGTGCACACGTTTAAAGGTGTAGTCGCCTATTTTAATGTTACAATCTAATACAAACATAGCTTAACTTAATACGTTTTGTTTCTCTCTATTGTTTAATTCTGCATAGAAATCATCATCACTTATAGCGTCAATAGAATATCGCTGTGAATAAGGTTGACCTTGCATCTTATCTATATTATACCCAGTAATTACGATTTTTTTAATTCCTAGTAATTCTCCTAGTTCATTATTAAATTCTAAAGCTTCTTGTTTTTGACATAAAGCAATAATTTGGTTTACTTGATTTACTGGATATTCTCGTTTTCCTGGTTCTATACAAACTCCTTCAATTTTAATTTTGAAGTCATTAGCACTAATCAGTTCTTTAACAGTTCCTCTGTTTTGACTACCAACAACTACAGTTTGTATGATTCTTTTTTGAGTACTAAAGGTTAAAAGAGGTTCATTAGGTAGTCGCGTTTTATCAATTTCAACATCCATAAAAAATGGAGTTCCTAAATGAGTTCTTCCAATTTTAGCAGTTCCGATACTGTTTTTATTGGTAATACTTTGTTTTAATAAAGATTTATCAAACTCTTTTCCAGACTTGTTATGAGCTTTTTCAACAAACTCTCTAATTTTAAAAATATTTATCATGCTATATCATTTGTTTGCATATGGTTTATTGAATTTAATACTCTTAATAATGAAACTGTTACAGCATCTTCCATTTCATTTGTGCCTTCTTCCAAGTTTTGAGATTGAATCACCATATTTTCTATTAAACGATCGAAATGAACATTGATGTGGGTTTGTTTTTTACCACCATCAGTAATGTTATTTATACCTTGAGTTGTAGTGTTGTTTGTTGTTGAACTATTAGGTGCTTTATCAGGGAATTTGAACCCTTTTTGCATTTTTTTGAGATCAGATTTTAAACCTTTAGAATCAAAAGAAAGACTTCCCATCTTTTTAACTCCATTAAGTACTTGTAAAGCATTTGATGCAGTTTTTTGTTTAAAATCATTTACTCTTTGCTGTCTTTCTTCCTCAATTTTCTTGAGTTTTACTTCAGCTTCGGTTGTTATTTTTTCATTCAGCTTAGCACGTGCTCCAGAAAAATCTCCATCCCATGCAAGTTTTATAGCTGCGCCAACATTTTTTACATATTGAATAGCTCTTTGTCCAAAATCAACAACGTTATACCAAGCTTTTTGAAAACCGTACACAATAGAATCTATAAAGAAGCTAAAGTTCTCTTTTAACTGACTCCAAACGGCACTAAGTATATCTTTAAATCCTTGCCATGCTGTCGCCCATCCTTTGGTGTATTTAATAACAACAGCTATTACTGCAATTAGAGCTACAATTCCAAGAACAATCCATGTGATTGGACTTAAGCCCATAATTATATTCCAAATTAACCAAGCGCCAGCGACAGCTCCAATAATTGGTGCGGCAGGTTTTAAAACTTCGAATAAAGTATTTAAACCTAAAGCGATGTATGAAATCGGAGTTACTAAGAAGTCTAATACTTTTTTGAAAATACTTATTGCTCCGGCAGCAGCAGAAGTTCCTTCTTTAAGTCCGAACATTGCTCTTAAGAAGCCTCCAATAGTTCCAGCAAGATTAACAATCATACTAATAATTGGCTCGGCGGCTTTAGATATTGTTTTGAAACCTTTTACAAATTCGGTAGCAAAATCAATAAGTTTATTCGCGACTGGTTTAAATACACTAGTAATTCTGCTAAATTCTTTTTTGTAGAGCTTATTCAGATTATCCAGTTTCTTTTTATCTCCAAATTTTTTCACAAACTTACTTACACTGTCATAAGCTGACTTTAGCTTTCCTTTTACACCTTTGAAATTTAAAGAAGGGACTGCATACTTCTTTTGAAATGCTTCATATTTCTCTTTAAACTTTCCGTACTTTTCAACAACAGTTTTAATCAGTTTAAAAGGTGATTGAAGTACTTTTTTTACAGCTGATGCTGCTTTTTTTGCAGCTCCTAAAGCTTTGTTAGCCAACGATACTAATCGTCCTCCTACTGTTTTTAAAGCATTGCCTAAAAGTTGTAATTTTTTTGATGTTTTTTCACTAAGTATAACAAGGTTTATGGCAGCTGTTTTTAGTAAGTTAGATACTGAGTTGAGCCTTGATTTAGCGGCATTTCCTAAATCACCTAATCCCTTTTTAATAATATTAACAGATGAATTGGCAATCTTTTTTATACCAGAACCAAAAGTTTCTACGATATCTTGTATTTGACTTTTACTAGGTAAAAATTTAGTAAAGCTGTTTATTCTTTTTTGAACCTTAGTTAACGTCTCTACGTATTTTTTGTTTACTTTACTTGCAAAATCGATAATAGTCTTACTAGCAAGATTATATTTCTTTTTTGCAGTATCAGCTATTGTATTTAATCCATTTTTAATTTTATCTATGTGAGGTTTAAGTTTATTAGATAGAATCGAAAATTTTTCTTGAATATATTTTGAAACTTTTTGTGTTCTAAAATCTATAATTGTGTAAGCTTTTCTAAAGCTTGATTTAATTTTATTACCTAAATTTTCAACAGATTTAGCTACTACATTAAAGTTTTTGTTAGCGACACGTGCAAAAGTGATTAAGTTTTCCTTAAAATCATCAATATAGGGTTTCGTAATTTTAGATAAGTCAGAAAACCTATTTTGTATTTTGCTAAAGATTACCTGTGTTCTAGAGTTGATGCTTTTTAGTACTTTTTCATACTTTTCATTAACTCTTGAAGAGAAATCAGTAATTCTTTTTGTAGCTTCCTCATATCGTTTATTTGCAGATTCTGCTAGTTTTCCAAAAGAATCTTTAGCCTTTTTTACGTGTGGCTCTATGGTTTTGCTAATAGCTTCTCCAAGAGGTTTAAAAGCATCAGAGGTTTTCTCAACTGCTTTTTGAATATCATCAAATCCACTCTTTAAATCATCTAAATGTTCTTGATATGTAACAGTGTTTTTAGAAGCATTGTTAATGCCCTTATCTAAATCTCCAATTGTAGAAGTAAGATTTTTAAATACTTTTATTAATTCTTCCATGGTTATGATATAGTTTAACTCGCGGCTTTAGCTTCTTTTTGTCTAATATCTTCAAGTTGTTTGAACTTCTCTGCCCACTGTTTATCAGTTAGGGCAGAGGGTTCAATATTCAAGTGATACTGCATAAGTGTATCTACATAAGTAATCCAGTTATGTTTCGGGTCCCCTTTGGCACCCTCTAGCACTTTTTTAGCTCAGCCTCTTTTATTTCGATTAGTTTATCAATTTGACCTGCTGCTGCGAAGAATAAACTATCATTAGTTTTAATGTCTTCATCTCCACCTAACCAACAGTTTTCTAGAACTACTTCAGCAAAACCTAATGGGTTTGTTTGCGCATTTGTCATTGCATATGAAAGTGTTTTACGGTCTGGTTTTTTTAAGTAACCCTTTTTTCCGTCTACGGCTACTTCGAATACTTCTCCGTGTTGTTGCTTCCAGCTGTTGATTTGTTCTTTATTGATTTTCATAATTGTAAATGTTTATAGTTTTAAAGTATTTGTGTTTTGAATCTAATTCATTGGTAAAAAGATGTTTGTTGAAGAAAGGAGCAAGGCTTTCTAATAAAGAGCTTATTATTAGCCCTGCTCCTGAAGAATGAAACAAATACACTAGCTAAAAAACTAATCTTTTGTTCACAAACACTAATTACCGAGTGTTGGTGTTTATGCAGCTAATCTGCGTAAGTACATGATTGGTAAAGTGATTTCCATGAATTTATCACCTTGTTTTAATTCTCTGTTATCTTCAGTGAATTCTACTCCTTTCAACATGTATGTTGCAATTTTATCTGGTGCAGAATTTCTTACAAAAGAAACAGTAATATCGAATGGAGGTAAATCTGTTAAATCTTCTTCCGGAGATAATAATAATTGTAAAGCTTCTACTTCGCTTTGTAATAATGTTAATTCTCCTTCTGGAGTTTTATTACCGTATTGAATCGCATGAGGATCTTCTCCTCTTGCCATTAAGTATTCTTTTTCTCTTTTTACGGAAAACTTTACTCCACGAACACGAGTAAGAATTCTACCTAACATTACAATTTGTACGTCTGCCCAACGATACTCAGGGCTTTTACTATCAAAAGTCATTTTTTAAATTATTAATAAGTTAATACGTTATTTTTTGTTGCTTACGATAAGCTAGTTGTAAAGCCTAATTCAACAGTGATATACTTCGCATATCCTACAGGTAAAATATCTAATGATACTTTTACTTCGTTGGTTGCTAATACGTCTTGAGCTGGATCAATAGAAGTTCTAACAGCAGAGATTTCACCATTTTGAGTCATAGTTAAATTGATTGCATTATCAACTAAACCTTCCCAACTCTTAATTAAAGCTGGAGCAATTTTTCCGTTAGCCTCTAAAGGGATTTCATCTAAGATTTCGTTTACGAATACATCATAAGCTACACGTCTGGCTTTGTAGATTGTACGAACTCTTGTGATGTTGTTTAAATCATCATTTCCGTTAGTACAAGTTGGAGCATCGTTGAAGAAATATCCAGAACGACCTACAAAAGATCTTAAGAAGATGTAACCTTTGTCATGAATGTTATCCCATGCGTTTTCTAACTCTTCAATAGCTTGTTCGTTAGTGAAATAACCCTTAGTTGCAGGTAGCGATCCTGATTTAACTCGCCCAGGATTTCTCATAACAGGATCTTTAGCTAATCGACCTAATAACAACCCTACAGCAGCGTTTTTGCCTCCGTCAGTATTTGCTAATAAAATTGAAACAAACTCTTTATCAGATTCGGTATAATCTTTTAAGTCACCTACGGTTCCATTAAAATCTTTTCCGTCAATAATAACTGAAGCTTCTTTGTATTTACTAGCGTAACCTTTAATAAGAGTTTGTGCCTTTGTAACTGCGTTATCTACGTCTTCATCAACACCATTTGCAAGTGTTACAGTTCCTGAAGATTCTCTAGATACAGCGATTAATCTTACAGCTCCTTTGGCATCATCTAATAATTTCTTAGCGAAATCTTGGTCAGCAGATACCATATCTTCCATAGATACAGTGTCAGCTACTAACATTAACCAAAGTTGAGTACCATTACCAGCTTCTTCGTAGAATTGTTTTACGTGTTTATAAGCATAAGGATTGTCATCTGCTGTGATACCAGCAGCTTCAGCTTCATCTAAGCTAAATACTTGGAAAGATTTTCCAATTTGAGCGCCATCTACAACAGAAACTCCTGTTAAAATCATAGCAGATACGCCATCTTCGGTTTGAGCAACTTGCCCTAAACCATCATTGTTTACATTAATTTTTACTTTAGGTAATCCATTCATTTTTTTATAGGATTTTTGGTTTAACAAATTTCATAATCGTTCCTCCTAGGAAAAGCAGTAGCACAATACCGCCAATCCAAATCAGAGGCTTCAACAGTTCAGGAATGTATTTTTCGGGTATAATTATAGTTTCCTGATGATGTTGGTTAATCTCTTTATAGTGTCTTATAATTTCTTTTTGTAGTGCTAAAAGTTCTTTTAGTTCATCTGCTATACATTCGGCTTCAATAGTATTTCCTACTCTTTTAATGCTTAATTGTGTGTGTTTAGAGCGTTTTACAATAGCTTCTTTAGTAAGTTTATTGATAGTCTCTTTAAGTTTTACAGTATCAGCTTTTCTCGCAATCACAATGGTGTCTATTGTGTGAGATTCTCTGTGGATAGAATCTTTAATCTTAATAGTCTTTTGTGTTGCAGGTAGCTTTTTAAAACTTTTACAAGAATTGCTTAAAAGAGAGAGAAATATGAAATAGCTTAAAAGCTTAATTTTTCTCTTCATATATTTTTATAGATCGCAATACTCTTTTTGAGCATCAAAACAAGGGCAAGCTTTTATAAATTCAAAAGGTTCTATAATGCCATTTTTATTAATGTCTCTCGAAAAATCTCTATGTCCAAGAATCTCTGCTTGTGGATATTTTTCTTTTAAGTTTAATAGCAAACTCTTTAAAGCTCTTTTTTGTTTTCTGTTTCTTGTGTCTTTTGGAGATAGTCTTTTATTTAATCCGCCAACATATACAATGCCAATTGAGTTTCTGTTGTGTCCTTTAACATGAGCTCCAATTTTGTATTCAGGTCGTCCTTGTTCTATAGTTCCGTCTAGCTTAATAACATAATGGTATCCTATTCCTTTCCAACCTCTTTTTTTATGCCACAAATCAATATCTTTTGTTGAAAATTCTCTTCCTGATACAGTGGCAGTACAATGAATAACAATGTGTGTAATTTTTCTCATTCTTTTTCTTTTTGATTTCCCCGAAGGGTTTGCAGCTTCCTCATTCATAAGAGGAGGAAAACTGCCTTTTTGTTGACTCTTAAATAGTATAGTTTTTATACTTCGTTTGAGTTGTTTGACGATGCAAAGATGGGACAGAATTAAGGTTCTGACAACTTGATTATCAGTGCTTGCGTTTTGATTTGCAATGGTTGTATTTTGATTTACAATGGTTGATTTTACGTTTTAAAAATCCATGTAGTTAAAGCAACTTTGTATCAGAATTTAAACTAAAAAAATATGAACGATTTTAAATTAGATGAAACAGGTGATCTATTAATAGTAAATGGAGATTTTGTAATCACAGACGCTACTTTACAGCATCAAGAACACATTATTTTGGCACAGAAAGGAGAGTATAAAGAGTATCCAGAAATAGGAGTAGGAATTTCTAATATGCTTAATGATGAAAATCCAAGAGATATTATTACTCAGATTAGAAGAAATTTTGAATATGATGGTATGGAAGTAAAACAATTAGATTTTAATCCAGAAGGAGATATTATTATTGATGCTCCGTATGGTGATTTATAATTTTTAAAAAAAATAAAAATATGAGTGTAAGAAAAGAAATTTACGAGTTAGTATCTACAAAGTTAGCTGCATTGGGAACATTTAATGAAATAGATCTATATAAAGGTCAGTTCGATGAAGAAAGCAGTGATGATTTAAGTAGTTTTCCAGCAGCCTATATTTCTATTGGAAGTATAAGTTACGAAGATATGGTGCTTAATGTACTAGAGGGAAGTTTACTTTTAGATGTATATGTTTTTTTTGAACAAAATACAGATACAAAAGTAGGAGCTAGTAACCAGGAGTTATCTCTTGCTATTTTGTCTACCATAGATAATGTGGTCGAGTCTATACAGAGTACATCTGGTAATTTCTTCACAGATTTAACACAAACTGCTGAAGAAGATTTAACCCCTACTTATAAAAGGCCAGTTTATAAAATAACGTTTTCTACAAATATTTATAAAAAAGTAGATGCTGTTAATTATATTTTAAACTAGTTTAAAAAGGCGCTTTTATAAGCGCCTTCATTATTTAATATTGCAGAAATAGTTCGTTTACTGATAAAAAATTCAAGAGATAAAGTTTCTAAAACTGCATCGTATTTCCATTTTGGATATTTTGTTGAAATTTGACTGAAGCGTTGTTTTACTTTTTGGTTTCTTAATGCAATCAAATTGTTATTTCTTGCCATAGATCTTTATTTTTTGGAGGTTTTGAGTATGAATGAATCATACAATTTTGTTTTTATTTATAGATTTTTCTTACTGTTTTTCTCTTCTAAGAGGAAATGTATCACGATAGCACAAATCATAACCATCGCTGTATTTGCTTGTATTTTTAGTAACATACTTACATCTATTGAGGTTAACTGTATTAAGATTACTGTAATTAATAATGCAATGCATGATATTCCAATGATAATGAGTCTAAAATTTTCCATATTTACAAGCTAGAGAATTGAATATTAATATCTTTCCATTTATTGTTTTCATCCCTAGTCTTTACTCTACAGTATTTAGATGAGCCTGAAACACGCTGACAATCACTTAGTTTTTCAAATTCTTCGATTAGTTTTTCGTCTCCCATGTCTTTTACTTGTTTACGGGCTTTAGCAAGTAGTTTCGGGTCATACTCACCTTTATTTCCTTTGATCAATAAACCATCTAGAATATTGTATAAACCTTTATTTCGATTGGCAAACTTGTTTCTGAAGATTTCTTTGATAGCATTAATATGAACGTTTGCCTCTTCAGTAAATTCAATTCTTTCTTGATAATCGACTGTTATCATGATGTTTCCTTCTTTGTTTTTCCTTGAAAATGATTTTACATCTTTAGGTTTTTTTCCATTTAAATTATACATTTCTCTGTATAATCTATTAGCTTCTTTAATGGTTTCTTCTTTAAGTAATTTTAATTGAGATGAAAGATTAGAAAATTTCTCTGCTGTTTTATTACAAAACTTTTCATTTTCTTTTTCTAATTGAGCTCTTTTGTTTTGATAAACTAATTTTCTTTCTTGTTGTTTTTTAGCTAAAGCAATAGCTAATTGATGTTCGGTTAATGTGTCGAGGTTAATTAAGGTATTCATAAGCTTATTTTTTTAGTTGTATTAAATTATTTCAGGTTTTACCCAGTTTTCTTCAATGATACAGTCGTTTATATCCAGTACTTTGTCATTAACAATTTCGCTAATGGTGTATCTAGGCTGTGAACTCTGACCATCAAGTACTCTAAACCATGAAGCTATTTCAAGATTACAGCAAATACCTTCACCGATAGTCATAATTTTTTGCTCATTTCTACTGTAAGCAATAGCGTTTCTTAACTCTTTAATTCTAGTTTCTATTTCTCTTAATCTCATTTTGTTGGTTTTTTTTAAGTTCTAATTCAATTTCATTTTTGTCTTTTAATAATGCAGCATAAATTTCATCGTCAAAATTTTGGGAAAGCATTAAATCATATTCTTCTATTCGTTTTCTTAGTTTTTTTTGTGTTTTCATAATTTTTAATTTTTAAGGAGTTGTTAATTTTTAATTGATTCTTCATAGTTTTTTAATTTGTTGAAAATTATCTTTTTTTATTAATAATAAATCTATTTTATACATTCGTTAATTGGATAGTTTTTAATGAATTTATTGCCTTAATTAATGAGTTTTTATAAATCATTAAGATTTAAGCATAGTTGTTGTGTTTATAGATAATTTTCAATTTTTAGGGTGTAAATATTTTTTTAAGAGTTATATTTACATATATTTGTCTTCGGAATTATTTACACGACAAATATAGTAGATAATTTTCAACAAAAAAAGAAATTAGAAGAAAATTATTTCTTTTTTTGGTTCAATTTTTAGTTTGCTAGTGTTTCCCCCGTAAATTCTTCAAAAGATTAAAAAGTAAGTTTAGTTTAGGTAGGTTTAAAAACTTTTTTGTTTTAAAAGTTCCTTTCGTTACATTATATATAGAATAATAGTTGAATATGGAAATAAAAGTAAGTTTGTTATGAGTACAATAGATAGGATAAAAATTTTAGCTGATCATGAGGATATTAAAATTACAGCATTAGAAAAGCAGATAGGGGCAAGTAAAGGAGTTTTAAGTAGGGCTTTTAATAATAAAACAGATATCCAAAGTAAATGGTTAACTAAAATAATTGAAAATTATCCCCATTTTGATTCGTTGTGGTTGTTGACTGGAAAAGGGAGTATGTTGGTTAGAGAAAATCTGTCAATGAATACGGATGAGGTTGTAGTTGCAAATAATGTTTTTAAATTAAAGACAGATCATTCTATTAGAAAGCAATCAGTTCCTTTGTATAATGTTGAAGCTGCTGCAGGTTTGGTGGAGTTGTTTCAGTCTCATGGAGATACGCAGCCAGTTGGTACATTAAATATTCCTAATCTTCCGAAATGTGATGGAGCTGTTTTTGTTACGGGAGATAGTATGTATCCTTTGTTGAAAAGTGGAGATATTGTTGCTTATAAGCAGATTTATGATTTTTACTCTGAGATTTTCTGGGGGGAAATGTATTTGATTTCGGTTGAAGTGGCAGAAGAGGAGTTTATAAGCGTTAAATATATTCAGAAATCAGAAAGAGGAGAGGGTTATATTAAGTTAGTTTCTCAAAATAAGCACCATCAGCCTAAAGATATTAAAATGTCTAAAATAAGAGCTATGGCTTTGGTAAAAGCTTCAGTAAGGATGAACTCTATGGGTTGATTTTTAAAATAAAACCCACTCATAAAAGTATGAGTGGGAAAATTGCTATGAAAAAGAAAAGTACAGAACGTCTTCCGTACTGTACTTTTTATATAGCATAAACTATGCCAAACAAATTAATTTAAATTTTCTTATTTAGTTAGTTCAAACTCTTGTTTTAGTTTTGTAACTGAACTACCACCTACAAATACTTCGAATTTCCCTGGTTCTACGATGAACTTACCATCATTGTTGTAAAATCCAAGTTCTTTCTTTGAAAGGTTGAATTCTATGGTTTTAGTTTCATCTTTCTTTAGATTCACAAGTTCAAAGCCTTTAAGTTCTCTAACAGGTCTTGTTATGCTTCCTACTAAATCTCTAATGTATAGCTGAACAACTTCTTTTCCATCAAATTCTCCAGTATTTTTTAGGTCTACTGTAATTTTTATAAAGTCATTTATGTTAAAACTGCTACCATGAACTTTAAAGTTACTGTACTCAAAAGTACTGTAGCTTAAACCATGACCAAACGGGTACAAAGGAGTGTTTTTTGAGTCTATGTAGTGCGACCAAAAAACGTTAGGTTCTTCTTTTGGTCTACCTGTGTTTTTATAGTTGTAATAAATTGGTACTTGTCCTACATTTCTAGGGAAAGTCATTGGTAGTTTTCCACTTGGATTATAATCTCCGTAAAGAACACTTGCAATAGCGTTTCCTGATTGGCTTCCTAGTTGCCATGCTTCAACAATTGTTGGGATGTTTTTGTCTGCCCACTCTATAGTTAAAGGCCTACCGTTAGTCAGTACTAAAACAATATTTTTATTTGCTTTGTATACTTCTTCAAGTAATTCTTGTTGTAATCCAGGTAAATTTAATTCAGTTCTACTTCTTCCTTCTCCGCTTTGAAATCCGTGTTCTCCAAGAACCATAATTACTACATCAACATTTTTAGCTGTGTTTACCGCTTTTTTAATTTCTGATCTATTTGTTGTGTTGATGTTCACATGTTGAGTGAAAGATGCTTCACCTTCTATTAAATCTAAACCTTTTTCAAATAAAAGGGTGTTTCCTTTGTATTGTTGCATTCCTTCAAGAACTGAAATAGCTGTATTATCGTCAGATCCGAGTCTCCAGCTTCCTAAAGGACTGTTTTTTTCATTTGCTAATGGACCAATAAGGGCAATCTTTTGACCATTCTTTTTAAGTGGAAGTAGGTTGTTTTCGTTTTTAAGTAAAACAATAGATTTTTTAGCAACATCTAAAACTGCATCATGATGTTCTTTGTTTCCTATATTTTGTTTTTCGTTCTCAGGATCACAATATTTGTATGGATCATCAAATAAACCTAATTCAAACTTTACAGTTAAAATACGTCTAGTAGCGTCATCTATGATTTCTTCCTTAACAATACCATCTTTTACTAATTGTGCTAATTCACGAACATAAACGTATCCTTCCATATCCATGTCAGATCCTGCTGTTGATGCTAATTTAGCAGCTTGCCTTTTATTCTCAGCATGTCCCCAAATAATGATTTCATTTATTGAAGCCCAGTCAGAAACTACAAACCCATTGAAACCCCATTTGTCTTTTAGTATATCTCTCTGTAGGAACTTACTAGCGGTAACAGGAACACCGTTTAATTCGTTAAAAGAATTCATTAGTGTTTTTACGCCTGCGTCTACAGCGGATTTAAATGGTGGTAATACAGAATTGTATAGTGTTGATGTTCCGATATCGACAGTGTTGTAGTCACGGCCAGCTTCAGAAAACCCATAAGCTGCAAAGTGTTTAGCACAAGCGGCAATAGTATTGTTTTTAGATAAGTCGTCACCTTGGAATCCTTGAACTCTGGCTTTTGCTATTTTAGCTCCTAAAAACGGATCTTCACCTGCGCCTTCCATAACTCTTCCCCATCTTGGATCTCTTGATATGTCTACCATAGGTGCGAAAGTCCAATTTATTCCTGAAGCTGATGCTTCTATAGCAGCTATTCTAGCAGATTTTTCTATTGCTTGTAAATCCCAGCTGGCTGCTTCTGCTAAAGGAATTGGGCTTAATGTTTTGTAGCCATGTATAACATCAAATCCAATGATTAAAGGTATTCCTAATCTAGTTTCTTCAACGGCGATTCTTTGAACTTCTTTTACGTTTTCTGTTCCTCTAACATTTAACATTGATCCAACCCATCCTTTTTTAAGATGTTCGAATTTGATTTTAGCAGTTCCTCCTTCTGGAACAGGTCCGGTAACATCCCAAAAACCATTGTATTGATTCATTTGTCCTACCTTTTCTTCTAAAGTCATTTTAGATAGTAAAGAATCTACTTTTTCCTTAATGGTTTCTTTTTTAGTATCAATCATTGAGTTGTTGTTTTTTTTATTGGAACATCCGAAAAGAAATAATGCAGATATACAATATATTGTTGATTTTCTTAGGTGATGTTTCATGTGTAATCTATAGTTTTAGAAAAGTGATGTAAAATTATAATAGAAAACCTTTGATTTGTTTACTCAAATGATCAAAGTTTGGTATTTTTTTTAATTAATTAACTTTTTTGTGTTATTAAAATGATAAAAAAGTATTACAATACTTTTTGAATCCCGTTAAATTCTGATCTAAATTCACTAGGTGTATTATTTTTTATTTTTTTAAACATTCTATTAAAGTTAGCAAGGTTGTTAAATCCGCATTTGTAAGCAATCTCACCGACACTTAAATCAGTTTCTAGCAATAGTCTGCTAGCGTAACTTACTCTAGTGTTATTGATGTAAGATACAAAGGTTTTTCCGGTTCGTTTTTTAATAAATCGGTTAAAAGAAACAGGTGTCATATTTACAAGTTCAGAAATTTCATCTAGTGATATTTTTCTGTTAAAATTATTTTGAATGTATTCGTATACTTTTTTAATTTTTTCACTATTTTCAAAGTCGTTATAGTTAGAGAAAGAAGTGGATAGTAATTTTTGGTTTCTAGATATCGATAAGTCATGTAGTATAGAAATAAATTCCAAAAAGTAATCTATTCCAGATATTTTCGGGAGTTCTAGTAGTCTAGGCATAATTTCTTTTATGGTTTTTTCTGAGAAAGAAATTCCATGAATAGATCTATTTAACATGTCTCTAACAGATTTAAAAACTCTTCGAGATAATAGTTTTTCGTCTAGTAAATCATTATGTATATGTATAGTGATTTCATGAATTTCTTTCTCTTTACAATTATGCAATTCCCAGCAATGTGGTAGGTTGGGGCCTACCAATACAAGTTCATAATCATTTATTTCACCAATATGGTCGCCAATGACACGTCTAACACCAGATCCTTTGTGAATAAAGTTTAATTCATACTCAGGATGAAAGTGAATAGGGAAATCAAAATCGTCTTTTATTCTATAGTAAACAAGAAAGCTGTCTGAAGGAGATAATTGAGTGATCTCTCTGTGTATATTTTTATTCATTTTGTAAAAATTTGTATGTGTTTTTGCGTTGTTTGTAATTTTTAATAGTCAATAATATTAAAAAATTATTAATGAATGACAAAATTATATTAACGTTTAGTTAATATTGAATATACTTTTGTCTTAAACAATAATTTTTGCAGTTAAAAGTGTATCAAAACAAATTGATATTATGATAATTAATATGTTTTGAAATTGCTTTTTGATCAAAAAATGACCAAATTACTTATTAATATGAAAAAAAATATCTTTTCGTTTTTCTTGCTAACATTTATGCTGATATCAACATTTGGCTTAAATGCACAAAATGTAAATGGAGTTGTATCCGACAACTCCGGCCCACTCCCTGGGGTTAATGTTATAGTCAAAGGTACTACTCGAGGGGCTGAGACAGATTTTAATGGAAAATATACCATAAATGATATTAAATCAAATGATGTTTTAATTTTCAGTTATGTAGGTTATAAAACGATTGAAATCGCAGTAAATGGTAGAAATACTATCAATGTAAGTCTGGAAGAAGATTCGAGTACATTAGAAGAGGTGGTGGTAGTAGGTTATGGTACTAAAAAGAAAAGCTTAGTTACCGGTGCTATTTCTAGTATAGATAGTAAAGAGATACAAAGTGTTTCGAATCAACGTGTAGATCAGGTTTTACAAGGACGTGCTTCTGGTGTAACAGTTTCTGCATCTTCTGGATCTCCTGGTGCACAAACTAAGATTCGAATTAGAGGTACGGGTTCAAGTGGTAATTCTAGTCCTTTATTTATTGTAGATGGAATGAAGGTAACTACAATTGATAATATAGCACCTTCAGATATTGCAAATATTGAAGTTTTAAAAGATGGTGCATCTGCAGCGATTTATGGTACAGAAGGAGCAAATGGAGTTGTGATTGTAACTACTAAAAAAGGACGTGTAGGTGGTCCTCAGTTTTCTTTTAGTTCACAGTTAGGTATGCAGTATTATTTTAACAAAATGGAGTTAATGAATGCTGAACAATTTGTGACATATTTAAATGAAGGAGGAAATGCTACAGTGGTAGACAACGGTATAAACACAGACTGGATCGAAGAAACTTTTGATTCAGCTTTTATGCAACGTTACGATTTTAGTATGTCTGGAGCAACTGAAAGTACGTCTTACTATTTTTCTGTTGGACACACAGATCAAGATGGTATCGTGGGAGGTGATAATTCAAACTTCCAAAGAAATTCGATGCGATTAAATATTAAATCAGATATAACAGAATGGTTAGAAGCAGGAGCGAATGCGAATGCAGCATTCATCAAAAGAAGAGGAATTCCAGAAAATAGTGATACAAGAGGTGTTATTCAGAACATGTTAATAATTGATCCTTTAACTCCAGTGACATATGAACCAGGTAATGTTCCAGCTAGTGTAACTCAAAGATCTGCAGATAATGGAGTACCAGTTTTAAGAGATAGTAACGGTAATGTTTACGGGTATCCTACATATTCAACTGGAGAGGTTTTAAATCCAGTAGCATTTGCCAATGATATCCAACAAAATATTAGTAGTACTAGTCAGTTTTTGTCAACATTATATTTAAAGGCAAAAATAATCGAAGGATTAAATTTTACAACAAGATATGGTGTAGAACAAAATTTATTCTTAAATAAAACTACGACCAATGCATATTACGTGACTTCAGAAGCGTCAAATACACAATACAATTTAAGTGAACAAAAGGTTCGTTTTAGTAGATGGTTATGGGAAAATTTCGCATCTTACGAAAAATCTTTTGAAAATCATAATTTTAAATTATTAGCAGGTTTTTCAGCAGAACAAAGTAGAAGACCAACTTTTACGACAAGACGTTTTTCTGCACCAGTAGATCAATTTAGAGGATTCAATTCTAACTCATCTGCTTTTACTTTTGATCCAGCATCACCAATAAATAGAGCTTTTAGAGATAATTTAGTCTCTATGTATGGACGTTTATCTTATGATTACGATGAAAAATATTTATTTGAAGCTACAGTAAGAAGCGATAAATCAGATAAATTTACTGATAATAACAAGTCAGCTGTTTTTCCTTCGTTTTCAGCAGGATGGGTAGTTTCTAAAGAAGATTTTTGGGCAGATGATTTCTTAGTTAACACTCTTAAAGTTAGAGCAAGTTGGGGGCAAAACGGTAATAAAAACGGATTGCCAGTCGGTACTGGAATTACAGCGATAACTACAGAAGATAATGGTGCTACATTAAGTTATTTAGGTAATATTGGAGCTCAAATCACAACTTTTGGAAATCCAGATTTAGTTTGGGAAACTTCAGAACAACTAGGGTTTGGTGTTGATGCAAGTGCATTTGAAAATAGATTAAATGTATCTGCTGATTACTATCAAAAAACAACAAGAGATCTTATTGTAGGTGACGGAAGTTTAATAACTCCAGGTTCAGCAGGATTTCCTTTTGCACCGTTTAATGCAGGAACAGTTGTAAATAAAGGTTTTGAAATAGAGATAGGATATTCTGATACTACTTCGGGTGATTTTAGTTATCAAATAAATGCTAACTTATCTACCTTAGATAATGAAGTTACAGAAATTAAATTTTTACCACAGGGAGCTGGTTTGATAGGAGCGGGAGCTCCACAGAATGATGATGGTGTTACTAGATTCTCTGAAGGATTTCCAGCATGGTATTTTTATGGATTTAAAACTGATGGTATAGATCCAGCAACCGGTCAAGTGATTAAGGTAGATACTAATGAAGATGGTATTATCAATAATGCAGATAAAACTTTTATTGGTTCACCTCACCCAGATATTTTATTTGGAGGTAATATCAAATTAGGTTACAAGTCATTTGATTTCAATATACAATTTCAAGGTACTATCGGAAATGAAATTTTTGCAACATATCACCAGCCTTCAAGACAGATTACCAATAAACCAATTCAATTTTTTGAAGGAAGATGGACTGGTCCAGGTGATACTGATGCTAGATTTCCAGCTCCAGGAACGCCTGTCTTAGATTCATATGATACAGATTTAGTTGTAGAAGATGGTTCTTTTATGAGAATTAAACAAATTCAATTAGGTTACACATTACCAGAAAGTTTTACAAACAAATTACGTATGAATAGAGTAAGATTATACGTATCTTTAGATGACTTTTTCACTTTTACTGGATATAACGGTTTAGATCCAGAGGTAGGTAACTTCAGTTTTAACGATACAGGTGTAGATAGAGGTTTTTATCCAACTGCCGCAAGAGCGCTTTTTGGATTTTCGGTTAACTTTTAATCATTTTTAACAAACAAATTAATTAAATGAAAAAAATAATTTTTGGATTAGCATTTATTTGCTTAGGAATTATTGCATGTAGCGAGGATTTTACGACTAATCCTCCAGAAAATGTTCAGGATCTTGATACCTTCTTTTTAGAAGAAGGTAATGTTGAGCAAGCTGTTATTGGAATTTATGATTTAATGCAGTTTAATTATGCTAGAGATTGGCATAGTGCATTTTTGGTGAAGTTATTACCAGGAGATGATGCAAATGCTGCTGGAGGAAACTCAAGTGATCAACAGCAATTACAAGATATCGATGATTATGCAAATGTATCTACATCAAATTCTTCAATACAGAGTATTTGGGATTTATATTATAGAACTATTGCCTTATCTAATTTAGTAATTGAAAGCTTGGAAGGTACTACTGTAAGTAATAAAGATAGAGCAGCAGCTGAAGCTAAGTTCTTTAGAGCTTGGTGTTATTTTGAGCTAACTACTATGTTTGGAGATATTCCATTACGTTTAAAGTTACCAACAAGTGCTTCTGATTTTGCAATAGGAAAGTCAACTCAAGCAGAAATCTATACTCAGATCAAAGCTGATTTAAATGATGCTATTGATTTCTTACCATCAAAATCTGGTATTTCAGATGCATTTAGAGTTTCAAAAGGAGCTGCTCAGGCGTTAATGGGTAAAGTTTTAGTGTTCGAAGGAAATTACAATCAAGCTATTCCATTTTTTGAATCAGTAATTAATGATCCAGCGCACGATTTAGAAGCTACTCCAGCTGACGTTTGGTCTGTTGATAATGAATTTGGAAAAGAATCATTGTTAGAGTTAGGATATATTTCAACTACAGGGAGAGACTGGGGAAATATTGCTTGGGGAGGTAGAAACGAAAGTAATCTACACATCCAGTTAATGGGACCTAGAGGAGATGGGATTTTTAATGTTAATTCTATCGGATTATTAAACGGTTGGGGATTCAATTTACCAACAAATAAATTAGCTATGGCATTTGATGCTAGTGGTGATGTTGTTAGGAAAAGAGCAACTTTAATGACTGAAGCGGAACTTGCTGCTGCTGGAGGTGGAGTGAACGCTGCCGTTGCACCAGGAGGGACAATTTGGGATTATGAAGGAGCTATTCGTTTAAAATATGCAACTAGATCTGAAGATACAAGTGATGGTGGAGTTCGTGAATTAAATTACACAACTAATTTCCGTTTATTCCGTTATGCAGAGGTTTTATTATTAGCTGCAGAAGCTTATAATCAAGCAGGAAATGACCCAGCAGCTAGAGCTGAGTTAAACAAAGTTAGACAAAGAGCTGGATTGGCAGATATAGACCCTGCAACAGCTGGAAGCAATTTATTTGATGCTATTGTGAATGAAAAATTCTTAGAATTAGCTCACGAAGGCCAACGTTTTTGGGACTTAGTAAGATGGGGTAGAGCAGCTACTGAATTAGCTGGTACTGGATACACATCTAAAAACAATTTGTTCCCGATTCCACAAACTGAAATTGATAAGAATACTGAGCTTACTGATGCAGATCAAAATCCAGGATATTAATCCTGATAAAATATCATAGCTGTAGATTGTATTTGAATTAATAATCTAAATTTAGTAAAGCAGTGTGTTTTTCATGCTGCTTTATTAATTATTTATTTGTCATTTATTTATGAGAAGTCTTCTGAGTTTTTTTCTTGTTATCCTATTAGTAGGATGTAAAAATCAAACTGAAAAAAAGAAAAATTTTAAAATGTTTTCTAAGATAGCGTCTAAGAATACAAATATTAATTTTAGTAATGATTTAAAGGAAACAGAAAAATTAAATTATTTCACTTATACCTCTATTTATATGGGAGGGGGAATTTCTATTGGGGATATTAATAATGATGGGTTGTTAGATGTTTTTTTTACAGGAAATCAAGTTTCTAATAAATTATACTTAAATAAAGGTGATTTAAAATTCGAAGATATTACAGATACTTCAGGAATTTCTGGAGATAATAGATGGTATACAGGAACTACAATGATCGATATCAATAACGATGGTTATATGGATATTTATTGTTCCGTTTCAGGTATCGATGGTGATACAAAAAATCAATTATTTGTCAATAATAAAGACAATACATTCACAGAAAAAGCTGAAGAATATGGTTTAGCTGATGCAGGGAATTCTGTACAAGCTACTTTTTTCGATTATGATAATGATGGAGATTTAGATGCGTACATAGCTAACTATCCAAGAGCACATCCTTCAACTTCAAATATGGTGTACAAACATCGTATGGAAAATATTAAACCTGAAGAATCAGATAGGTTGTATAGAAATGATGATGGAAAATTCACTGATATTTCTAAAGAAAGCGGAGTTCAGAACTATAGTTTTTCATTAGGAATTACAGCTTCAGATATCAATAATGATGGATGGACAGATTTATATGTTTCTAATGATTATAGTGTGCCAGATTTCTTATACATCAACAATCAAGATGGAACTTTTAAAGAAGTGATCAAAGAAGCTACTTCACAAACAGCTTTTTATGGTATGGGAATCGATATTGCAGATATCAATAACGATGGTTTTATGGATGTTTTTCAGGCAGATATGGATTCTGATGATAATCGTCGTCAAAAAGCCAACATGTCTAGTATGAATCCAAGGTTATTTTATGAAACAGTTTTATACGGTTTTCATTATCAGTATATGCACAATTGCTTACAGTTAAATTCTGGATATATTGAAAATGGAATCCCAAAATTTTCTAATGTTTCGCGTTTAACCGGAACTTCTTCTACAGACTGGAGTTGGGCTCCATTATTTGCTGATTTTGATAACGATGGTTATAAAGATTTATATATCACAAATGGAACAAGAAGAGAAGTAAATAATAAAGATTTCTTTAATAGTATTGGAGATGAAAAATACGATAATCTTACCTTATTAGATAAAACAAAAAAAATACCAAGTGAGAAGATTGATAATTTTATGTTTCAAAATCATAACGGATTAGAATTTTCAAAAGTCAATCAAGAATGGGGAATTGAACATAAAGGTTTTTCAAATGGTGTAGCTTATGGAGATTTAGATAATGATGGAGATTTAGATTTAGTTGTGAATAATATCGATGAGGTTGCCACGATTTTTAAGAATAATGCTTCTGAAAAAAATAACTTCTTAAAAGTGAAACTTAAAGGAGGTCATCAAAATCCTTTCGGAATAAATGCGAGAGTCCACGTTTTTACTAAAAATCAAAAACAAGTTCAAGAGTTAACATTAACTAGAGGTTTTCAATCTTCAGTTGCTCCAGAATTATTATTCGGGTTAGGAAATATTTCAAAAATAGATAGTGCAAAAGTTATTTGGGACACAAAAAATATTGAGGTTGTAAAAAATATAAAATCCAACCAAACATTATTTTTTAGTAAAGAAAAAGCAGTAGTAAAAGTTAAATCAAGTAAAGAAAATACAGATTTATCATTTACTACCAATCAAAAATTATCTAAAGAAATCAAACATTTTGAGAACGAACACGACGATTTTCAAACTCAAGTTTTGTTACCGCATAAAATGTCGACTTTAGGCCCAGCTGTTGGGGTTGCAGATGTAAATAACGATGGTTTAGAAGATATTTACATTGGAGGTTCTTACGGAAAATCAGCAAAATTATTTATTCAAAATAAAGATGGTTTTCAAGAAGATAAAACCACAATTTTCAAAAAAGATGAATTATCAGAAGACACAGGAACTTTATTCTTTGATGCTGATAATGATGGAGATCAAGATTTATATGTAGTTAGTGGAGGTTACGAATTTTCTTCAGATTCTAAGAGGTTTATAGATAGGTTATATATAAATGATGGAAATGGAAAATTCTCGAAATCGAAATCAATTCCAGAATTAAAAATTAGTGGTTCTAAAGCGTATAAAATTGATTTTAATAAAGATGGAAAACAAGATGTTTTAGTTTTAGGAAGACAATTAGCAGGGAAATATCCAATGCCAACATCTTCTTTTATTCTCGAGAATACATCTACAAATACTTCAGTTCAATTTAATAATGTTACAGAGAATATCGCAGCTAGTTTTCAAGATTTAGGAATGGCAACTAGTGCTTTAGTTGTAGATTTTGATAATGATAGTTGGGACGATATTATCATTGTTGGCGAATGGATGCCAATAAAAGTGTTTAAAAATAATAAAGGAAAGTTTACAGATGTTTCCGAAAAATTAGGTTTATCAAAAGATACTACAGGTTGGTGGTGGAGTATTGCTTCTGGTGATTTCGATAATGATGGAGATTTAGATTTTGTATTAGGAAACAACGGATTAAACTATAAATATAAAGCTACTGAAGATGAAACTTTTGATATCTACATGAAAGATTTTGATAAAAATAGAAAGTCAGATATCGTATTAAGTTATTACAATAAAGGAAAGCAATATCCTGTAAGAGGAAGACAATGTTCTTCTGAACAAGTTCCTGGGATAAAAAAGAAATTTAAAAATTATGATGAGTTTTCTAGAGCAACTTTAATTGATGTTTATGGGAAAAAGAATTTAGAAAACTCGTTGCATTACCAAGTAAAATCATTTGCCAGTATTTATTTAGAAAATAAGAATGGAAAATTCGAGATAAAAAAACTTCCTGTAGAAGCACAGTTGTCGAGTATTAATCAAATTCTTGTAGATGATTATAATGATGATGGTAATAAAGACATTTTAATCGCAGGGAATTTACATAATTCAGAAGTAGAAACACCTAGAAACGATGCAGGTTACGGATTACTATTGCATGGTGATGGGAAAGGTGATTTTAATCCTGTTCCAGTTACAGAAAGTGGTTTCTTTACAAATGGTGATGTGAAAGATTTACAGCGAATTAAAATAGCAAGTAAAAAATATATAATGTCTATAAAAAATAACGATTACGTACAGTTTATAGAGCAAAGAAAATAAATGATGAGAAATATTATAATTGGACTTTTAGCTTTTTGTGTGGTAGCTTGTAAACAAGAAGATAAAAAAACTGCCGAGGTTGCAGTTTTAGAATATCAAATTAATGCAGATTTAGGAGAAGGAGCAATATGGAATCATGTTTCTAAGGAATTATATTGGATAGATATTGAGGGAAAAAAACTTCATGTATATCATCCAGGAACGAAGAAGAATAAAACAATAACATTGCCTTGTAGAATTGGTACTGTTGTGCCTAGTGAAGAAGAAAATAAAGCCATAGTAGCTTTAGAAGATGGTGTTTATATAGTTGATACATTAACAGAAGAATTAATGTTATTGTCTGATGTTGAATCAGATATTACAGAGAATCGTTTTAACGATGGAAAATGTGATCCGAATGGAAATCTTTGGGTAGGTTCAATGCATTTAGCACAAAATAAACCAAATGCGAACTTGTATAAAATTAATGAAAAAGGAGAGAGTGATAAAATGCTAGATGGAATTACAATTTCTAATGGAATTGTTTGGTCAAAAGATAAATCTACTATGTACTACATCGACACACCTAAAGGAACAATTCGTGCTTTCGATTATGATAAAAAAACAAGTGAAATTTCTAATGAAAGAGTTGTGGTAACTGTCGATCCAAAAGATGGTTTTCCTGATGGGATGGCTATCGACGATCAAGATATGTTATGGGTTGGTATGTGGAATGGAAATGCTGTGGCAAAATACAATCCAAAAACAGGAAATTTAGAGAAGAAAATTCAAGTACCAGCACACAATGTAACATCATGTGCTTTTGGTGGTGATAATTTTGACGAATTATACATAACTACAGCTTCTGTAGATATGACAGATGAAGAGAAAAAACAATTTCCTTTAGCAGGTTCGGTATTCAAAATTAAACTAAAAGAAAAAGGAGTTAAAAGCAACTTTTTTAAGAAACCAAGTATTCAAATTGCTGAATTAAAATAAACAACTACTTAAATGAAAATAACCAAATTAATCATATTTACACTTGCATTAGTGTTGGTTTCATGTAAAAATGAAGAAACAAAAAATACAAGTAATAATCCTGTTGAAGAGAAAGTTCAAGCTTTATTGGCTAAAATGACCATTGAAGAAAAAATAGGACAATTAAATTTAAGAGGAACATCAAGTAGGGTAAAAGGTTCATTACCAGAAGAATTAAAACAAGCAGTGAGAGATGGTAAAGTAGGAGCTTTTTTAAATGTAATGAATACAGATTATGTAGATGAATTACAAAAAATTGCAACAGAGGAAAGTCCGAATAAAATTCCATTAATTTTTGCTAGAGATGTCATTCATGGTTTTAAAACAATTTTTCCAATTCCTTTAGGATTGGCAGCGTCTTGGAATCCAGAAACTGTAGAAGCTTCTTCAAGAGTAGCTGCAGTAGAAGCTTCATCTTCAGGTATTCGATGGACATTCGCTCCAATGTTAGATATTGCTAGAGATAGTCGTTGGGGAAGAATTGCAGAATCGCCTGGTGAAGATCCGTTTTTAGCATCAAAATTATCAACTGCATATATAAAAGGTTTTCAAGGAGAAGATTTAAAAAGTTCTACAAGCATGATTACTTGTGCAAAGCATTTTATTGGTTACGGAGCAGCTATTGGTGGTCGAGATTACAACACAGCAATCATTAATAAAGAGTTAATGCAAAATGTGTATTTACCTCCTTTTAAAGCAGCTTTTGAAGCAGGAAGTCAAACGGTAATGACTTCGTTTAATGAAACTAACGGAATTCCAGCTTCTGGTGATAAAAAGTTATTGCAAGATATTTTAAGAAAGCAATTGAAGTTTGACGGTTTTGTAGTAAGTGATTGGAATTCCGTAACTGAAATGATTCCTCATGGATTTGCCAAAAATGAAAAACATGCTGCTGAAATAGGAATCACTGCTGGATTAAATATGGAAATGACCAGTAAATCGTATGAAAATCATGTAAAAGATTTATTAAAAGAAGGAAAACTAAATGAAACTCAAATCAACAGTTTAGTAGCTGAGATTTTACGAGTAAAATTTAGAATGGGATTATTTGACAATCCGAATAGAGATAAAAATCATACTGGAAATTTATATGCTGAATCACATTTAGAATTGGCAAAAAAATCAGCAATTGAAAGTTCTGTTTTATTAAAGAATGAAGGAAATATTTTGCCTTTCAGTAAAGAAACCAAAATTGCCGTAATCGGACCATTAGCTGATAAACCGAGAGAACAGTTAGGAACTTGGACTTTCGATGGAGATAAAACACATACGATAACTCCAGTCGCAAGTTTTAAAAAAGCAAATGTAAATCACAACTTCGTAGAAGGATTATCGTACAGTAGAGATCTGTCTGAAAAAGATTTTCAAAAGGCAATCGCCGCAGGAAAAAAATCAGATGTTATCGTTTTTATTGGTGGAGAAGAAGCAATCCTTTCTGGTGAAGCGCATAGTAGAGCGAATATAGATTTACCGGGAGCGCAAGAAAAATTAATTAAAGAATTAGCAAAAACAGGAAAACCAATTGTGTTGGTTATCATGGCAGGTAGACCAATTACATTAACAAATATAATTAACAATGTCGATGCTGTTTTAATGGCTTGGCATCCAGGAACTATGGGAGGACCTGCTATTCACGACATGCTGTTTGGTGTAAAAGAGCCACAAGGGCGTTTACCAGTTACATGGCCAAAGGTAGCAGGTCAATTGCCATTGTATTATAATCATAAAAACACAGGAAGACCAGCAATTCCTGAAGAGTTTGTGCAAATGAACGATATTCCTGTAGGAGCTTGGCAAAGTTCATTAGGTAATACTTCTCATTATTTAGATGCGGGTTACACGCCTCATTTTCCTTTTGGTTATGGTTTAAGTTACACTTCTTTTGAGTACAGTAATTTAAAATTATCAACGAATAAATTAACTGATGCAAATGAAATAACTGTTGAGGTTACTGTGAAGAATATTGGTAAAAGAGATGGGGAAGAATTAGTACAGTTTTATGTGCAAGATGTTGTTGGAAGCATTACAAGACCTGTGAAAGAATTAAAAGGATTTAAGAGGGTAAGTTTAAAGCAAGGAGAAGAACAAAAAGTAAGTTTTTCAATTGGTGTGAAAGATTTAAAATATTACAACAGCGAACTTATTTACGGAGTAGAAAAGGGAAATTTTAATGTTTGGATCGGAAAAAACGCTGCAGAAGGATTAAAAGGTAGTTTTGTTTATGAGTAGTAAAATTATCATCTTAATGGGAGTAAGTGGTAGCGGAAAATCTACTATTGGAAAATTGCTTTCTGAAGAAATCGCTATTCCTTTTATAGATGCAGATGATTTTCATCCGAAGTCAAATGTTGAAAAAATGAGCAATGGAATTCCTTTAAATGATGAGGATAGGAAACCATGGCTCGAAATTTTAAATCAAGAATTAATAAAAGCTGAAGGAAATCAAGGGATAATTTTAGGTTGTTCTGCATTAAAAGAATCGTATCGACAAATTCTTGCTAAAAATATAGCCAATATTCATTGGTGTATTTTAAACGGAACATATGAATTGATAAAGAATAGAATGGAGGAAAGATCTGGGCATTTTATGGGTTCAGCAATGCTAAAATCTCAATTTGACTGTTTGGAAGTTCCTTCTTACGGAACTCATATCGATATAGATAAAGATCCTTCAGAAATTATAAAAACAATAACAAAGGTTATGGATAAATCATCTTTTGGTGTACTAGGTTTAGGTGTAATGGGGAAAAGCCTAGCAAAAAATATCTTAAATAATGGTTTTTCATTATCAGTATATAATAGAGAAACTCAAGGAGAAGAAGGAATAGTTGAAGCTTTTGTAGATGCCAACTCTTATGATAAAGTTTTAGGATTTACAGTGTTAAAAGATTTTGTGGATTCTATAGAAAGGCCTCGTAAGATTTTAATGATGATTAAAGCTGGAAAAGTTACAGATGCTGTTATTGATAGTATTGTGCCTTTTTTAGATGAAGGTGATATTTTAATTGATGGTGGAAATTCTCATTATGAAAATACAAAAAAGAGAAGTGATAATCTTCAGAAAAAAAATATAGAATTTATAGGTTTAGGTGTTTCTGGAGGAGAAGAAGGAGCTTTAAAAGGTCCGTCTTTAATGCCTGGAGGAAATAAATCGAGTTACGATAAAGTTACTAAATTTTTAGAAGCAATAGCTGCTAAAGATGAAAACGGACAAGCGTGTTGCAATTATATTGGTCCAGACGGAGCGGGTCATTTTGTGAAAATGGTTCACAATGGAATAGAGTATGGAGACATGCAACTTTTGGCTGAGGTGTATGCGATTTTGTCTAAAACTATGAGTTATGAAGAGATTGCTTCACTTTTAAAACAATGGAATTCAGGCAAACATTCGAGTTACTTATTGGAAATCACAACAAAAATTCTAGAAGAACAAGAGAATGAAACCTATGTTTTAGACACCATTTTAGATAGAGCAGGAAACAAAGGAACAGGGTCATGGTCTAGCATTGCATCATTACAATTAGGAATTCCAACAACAGTAAAAACAGCAGCAGTCCATGCGCGTTATACGTCTTCTTTTAAAGGTGAGCGTAAACGATTATCAGCTTATAAACAAGATCTAACTCCAAAAGAACCAGTGGGTCTGAAACAATTAGAAGAAGCATATGATTTTGCAAGAACTATAAATTTACATCAAGGTTTTCAGTTATTACAAGAAGCTTCTAAAGAACACAATTGGAATTTAGACTTAGCTGAAATCTGTAGAGTTTGGTCTAGTGGATGTATCATTAAATCCGAAAAAATAAAAGAATACAGTAAGATTTTAAAAGAAGTAACTACACTTTTCGATGATGAAAAAACAATCTTAGAATTGTTCAAAAACGAATCGAGTATTGCTTCTGTTTTAAATTATACGTTATTAAATAGAATTCATGTTCCTTGTTTATACGAGTCGTATAATTTTTGGGTAGCTATGACAACAGAAAAATCTTCTGCAAATGTCATTCAAGCACAACGAGATTTCTTTGGAGCGCATAGATATCAAAGAATCGATGTTGAAGGAGAAGAAACGTTTCATCATAATTGGAGCTAGATATGTTAGATTTTAATTTAGTTCTTGCAGTTTTAGGTGGAGTAGCCATTTTACTGATTTTAATTTTACGTTTTAAAATTCAGGCATTTATATCGTTACTTATAGCCAGTGTTTTCGTTGGAGTTTTTTCAGGAATGCCTCCAAAAGAAATTATTACAACCATGCAACAAGGTATGGGAGGAACATTAGGTTTTGTAGCTTTAGTTGTTGGATTGGGAGCAATTTTTGGTTCTATTTTAGAACAATCTGGTGGAGCAGAAGCCTTAGCGAATTATTTGTTATCCAAATTTGGAGATAAAAGAGCATCTTGGGCATTAATGTTAACTGGATTCTTAGTTGCTATACCAGTATTTTTTGATGTAGCGTTTATCATTTTAATTCCATTGGTATATTCATTACAGAGAAGAACAAAAAAGTCATTGTTGTTGTATGCAATTCCGTTATTAGCTGGTTTAGCAATTACACATTCATTTATTCCACCAACACCAGGTCCAGTTGCAGTTTCTGATATTTTAAAAGCTGATTTAGGTTGGGTAATTCTCTTCGGTTTTATTGTTGGAGTTCCAACAGCTGTGGTATGCGGACCAATATTTGCAAATTATATTGCGAATAAAATTCATATTGAAGCACCAAAATTATCTTCCGATACAACTGAAATTCAAAATTATCCAGCGGTACGATTAATTATTATGATTATTGGAATTCCAATAGTTTTAATCGTAGCAAATACATTACTAAATAGTCCGTTAATAGGTGAAGATTTGGTTTCTCAAAATGTGAAAGATTGGATCGGAATGATTGGTAATCCGTTTATCGCATTAATCATAGCGAATTTAATCGCTTGGTATGTATTGGGAATTAAAAGAGGATTGTCAAAAGATGAATTACTGAAAATTGCAACGAACTCAATGGCTCCGGCCGGATTAATTATTTTATTAACAGGAGCTGGTGGTGTTTTTAAGCAAATGTTAGTGAATACAGGAACAGGAGAAATGTTAGCAAATTATTTCTCAACCATCGGAATCGGAGTTTTATTCTTCGGATTTTTTATCGCAGTTTTAGTTCGTATTCTTCAAGGTTCAGCAACTGTTGCAATGATTACAGCAGCAGGAGTTACCGCTCCTTTGTTAATTCGAGCAGATTTAAGTGAACCTAGTAAAGCATTATTAGTAATTGCAGTAGCTTCTGGAGCATCAATAATGTCTCATGTTAACGATAGCGGATTTTGGCTCGTTGGAAAATATTTAGGTTTAACAGAAAAACAAACGTTTAAAAGTTGGACGGTAATGACAACTATATTAGCTTTAACAAGTTTTACTATAATAACCATTTTATCATTACTCGTTTAAGCCATGATTACACTAAAAGATTTAGCCAAAGAATTAAATGTATCGATATCTACTGTTTCTAAAGCATTAAACAATAGTTACGAAATAAGTGAAGATACTATTGCTAAAGTTAAAGAATTAGCAAAAAAGTATAATTACAAGCCAAATAAGGCTGCGCTAAGTCTAAAGAAAAGTAAAACAAGAACGATTGGTGTTGTTTTACCAAATATTTTAAATCCATTTTTTGCAAGATCACTGCATAGTATAGAGCAAGAAGCTTCGAAGCACGATTACAGTATTATTACCTGTATTTCAAATGAATCTATTGATAAAGAGAAAAAGAGTATCGAGCTTTTAACTGATGGAAGTGTAGATGGATTTTTAATTTCTGTGGCAGAAGAAACGCAAACTTCAGGTGAAGTAGAACATTTAGAAGAACTAATGTTATACAATCGATTACCTGTGGTAATGTTCGATCGTTTTATAAAATCTATCGATTGTGATAAAGTGATTATAGACGATTTAAAAGCTGTTTATGAAGCAACTAATTATTTAATTTCTGAAGGAAGAAAAAAGATTATACTCTTAGATTCTTTAACAGGATTAAATGTTGGAAAGTTAAGAGTAGACGGTTATAAAAAAGCAATTGAAGAATCTAATTCATATAAAAACTCACCAATAATTTTTGAAGTTACCAACGATGCTAATGTCGATGATAGCATTGAAAAAATTATGTCAACACATAAAGATATTGATGCGATTATAGCAATCGATAATGTGTTAGGTGTGGTTGCGTTAAACATTGCTAGGAAATTCAACATTTCAATGCCTTCGAAACTTTCTATCATAGGTTTTTCAGGAAAGAATGTAGTGGTTTTTACCAATCCAAAATTAACCACAATAAGCCAGCATACCGAGGAAATAGGAAAAAGAGCCTTACAATTATTAATAGACAGAATAGAAAAAAAAGACGTATCAGAAAACAAAACTTTAGTTATTGATACCAGTTTAATACATAGAGAAACAACCAAATACAAATAAAGTATATGTCAGAATTAAGTAAACTATCATTAAAAGAAAAAATAGGCTATGCCTTAGGAGATACAGCAGCTAATATTGCGTGGAGGACAATGGGACCTTTTTTACCAATTTTTTATACCGATGTTTTCGGATTAGGAACGGCAGCTGTAGCAACATTATTATTGGTAGTTCGCTTAGGAGACGGAGCAACAGATTTAATCATGGGAAATATTGCTGATAGAACCCGAACAAAATGGGGGAAATTTAGGCCATGGTTACTTTGGACAGCTTTACCGTTAGGTGTAGCTTTAGTATTACGTTTTACAACTCCCGATTTAAGTTTGGGAGGGAAAATTTTCTGGGCGTATGCAACTTCTATATTTTATATTCTCGCATATACGGCGAATAATGTTCCATATTCTGCTTTGATGGGAGTAATGACGACTAGCCAGAAAGAAAGAACAGTATTGTCTTCTTTTCGCTTCTTTGGAGCCTATTTAGGAGGTGTAATTGCTACTATCGGTGTAATTACTTTAGTTGACTTTTTAGGAAATGGAGATAAAAATGCTGGTTACCAATACACTATGTATGTGTTGGCATTTGTTTTAGTTTCTTTTTCTTTTATCACTTTTTATACCACAAGAGAGCGTGTAAAATCTGTTGAAACGGGTGATTTATCAAAAGATTATAAAGATTTAGCAAGTAACAAACCGTGGTTAATTTTATTATTTATTGGTTTTGTATTTGTTACATATAACATTATTAAGCAAAGTTCAATAATGTTCTATTTTACACATTATGTGAATGATGAAAATAATTTCTTCGGAAGTTTAACGAGTTGGGGTGGTAAAAACGGATTAGCAGGTTTGTATTTATTATCATTGTTAGTTATTTCTATGATTTCTACATTTTTTGCTCCAGCTTTAACTAAGTTTTTTGGAAAAGTAAAATTATTCATTTATAGTATTTTATTTTCAGCAGCTTCTGTCGCTGCAATGTATTGGTTAGAAGCAAATCAAATTGGTTCCATTTTTACTTTAGGAATTATCTCAGAATTCGGAGCAGGTTTAATGCCTATTTTATTCTTTGCAATGCTAGGTGACGCAGCTGATTATTCTGAATTAAAAAACGGAAGAAGAGCCACGGGATTAATTTTTTCAGCAGGAACTTTTGCAATGAAATTCGGTGGAGGTGTAGCAGGAGCTATCACTTTAGCAGTTCTGAATTTATACAATTACGACGGACAAGCAACTGTTAAAACAGTAGAAATGTTACAGGGAATTAAACTGAACATGAGTATTGTTCCGGCTGTATTTGTGTTGTTAGGTGTTGTGGCATTATTAGCTTATCCGTTAACTCAAAAAAGAATGAAAGAAATCGAAGAAGAGTTAAAAATTCAAAGAGCAGAAGCTAACGAATAATTTTACATAAATAATGGATTCTTTAAAAGAAGAAATGATTGCTGTGCTTTCAGAAGTCATGAATTTTTGGTCTGAAAAAACTGCTGATTTTAATCATGGAGGTTTTTATGGAGAACTTGATTTTTATGGAAATCCTGTAGCTAATAGTAATAAAGGAATCATTTTAAATGCTCGTTTATTGTGGTCTTTTGCAAAAGTTGCAAATCATACAAAAAGTAATGATTTTTCAGATGTTTTACAAAGAAGTTATGCATATGTAGAACAGCATTTTTTTGATGAAAAATATAATGGAGTTTTTTGGGAATTAGATGATCAAGGCAATGTTATAGATGCTGAAAAAAAAGCTATAGCTCAAGCCTATACTTTACTCGGGGTATCTGAATATTATCTAGTTTCAAAAGAAGAAAAAGTCAAAAATAAGTGTATTGAGTTATTTCTACATATCGAAGACAATTTTTATAACAAAGAGTTTAATTTTTATTACAACGAGCTTACTCGTGAATTAAATCTTATTGATTTTGAAAGTAAAAGTTTAGGTACACATTTACATCTTTTAGAGGCATATACTAATCTTTATCAATTTTATAAAACAGATCAACTTAAAGATCGAATTCAGAATTTATTTGAAATTTTAATTAGTAAATTTCTACATCAAAATGAGTTTTGCGAATTGGATTTTGATAAAAACTGGAAATCAAAAACCGAAAATATTTCAATTGGACATAATGCTGAAGTTCCTTCTATGTTGTTAGATTTTTCGAAGTTACTAGATGATAATCATAAACTCCAAGAAAAGTTAATTTTTAAACTTGAAAATTATTGTCAATTTTCAATGAAATTAATTGATAAAGTTGGGGGTTTGTATATGTTTCAGAATGTAAAAAGTAAAGATTTTACCAAAGAGTTTCAATGGTGGATGCAAACCGAAACTATTATTGCATTTCAAAAATTATACGAGTTTACGAAAGAAAAAAAATATTTAGAATATAGAGACAAGTTATTTAATTTTGCTAGAGAATATTTTATTGATGATAAACATGGGGAGTGGTACGAAAAGTTATCTGTAGACAGAAAACCAATAGTTGTTCCCAAAGTTGCCATGTGGAAATCACCATATCATATTGTTAGAATGTGTACTTCATTTATGTAAAATTATGAAAAGACTTAGTGTAATTTTAGTTTTATTATGTTTGAGTTCTTGTAAAGAGTTTAGAGATCAGATTATTATTGAAGATAATTTTGAAACCTACACCGTTGGTCAAACTACTTTTTTTCCTTGGGAAACTTCAGGTAACGGGACAATAGAAATAGATTCCTTAAAATATGTTTCAGGAAATAAATCTTTAAAGTTTATTTCAGGGGAAGGATATGATAATCGTGCATTTTTATCTTTTTCAAGTGAGAAATTGATGAAACTAGATGAATATTATGGAAGTTTAAAAATGTTTGTTGAAGAAGCTTCACCAAATGGAATTCATTGGACAATGGTTCAAACTAGTGGAAAAACAGCTCAAGGTTTTCATGCTGAGGTTCGTTACGGTGGACAACATCACAAACGTTTCATGGCGAATTACGATACAAATCCGATAAAGTCAGATTGCTGGGATCATACAAAAGTGAAAATCCCAGAAAATGAGTGGTTTGTTGTGAATTGGTATGTAAATAGAAAAACTAACAATATGCGATTGTGGATTAATGAAGAGTTAGTTCACGATTTAAAAGAGCATCAATCTTTTGATAAAGGTTGTTTAGAAAATGGAAATAATGGAGAATGGACTTTCCCAGTCTTTGAAAAAGTTACGTTAGGTTGGATAGATTATCAAAAAGGAGGAGGTAATAGAAAAGTTTGGATAGATGATGTAGTTTTATCGAAAGAAAAATTATGAGAGTAGCTTTAGTTCTAGTAATTTATATCTTATTTTCTTGTGGTGAAAAGAAGCAAGAACATAAAGTGGTACAAAAAGTTACTAAAGAAAAAGAAGAGGTAAATCAACTTAAAGAAAAACTTCTAGAGGAGGAACAACGTTTAGAAAAAGAACGAAAAGAGCTTCGTCAAAAATTGTTAGCGTCTAAACCAGACGAAAACCTTAAAAATAGTCTACTAGCTGAACTATATTTAAGAAATTTAGTTCATAGACATGAAAATACTTTAGGATTTAATTTAGTGTTCGATTTACACGGTTTTGACTGTGGAGCTCCAGATTGTTACAGAACAATAATAAAGTTTAAAATTCCTTATGCTGCTCCTATTTCATTTCCGAAAACAATACCTTTTAGTTTTATTGAAGAAGGTTGTGGAATAGAAAAAGAAATTTCAAGAACAGGGATCTTTCAACTTCAAGAAGAATCGGAAATAGGAGTGAATTACTATTCAAAATCAGAGCAGAGTAATCTTATTATTCAGAAAGAAGACACTCAAACGAAGCTGTATTATTTTCCAAATATTAAAGAAGGAAAAATTCAATTAAAAAGTTTAAATCAATTTATTGAAAGTATAGATGAAACAAGTGAAGAAAGTAATGCGCCATATACTTCAGGTATTATGAATATGTATGATTACTCAATATTTCTTCAAAACGATTAATCAGTTCTTTTTTAACATAGAAACAGCTGTGTTAATGTTTTCTGTAGGTAATTTGCATGTCTTGTTCATGCATATATAAATTAGTGTTTTGTCATTGTTATATTTACCTTTTAACAAAGGTAAGTCACTATTTTCAGTACTTCCAATTATCAAATGGTTCGGAATGTAATTTTGGTTCAGCTTTTTAAGCTTTTCTATGGCATTTTTGCCAGAAATAGCAGTTTCATAGAAAGGGTAGCTAAGGTTTAAATACGTATCTATCCAATTAGAGTAGACGTGTGGATGTTTTTCTATTTTAGGTAACATTTTCTGCAACATTTTTTCACTCAAATCTAAGTAATTATCATTGCTGAAATAATGACCGAGTTTAAAAAGATTTTTACAGATTACAGAGTTTGAAGAGGGAATTACTAAATCTTCAATTTCAAAATTATCAGAGATCAATTGGTCGCTATTTTTAGCTGTGTAGTTAAAGAATCCAATTTCTGTATTAAAAAAGTTGGTAAAAGAAATCTCTGTAATTTTTTTAGCTTCCTGAAGCCACTTTTCATCTAAATAGATTTCATAAAGAGAAATAAAACTCTGAGCTAATAAAGCATAATCTTCTAAATACCCTTTAATATCTTTATTAGAAGTTGTAATACTTCTTGTAATTTCCCCGGTATTAGAAATTGCCTTTCTTTTAATAGTTTCTGCACATTCTAAAGCTTTAGTTTTAAATTTATCGTCACCAAAAACTTTATAAGCATCAACAAATGATTGTAATAGTAAAGCATTCCATGACGTTAAAATCTTTTGATCTGTAGTAGGTTTAATTCTTTTATTTCTAGCATTTAATAAAGTAGAGGTCCAAGAATTAATTTTAAGCTTTACATCATCTAAAGAAAGTTGATGTTTTTTACTGAAAACTTCGTCATTATAAATTTTAACTAAGGCATGTTTTCCTTCAACAGTTTCAATACTATCAATTCCAAAATAAGATTTAAAAAGATCAAAATCACTTGTGATTAATTGCTGTAATTCTTCCTTTTTCCAGGTGTAATATGCGCCTTCTTCTAATTCTCCATTTTCATTCATACTATCAGCATTTAAAGAAGAAAAATATAACCCATCGTTATAAAGTTCTTTATCTATGAAATCAAAAGTTCTATACACAACAGCTTTATATTGTTTGTTTTTAGTGAGTTGATAAGCGTAAGAAAAAAGAGAGATTAATTGTGCATTATCATATAGCATTTTCTCAAAATGAGGAATATGCCATTTGTTATCTACAGTATACCTTGCGAAACCACCAGCTAAATGATCATTCAATCCACCATTAGCAATTTTATCTAGTGTTTTATAAACAAAATTTTCTAGTTTTTTATCTTCTTTTTGATAAGCATATCTCAATAAAAACTGATAATTACTAGCTCTAGGGAATTGACTTTTACCAATTAAACCACCGTTAATAGAGTCTAATTTAGTTTTCCATTCAGCTATAAAGTTATCGAGTTTATCTCTTGAGAACTCCTGATTTAAATTAGTGTTATCAAATTCTTGTAGCGATTTTAAGTCTTCTGTTAATTTATTTGCAAAACCTTTTGCTCGCCCAGGATTTTCTTGGTAAAGACGTTGTATCTCTTTTAAAGATGTTAACCAATTTTCTTTATTGAAATAAGTTCCACCCCAAATAGGTTTTCCATCAGGTAAGATCACACAGTTTAATGGCCAGCCACCATTTCCTGTCATTATTTGAACAGCTTTTAAATAGGTTTTATCAACGTTTGGATGTTCTTCTCTATCAATTTTAATATTAATAAAATTTTTGTTCATAAAATCAGCCACTTCTTTGTCTTCAAAAGTTTCTTTTTCCATAACATGACACCAATGACATGATGCATATCCAATAGAAAGTAACACTAATTTATTTTCCTCTTTTGCTTGATCTAAATACTGCTTATCCCAAGGAAACCAGTTAACAGGATTATGAGCATGTTGCAATAAATACGGGCTAGATTCGTTAATTAAAGCGTTAGTATACTCAAGTTTTTCTGTAATTTTATTCTTTTCTTTTGATTTGCAATTAAAAGCAATCAATAGAATAAATATCAAACAGATTTTAGAAATAATTAGTAATGGTTTTTTCATGTGTTGTTCTGTAAACATATGTTAACGGTAAAAACTATTCGTCTATACTTTTCTACATTTTATCGTTAAATATAACGGTTTAAACTAAAGAAAATATATTGCAAGCACTATTATCTTAAATTGCAGATTAAGCTACCTAAAATATAAAAAAATGCAAAGAAAATTAACAATATTGTTAATTGAAGATGACCAAATAGAAGTAATGAAATTCAATCGGATTTTATCTAAGCTAGATTCAAAGCATCGAGTTATTGAAGCAAATAATGGAGAAGAAGCTTTGAAAATTTTAGAAGATAAAGACAATTTACCAAATATTATACTTCTAGATTTGAACATGCCTAAAATAAATGGTATCGAATTCCTTAAAATTCTTAAGGATGACGAAGTATTAAAATATTTACCTACTATTATATTAACAACATCTACAAATCAAAAAGATATGTTAGAATGTTATAGAATAGGAATTGCGGGCTACATGGTTAAACCTCTTAAATATGAAGATTATCAAAATAAACTAATAAAAGTGTTATCTTACTGGAGCGCTAATGAGTTGATTTCAGTTTAAGTCGTATAAGTCTTTTTCATTAGTTATAATCTTTATTTAATATATTCTGTTGTATCAACAGGATACATTACTTTTTTATACTATATCCAATAAACAATTATGAGTGATATTGTGAGTAACGATTTGAAACGGGCTTTAGAAAATGAGAAAAAAGCAAGACTAGCTGCAGAAGAAAAACTCAACAGTTTTACTAAAGAATCTGAAAACTTAATCAACAAGCTAGAGACCAAAACAAAACACTTAGAAGAAGAATTATCAAAAAAAGATTCTGAACTTAAAGGAATTTTTGAAAATATTAATGATGCCTTTGTACAGATAGATCTTAGAGGCAATGTTATAAAAATGAATGATATAGCCATAACTATGTTTGGTTATGATTATACAGAAGGTACTCCACTTAACTTAATGAAAATCGTTCATCCTGACGATTATGGATACACCATAGGTGCTTTTAAAAATTTAATACAAGAAGGTTTTTATACTAAGTATAGATCTAGAATTATTACCAAAAACAAAACAATTAAAACTTTAGAAGTTAATTGTAGTTTAATATGTAACACAAATGGAGAAGTAGCAGGAGCGCAAGGTATAGCTAGAGATATTACAGAAGAAATTGCAATTCAAGAATTATTAGAAGAACAAAAACATCAATTAGATATTATTTTTAATAATTCTCCTATAGGTATTGTTTTATCACAAGAGCAAGACGATGATTTTGTTTTTGCTAATAACACGATTACAAAAATGTTAGGTTATACGTTAGAAGAAATGAGAGCCTTAACAGTAAATGAATTTACTCATCCAGACGATCGTGAAGCTTCAAAAAAATTAAGAAATAAAATTTCCTCTGGAGAAATAAATAATTTTACTCAAGAGAAAAGATACATAAAAAAAGATGGTGATATCTTATGGGCTAAAACAATTGTGAATTCTGTAAGAAGTCCTGAAAGTAAAGTGAAATTTCAAGTAGCAACGGTTGAAGATATTACTGAAAATAAATTAGCAGAACAAAGGCTAATTGAATCAGAAAATAGATTAACATCTTTAATTTCTCATTTAGATAGTGCCGTTTTATTAGAAAATGAAAAGAGAGAGATTGTTATTTCTAATAAAAAAATGTGCGAGATTTTTTCAATTCCACTAAAACCATCAGAATTATTAGGTCAAAATTGCCTGAAATTACTAAGCCAGACAAAGCATCTTTTTGAACGACCAGAATATTTTGCAAATCGAATCAATAAATTAATAAAAGATAAGAAAGTAGTTTTAGGAGACGAATTAAGATTGGTGGATGGAAGAATATTAGAGCGAGATTACATACCGATATCAAAGAATAATGAATACAAAGGACACCTTTGGACGTACCGAGATGTAACTTTATCTAGGAATTACAGAAAAAGCCTAGAAACACACAAAAAAAGATATAGCAACATTATAGCAAATTTGAAGTTAGGATTAGTAGAATTAGATCGAAGAAATAAAATTTTATCAACCAATAGTAACTTCATGAAAATGACTGGTTTTGATGAAGAGAAAATTTTGAATCAAGATGTTAGAGAGCTTTTTAAGAAAGAAAAGATTATTGATTTTATTCAACAAAGAAATAAAGATAAAAAAGGTCAAAAGTCAGGATCCTATGAATTTAAATTTATAAATAACCTTAATCAAGAAAAAGTTTTATTAGTAAGTGCTGCACCCAATTTTGATATACAAGGAGAGATTACAGGTTCAATAGGTATCGTTCTAGATATTACTCATATCAAAAAATTAGAATCACAGAAAGAAGAGTTGCTTAAAAAGCTAGAACAACGTAATGTTGAGCTTGAAGAATATGCTCATATAGTTTCTCATGATCTAAAATCTCCATTACGAAGTATTTCCGCATTAACAAGTTGGTTGAAAGAAGACTATGGAGAAAATCTAGGAAAAGGTGGTGTGCAGAATGTTGATATGATCCAGGAAGTCGTAGAGAAAATGGAACGTTTAATTAATGATATTCTTAATTATTCGAGTATTAATAACGATGATGAAGCTTTTGAAAATGTAAATACTTATGAAGTCATAAAAGGAATTAGTAAATTAATTTATGTTCCAAAGCATATTAAAATTGAAATAGATAAAAACTTACCGATTATTAAGGCAGATAAGGTGAGAATCCAGCAACTTTTTCAAAATTTAATGAGTAATGCTGTAAATTATATCGATAAAGAAGAAGGATTAATAAAAATTAATGTTAAAGAAAAAAAGAAAAGCTATATATTTAGTGTTCAAGATAACGGTATTGGAATAAAGAAAGAATATCACGCAAAAATTTTTGAAGTATTCCAATCATTAGGAAATCATAAAGATTCTACAGGTATAGGTCTTTCTATAGTAAAGAAAATTGTAGATGTTTATGGCGGGAAAATATGGTTAGAAAGTGTAGAGAGGATAGGAACAACATTTTACATCGAATTTAAGAAATAAATAAAATGAATTCAGAACAACCAAATTTAAACTACATCAGCGAACTTTCCGGAGGAGACAAAGAGTTTGAAGCAAAAATGCTGTCAATTTTAAAAAGTGAATTACCAGAAGAGGTAAATACGTATAACAATCATGTTGAAAAACAGGATTTTAAACAAATAGCAGAGATAGTTCATAAAATTAAACATAAAATTAGTATTTTAGGCTTAGAAAAATCATATGAATCAGCTGTAGCATACGAAAAAGAACTCTTAGAAGGAGATATGAAAGGACACACTGATTTCTTGGAATTATTAACTAAGATGTCTAATTTTTTAGACAATGCGTAAAATTATTTAAATACATGAATTGTTTAATCATTGATGATGAATCCACAGCAAGAACAATAGTAAGCCAGCTATGTAAAACTGAAGGATCTTTAAACGTTATAGAGGAATTTTCAAACGCTATAGAAGCAATAAAGTATTTAAATCAAAATGAAGTAGATCTTATTTTTTTAGATATACACATGCCAGATTTTACGGGATTTGATTTAATTCAAACACTTAAAAAACCTCCAAGAATTATTTTAACAACTTCAGATCAAAAATTCGCAATAGATGCTTTTGAGTACGAATGTATTGTAGATTATTTAGTAAAACCTATTACTTTACCACGTTTTGTGAAAGCAATAGAAAAAGCAAAAAAGTTTACATTTAGTAATCAAAATCAAGAAGCTAATACATCTGGAAAAGAGGAAGCAAAAGATGAAGACCAGCAGCTGTATATAAACATAGATAGAAGGTTAATTAAAATTGAAATTCCTAGTATCAATATAGTAGAAGCAAAAGGAGATTATATTTTAATTAAGACAAAAGATAAAAACTACACGGTTCATTCTACCTTAAAGAAAATAGAAGAGAAACTACCTAACGATTTATTTTTAAAAGTGCATAGATCTTATATTATCAATTTAAAGAAAATTGTAGATATAGAAGATAATAGTGTACTTATAGAAAAAGATGTTATTCCAGTAAGTAGATCGAATCGATCAGAGCTCATGAAAAGGCTAAACTTATTATAGGTTTTTTATAATCAACACATTTACAAAGTTTTACTATTCATCGACTTAAGCTCTTGCTTTAGTCGATGTAACAACATCTACATACCGAATATTTAATTATTTAGTTTAAATCTACCATATCTTTAAAGTGTATTTAAATTAAAAGTTCGAATTAAATATATTAGAGGTACCTCTTAAAATTTTGTTTTTTTCATTATTTGAATTCCCCACTTCACAAACAAGTGGAGTTTTTTAGATTTATTTGGTTGATTATAAAATCCTTCTTAAAAGAAGGATTTTTTTATTTCATAAACCGAAAAATTAGATTAATATCAATGTAATTCAATAATAGTAAATCAGCTTACCGAATCGTTTATACCATTCATCTAAAGTAAGCTACTTCATAACTAAATATTCAGTTTTAAAGAACTTGTTATCAGTATCTTTGGAGTGTAAATAAGAATTAAAAGTTTTAAAATACATAAAAGTTTTTTTGTTTTTTTCATTATAGAAAACACCCTTCATTAAGTTGAAGGATTTTAGATTTATTTGGTTGATTAATAAAACCTTTTGCAGACCCCAATTGCAAAAGGTTTTTTATTTGTAGATGTTTCAGTTTTTTTGATTTTTAAGTGTTTATGTTGGTTTAACGAGTGGTTTAAACCATTTATCTAAAGTAAACTACTTCATAACTAAAAATTAAGTTTTAAGGAGCTTGTTATCAGTATCTTTGAAGTATAAATAAGAATTAAAAGTTTTACAATACATAAAAGTTTTTTTGTTTTTTTCATTATAGAAAAACATCCTTCTAAAAATTGAAGGTTTTTTAGATTTATTTGGTTGATTAATAAAAACCTTTTGCAGACCCCAATTGCAAAAGGTTTTTTATTTGTAGATGTTTCAGTTGTTTGATTTTTAGGTGTTTAAATCGATTTAACGAGTGGTTTAAACCATTCGTCTAAAGTAAACTACTTCATAACTAAAAATTAAGTTTTAAGGAGCTTGTTATCAGTATCTTTGAAGTGTAAATAAGAATTAAAAGTTTTACAATACATAAAAGTTTTTTTGTTTTTTTCATTATAGAAAAACATCCTTCTAAAAATTGAAGGTTTTTTAGATTTATTTGGTTGATTAATAAAAACCTTTTGCAGACCCCAATTGCAAAAGGTTTTTTATTTGTAGATGTTTCAGTTATTTGATTTTTAGGTGTTTAAATCGATTTAACGAGTGGTTTAAACCATTCATCTAAAGTAAACTACTTCATAACTAAAAATTAAGTTTTAAGGAGCTTGTTATCAGTATCTTTGAAGTGTAAATAAGAATTAAAAGTTTTACAATACATAAAAGTTTTTTTGTTTTTTTCATTATAGAAAAACATCCTTCTAAAAATTGAAGGTTTTTTAGATTTATTTGGTTGATTAATAAAAACCTTTTGCAGACCCCAATTGCAAAAGGTTTTTTATTTGTAGATGTTTCAGTTGTTTGATTTTTAGGTGTTTAAATCGATTTAACGAGTGGTTTAAACCATTCATCTAAAGTAAACTACTTTATAGCTAAAATGCAAAGTTTAAAGCGTTTGTTATCAGTATCTTTGAAGTGTAAATAAGAATTAAAAGTTTTACAATACATAAAAGTTTTTTGTTTTTTTCATTATAAAAACGCCCTTCATTATTTGAAGGTTTTTAGATTTATTTGGTTGATTAATAAAACCTTTTGCAGACCCCAATTGCAAAAGGTTTTATGTTTTATACTATGTAATTTTTTTGATAAAAACTTGCGAACGATTTATGTAAGTAGTTAATCTATACAATACTCCAACTAAACGATTTTTGAGAAATAAATATGATATCCATAGTATTTTTGAAGTGTAAGAAGTAAGTAGTAATTATCCCTAACTATTTATAAAAGTTTATGTTTTTTTGAGTGAATTCCATTCAAGATAAATTTAGAAAATATACGTTTATCTTCAATTTAAAAACCTTTTACAACTCCCAACTGTAAAAGGTTTTTTAGTTTTTAAATATCACTTAAAGATGGGTTAGTTTCAATGATAAACAAGTAAACGATCTTACACTCGTTATTAGTCTTAAGATTACTCCGTATAAGCGATTTTTCAGGAAATAAACACGATATCTATAGTATTTTTGAAGTGTAAGAAGTAAGTAGTAATTATCCCTAACTATTTATAAAAGTTTATGTTTTTTTAAGTGAATTCCATTTAAGATAAATTTAGAAAGTATATGTTTGTTTTCAATTTAAAAACCTTTTACAACTCCCAACTGTAAAAGGTTTTTTAGTTTTTAAGTATTACTTGAAAATAGGTTAGTTTCAATGATAAACAAGTTAACGATCTACATTTGTTATTAGTCTTGAGATTACTCCGTATAAGCGATTTTTCAAGAAATAAATATGATATCTGTAGTATTTTTGAAGTGTAAGAAGTAAGTAGTAATTATCCCTAACTATTTATAAAAGTTTATGTTTTTTTAGTGAATTCCATTTAAGATAAATTTAGAAAGTATATGTTTGTTTTCAATTTAAAAACCTTTTACAACTCCCAACTGTAAAAGGTTTTTTAGTTTTTTAATATTACTTAAAAATGGATTAGTTATCAATGATAAACAAGTTAACGATCTACACTCGTTATTAGTCTTAAGATTACTCCGTATAAGCGATTTTTCAAGAAATAAATTGATATCTGTAGTATTTTTGAAGTGTAAGAAGTAAGTAGTAATTATCCCAAACTATTTATAAACGTTTATGTTTTCTCATTATAAATAATTCCCTTCTTTAAATTTGAAGACTCAAAAAATTATTTGGTTGATTAATAAGAAACCTTTTGCAACTCCAAGTAGCAGAAGGTTTTTTAATTTATACTATCTAAACAGTTAATTGAGCAAAGAACAGTCAAATGTAATTTAATTATAATTAGTCTTTTAAACGAATGTTGTTTCAGGAGATTCAATTAGTTATATAGATTAAGTTATGAATTGTTAAAGGTGTGAGTTTTTATCTAAAAACTGTTCGTCGAATGTAAATGTTATTTTAACTATACATAAAACAGTAAGTGTCGATTTAAAAGAAAATAAGATGATAAGCTAACTTACTTTTGAAGTGTAAATAAGTTTTTTAGAATAGTTTTTTAATAGATAGAAGTACCCCAAATCTTAAAAATTTCATTTTTCATTATTTGAAAAACCCGCTTCGTTAAGAAGCATTTAGATTTATTTGGTTGATAAACCCTTTTGTAGCTTTACAAAAGGGTTTTTATTTTAGCGCACTATTTTTTAAATACCATTTTAAACAAATACCTAAATTGGTAAAAGTAAAGCCTCCTACAGTTGCAGATGCAATATTTGTATGTTGTCCAAAGACATGTAGGAAAAATCGAGAAGAAAACTTATATCCTAATCTAGATTGTATTCTATACGTTAATTGTTTAGAGTTATCATCAATAAATTGAAGACCAGTAGCACCACTAAGCCAATAATACCAGTTTTTTGGAGCGATGTTATTTTCGTCTTTAAGTAGTTCTAGGAAAACTTCAGCATTGTTAAATCGTTCTGGACTAAAGTATATTGAAGGAACTTGTTGATTGAAAGTTATAAATTGATAATTTAAACCTCCTTTTAACACAGGATCTGAAATAAAGTTGTAATACAAAGAAGTGAAGAATAAATTTCTTTGATTACCGTCACTTAATTGTGTTAAAAAATATTGATTAAACCACCCTAAGTTGAAATTAGTATTGATATTATAATTGATAAAATAATTATCATTTACAATTCTTCTATTTAATAGATCAGCATTAAAATTTTCTAATTGCTTACTGTAACCAATCTCAACATTTTGAAGGTTAAAAGGTTTTATGTGTAAAGCAATATTTGCAGAAAACTGATTGTAATTTGAATTTTCAGAGCCAACTTTATTTAATCCTATGCTAGAAACTAATTTTAATTTAGGTAAAATGATATAATTCAATCCTCCACTAAAGTTAATAGCACTGGTAGAAACTCCAGAGTTTTTATTTTCTGTGTCTCTTAAGTTCAAGCTAGAAGTTAAAGTTAGCCTAGTATTTAATGGATATTCCATGGAAGTATTAGACGCGTAAGAAATGTTATCACCACTATCAAAACTATAATTAAAACGTTGTTTTACATGTGGTGTAAATTTTAATAATAGCTTTTTTTCAAGTGCCATAGCATCTTTTTGTCGAGGAAAAACCTGTAAAGTTTCCTGTACTGCTTTATAAGATTTTTTATGCTCATCGTTTGCAAATAAAGCATTGGCTAAACCTAAATTTCCATCAAAAGATGTTTTATCCTGATCTAGTATTTTTTGATAATATTTTACGCTTTCAGATGAATTTCCTCTGTAAGTTTGAAGTGTTGCATTCAAAGCATGAATCCAATTTCTATCTCCATATTCTTCATAAAGTTTCTTAATTTCTCGCTTAGCTTTTTTATTTTTCTTGTTCCAGATTAAGGCTTGTACATATCGTTCTTTAGTTCTTTCTACATATGGTTGATTTTTATTTTGAGGTAGTTTTACTAAAGCTTTTTCAGCAAATTGTAACGCTTTTCTATCCTTTTTTTGCAAATGAGCAATTAACGACAAACCATTAAGAGAAACAACAGAGTCTTTTTTAGTTGTTAAATTTTTGGAGTAATTAAGTTTTGCATTTTCATACTCTTTTTTAGCTAAAAAAATATTTGTTTGTAATTGTAAAGATTCTTTATCATCCTTAAAATCTTTAAAGTTTTCATTTAAAAAAAACATGGCTTCTTCCAATTTTTCTTGCTTAAAAAGAGTATCTGCTAATCCTAATCTAATATATTTTCGAGATATCATAGCGTTAGGGTTGTTGGGAGAAACATCAAGAGCTTTATTTACAAATTTAAGAGCTGAATTATATTCTTTTAAATTAGATAAAGTATTTGCATATCCTAAAAGTGCATTAAAACTATTAGATTTTTCTTTAAGAAGTTTCTCATAATAATTTTTTGCTTTCAGAAATCTTTTATCCCAGAGTAAAGATTCTGCATAGTTTAGTTTGATTTCAAAATCATTAGGATAACCATTTAATAATTCAGTAAATAATGAAGTTGCTTTTTCTGTCTCACCTGTTAAACCTAAAGCTCTACCATAACAGAGCTTGGCTGTTTTATTATTAGGAGTTTGTTTTAGTACATTTTCAAAAAATAACTTAGCATTTTTAAAGTCACCTGTTTCAAGCATTTTAAAACCTTTGTCCATGTTTACTTGAGCAAGTAGATAAGGGATATTAAAACAAATGATAATAATGGCGAGGGACATTTTTTCTTTCATCTACGAAGTTTTAAATAGTAATGTACTTCTAAATATACTTTATTTCTTCTTAAGAAAAACACCCATTTTTGAAAATTTTATCGTTTAATAAATTTAATTTATGTAAATTGGAAAAGAGTAAAACGTATGAAATTGAAGTTATTACCCCCGAAGTCAATTCGTCCGGAGCAAGTGTTTATGCTAAGTGCATTATTTGTTAATGCTGGAAATTATCTGTACAATTTAATTGTAGGTCGCATACTAGGTCCTACAGCATTTGCTGATGCCGCAATACTAATTACTTTTTTATTAGTTCTATCTTTTGTAGCAATGACTTTTCAACTAGTTACAGCTAAATACACAGTTATTTTTGATGATGAAATTGAAAAAAGTTTTATACATCTTATTACCAAAAGAACTCTAATAGCAGGAATAATTTTTGGAGTTATTATAGTTTTATCATCTGGATATCTCCAACAAATTTTCAATACTAGCACTTCTTCAATGTTTTTAATTTTTGGGCTAGGTGTACCTATTTACTTTTTAATGAGTGTAAATCGAGGAGTTTTTCAAGGAAATAAAAAATTTGTTGATTTATCGATTACTTATCAAGCAGAAATGCTAAGTAGATTAATTATAACATTATTTTTATTATACATACTAAGTAACATACAATCGTCTGTAATAATAGCTACAGGTATTTTAATTTCATTATTTTTTAGCTTGTTTCCGTTTACATTAAAAAAAGCTTTTAAACCAACTTTACAATTAAATGAAGCAGAAAAAAAACTAGTGATGAAGTTTTTTATACTCACAGCTTTTTATGAGTGTACGCAAATTATTATCAACAATAGTGATATACTTTTAGTAAAACATTATTTTGATAATTATAAAGCAGGCTTATATGCTTCTTTAGCGTTAATAGGAAGAGTAGTTTATTTTGTTGCATGGATGTTTGTAATGTTACTACTACCAGCAGTAGTTAATAAAGAAAAAGAAGGTTTACCGCATGGTAGTATACTCTTAAAATATGTAGGTTATATTACGGTGCTTTCATTTACGATAGTTTTAGGAAGTTATTTATTTCCAGAGTTTGTAGTAAATGTTTTATTCGGAGAAGCTTACGTAGCTATTGCTCCTTTATTATGGAAATATGCATTAGCAACATCAATATTTGCTATATCGAATGTTTTTGCATATTACTTTTTATCAATAGATCAATATATACCAGTAGTAATCACTGGTGTTTTAGGTATAACTCAAGTACTTCTTATTATTTACTTTCATAATAGTTTAGAAGAGGTTGTTATCGTACAAATACTAGCTATGTTAGTATTGTTAATAGTGCAACTTTTCTTTTTCTTTTTTAAAACTTATAGAAAGAAAAAAACTGAACTACAGTAAGTTGTGTTTCGTCTGTAGTTTTGTGCTCGCAAGCGAAAACAGCCCTTTCCTAGTAGATTAAGGTAGATATTTATTAGTACTCTAAATAATTTAATCATATGAAATTAGCTATAGTTACTGCATTTCCTCCAAGTAAGGTTACATTAAATGAATATGGATATCATTTAGTTAAACAATTTCGACTAAACGATAGAGTAGAAGAATTGATTTTATTAACTGATGAAGCTGTAAAAGATGAACATTTACTTTTTGAAGAAGAAGGTTGTAAAGTGATTATAAAAAACTGTTGGAAGTTTAACAGTTATAAAAATTTAATCACAGTAAACAAGGCTTTGAATGAAACAAAACCAGATGCCGTTTTGTATAATTTACAATTTTTAAAATTTGGAGATAAAAAAGTTCCGGCTGCTTTAGGTTTAATGATGCCTTACTTAAGTAAGTTAAAAAGAATTCCAACTATTGTGTTGTTGCATAATATTTTAGAACAGGTGGATTTAAATAGCGCCGGATTTACAAAAAATAAATTATTGCAAAAAACTTACGGGTTAATAGGAACTGTATTAACACGATTTTTATTGAAGGCTGATTATGTAGCATTAACCATTCAAAAATTTGTGAATACTCTTAAAGATAAATACAAAACAGATAAAGCTGTATTAATACCTCATGGAACTTTTGAAATGCCTCCTGAGCCAGATTATTCCTTACCTGAAGGTCCAAAAAAAGTTATGGCCTTTGGTAAATTTGGAACATATAAAAGAGTAGAAGTGATGATAGAAGCTGTTGAAAGAGTTAGAGAGTTAACTAATGAGAGTTTAGAAATTGTTGTTGCTGGAACTGATAGCCCTAACACGCCTGGTTATATAGAAGAAATGAAACAAAAATACGCTCATGTATCAGGTTTACATTTTACAGGTTATGTTGCAGAAGAGGATGTTCCTGTTATTTTTGGTGAAAGCACAGTTGTTGTTTTTCCGTATACTTCAACTACTGGTAGTTCAGGAGTTTTGCATCAGGCTGGAAGTTATGGTAAAGCTGTGATTATGCCTAACTTGGGTGATTTAACAGATTTAATTCAAGATGAAGGCTACAGAGGAGAGTTTTTTGAACCAAATCATGTAGAGTCTTTAGCAACAGCAATAAAAAATGTAGTAACTAACGATGTTTATCGTTTAGAATTGGCAAGAGCAAATTATAAAGCTGCAGCATCCCTTCCTATGTCTGAAGTAGCAGATATGTATTTAAATTATTTTGATAAACTTTTAGTTAAAAAAGGAGTTGTAAAAACAGCATAAACTTACTCAGGAGCAATAAATTTATAAGAAGGTTTTTGTTTCCCATTTTTATCGATAAAACCAAAGTGTTTTTGTTTGTTTCTTTTCCAAGGAAGTTTTCCAGCAACAGCGGTTGGAATTTTAGAAAAGTCATATAATGTCCAAGCCATATGTGAAACATTATACTTTCTAAAATGTTCTTGCATTTTTTTATGATATGTTGCTTGTGATTTTTTTGAATCACCAGTAAATAAATTCCAAATACTTTTATAGGAAGGCACACCAAATTCTTCAACTAGAATAGGTTTTTTAGTAGCTTTCTTTAAAGAAGAGAAATCATTTTCAAAGTTGTCATTAAAATGATGGAAAGAAACAAAATCTACAATATTTGTTAGTTTTTTTGCAGCTTCAAAATTAGACCATCCAATAGTTATTAAGTGATTTTTATCGTGTTTTTTTATTTCTTTAGCTATGTATTCCAACCATTTTAATACATTCTTTTCACCACGATTTTTAAAATCTAAGTCGGGTTCATTTTTAATATCCCATGCTATAATTGTTTCGTTATTTTTAAAAGCAGTTACAATTGCTTCTGCGTGTCGGTGCGTTAAAGTCCAATCTTGCACTGAGTAATCACCATAAAAGTCAAACAGAGTAACAATTACCTTTAAGTCGTTATTTTTAGCAATACGAATAGTTTCTTTTAATTTTTTGATTTTCTCGAGCTTTATATTTGCTTTTCCAAAATCCTCATATTGAATAAAAATTCGAATAGTATTTAATTTGAGACTACGAATTAACTTAAAATCCTTTTCAATAATATCAGTGTCAAATTTATTTCCAAACATATCCCATGGAGTATCTTGAGGGTAATAATTTATGCCTTTAATTTTATAAGGAATATTGTTTAAAAAAATAGAATCATTTCTAGTTGTAGCGTATTTTGAAGTCTCTTTTTCGATTTTTTTTGCAGGGTTTCTTTGTTTTACAAAATGTCTAATTCTCCAAAATCCATCTTCAAGCAACATCATGATTTTATATGTTGAAGCTAGTTCAGTTTCAAAAAGAAATTTTCCATCTTTATGTATTCTCTGATATTCTACAACATTTTCATCAGTAAAAGTTACTAATTGTCCATCTGCACTGTAAAAATTAAGTTTTGGTTCATGCTGAAGTGTAGTAGTTTCAACTTGTACCTTGTTTAATTTGTTATAATTAATTGTATTGATCAGTTTTTTTTGAACACTATCTGTATAGTAATCTTTAATTCCGTACGGATTATTTTCTCGATATGCTATATTTTTAATATGCCACGCATTTAAATAATCTTTTTGTATTTCTTTCAACGTTTGTTCTTCCATAGGTCTACCAGGATTATCTATAGAGCTCCAAGTAACTTTGGGTAAATACACATCATTACTTTCTACAGATAAATGTAAAATAGAAGCTCTGTCTGCACCAGTATTTAAAAAATTAAAAATGATACTTATTCCGTATAAACAGATAGAACAAAGAGAAACAAAAAGGAAAACAAGTAGTGTTTTGTGTCTTTTTTTAGTAGTCATATTAATTTTTTAATGCTTTAATGAAGTTTTTGGTAATTCCGCCTGTTTCTATTTTTAATCCGTAAGAATTTTCAATATAAAAATCTGGATGTAAGTAAAACTTGGCATATCCTTTTCTTGTTGGCACTTCTTTAATTTCTAGTAAGGTATCTTTTTGGTAAATATTCAATTTAGTAACAAAACCGTCTGGTATCAACTGATTCATAAAACTTTTTATAGGGCCAACAGTAATTTCTCTATTATCTTCTGAAAACTTAACTTGAAAATCAGTAAAAAGTTCTTTGAATTTAATGTTAAGTGTATCGCTTTCAGCTATACCATCAACATAAGCAAATGTTTTCCAAGACTCTTTTCTGTCTGGGTGTAACATTTTTCCAGTTGCGACACCGGCGATGGTATTTCCATAAGAAGTGAGTAAATCACCAGAAATATTTTTAGTAACAAAAACAACATGAGTTCCATCGCTAACAATATTGCCATAAGAATCTTTTATTACTGATGTTTTAAAACTCGCGATTTGATTTCCATCTGCATAGTCATGATATCTAGATGATGTGATTTTAAATCTTACAGCATTGTTAGGGTACACTTCAGTTGTAATTTCTTTTGAAGAAACGCCATTACATTCTGAATTAACCAAAAACCGTCCAGATTTTTCATAAGAAAAAATAGTTTTCCAAGCAGTTAAATTTTTAATCTTTTCATTTGAAGAAACAATTTTAGAGTCGAATTGATAATTTATCAAAACATTAGTATCATCTAACAAGGGGTTGTCATATTCGTCTGTTGGGCAAACTGTAAGCATAAAGTAATCTTCACCGCCAGCTACAATACTAGGTGGTCCTGCATACGATTCCATAATTGTTTTTTCTTTAGAAGGCAAGACTGTAATATTTCCTGTCAGTAAAGTTTTATTTTGATGTATTACATTCCAAACTATATCGCCTCGTTTGTTTGTTAAATGTTTAGGTAAGTCAAACTGATATATTTTATCTACGCGTTTAGGTGTTAAAATTACTGTTGAATATGAGCTTGTACAAAAAAGTTGAATATTATCATCACTAGCAGAAAACTCTAATTTTACAGATTCGCCAGCTAAAACTGTTGTTTTTTTACTTAAAAATGATACTGTCTTATCTTTTTTTTGCACTAGTATTCTAAAAGAGAAAAACACAATAATTAGTGAAATTTGAAAAATTATATGTAGTGATCGATACTTCATTAATTAGGATTTCCAATATAATTATCAGTTTCAATTTTAATAAAATTAAAGCCTTTTCCCTCAGCTTTAATAAGATTATTTTTTAAGTGATACGTAAAACGCCCAGGAACCATTTTTTCAGAAATAGCTTCATTTGGTAATCCATTAACAAAACAAAAATCTAGTTTGTCGTAAATTATTTTAACACTATCTAGAACAGGTGGTTTAAAACTAAAATTTTGTCTTCTTTGTTGACGAACACTTTCTTTTAAAAAGTTATGATCTACCCAGATTAGTTCTTTGTCAGCATTGTAATACGATAATAAAAGTTGTGTTATTGTAGCTTCTTGAGTGCCTGTGTTAAATAAGTTACCTGAAATTTCTTTAGAAGTTACATGTATTGCATTTAAGCTTACTTTTTTATATAAATCAGTTTTAGCAACATTACCTTCACAATGCAAGTTAAAAAGAGTTGGTTGTTCTTCAAATTCTGTAGGAGTAAACTCATCTGGATTAAAAATTTTAGGAATAGAGTCTTTTGTTTTAGACCAAGCAATACCTTCAAAATCAATTCTGAAATTTGAAGCTTCCTTAGGCATCAATTTATGTTTTATATGATGTTTAGCATTAAATTGAGCTAATAATTTATTATCATCATTATATAAAGTAGCTTTTATGACAACATCAGCTGGAACATTATCAACATTTTGAATGGTACCTATAATAGCATAACTTTTATCTTTCTTAACTAATTTAGCTTGAAGAACTTCTAAAACCGGTTGTTTTAAAACATCTTCATGTAATGTTTGTTGTGTTGTAACTCTTCTTCTTCCATGATTAAAATAAGAAGTTTTATTAGTAACCATAAGTTGATCTGGCGGAAGGTCGGTATTCGGTTTTGGAATTTGGATATACCATTTACCTTTTCGTTTGATAATTTCAAAATTGTATGATTTGTCAATTTTTTCAAGAGGAGTGACCCATTTTGTTTCAACAAATGCCTTAGCTTGTTTTTTTGTTTGATCTTTAATAGTAATGTTTATAGCATTTAGCTTTGCATAAGAACTCAACAAGCCGTCATTAACTGCGATTTCTAACATATATTGATCGAGTTTTATTTTACTCTCAGGATCAACAAAAGAATGTGCTTGTTGGAAACGCTTAAAATCTAAAGCATCAAAGTATGCTTTAATCACACTTTTAGGAGAATTTTGAGTTTTATTATCTACATAAAAATGATACATACCATAACTCACGATTAAGAAGACCAAAATTCCCCAAACAATAGAAACTTTTAAAACTGATTTTGAAAATTTAGTATAATTAATTTTAAACTTTAAATAATCAGACAATTCTTCCTTTCTAATTTTTAATATTCTAATTGCTATAGACTGAACATTAATTAATAGTAAAGTTAAAATAACAGTTGAAAACGGAATGATTCCCCACATAATTTTCATGAATTTGGGTACATCTTCCTTAGGTAAAATAGTGGATAGAGGAGGAACACCTAAACGTTCCCAGACCATAATACCATTTTCTAATTGTCGTAATCTTTGCCAACCAGCAAAATAAAGTATAGGATCATAAAATTTATCATTTGAAAAAATATATTTTAAGTTATACTTTTCAGGAACAGTTAAAAATTGTTGCAATGATCCTAGTCCTTCAATTCCTCTAAATTTTGAGTTTTCTAAACGTTCAACAGCTCTTGTAGTTAATTCAGGTAATCTTCTAGCAGAGTGATAATTTCCATCTACACTCATCGCTTTAGTTTGTGCACCAAGCCAAGCAATTTGATCACCAAATCCTAAAGTTAAATATCTCCAATGATCATGTTGATCCTGATTCAAAAAATTTAATATAGGAAGCATTTTTATTTTTTGAGGTTGCAAAGGTCTAAAGTAACCTAAGCTTACTGTAAAAATAGACATGAATAAAAACGCAGAAGCAAGTACTCCGCCAATAATTCTATGGTTAACTGCTCCAAAGGTTTTTTGGTATAATTCCTTTAAATCTGTTTCAATGAATCGATAAGCAAACTCACCAAAAATAGGGATAGACATAATAGAAGCCCATAGCGTAAACCTATCTAAAGTTAAAATGTTAAAAGCGTTATCACCCAATAACATCTTTGGAATAGGAGTTGTTCCTCCAGTACCTAAAATAGTTAACATTGTAATGGATAAACCAAAAAAGATATATCGTTTGTGATAATATCTATAAAAAATATAAGGAAATAAGAAAAGTAAAATTCCCCAAGGTATTAAGAAGAAGACCAATCCAGAAGAGGTGACTTCTAAAAAATTATCTCTAGAACCATGCGGTATTGGAACTTGTGTAATCGGATTTTTCTTAGTGTTAATCCAATAAGGAAGAATACAAACGATAATTAAAAATAAAGAGGTAAATCCGAAAAGTATCATTCTTTTAAATAACTTAAGGAATACCTTTATAAATAGTTTTACATTTACTTGTTTTAAAGTTCCAGCTTCTTCCTTAGCGTAATCCATTATTACAGTTCCTATAAGAGGAAAAATAAAAAATACCATTCCAAAAATTGGTGTCACGTGATGTGATGTAACAGTAACAGATATTAAAGCAATAGATTTAAAGAAGTATTTATAATTTCCAGTCTTTAACCACAAATACACTTCGGGTAAGGCATGCATTAAAACAGATATTCCAACAATACTGGGTAATTGGCCAAAAACATGTAAGGTTTCAGCAAAAGAGGATGAAAAAACAGCAAGTAAAGCTGCATAACCAGCAGCTTTTCTGTTTCCTGTAATTAAAAGTGAAAAGCGATAAGCACCAGTAATAAATAAAAGTATAGCTATTATAGCAACTGTAAATAACCCAAACTTTAATCCACCTACCATAGAGAAAAGTCCGACTGCTTGATGAACAAGAGGAGGATATCCCATAACAGTGAAACCGGTATACCAACTATAACTCCAAGGGTCGAACCAACTATTAGCATAATGGTTAGCAAAAAACAAATGGATTAAAGCATCATATGTATATTCTAATGTAAAAAATATACAAGTGGTGTGGTATACAATTCCAATTAATAGTGCGGAGATTAAATATTTATTGGTCTTTTTACTCAATAATAGTTTTTTGTTTAAATATACAATAAACCAAACATAGTTTGAAATATCATTCGTCGAATTAAAAAGGTAACTGGTCTAAAAAGGGGTTTAACACTCAGTTATTTATAACTATTATTGTTATATTGTTGTAATTATTCCCAATAGTAATTGTTAATCATAAAAAACAAAAAGAAGATGAAAATTGTAACCATCGACGACCAAACATTAGTGTTACTTTCTGTAGAAAAGAAATTATCAGATTTAGGTTATGAAGTACATACTGCTAAAACCGGTCAAGGAGGTGTCGCATTGATTGATCAAATTAATCCAGACTTGGTTATAGTAGATATTAATCTTAGGCATATGTCTGGTTTAGATATTGCAAAATATGTAAAAGATTCTCCTAACTTAAATAGTAAGGTGATGATTATGTCTGGTGAAACTCAAGAAGAAACTATTATTAAAGGTTTTAATTTAGGTGCTGATGATTTTATGAAAAAGCCAGTTTCACTTAATGAAATTGTTGCCAGAGTTCGAAAACTAATTGGAGAACCTAATGATAAAAAAGAAGCAACTCACGAAAATGATAGTAATGGACTAATACGAGAAAAATGTATTGGAGTGGTTATACCATGTTACAATGAAGAAGATCGTTTGCTTAGTGATGAATTCACAGAGTTTGTTTATGCAAACTTAGGATATCATTTATGTTTTGTAAATGACGGAAGTACAGACAAAACATTAGAAGTTCTTAATAAACTTAGCAAAGGAAGGGAAGATTATATTAGCGTTTATGATTGCCCTAAAAATGGAGGTAAAGCCGAAGCAGTACGTTTAGGAATGCTTCATTTAGCTAAAAACATTGAATTAGACTATATTGGTTTTTTAGATGCTGATTTATCTACAGATTTTAAAGATTTTGATGACTTAGTAAAAACTATTGAAAGTACAAATTATAAAATAGTTAGTGGTTCCAGAATTAGTAGAATGGGAGCCAATATTAACAAACAATCAGCAAGACAGTTAATTAGTTTAACAATAAACTTTATTATTCAGAAGATTCTAGGTATGAAGTTTAAAGATACTCAATGTGGAGCTAAGATTATAGATAAAGATGTAATTCCATTACTATTTGAAAAAAAGTTTATAACGAGATGGCTTTTTGATGTAGAAATGTTTCTTAGATTAAAAAAGAAATACGGAGAAGAAGCAAAACAATTAATTTGTGAACAACCACTAAAAAGATGGGTACATGCTGATGGTTCTAAATTATCTATGAAAGATTCTTTGAAGATAGCCTTCCAATTAACAAAAATAGCAACACACTACAGATAACTTTTTGATTTTTATTTTTTTATACGGATTTATATCGTATATTGATCTCGGAAAGAATTTTTATACACACCGGGGATAGAGAGTGTTAATTTACTAACTCAACACTATCGCGTATGAAAATAGTTACTTTTGATCATAATAAATTGATCTTATTGTCACTTAAAAAAAAGCTGTCTGAAATTGGATATAGCACTAAAATTGCAAGAACTAGTAAACAAGCTATACAATTAATTGAAGAAACTCAACCGGATCTAGTTACTCTAGATATAAGTAGTTCAGACTATTCTGGGATAGATGTTTTAAAATATTTAAAAGAGTCTTCTTCAAATGCTAAAGTAGTTATCATTTCTGAGGATACTGAAGATACAGATATCATAGACTTATTTGATTACGGAATTGATGACTTTATTAAAAAACCTGCCACATTAAGTGAAATAGTACTTAGAATTAACAGGATAGTTGGACTTTGTCCTATTCCTGAAGAATTATTATTAAAAGGTGAATCCCAATTAGTAAGAGAAAAATGTATTGGAGTAGTTATTCCTTGCTATAACGAAGAAAGTAGGCTTTCTGAGTTAGAATTTAGACGATTTGTTAGGACTAATATAGGTTATCATCTATGTTTTGTAAACGACGGAAGTTCAGATGGAACTCTTGAAGAATTACATTCATTAAGCAAAGGAAGAGAAGATTATATTAGTGTTCTTAACTGTGAGCAAAATGGAGGAAAGGCTGAAGCTGTTCGTCTAGGTATGTTACATCTTTCAAAAAATACAGATTTAAAGTTTGATTACATAGGTTTTCTAGATGCTGATTTATCTACAGATCTACATGATTTTGATGATTTGTTTAGAACAATAACAGCTTCGAATTACAAGGTTGTAAGTGGTTCTCGAATAGAGAGAATGGGAGCAAATATAACTAAGCAATCAGCTAGAAAAATTATCAGCCTAACAATTAATTTTGTGATTCAGAAAATTTTAGGAATGAATTTTAAGGATACACAATGTGGAGCTAAAATTTTAGAGAAAGATTTAATACCATTACTATTTGAAAAGAAGTTTATAACAAGATGGCTCTTTGATGTTGAAATGTTTTTAAGACTCAAAAAGAAGTACGGAGAAGAAACAATGCATTTAATTTGTGAACAACCATTAAAAAGGTGGGTTCATATGGATGGTTCAAAATTGTCAATGAGAGATTCATTGAATATAGCCTTCCAATTAACAAGAATAGCAACACATTACAGATAAAAAAAGCTCCAAATTGGAGCTTTTTTTTATTTTACAATCTTTATTTTTTTCTGAACCAATATGCAGTTCTTCCTAATAAAGAAAAACCGATATAACCTCTAATTTTTAGTTTGTCAGCTTCCTCTAGTTTGATAAAACATTTGTATGTTTTTCCATTCTTAGGATCTAAAATTTTTCCACCAGACCACTCATCTCCGTCTTTTTCTAAGCCTGTCAAAATATTCATTCCTAAAATAGGTTGATTTTTATTTTTCCCTTTACATTTATCACAAACAGCAGTTTGTCTTTCAGGATCAGTGATTTCTACAATTTTAGCATAAGCCTTACCATCTTTTTCGTATACCTCAATTACACTATCAACTTTACCAGTTTCTTCATCTCTATTTTCCCATTTACCAAAAATGCCTTGAGCACTAATAGAAGTTGAAATTGCGACTAATAAAAATGTAAATATTACTTTTCTCATATGTATATGTATTTAATTTGTTCTAAAGCAAAAATTATGATTTTACATCATGTTTAAAATAACAAATGTTATTTAATCGTATTTAGCATCGAAATTATCGTGCCATTTTTCTTGAACGCGCATAATTTGTTCAATTACATCTCTAGCGCAGCCTTCACCACCTTTCTTATCTGATATGTAGACTGATATTGCTTGTAGTTCTCTAACAGCATCACTAGGGCAACATGGTATACCAACCTTTTCCATTACAGGTAAATCAGGTATATCATCTCCCATATATAAAACATTTTCTGGTTGTAAGTTATATTTCTGAACCAGTTCATTGTATTGATCAATTTTAGTGTGAGCTCCTAAGTAAATATCTGTAATTCCTAAACCTTCTAAACGAGTTCGTACTCCTTCGTTTTTTCCTCCAGAAATAATACAAACTCTATATCCTGCTTTAACTGCAGCTTTTAGAGCATAACCATCTTTAATATTCATTTGTCGAACTAATTCACCATTGGGAAAAACAGTAACAATACCGTTAGTTAATACACCGTCAACATCAAAGATAAAGGTGTTTACATCATTAAAAAGTTCTTTATAGCTTTTATCCATTTTGGATTGATTTTGTTATTAATTGATAAATTTCTTTCTGATTAGAATTCAATAATTCTAAATGTCTTTCTATAGTTTTTTCGTCTTTTCTTTTTGCAGGTCCAGTTTGTGCAAAGTCTGGTTTAACTTCTTCTACTTTTAAAGCTGTTTCTTTAATTAAAGGAAGTAATACTTCAAAAGGAACATTATATGATTCACAAATATCATTTCCAATTTTGTACATATGGTTGGTGAAATTGTTCACAAATACAGCTGCAACATGTAATTTACTTCTTTGATCAGAACTAATAGCATATACTTTTTCAGAAATAAAAGAAGCTAGTTTTTCTAATAACTTAAAGTCGGTTTCATTTTCTGCTTCAATACATAGTGGAATAGAGGAGAAGTCTACTGTTTTATTTTTTGAAAAACTTTGTAAAGGATAAAAAATTCCTTTTTTTCCACGATTTGCAATAGTATCCATAGGAACACTACCAGAAGTATGTACAATTAGTTTGTGATGAGGTAGTTGAGATGAAACTTCGGCAATAGCGTCATCTGAAACTGCAATAATATAAACATCGGCATCAGTTAACAAAGTAATATTATCAGTAATAGAAACTCGACTTTGAAATTCAATAATTGAATTTATATTTCTTGCGTATAATTGTTTCAATTCAACCTTATTACAATCTAAAAAAGCTTGTGTAAGATGATGACTAACATTTCCTCCCCCTATAATAACTACAGAAATCATAGTAGCGAAGATATTGAAATTATTTGAAGCTATGGAAAGCATTTAGTAATTTAGGAGCTAAATTTTTCAACATGGACTCAAATAAAAAACTAGGGATAAATTCAATTTGTACGCACGTAGGTGAAGTTAAAGATGAACAATTCAAAGGAGCTGTTTCACCAATTTATTTATCATCGTCATATCAATTTTATGATGTAGATATAAAAAGATATCCGAGATATTTCAATACACCAAACCAAGAAGCTTTATGCAAAAAGATAGCTGCATTAGAAAAAACAGAAAATGCTTTAATATTTGGTTCAGGAATGGCAGCAATAAGTACTGCAATGTTTGCTTTTTTACACAAGGGAGATCATGTAGTGTTACAGCAAACTTTGTATGGAGGGACTTATAATTTGGTAGTTGAGGAATTTGATAAGTTTGGAATAGAGTATTCTTTCACAGATAGTTTGAATACAGATGATTTTAAAAAAGAAATTAAATCGAATACAAAAGTTATTTTTATCGAGACTCCTTCGAATCCGTTATTAAAGATTGTAGATTTAAAAGCAGTTGCTGATTTGGCTAAGAAACATAGTATAATCACCATGATAGATAATACATTTGCCTCATCAATTAACCAAACAGCTGTTGATTTTGGAATTGATATTATAGTGCACTCAGCAACGAAATATATGGGTGGTCATTCCGATATTTTAGCAGGAGCGATTGCTGCTTCTAATGAGCACACAGATAAAATTTGGAATGTAGCTAAGAATTTCGGGGGAAGTTTAAGTGATTTTACAGTTTGGATGTTAGAAAGAAGTATGAAAACAATGAGTTTACGTGTAAATCATCAGAATGCTAATGCTATGAAAATGGCCGAGTATTTAGAACAAAATCCAAATGTTGATAATGTATACTATCCAGGTTTGCGATCACATGAAGATTACGAGTTGGCAAAGAGTCAAATGAAAGGATTTGGAGGAATGCTATCTTTCGAATTACAATCAGATTTAGACGCAATGGAGTTTCAACGTAATTTAGAGCTAATAAAACCATCTATGAGTTTAGCAGGAGTAGAAAGCACTGTTTTAAGTCCAACTCAAACTTCTCATGCATTATTAACTCCAGAAGAAAGAGCAAGCCAAGGAATTAAAGATGGATTAATTCGTTTTTCTGTTGGAATAGAAGAAGTGGAAGATTTAATTGCAGATATTGAACAAGCAATAGAAAAGATAAAAAAGTAATGAAACTAGACATATTAGCTTTTGGAGCACATCCAGATGACGTAGAACTAGGTTGTTCAGCAACTATAGCTAAAGAAATTTCTTTAGGAAAAAAAGTAGGAATTGTAGACTTAACAAGAGGGGAACTAGGAACAAGAGGATCTGCTGAATTACGTGATCAAGAAGCGGCTAAAGCTGCAGAGATTTTAGGAGTTTCTATTCGAGAAAATTTAGCATTTGCTGATGGTTTCTTTAAAAATGACAAAGAACACCAGTTAGAGATCATTAAAATGATTCGAAAATATAAACCAGAAATTGTTTTATGTAATGCAATTGATGATCGTCATATAGATCACCCAAAAGGAAGTCAATTGGTTTCTGATGCCTGTTTTTTAAGCGGATTATTAAAAATAGAAACAAAATTGAACGGAGCGCTTCAAGAAAAATGGAGACCAAAACAAGTTTATCATTATATACAATGGAAAAATATTAAGCCAGATTTTGTTGTAGATGTAACCGGATTTATGGATAAGAAAGTAGCTTCTGTATTAGCTTACAGTTCTCAATTTTTTGATCCAAAAAGTAAAGAGCCTGAAACTCCGATTACTAGTAAGAATTTTACTGAGAGTGTTGAGTATCGCGCTAAAGACTTAGGGAGATTGATAGGAGTAGACTATGCAGAAGGATTTACAACAGAAAGGTATGTAGCTGTAGAAAATTTAAGTAAATTAATTTAAAAATATTTTGCCACACTTCAAAAAAGTTATATATTTGCACCCGCTAGTTAAATGGTGATTGTAGCTCAGTTGGTTAGAGCGCTGGATTGTGGTTCCAGAGGTCGCCGGTTCGAACCCGGTCTTTCACCCATAATTCCAAAGTCCAGTAATTTTACTGGGCTTTTTTTATGATTTCTATTATATTTATTTTAGGTACAAAAAAATAATACTAAAAATAGTTCTACATCAAGCTTTGAAATTGAGAATTATAACCTTAATGTAGAGTATTATTTTGATTAAAGATTAAGAATTTATTTTTTATATTTTTCAACCCATTCCTCATATTTATCTTTATGCTTAAAGCGTTTGTGAGTCCATAAATAGTATTCTGGTTGTTCTCTAATAGATTTTTCGTTGATGTTTAAATATTTATCTGTAATTTGATAGTTTTCAAATTCTTTTGGACTATCAGTTATTAATTCAAATGTAGTTTCATAATATCCTCTTTTTATTTTTTTAGTAGTATAGTTTACAATAGCCATATCAAAACGTTTTGACAATACTTCTAATCCAACATGTACAGGAACTTTTACCCCTAAAAAAGTCCTCCAGTAATGTGTATTTTGTATCACAGGAGATTGATCGCTAAGTAAAATGTATGCACCTTGTCTTTTGTTTCTAATGTTTCTAGCTAGTTGAGTGACTGTGCTATGTGTTTTGTATGAAATCATACCAAATCGACCTCTAGAACTTTTTACTAAGTAGTTGTCTAAATATGGGTTTTTAATTGGAGTGTAAGAACCAAAAAGCTGTATGTTAGATACTAATGGAATAGAAACAGACCATTCCCAATTGCTTAAGTGAGCTCCAGATAATATGATACTTTTACCAGTTTTTTCTACTTCATGTAATACTTCCGGATTAGTAAATTTATAACGTTTCTTTACTTCTTTTTCAGAAAGAGAAAAAGATTTAATACTTTCTACTAAAAAATCACAAAAATGGCGTAAATTCTTTTTTCGAAGTGTTTTTAATTCATTATCATTTTTTTCTGGAAAAGCAAGTTTTAAGTTATTGTAAACAACATCTTTCCTGTAACCTACCACATAGTAAACAAGTAAAAATAAAAAATCAGAGAAAGCATATAGCAAACGCATAGGTAGTCTAGAAAAACACCAAATGATAGGGTAAATTAGTATAAATACAACATACTTCATTTCAGAAAAATTTATGCAAATATCGTATTAAAATTATAAAATTAGTTAAATCAAACTTTTCATTAAGTTTGTGGATATATTTCTATTCATGAATAAAATAATTTTAGGTTTAATTTTGGTTAATGTTTTGACTTCAATTAAAGGATTTGATGATGAAGCTTTTTTCAACAAATTTAAGTTTCAGGTAGGGAAAATTTTGCAAGGAGAAAAAATAAGGATGTTTACTTCTGGGTTCTTACATGCAGACTGGGCCCACTTGGGATTTAATATGTACGCACTTTATTTGTTTGGTGGAGGTGTTGCTGTATCTTTTGGAAATATAAATTTTATGTGTATTTATTTAGTAAGTCTTTTATTCGGAGGATTATACTCTTTGTATAGAAATAAAGATAATTACTATTATTCTGCTATTGGTGCTTCAGGAGCAGTATCTGGGGTAATGTTTGCTTCTATTTTACTGTTTCCAAATAAATCATATAGTTTTATTTTTTTTCCATTTTTTAGTTTTCCAGCTTATGCTTTAGGTATTGGATATTTGTTGTATTCTATTTATGGAATGAAAAAACAAATTGGTAATATAGGACATTCAGCACATTTAGGGGGTGCTATTGGTGGATATGCTATAACTCTACTATTAAGACCTAATGTTATTCAAAATAACCCTAAAATGTTATTATTGTTAGGTGGAATAATTTTAGTATTTCTATTATTTGGAAATAAAATTGAGAATTTGTAAAATACAAAGAGATGAAAGATAAATACACTGAAGAAAATATTAAGTTGATCTCAAAAATTATACTAATACTATATTTATTAGTACCGTTGTCTCCATTAGTTGTACCACTAGAATATGAGGCTTTTCAGTGGTTGTGGATTTCAATAGTAAATGTTATAGCTATAATTTTTCTATACTACAAGAGAGATTATTTCAATTTTTTTACATTTTCAAAATCATTTAGAAATTTCCTTGTTTTAAGTGTATCGTTCTTTTTCTTTTCTTGTTTGTCTGTAGTGAAGTCGATATCTATTGTAGATAGTATAGCTAATTTAGGACGGCTAGTAAATATTTTTACAGCAATTTTCTCACTTTTTATAATTGTGAGAACTGATCCTAAAAGTTATTTTGCTCTAGTTTCACAAACAGTAACAATTTTATTAATTTTTTTTAGTTCGAAAACTATTTTTTACTTTTTTGAGCACTTCTCTGACCCTAGAACGATAAAATTATATCAAGGGTTTGCTTTTGTACATAATTTCGGTAATATTAATATATATACAGCTTGGACAGTTATATCTTTACCTTTTGCATACTTTTTGTTTTTGTTTTCAGGAAGAATATGGAAGTATTTAGGAGCTTTTGGTGTGTTTTTAAGTTATTTGGCTCTGTTTTTATCAGGTTCGCGTACGGCTTTGTTATCTCTTTTTCTTATTACTTTAATACTAGTGTTTTTTTCAGTAAAGCAGTATTTTAAGCTAAAACATAAACAATGGGTTATCAATACTTTTATTATCATATTGATTCCAATTTTTTCAATTTTTCTAACATTAAATACAAATAGATTAGATAGTCGTAAGATGAATTCTATTTCTAGCATTACAATGTTTTATCCCGATAATTACAAGAGTGCTGAATTAATACTCAGAAAGAATAAAGAGATAGAAAATCATAATATCGTTTTACCTACAAAAGAAAAAGATGATTTTTTAGTTTCTATTGTTAAAAAGTTTGGAAGTGGGCGTTATGAAATTTGGAGGTCAGCTTTAAATACTTTTATTGAAAATCCTTTTTTAGGAGTAGGTTATGGTAATTATCAAATTTACAGCAAAGGAGATTATACACAAAGAAAAAAGTTTAGAGGGAATTCTACCCCAAGAAGAGTACATAATGACTTTTTAGAGAAATTTGTGGAAACAGGTATACTTGGTGGAACCTTATATTTATTACTGTTCCTATATTTAATTTTCTTATTGTTTAAGCAATTAAAGAAGGAGGATCCAATTAATGTTCCAGTATTATTAATCTTAGTGCTAATTAGTTTAGCTTACTTTCTTGATGCATCACTTAATTTTCCTCTAGAAAGAGCGACTATACAGGTGATATTTATTATACTGGCTGTTTTTATACTAGTACTAACAGATAGAAATAAGGTGCATAAAACTGAGCAAACGCCGTCAAGTGTGTTTCATGTCTTATCTATAGTTTTAATAGGAATGTTATCGTTATTTTCTTTATTCTCTAACTATAAAAATTATCAAACATTCAAGGAGTATGTTTTAATAAAGGCAGATTTAGAAGAGAATAATGTTTTAGGAAGTAAAAAAGCTAAAAAGAAATATGGTGAAATTGAAAATATTTTAGGGGGATACCCTGTTAAGAAAAAATTAGCTAATTTTTATTTATCAACTTATGCCTTTAATGAAGGTAACTATCAAAAGTCTATTGATATTTTAGATCAATTAAAAAATGAAAACATAGACTTTCACAATATAAATAAATTGAAGGCGCAAACGTTCTTGATTGGAATTAAAAACTTAGATAGTGCAAAGTTTTACTCTGAAGATGTTTTTAAAAACTATCCATCTTTCCATGGGAATTATGAAATTTTAAAAAGTATCCATATTGCTAATAAAGATACAGTAAACTTTTTAAATACGATGTGTAAGTATATTTATCACACTACTGGAGATGTAGAAGAATGGGTTAAATATGCAAATATTAAGAATGACAAAGGAAGAAACTTGAATCAAGCAATTCAGGTTTTAGATACTGCCTTAGCTTACAATGAGGATAATATTTACAATAAGTATAAATTAATAGAAGCTAAGAAGAAATTATTAGATTATAATAAAGTAATTGCGCATATTAAAAAAGAGAAGATAAATAAATTATATCAAGATATTGTGAATCTGTATAAAGTGCAAAAATTCAAGGAATCTAAGGTTCTTTTAAATCAATTATTAAAAATTAAATCAGATGACCATTTTGCACTTTTGTATATGGGGATTGTTGAAATGCAATTAAAAAATTATAAAGTGGCTATTAGCTTTTTATCTGAAGTGATAGAAAAAAATGTTTTCAAAGACGGTAAGCCTGAATTTTGTAGAGGATATTGTTATGAACAGATAGGAGAAATAGAAAATTCAAAAAAGGATTATAAAAGTAGCAGGGAAAAGAAATTTCCGCAAGCTTTAAATTTACCAAAATCTAAATATGAATAAAATAAAAAAGACCGAAACTTATGTTTAGGTCTTTTTTGAGCGGGAGACCGGGTTCGAACCGGCGACATTCAGCTTGGAAGGCTGACGCTCTACCAACTGAGCTACTCCCGCATTGGTATTGCGGGTGCAAATATAGAAACCTTTTTCATTTCTGCAAACTTTTTTTTAAAAATCAAAAAGTAACTTGTGTTATGTGTTTAAAAATGAGTGTGTAGTTATAAAATAAAAAAACCGAAACATAAGTTTCGGTCTTTTTTTGAGCGGGAGACCGGGTTCGAACCGGCGACATTCAGCTTGGAAGGCTGACGCTCTACCAACTGAGCTACTCCCGCATTGGTATTGCGGGTGCAAATATATAATCTTTTTAGATTTCTAACAAAGAATTTTAAATAAAAAACTAATAAAATTTTTGATCTTCTCTTAAAATCTTAGCAAAATGAAAAGCATATATATTAAACCCTTCATTATAATAAAATTTATGTGATTTAGTATTAGTACTATACGTGTTTAATTCCATAGCTTCACAGCCTTTAGCTTTGGTGTAATCATATATCCAGTTAAAAAAAAGTTTTCCAACTCCTTTACCTCTGTAGGCTTCAGAAATTATTACATGATCTGGTTCAACGCTTTTCCCTAAATAATGTCTTGTAGAATACCATAGTCCACAAATACCTATTATTTCATTATTATCAAAAACAGCTACGCATTCATAGTTAGGGCAATTTCCCATTTCAACAACTCTTTTTCTTAAAATATCGGTAGGAGTTTTTGAATTAATTTTAGAAAGTAAGGGGAAAATACTTAGTATATTGTCTGTATTAATTTTATCAAAAGAAATATTCATTTTTTATTTTATTGTGATGATTACTGTAAAGAAAATAAAGGCAGAAGATACATACTTCTTACGAAAACAAATTTTAAGAAAAAATATTGATTTACCACACCAGTTTGAAGGAGACTTTTCTGAGGATACATTTCACTTGGGAGTTTTTGAAAATGATGAATTACAAACAATAGGTACCTTTATGAAGGTTGATTTAAAAGAATTAAAAGGTAAACATTATCAATTACGAGGGATGGCGACTTCTGAAAAAGGAAGAGGAAAAGGTTTTGGAAAGTTGTTGCTAAAATTTGCGACTAATCAGTTAGAGGAATTAAAAATCGACTTTTTGTGGTGTAATGCAAGAGAGATAGCTTTAAAATTTTACGAGAAAAATGATTTTAAAATTATGGGAGAAAGATTTACGAATAAAGCAGGGCCTCATTTTAAAATGTATAAATCAATAACTAAATGAAATTAATTAAAGAAGTAAGTTTTTTCTTTTTATTGACAGGTGTTTTTTCAAGTTTTGCTCAGAAAAGAGAGGTTAAAATTGAGCCAATAAAAATAACAGAAAATATATATATGCTTAAAGGACAAGGAGGTAATATCGGTCTTTTTGTTGGTGAAGATGGAGCTTTTATGATTGACGATCAATTTGCTCACTTGACACCTAAAATTTTAAAAGCTATAAGAGATATTACTCCTAAGCAAGTGAAATATTTAATTAATACACATTGGCATGGAGATCACACAGGAGGAAATCAAAATATGAGTAAAGAAGGAGCTGTAATTATTTCTCATAAGAATGTGAGAAAACGAATGGGAATGGAAAGTGTTGTTAGAGGAAAAACTAAACCTCCATCTCCAAAAGAAGCTTTACCTGTAATTACATTTACTGAAGATATGATGGTTCACTTTAATGGAGAGAATGTTTTAATATCTCATGTTCATGAAGCGCATACAGATGGAGATGCACACATCTATTTTACTAAAAGTAATGTGTTACATATGGGAGACACATATTTTCAAGGTAAATACCCTTTTATTGATTTGTCTAGTGGAGGTAGTATTGATGGATACATAGCTTCTGCTGAAAAAGCATTGTTATTGATTGATGATAAAACTATAGTTATCCCAGGTCATAGAGAATTATCAAATAAAAAAGAATTATCAGCTTATAAAGATATGCTAGTCATGCTCAGAGATAGAATAAAAACTAAAATTAAAGAAGGAAAGTCTATTGAAGAAGTAAAAAACGATACCTCCATAACTAAAGAATATGATGATAAGAAGTATGGTGATTGGTTTATAACTAGTGAAGGAATTAGAGAAACAATATATAAGAGTTTAACATCAAATTAATAATTTAAAAGTTCGTTTTTTTGATGAGAAGTAGAGTGTTTTTACACTCTACTTTTTTGTTTACTGATTGGTAATTATATCTTTTCTTTTGAATTGATCATCATATTTCCTTTTAAAAGGGATAATATGTTGTTTTTTTCTGTATTCTTTTGTTTCTATAGTACTATTAAACCCACATCCAGAAAATATTTTCTTAGCACTTTTAAGTAATTTTAAATCTGTTTTCTCTTTTGTAATTAAAGTAGTTTTTTCTTCTAAAAAATGAACTGGGAAATCATTAATATAGGTCTGAATATAAATGTACTCGTTTTTTCGATAAAGTAAAGCTTGCTTGTAAAGTAATAAGACTTCTTCTAATGGAGCAGAATGCAGAATTAAGAAATAAGGTTTTTTAATTTTAATACTTAAAGAGTTATTTTTTTGTGGATAGGGAGTAAGTTGTATTTCTTCTTTATGTTTATAGTTGTACTTTTCTAAAGTGATTCCTTTTTCTAATGTGTAAATAGTGTCAAAACAAATACTATGGCATTTAGAAAAATATTCTTGATTCAAGATTCTAGCCAATAAAACAAATTTTAAACCTTTAGCTTTTTTAAAAAAAGAATTCAACTCACCATAAAAACCAGCAAAAAAAACATCAATAAATACTGTAGTTATAGAATATTTGTCAATACAATTGTTTAGTAATGAGGATATCTTAAGAGAATCTTTAAAAAAATCATTTTCTCTAAAAATGATCGTAGCTGTATCAGGGAAATAATTTTTATAGCTAGAGTTAGTAACTATTACACATTTATCAAAAGCAATATTTTTTGTGTGTATAAAGTTTCTAACTCTAGTTAAATGACCTAAACCAGATCCATAAACATAAAATAAATACATTATAATTTATTAAGTAGCTCTGCCAACAAAAATAATTTATGTTCATCAGGTATTTCGTTTATAGCTAATAAAGCCAACGTATAATTTTCCTGAGTAGAAGATAATTGAAAAGAATCTTTATCATTAACAGATATAGTTGTTCCGTCAATTTTCACTTTATATAATTCTTCTTCATTCTTTTTTACCTTTATCTTGTTTTCATAAGGTTTAATTACAAAAGCATTAGTGTTCTCTTCATTATCAGAAATCTTAATTTTGTCTGGATAAATTTTTACTTTCCACAGTAAATTAGAGTTTTTATCACGAAGTTTCAAGCTTTCCTCTTTGAATTTCACTTCGTATTTCATTTGCCCATTAGTGTAAAACTTATGTTTGTTAGGTTTTGCTTTGTAAGTGAAATTTTTACCATTAGATACTATTTTTATTGGTTGAAGATTAAATCCTCCCAATAAATTACCATTAGCTTTAGTAATAAGTAGATCTAAACTTTGAGTATTGTTTACAGTATCAGAAGTACTCGTTGTGGTTGAGGTATTATTTGTACTTTCTGCTGTTGTTGCATTTTTACAACTTATAAATAAGAGGCTAAAAGCAAATAGTGTTATTAAAATTTTTTTCATGTTTTTAAAATATTTAAATAGGTTGAAATTTCTTTTTCTTCTGTATATGATGTTTTTATTTTATTTAATAAAGAACTGCTAATTTTATCTTTTTCTTCTTCAGTTAAACGATGTACTTTTAGTAATAGATCTAATAAAGTTAAAGGATTTAACGGGTTGTATAAAAAGCCGTCAGAATTGTCAGAAATCACATCTTTAATTCCTCCAATATTAGCACCAATGATTAAATTTTTTGTAGCGCCTGCTTCTAATAAAACATTTGGCATTCCATCGTAAAAAGAAGGAATAGCGATAATATTTACAGCATGATAGAAAAGTAACAGATCATTTTGATTAGCAAATGGATAAAAGTTAACATTTACGTCTAAATTATCTAAGATTTGTTTTGTTTCAGAACTTACATCACCAATCATACAAATTACATATTCATCCTTGTAAGGGAACTTAGAAAAAGTTTCTGTAAAGTTTAAAATTCCTTTTTTCTCTTTCAATTGTCCAACTATTGCTATTGGTGTTTTATCTTGAAAAGACTGTTTAAGTTCTTGGATTTTATCAACATGACTAGAAGATATTTCCCATAAAGAACAATTGATTCCGTTCGGAGTGAAATACGTATTATTGTGTGTAACTAAACTATTAATTTTCTCTTTTTTTTCATTTGTTACTGAGAACACATAGTCAGAATTTTCTAAGGCATACAATAAATTGTCTCTACGTTTAGAAAAAACACCTTCGTCAAAATCATTACCTCTAATAAAAGTAATTAGTTTTTTTGATGTCCATTTAGCCAAAATAGGAGCCAGGTTGATAGGTAAATTACCTCCAAAGGCAGCAATATGTGTTATTTCTTTTAGAAAAGAAAGTTGTAAAATAAATTCAGAAGCTAATGAAAGTGTAAACTCTTCAGAATTTTGAATAGGTATTGCGGTATAAGTACCATTTACCATGCTTTGAGTCACAAATTTTTTCCTTCTATTTGTAAAATGGATAACATGAGTCTCTATAGCGTTATTTCTAAAATTACGAACTAACCTATCACATGAAACAGACATTCCACCTTTACTTGGTGGATAATTCTTTGTAATTATTAATAGTTTCATTAACTGTCAAAATAAGCATCGTCATCATCATGATCGTAGAAGTAAGTTGTATGAGTAGTGTCAAATAAACTTCCATAATCTTCTGCCATAAATAACATGTAAGGATATTCTTTATGAAAACGTTCAATCATTTTCCTTCTCCAAACGGCTCTATCTTTAGAGTATAATTCAATATCATTTGTAAGTCTAGCATCAAGCTCTGTAAAACAACTTATACATAAAAGTCCTTTGCTATCTCTAATTGCATTCGTAGCAAGATTAGTATTCGTATATGTAAAAATTTGTTCGGCTTTAAACGAATGCACACTACATATTTTTTTACCACATTTACTACATTCAGTAGTAGCTTCGTTTTCACATCTTTTAACAACAAATAATCCTGTAAATTCTTCGCAATATTGTTTTGTATCCATAATTAAACTCTTGGAGTTACACAGCTGTAACAAGTATTGATTAGGTTAATAACTTCTAAAGAAAAATAATCAACAGCAAATGTTGTAATACTACTTTCGTTGTAAGGGTTGTATTGATCTGGTCTTTCTTTTTTAGTGTCGAATTTTCTAATAGTTTTAAAAACATAAAAATCATTTTCTTCAACCACTTGAGTGAGTTCAGAAGAAATATTAGGTTTTAAACTATATTTTGATTTCGGTATTTTCATTTTCAAAGCAAACGGATAAACAGATTTAAATTTATATTTAGTTTTCCTTTTTCCACTTACACTACCACGTTTTTTAACAATACGCTCTCTTATTTTTTCAGTAAATTGAAAAGAAATTAATGATCCATCATTAAAGAAACATGAACCCTTACTAATTACGCGTTCATAATAATTCTGTTTTCCAGAAATAAAGCCACGAGTATTACTATCATAAGGTTCTTCATTAACAAAACTTTCTTTTGAGACAGTATTCTTTAAATTAGCTTGAAGAGAAATTTTCGATTGTGGTTGTAAATCTTCTTCAATTAAAGTGAAAAAAGCTGAAAAATAGTCTGCAAAGAAATCAAATCCATCAGCGAATTTATTTTTAAATTTTTTGTTTGTAAAGTAGTTTATTAAAGCTGCTACTATCAGAAAAACAAAAATAAAAGGAAATAAAATGCCTAATGGCAGAAAAATAAAAGGACCTATAAATGCTATGGCAGAAAAAATAAAAAAAGCTACCCAAACTTTTTTCAACTTCTTTTTTTTCTTTGTTTCAGCAATTTCTCTTTGCAAAACGCAAGCTCTAAAAAAACGTATCCACTTTACAGGTGTTTTCTTGGAGTTAAAACCTCTTAATAAATGTGCTCTTTCAATAGGAGCTCCAGTATATTGTTCTACGTCTAAAACATTACCTTGTCTATTCATTTTGTTTGATTAATTCTTTATATATTTTTTCTAGTTTTTTAGTTTGTATATCCCAAAGAAACTCACTTTTTACTTTTGTAAAAGCATTTTTAGCATATTCATTTCCTCTTTCAGGATTATCAAGTATAAAACGTATACATCGTGCTAGATCTTGTTCACGATCAGGCTCAAATAATAAAGCTTCTTCATCAGAAACTAAATCTGTTACCACAGGAAGTTTAGATGCAATTACAGGAGTTTTACAGGCCATTGTTTCTATAATCTTCAAAGGACAGCAACCTTGAACCACATTACGATCACATGCTTTAAGTGGCGCAATTGAAGCTTTTGCAAAATGAACATAATTATAAAGTTCTTCTTTTTTTAATTTAGATTTCAGAATGATCTTATCTGTAATACCAAGTTTTTCTATGAGTTTTTTGAAAGGTTTAAAAGCCTTTTCTTTTACTGATAAACAGATAAGTAATTTTAAATCTTTGAAGTCTTTTAAATACGTAATAGCTTTTAATAATGTATCGATTCCTTGCCAGTTCTGAATTGCACCAAAGTAAATAATATATTCTTTCGGAGCATCTACAGGCCTTTGAAAACGTTCTGGTATGTGCGTACCATTAGGTATTACTTTTATTTTTTCCGTATTGACTTCAAAGTTGTTTTCTAAATATTTTTTAGTCACACCAGAAGGCGTAATTATTACATCAGCTTTCTTTAAACAATTAGTTTCTAAACTTCTTAATTTTTCAAGAAAAGAAGGAGTTAAATTAGGATATCGATATGGTAGTTCTATAGATGTTAAAGCATTTACCTCAAAAATTGTTTTTATTGAAGGTTCTGTTGTTAATCCCATTCCACTCCAAATATCTCTAAAGTGCCCAATTTGTATAGTTTCTTTATGTTTCTGAATATCAATAAAAAGTTGTTTAGAAAATAGAGAAGCTTTTTGTAAATAATTTAGTTTTTCTTCATTAAAATAACGTTTTGAATAAATGTTTCCTTCTACCTGAACTGGAGGAAGTTCATTACTTCCACGTAAACAAAATAACTGCAATTCATCACAATGTTTTGATGATTCTAAAATCATTTCTTTAATATGTGTAGCAGCACCTTTTGAACTAGGAAATACATCATAGGTTGCATAAATATTCCTTTTCATTAGCTACAAATATTAAAATTGAATTTTTACAGCTTTTCGTTCGTTACGATCTTCAATTTCAAAGAATTCTCCTTTTTTGAAAGTAAACATGTTGGCGATAACATTAGAAGGGAAACTTTCTATGGCAATATTATTGTCTTTCACAGTTCCGTTGTAATATCTTCTAGCCATTTCTATATCCTCTTCCAAAGAAGTTAATTCATTTTGTAATTCACTAAAATTCTGATTTGCTTTAAGTTCAGGATAGTTTTCAGCTATAGCAAAAAGGTTCATCATCGAATTTTTTAAAGCATTTTCTGCTTGACCTTGTTCAGAAACAGTCGATGCATTTTGCGCTAAATTTCTAGCTTTTGTAATGTTTTCGAATAATTCTTTTTCATGTTTTGCATATCCCTTTACAGTTTCCATTAAATTAGGAATTAAATCATAACGTTTTTTTAGAAAAACATCAATACTACTCCAACCTTCTTGCATCTCATTTTTCTTTCTAACTAAACTGTTGTAAACAGAAATTCCATAAAATAAAATAAGAACCAAAATGGCTACAATAACTCCAAAAAATATCATAAGTATAGTTTTTAGCTAAAATAAAAGAAAATATGAAACAAAATTCATTAGAAATAATAACCGTGTATATTAATTCGAAAAGTGCTAAGGAATAACAGATTTTCGTTTCATTTAAAAACGAATCAATTTAGGGCTTATCGTATATAATTTCTGCTATGGTTTTATTTTCAATTTTACTTTCTAACCAAGAGAGAATATCTAGGTAAAGGAAAGCTCTTTTTTCATACGGATGATGTTCAAAAGCTTTTAATCTTGTGTGGATTTTCTGAAATTCTTTTTTAAATTGATGAGGATATAAATCTCCTAAAGAACGAATAGATTCAATAAAAACTTTCTGAACTTCTTGTAGATTTTCCATCTTCAATAAGAACTTGTATGTTTCTTTAAATTGTTTTTCTAAATGATAGTCTAAACCACATTCATAATGAGCAATTAAGTTTAAAACTCGAGCAAAACATTGTAAATCTTCTCCAACATAAAGTTTTTTAGCTTCAATAATTTTAGTAAGATATTCAATACACATTTTATTGTTTCCCATTCCAAAATATAAACAGGCGATTTTATAATAAAATTGAATGATGTGATGTTTATCTAATCGATTACTAAAAGAATGTATTTTTTTGTTTATTTCATCAATTAAATACTCTCCTTCTTTAAAGTCACCTTTTAAAAAGTGTTTATGTAATTTATTAGCATAGCAATATTGAAAGATCAAAATTTCCGTATTACTATTTACAGGAATCTGATTATTTGTTATCTCGTTTTCAAATAAATCTAATTCTTTGTTAAATTCAATTTTATGTCTAGTAAAAAAGAGAGATTCTAACAAATAGTTTCTTCCTTTCAGGTAAAATACTGGGTTGGTGGCAATCATTTTAGGGTATTCTCTAAAAAGAGAAACCCATTTACTAGCGTATTTATATCCGTTTAAAAAATCTTGAGTTAAAAAACAACGCCAAAGATGTGCTTTATAAAGCCATAAACGTTCTCTAAAACCAAGAGAATTATAATCAATTTTTGGTAGCCTAGCATTAAAGTAATCGTTTATTTTTTGTAATTCTTGGTCATTTCTAACATAACCAGTTTTTAATAAAATTCCATATAACTGTAGTGAAAGATTAGAAAGCTTACTTGTAATTACATTTTGTTGGCTTAGCTCTTTTGCTTGTACAGTAAGTTCGTCAGCTCTGGTGCTAATACTTCGAGTTATGTATTGACTCTCAATTACTTTTTCTAACTCAACTATTTCATAAGCTACATTTTTTTCTTCATTTTCAATAGCTAATGTTTTGGCCTTATCTAAAAGTTTTAAGCTTTGTTTGTACAATCCTTTTTGATACAAAACTGTAGCGAAATCAAGTTGTTCACGAATTTGTACACGTAAGTTTTTATGTGAAGGATTCATTCGTAAACTCGTAAGAATTTGTTTATATAAATGAGCTTTTAAATTTGATAATTGTTGTTTGCTAACAATACCACTATTTATAATAGCTTTTTCATCATATTTTTTCTGCTTTTCTAAAAATTTAAATAAAGTGAAAAATTTTGCTTGATTATTTCCTTCTAATCTTCCAATATACAAATTGAACTGCCTTTTTTCAGATTTGGTTAAAGATTGAATTAAGGCAAATAAAGCGTCTTGATTTTGATTAGCTTTTGTAAAATTATTCATTTTAATATATTGAAAATCAGTTTTTTAGTTTTTAAAATAAGCTTCTTTGATATCGTAAAGGTATAGTAGAAATCAAAAGAGTTTTTAAAGCCAATATATAAATTTGAGTTAGATAATAACAACTATTAGTTACAATGAAAGATAATAAAATCCAAATTTTTGATACCACTCTTAGAGATGGAGAACAGGTACCAGGCTGTAAGTTAGATACTAATCAGAAACTAGTGATAGCTGAGCGATTGGATAGCATGGGAGTTGATATTATAGAAGCAGGATTTCCAATCTCAAGTCCTGGTGATTTCAATTCTGTAAGCGAAATTGCCAAAATAGTTAAAAATGCCACAGTTTGTGGTTTGTCTAGAGCAGTTCAAAAAGATATTGAAGTTGCTGCAGAAGCATTAAAACATGCTGTAAAACCAAGAATTCATACGGGAATCGGAACAAGCGATTCTCATATTAAATATAAATTCAATAGTACTAGAGAACAAGTAATTGAAAGAGCAATTGCAGCTGTTTCTCATGCCAAAAAGTATGTGAATGATGTTGAGTTTTATGCAGAAGATGCTGGTAGAACAGAAAATGAATTCTTAGCAAAAGTTTGCGAAGCTGCAATTAAAGCTGGAGCAACTGTTTTAAATATTCCTGATACAACAGGATATTGCTTGCCTGAAGAATATGGAGCGAAAATAAAATACTTAAAAGATAATGTGAAAGGAATCGATGATGTGATCATTTCTTGTCATTGTCATAATGACCTTGGTTTGGCAACTGCAAATTCAATTTCAGGAGTTGTAAATGGAGCTAGACAAATAGAGTGCACTATTAATGGAATTGGTGAGCGTGCTGGAAATACAGCTTTAGAAGAGGTGGTTATGATTTTAAAACAACATCCTTATTTAAATCTTCATACAGATATTAATACAAAATTATTGTATGATACAAGTTTAATGGTGAGAGAAAAAATGGGAATGCCTGTTCAACCTAATAAAGCTATTGTTGGAGCAAATGCATTTGCACATAGTTCTGGAATTCACCAAGATGGAGTGATTAAAAATCGTGAAACTTATGAAATTATCGATCCAGAAGAAGTTGGAGTAACGGAAAGTGCAATTGTTTTAACAGCAAGAAGCGGTCGAGCAGCTTTAGCATACAGAGCTAAGAAAATAGGGTATGAATTAACTAAAATTCAGTTAGATAAAGCATATCAAACATTCTTACAGTTTGCAGATAAACAAAAAGAAGTAATAGATGAAGACATTCATTTAATCATGAAAAAAGTTAGTAATATTTCAAAAATAGCAATCGCATAATGGGAAAAACATTATTCGACAAAGTGTGGGATAAACATGTTGTGGATACTATAGAAAATGGTCCGCAAATATTATATATCGATAAACATTTAATTCACGAAGTTACAAGTCCTCAGGCTTTTAATGAACTTAAAGAAAGAGGAGTTTCAATAGCGAGACCAGATAAAATTGTAGCAACTGCCGATCATAATACACCAACTGTAAATCAGCATTTGCCTATTAAAGATGCTCTATCTAGAAATCAACTAGAACAATTGGAGAAAAATTGTCAAGAAAATGATATCACGTTGTATGGTTTAGGTCATAAGTACAATGGAATTGTTCATGTTATGGCTCCAGAATTAGGAATTACACAACCAGGAATGACAATGGTTTGTGGAGATAGTCATACATCAACTCACGGTGCTTTTGGAACCATTGCATTTGGAATAGGTACGAGTCAAGTGGCGCAAGTTTTTGCAAGTCAATGTTTATTGATACAAAAACCGAAAAGCTTAAGAGTTAATGTAAACGGAAAACTTAAAAAAGGAGTATTACCTAAAGATGTGATTTTATATATCATATCTAAGTTAGGAACAAATTCAGGAACTGGATATTTCTGTGAATATGCAGGAAATGTATTCGAAGAAATGTCTATGGAAGGTAGAATGACAGTTTGTAATATGAGTATTGAAATGGGAGCTCGTGGAGGTATGATTGCTCCTGATCAAACTACTTTCGATTATGTAGAAGGTAGAGAATTTGCTCCTAAAGGCGAAGAATTTCAAGCTAAAGTAAATTATTGGAAAACATTAAAGACTGATGACGATGCAGTTTTTGATCAAGAATATTCTTTTGATGCTGAAGATATAGAACCAATGGTTACTTATGGAACTAATCCAGGAATGGGAATTAAAATTTCAGAAAGTATACCACAAAATAACGATGAGTCTTTTGAGAAGTCTTTGTCTTATATGAATTTCAAAAAAGGAGAAAGTTTAGTAGGGAAACCAATAAACTATGTTTTTATAGGAAGTTGTACCAATTCAAGAATAGAAGACTTCAAAGTTGCGGCTAGTTTTATCAAAGGAAAACAAAAAGCAGAAAATGTAAATGCATGGTTAGTTCCTGGTTCGCAACAAGTAGCAAAACAAATAAAAGAAGAAGGTTTACAGGAAATATTTGAAGCTGCAGGTTTCGAATTGCGTCAACCTGGATGTTCTGCATGTTTAGCAATGAATGATGATAAAATCCCAGAAGGAGAATACTGCGTATCTACATCTAATAGAAATTTTGAAGGTAGACAAGGGCAAGGTGCAAGAACAATTTTAGCAAGTCCTTTAGTTGCAGCAGCAACAGCAGTAGAAGGAAAAATAATTAATATAACGGAACATTTAAACTAATGGAAAAGTTTCAAATATTAAAAGATACAGCGGTACCGTTACCCGTAGAAAATGTTGATACAGATCAAATTATCCCTGCTCGTTTTTTAAAGGCAACAGATAAAAAAGGTTTTGGAGATAATGTGTTTAGAGACTGGAGATTCCATAAAGATGGAAGTGTAAATGAAGATTTTGTTTTAAATAATCAGAATTATAAAGGAAGTATTTTAATTGCTGGAGATAATTTTGGTTGTGGTTCTAGTAGAGAACATGCAGCTTGGGCTTTAGCAGGTTATGGTTTTAAAGTAGTTGTTAGTAGTTTCTTTGCAGATATTTTTAAAGGAAATGCTTTAAATAATGGAATTTTACCAATCCAAGTTACTCCTCAATTTTTAAGTGATTTATTAAAAGAAATAACTAATAATCCAAATACAGAATTAACCGTAAATCTTGAAAATCAAAGTTTAAAAACTACAGTTGGAACGGTAAATTTTGATATCAATCCCTATAAAAAGTTGTGTTTATTAAATGGTTATGATGACATAGACTTTTTAATTAGTAAAAAAGAAGAAATACAAGCATACGAAACATCGTTGTAAAAAGAATACAAGTATATGAGATTTAATATAACAGTAATTCCCGGAGATGGTATTGGTCCAGAAGTAATAGATCAAGCTAAAAAAGTATTACAAGCTATTGGTGAAGTTTACGATCATACTTTTGTGTATGATGAGGTGCTAATGGGAGCTTGTGCTATAGATGAAACAGGAAATCCATTACCAGAGAAAACTTTAGCTTCTTGTAAAAAAAGTGATGCAATTTTATTTGGAGCTATTGGAGATCCAAAATATGATAATGATCCTTCTGCTAAAGTAAGACCAGAACAAGGGTTATTAAAATTAAGAAAAGAACTTGGTTTATATTGTAATATTAGACCAGTAAAAGCATATGATGCATTAATTAAAAATTCACCTTTAAAAGAGAATATCATTAAAGGAACAGATATTGAAATTTACCGTGAATTAACTGGTGGTATTTATTTCGGTATAAAAGAATTAAGTGACGATGGTAAAATAGCTTTTGATGGGTGTTCTTATTCTGTAGAAGAAATTGAGAGAATGGGACATTTAGCTTTTAAATCTGCAAGAAACAGAAGAAAAAAATTAACATTAGTCGATAAAGCCAACGTATTAGAAACTTCTCGATTATGGAGGAAAACAATTACTGCTTTAGCAAAAGAATATCCAGATGTTGAAGTTGATACAATGTTTGTTGATAATGCAGCAATGCAGTTAATCTTAAACCCGAAACAGTTTGATGTTATTCTTACAGAAAACTTATTTGGAGATATTTTATCTGATGAAGCAAGTGTAATTGGAGGTTCTATTGGTTTATTAGCTTCAGCTTCAGTAGGAGATAAAGCAGCTTTATTTGAGCCTATTCATGGTTCTTTTCCGCAAGCGAAAGGTAAAGATATAGCAAATCCATTAGCTTCTATTTTATCGGCGGCAATGCTATTAAGACATTTAGATTTAGAGACAGAGGCTACAGTAATTGAAAACGCTGTGCAAAAGTCTTTAGAATTAGGAATAACTACACAGGATATCGATTCTGAGAACGATTTTACTACCTCTAAAGTTGGAGATTTCATCACTGACTACATCCATAATCAAGAGGATAGTAATATTAATTTTACGAATGTTCATATGGGACAGAGTACTATAATTTAGTTAAGTTTTGTTTTGAATTAAAGCACCTCTAGTCCAGAGGTGCTTTTTTTGTTTTGGAATATTCGTGTTTTTTGTGTTAAAAAAATAGATTATCAATAAAGTTTAATTACGTATTTATACGTAATTTTTGTGAAATTATGCTTTTAAATGATTTTTTTTAAACAACTATCACTTTTATGTGATTCACAATTACAACTTCTCGATTTAAGTATTTCATAATTCCAATATCTTTTTTTTAAACCGAATTATCAGATTATTATTTTTCTACCCTTTTTTTTAATTCGGTACTTTTTTTATACAACGTTTTAGTCTGTTTTACAAAAGGTTGTGTTTTGATTTTTCCTTTTTTGGATATAGATTTGAAAGTCATAGCAGTCATTTTTACAAGTAAAATTCAATCTGAAATTAGATTTAGAATCCAGATTTTTTAAAGTAAAAATTGATAAATAATAAGAGTATATCATTTATAGTATATAAGTATCAATACTTAATTTAAAATAGAGCTTTTATCTTATTGTTTATCAAGATTGTTTTCAAACCAAAACCAAAACATATAAACTAATACAAAATTTAAGTAGTGGAATGAAAAAAATTGAAGCAATAATTAGAAAATCCAAATTTAGAGAAGTGAAAAATGCACTTCATGAGGTTGGAGTAAATTTTTTCTCTTACTGGGATGTAACTGGATTAGGAAATGAAAAAAAAGGACACGTATACAGAGGTGTGTCTTATAGTACAAGTGATATCCAAAGAAGGTATTTATCTATTGTAGTTAATGATGATTTTGAAAAAATTACGATTGAAACAATTTTGAAATCAGCATCAACAGGTAATGTTGGAGACGGTAAAATTTTTGTAAGTGACATCAAACAAGCTTACAGAATAAGAACAGGCGAAGAAGGAGGAAATACTTTAAATTAATTAGACAAAACTATTATGGAACAATTGACAACTAGCAATGTATGGATGATGGTATGTACAGCACTTGTGTTTTTCATGCACTTAGGATTTGCATTATTAGAAATTGGATTAACTCGACAAAAAAATACTTTAAACATACTATTTAAGAATATTTTTATTATCACAACAGGGCTTTTATTGTACGCGGCTTTTGGATTTAATTTAATGTATCCTGGTTTTGAAAAAGAAGCTTTAGGTATATTCGAATTCGCAGGCTTCGGTTTAGATGCACCCATAAAAAAAGATGGAACTCTAGATTTATCATACAATTCAGGGTACACATATTGGACAGACTTTCTTTTTCAAGGAATGTTTGCAGCAACTGCAGCTACAATAGTTTCGGGAGCAGTTGCTGAGAGAATGAAAATTTTACCATTCATGATTTTCACAATAATATATGTTGGATTCGTGTATCCAATAGCAGGTTCGTGGAAATGGGGAGAAGGATTCTTACATCAATTAGAAACTCCTTTTTATGATTTTGCAGGTTCAACTTTAGTACATTCAGTAGGGGGTTGGGCTGCTATAGTTGCGGTTTGGTTATTAGGAGCAAGAATAGGAAAATTTAAAAACGGAAAAGTACAAGCAATACCTGGTCATAATATTCCTCTAGCTACAGGAGGTGTTTTAATACTTTGGTTAGGTTGGTTTGGATTTAATGGTGGTTCTGTTTTATCTGCCGACCCTGCAAAAACTTCGTTAACCTTAGTAACTACATGTTTAGCAGCTGCATCTGGCGGAGTAATTTCTGCAATAGTTTCAACAATAATGTATAAAAATTTAGACTTAACCATGTTTCTAAATGGAATTTTAGGAGGATTAGTTGCAATAACAGCAGGTGCAGATGTTATGAGTCCTATGGATGCAATTGTTGTTGGAGGAATTGGCGGAATTCTTATCGTTTTAGCAGTAAGTCTAATTGATAAATTAAGATTAGATGATCCTGTTGGTGCCATCGCAGTACATTTAGCTTGTGGAGTATGGGGAACATTAGCAGTAGGAATTTTTGGAAAATTGGCTAGTGGTGCACAGTTTGTAAGCCAATTAATAGGAGTTGGAACATATGCTGTATTCTGTATTTCAACATCATTTATAATCATTTTTATTTTAAAGAAAACCATAGGTATTCGAGTAAGTGAAAAAGAAGAAATAGAAGGTCTAGATACTCATGAACATGGAATGACTGCTTATCCTGACTTCAGATTAAATGAACATTAATCAATTTATTGAGTTGAATTAAAAATAGTCTAAAATATAAAAGACACGATAAAATTTGAACTAGAATAAATACTAAACCATGTGAAATTTTACGGTTTAGTATTTAGGTTGAATAAAGCCTGGTAAATCAATTTACATGACTTTATCTATATAGAGAGTATAGGTTATAATCCTCATATTTCTCTTGTAAATTATATAAACTAACAAACAAAAACATTTTATTATATGAAAGATCAAGGCTTGTATTTAAATGAGTTTGAAAGAGATAATTGTGGTGCAGGATTCATATGTAACTTAAAAGGAATAAAGTCAAATCAAATTATTCATGATGCGCTAGAGATTTTAATCAAATTAGAACATAGAGGAGCAGTTAGTGCAGATGGAAGAACTGGAGATGGAGCAGGAATTTTAATAGATATTCCTCACGATTTTTTCAAAAGAGTTTGTGATTTTGATTTACCAGAAGTTAAAGAATACGCAGTAGGTCAAGTTTTCTTACCTAGAAAGTTCAATCAAAGCAGTTATTGTGAAACTGTTTTAGAGGATGAATTCAAAAAGCAAGGACTAAAAGTTTTAGGTTGGAGAGATGTTCCTGTAGATACATCTAATTTAGGTGCGGTAGCAGCAAAAATGCAACCTAAAATTAAACAAGTTTTTGTTACTAAGGGAGGTGAGGAACTGACAGATTTGCAATTTAATGCAAAACTATTTGCAGCTAGAAAAATTAGTGAACATACTATCAGTAAATCAAAAATTTCTGAATGTAATTATTTCTATTTATCAAGCTTATCAACAACTACATTAATTTACAAAGGATTATTAATGCCTGAAGATATTGGACGTTTTTATGTTGATTTAAAACAACCAGATTTAGTTACAAGATTAGCGCTAGTACATCAACGATTTTCAACAAATACTTTTCCATCTTGGGATTTAGCTCAGCCATTTAGATTCATGTGTCATAATGGGGAAATCAATACGCTAAAAGGTAATGTGAAAAGAATGTTAGCACGTCAAGAGTTAATGGAGTCAGATTTATTTGGAGATGATATGAAAAAGTTATTTCCAATTATCACAGAAGGAAAATCTGATTCTGCCTCGATGGATATGGCTGTTGAGTTATTATTAATGACAGGTAGATCACTTCCTGAAGTAATGATGATGTTAGTTCCTGAAGCTTGGGAAAAAGATAAAACAATGAGTCCAGAAAAAAGAGCATTCTATGAATACAATTCATGTATTATGGAACCTTGGGATGGACCAGCTTCTGTTCCCTTTACTGATGGAAATTATATTGGTGCATTATTAGATAGAAATGGATTAAGACCATCAAGATATACAGTTACTAAAAGAGGAAATGTGGTAATGTCCTCTGAAATTGGAGTATTAAACATAAAACCAGATAACGTAGTTAAGCACGGTAGATTAGAACCAGGAAAAATGTTCTTGGTTGATATGAATGCTGGAAGAATTATTGAGGATGAAGAAATTAAAGAAAAAATAGTTTCAAAATATCCATATCAAGAATGGTTAAATAAACATTCACTTCCATTAGCTAACATACCTTATACAAACAACTCTATACCTAAAGAAAAAACAGACTACAAAACAAGACTACGTTTATTTGGTTACACTACAGAGGAGATCGATTATTTAATAGCTCCTATGGCTATTAATGGTAAAGAAGCCATAGGTTCTATGGGAACCGATACTCCACTAGCTGTCCTTTCAGATAAATCACAGTTGCTGTATAATTATTTTAAGCAACTGTTTGCTCAAGTTACGAATCCACCTTTAGATGGAATTCGAGAAGAAATCATCACAGATATTAGTTTAGCATTAGGTTCAGACAGGAATATTTTTCATATAATTCCTGAGCAGGCTAAAAAATTAAGAATTCAAAATCCTGTAATCTCAAATGAAGATTTAGATAAAATCAAAAATCTTGAACATGAAGATTTTAAAGCTGTCACTATTCCAATGCTTTTTCCATTAGAAAAAGGAGTTAACGGAATTGAAAATGCATTAGAAGGAATTTTATATAAAGCTACTGTTGCTGTAGAGGATGAAGGAGCGAATGTTATTATTTTATCAGATAGAGGCGTAAATAAAGAGTGGGCTCCAATTCCAGCATTATTAGCATGTTCATATCTGCATAATTCAATGTACAGAAAAGGAACACGTTCTAAAATAGGGATTATTATAGAGAGTGCAGAGCCGAGAGAGCCGCATCATTTTGCAACATTGTTTGGTTATGGAGCAAGTGCTATTAATCCATATATGGTTAATGAAATTATAGCGCGTCAAGTAGAAAAAGGTGAAATTCCAGATATCCAAGTAGGAACAGCAGTTAAAAATTTCAATAAAGCCATAGGAAAAGGCTTGTTGAAAATTATGAATAAAATTGGTATTTCAACTTTACATTCATATAGAGCTTCTCAAATATTCGAAATCTTAGGATTGAAAAAAGCCTTTACAGATAAGTATTTTCCAGGAACACCTTCAAGAATTGGAGGAATTGGATTATATGTGCTTCAAAAAGAAATATATAAGAAATGTACCGAATCCTTCAGAGAAAAAGGAATTGATTCAGTTTTAGATTTAGAAATCGGTGGAGATTATCGTTGGAGAAGAAATGGAGAACGTCATATGTTTAACCCAACTACTGTCTCTAAATTACAGCAAGCTGTTCGCTCCAAAAGTAAAGAAAGTTATAAGGTTTATGCCGATAAAATAAATAAACAATCTGAGGAATTAATGACGCTTAGAGGATTGTTTGAGTTCGTAAACTTAGATCCTATTCCTATTGAAGAGGTAGAACCTTGGACGGAAATTGTTAAGCGATTTAAAACAGGAGCAATGTCTTATGGTTCTATAAGTCAAGAAGCTCATGAGAATTTAGCAATTGCAATGAATAGAATTGGAGGAAAATCTAATTCTGGTGAAGGTGGAGAAAATAAAGAACGTTTCAAGAAATTATCTAATGGTGATTCTAAGAATAGTGCTATTAAACAAGTAGCTTCGGGTAGATTTGGAGTTACAAGTAATTATTTGACAAATGCCAAGGAAATCCAAATAAAAATGGCTCAGGGAGCTAAGCCTGGTGAAGGCGGACAATTACCAGGAAAAAAAGTATTGCCTTGGATTGCAGAGGTTAGAAACTCCACGCCTTATGTAGGTCTAATTTCACCGCCACCACATCACGATATTTATTCGATTGAAGATTTAGCACAATTGATTTTCGATTTAAAAAATGCTAATAGAGAAGCAAGAATTAATGTAAAGTTAGTTTCTAAAGTCGGTGTTGGAACTATTGCTGCTGGAGTTGCAAAAGCTAAAGCAGATGTAATTTTAGTTTCTGGATTCGATGGAGGTACAGGAGCTTCTCCTTTAACATCTTTAAAACACGCAGGTTTACCTTGGGAATTAGGAGTAGCTGAAGCACAACAAACTTTAGTGATGAATAATTTACGTAATCGCGTGGTTTTAGAATGTGATGGGCAATTGAAAACAGGTAGAGATGTAGCTATTGCTTGTTTATTAGGAGCAGAAGAATTTGGTTTTGCTACAGCACCATTAGTAGCTTCTGGTTGTATTATGATGCGTCAATGTCATTTAAATACTTGTCCGGTAGGAATTGCTACGCAAGATCCTGAGTTACGTAAGAACTTTAAAGGAACACCAGAGCATGTAATTAATTTCATGTATTTCGTAGCTGAAGAAGTACGACAAATTATGGCTACTTTAGGATTTAGATCTATTAAAGAAATGGTAGGTCAGGTTGAAAAGTTGAATGTTAATAAAGCTGTAGATCATTATAAAGCTAAAGGGATAGATGCTTCTGCAATTCTTTACAAAGTGAATTCAAATGAAAATCCAATTTTATACAATACTGAAAAACAAGATCATGGGCTAGAGAAAGTTCTAGATCTTAAGATTGTAGATGATGCTAAAGGAGCAATAAAAAATAAAATTAAATCAGAATTTACCTATGAAATTCAAAATACAAACCGTTCAGTAGGAGCTTTAACAAGTAATGAAATTTCTAAACTTCATGGATCAGAAGGGTTACCAGAAGATACGTTAACATTGCAATTTAAAGGTTCTGCTGGACAAAGTTTTGGAGCTTTTGCCACAAAAGGTTTAAAAATGATTGTCGATGGAGAAACTAACGATTATCTAGGTAAAGGTTTATCTGGGGCTAAAATCATTGTAAAGAAGCCAGATGAAGCTGATTTTATCGCTGAAGATAATATTATTGTAGGAAATGTGTGTTTCTACGGAGCTGTAAAAGGTGAAGCTTATGTAAATGGTGTTGCAGGCGAACGTTTCTGTGTAAGAAATTCTGGAATTACAGCTGTTGTAGAAGGAATTGGAGATCACGGTTGTGAGTATATGACAGGTGGAAAAGTTGTTGTGCTTGGTAAAACAGGACGAAATTTTGCCGCTGGAATGAGTGGAGGAATTGCATATGTGTACGATCCATCTCATCAATTCAGAAACGAGTTGTGTAATCTAGAAATGGTAGAATTAGTTCATTTAGAAACTGAAGATCAGAAAGATTTAAAAGGATTAATTGAGCAGCATGTAGGGTATACAAAAAGTACTTTAGGAGTTAAAATATTAGAAGAATGGGAAGTAAATAAAATGGATTTTATTAAAGTATTCCCAACAGATTATAGATTAGCTTTAGAAAGAATAGCACAAGAAGAAACAACTAAAATAACAGCATAGATCATGGGAGAATTAGGCGGATTTAAAAAATACGATAGAAAGCAAGAGATAAATACAGCTGTTAAAGATCGAGTACAAAATTTTAAAGAATTTACGAGTCCATTATCAGTAGCAGAGCAACAAAAACAAGGTTCTCGTTGTATGGATTGTGGAATTCCTTTTTGTCACAGTGGTTGTCCTCTAGGAAATTTAATTCCTGATTTTAATGATATGGTTCATAAAGGAGAATGGAAAAAAGCATTAGATATTTTGCATTCTACCAACAATTTTCCAGAGTTTACTGGAAGATTATGTCCAGCTCCTTGTGAAAAAGCTTGTGTTTTAGGAATTATAGATCAACCCGTTTCTATAGAAAATACAGAAAAGTATATCGTAGAAAAAGGATTTGAAAAAGGTTGGATAAAACCAAAACTTCCAAATTACAGAACAGGAAAAAGTGTTGCTGTAGTAGGTTCTGGCCCTGCTGGTTTAGCAGCTGCTCAACAATTAAATAGAGCTGGGCATTTGGTAACTGTTTTTGAAAGAGAAGATGAAGTAGGAGGTTTGTTACGTTATGGAATTCCTAACTTTAAATTAGAGAAAGAAGTTATCGATAGAAGAATACAAATTCTAGAAGCAGAAGGTATTACATTTAAAACTAATGCAAACATTGGAGTAAATGTTTCTGTTGATAAACTTAAAGAGTTTGATGCCGTAGTATTATGTGGTGGAGCTACAAAAGCCAGAGCTTTAAATATTCCTGGAAGTGATGCAAAAGGCGTACACCAAGCAATGGATTTTTTAACAAAGCAAACCAAAGCGTTATTTAATTCAGATTTAGAAAGTGAAGTGATTAGTGCTAAAGGTAAAAATGTAATTGTAATTGGAGGAGGAGATACAGGTTCAGATTGTATTGGAACTTCTAATCGTCATGGAGCAAATTCGGTAACGAATTTTGAAATTATGCCGAAACCTCCTAAAGCAAGAAGTGTGCAAACACCTTGGCCATTTTGGCCTTTACAGTTAAAAACTAGTTCTTCTCACGAAGAAGGTTGCGATCGTAATTGGCTTATCAATACAAAAGAATTTGTAAAGAATGATAAAGGTGAGCTTATTGCATTAAAAACAGTGGAAGTAGAATGGAAAATTATCCCAGGAGAACGTCCACAGCTTATAGAAATAGAAGGTACAGAAAAAACTTGGCCTTGTGATTTGGTATTTTTGGCTTTAGGATTTACTGGTCCAGAGAAAACATTACCAGAATTATTGAATTTAGATTTAGACTTTAGATCTAATATTAAAGCAAGTACAAGCAATTATCAAACGAACATTCCAAACATATTCACTGCTGGTGATATGAGAAGAGGTCAATCGCTTATTGTTTGGGCTATTTCAGAAGGAAGACAAGCAGCTCATCATGTAGATGCTTATTTGATGGGAAGCTCAAGTTTGCCATTAAAAGATAGTAATGATTTATTAACTGCTTAGGCATTATTTAGAATTGATTAGTATAAGAAACTCTCCTTAATCATTAAGGAGAGTTTTTTATGAATAATATATTTGATACTCAAGTTTTGGATCAGAAGAAATAATATAACGTGTTTCAATAATAGCTTTGTTAGTGTTCTTGGGAATTAAATCTATAAGAATTGGAGTGGTTAATCCACTCTCGTTGATAGCAATTTTTTCATCTTTATAAACTTGTATTTCAGTAAATAATAGTAGTTCATCAAATTCCTTCAATCTATTATGTGAAATTACTGTCTGTATTTTGGGAAAAGTAGGGTATTGAAAACTATTTTTATGAGATGTAAAAATCAATTCTTTACTTACTTCAAACACTTTTTTTTCTTGAATATAGTCTGTTAGTTCAATTTTTTCAATAGGTATTTTAGAGTTTTTTAGGCCAATAGAGAGTTCGATTCTTTCAGGAATAAATATAGTTTCCTCTTTTACTTGATTCATTAGATTAAAAAAAATAGGAACTTGTTGTTCTTTAGCTAATGCATTTTGCATCGTTTCGCTTAAAATAATATCAGGTGTATTCTTAGTGTCTATATTATGTTTTGTTGCATCGTCTTTTATAAAAGTAATATTACTTTTATTTAAATCTAATCTCGAAATTAAATTTTGTAGTATCTTAAAACTAAACGGATTTATCTCTAAAAGACTAAAATGTATTTCTCTTTCAGAATATCTTAAAAGAAAAGGAAGTAAGAGTGTTGCAAAAGGTCCTGTACCCGCATATAAAACATGAATTTTATCTTTAAGTTTCATTTTCTCTTGTATCGCTTTATGCATACCTCTTATAAACTGTCTGGTTCGAATAATATCATCAAGACAGAGAGCAGCCCAAAATGTACCAAGAGATTTTCCATTATCAGAGTGAATATCATTACGCCCCAGTTCAATATTCATATCTTCATCACATATTTCTTCTAAAATGAATTTATAAGTTTTTGATGCCTTAGATAGTTCGTAATAATCAATTTGATCTTTGAAATATTCAGATGTGGCTTGAATTATTTTTTCTTGTACAGTCATTTTATTTTTTTGCTTTTAATCAGTTAATTTAGTTTAAGAAATACAATTGTTTTTAAGATATTGTTATGAGTGTTAAATAACAGATTATGAGCGTAAAAAAGACAATGTTGAGTGATAGTATCCTTTTGTTAAAGAATATGTGTTGTGGATTTAGTTTTTAAATCAATGTAATCAACTATCAAAAGAGTTTTTTAAGGTTTATGTTGTGTTTTTTTAAAATTGATTAGGATAATTCAAAAAAAAATAACAATATTTGCAGTATCAGATGAATAAAAGAGTTTTAAATATCATTTCTATCATTATCGTTGTGATTATTATATCGCAGGGATAGAGGAAGTGATTTTTAAATTTTAAGATATAATTAAAAGCTTCCTAAATTTTAGGAAGCTTTTTTAGTTTAAACACATGAACATTTTAGTAAACATTATTATTAGCGTAGTCATTATTAGCTCACCACCGAGTTGATATAGCTTGCTATTGTATAAAAAGGCCTGTATCAACTAGTTGATACAGGCCTTTTTTTTAAGTATTGATTATCGTATGTGTTCTGTGTTAAAACATTGTTTTTTAATGTTTTAAGTGTTTTTAAGAGTGGTTAAAAATCATAAGAGATGAAGTTTCTAAAACTGAATTAAAAAAGGATAAAATAAATTAGAATTATAAATAAAAGAAATCATGTATTTCAACGAAAAGAGTGTTGTTTTTCTTAACGGAGAATTTGTTAAAGCTACTGATGCTAAGATAAATATGTATAGTCAAAGCTTACATTATGGGAATGGAGTTTTTGAAGGTATACGTTCCTATAAAACAGAAAATGGAACTAGAATTTTTAAGTCATATGAACATTACAAAAGATTAAAGTATGGAGTCGATGTAATGGGAATACAATTCAAGTATTCTGAAGAAGAATTAACAGAAATTACCTACAAACTTTTAGAATTAAATAATCTTCAGGATGCTTACATAAGACCTTTGGTTTTTACTGGAGAAAATATGGGTTTAACAACTTCACCTGAGACGAATTTAGTCATACAATGTTGGGAATGGGGAAAGTTTATGGGAGATAAATTATTGCGAGTAAAAACATCAAGATTCCAAAGACCTAATCCGAATTCTTGTTTCGTTGAAGCTAAGATTACAGGACATTACGTAAACTCAATTTTATCTACAAATGAAGTGAAAAGTCAAGGTTACGATGAAGCCTTGCTGTTAGATATGAATGGAAATGTAGCAGAATGTTCAGGAGCTAATATTTTCATGGAAAAAGATGGAAAACTATATACTCCACCAAGAGGTCATATTATGGCAGGAATTACTAGAGCTACAGTAATTAATTTATGTAAAGAAGAAGGAATTCCAGTAGAAGAAAAACATTTCACTTTAGATGAATTAAAAACTGCAGATGCATGTTTTTTCACAGGAACAGCAGCAGAAGTTGTAGGCTTAGAGTCTATAGACGAATACAAATTTCCAATGGACTGGAAAACATCTCACGGACATAATTTAATGAAACTATATAAAGCAGAAGTACTAGAAGAAAGAGTACAAGAAAAAGCACTTTAAAAATGGAATTGAACAAATTTAGTAAACGAGTAACTCAAGATGATACACAACCTGCAGCGCAAGCAATGTTACATGCTTTAGGGTTAACTCATGAAGATTTAAAGAAACCTTTTGTAGGAATTGCAAGTACAGGATACGAAGGAAATCCATGTAATATGCATTTAAACGACTTGGCCAAATTGGTAAAGCAAGGAACGAAAAATGTAGACTTGGTTGGTTTAATTTTTAATACCATTGGAGTTTCTGATGGAATTTCTATGGGAACGCCAGGTATGCGTTATTCTTTACCGTCAAGAGATGTAATTGCAGATTCTATGGAAACTGTAGTACAAGCAATGTCATACGATGGTTTGGTAACAGTTGTTGGATGTGATAAAAATATGCCAGGAGCTTTAATGGCGATGTTACGTTTAAACAGACCGTCAGTTTTGGTGTATGGAGGAACGATTGCTTCTGGTTGTCATGAAGGAAAGAAACTAGATATTGTTTCGGCCTTCGAAGCTTGGGGAAGTAAAGTTGCAGGAACTATTACACAAAATGAATATCAGAGTGTGATAGAAAAAGCAATTCCTGGAGCAGGAGCCTGTGGAGGTATGTATACTGCAAATACAATGGCTTCAGCTATTGAAGCTTTAGGTATGAGTTTACCTTATAATTCTTCAAACCCTGCTATTAGTAATAATAAAGAAGAAGAGTCAATAAAAGCAGGAGAAGCACTTCGAGTGCTTCTAGAAAAAGATATTAAACCCTCAGATATAGTTACAAAGAAATCACTAGAAAATGCAGTTCGTTTAGTAACTGTAATGGGAGGTTCTACAAATGCTGTTTTACACTTTTTGGCTATTGCTAAAGCAGCAGATGTGAAATTTACATTGGAAGATTTCCAACGTATTTCAGATGAAACTCCTTTTCTAGCTGATTTAAAGCCAAGCGGACAATACTTAATGGAAGATGTGCATAGAGTTGGAGGAACGCCAGCTGTTTTAAAATATCTTTTAGAAAAAGGATTGTTACATGGAGATTGTTTAACTGTTACAGGAAAAACCTTAGCTGAAAACTTAATAGAAGTTCCAAGTCTTACTAACGGACAAGAAGTAATAAAGTCTGTTGATAATCCAATTAAAGAAACTGGACATTTAAGAATGTTATACGGAAATCTTGCTAAAGACGGATCTGTAGCAAAAATTACGGGTAAGGAAGGATTGTTTTTCTCTGGAAAAGCTAAAGTTTATGAAGGTGAATTTGCAGCTAACGATGGAATTAAAAATGGAGAAGTACAAAAAGGTGATGTAGTTGTAATTCGTTATGAAGGTCCGAAAGGTGGGCCAGGAATGCCAGAAATGCTAAAGCCAACAGCTGCTATTATGGGAGCTGGATTAGGAAAAGAGGTTGCTTTAATTACGGATGGTAGATTTTCTGGTGGAACTCACGGATTTGTAGTTGGTCATATTACTCCTGAAGCTCAAGAGGGTGGAGTAATTGCTTTAGTAAAAGATGGAGATGTAATTTCTATTAATGCACAAACGAACACAATTAATCTTGAAGTTTCTGATGAAGAATTAGAAGCAAGAAGAAAGGAATGGAAAGCTCCTCCATTAAAAGTAAATAGGGGAGTACTTTATAAATATGCAAGAACAGTAGCATCCGCATCTAATGGATGTGTAACAGATGAATTTTAAATCGCAACAACATGGAAACTAGAACAAAAAAAGTGAAAGAGCAGAGTGTAAAAACTAGTGTGACAATTTCTGGTGCAGAGGCAGTCATAAAATGTTTGTTGGCAGAAGGAGTTGATCTGTTGTACGGATATCCAGGTGGAGCAATTATGCCTGTTTACGATGAATTGTATAAATATCAGAAAGAATTAAATCATGTTTTAACTCGTCATGAACAAGGAGCAACACATGCCGCTCAAGGTTATGCGAGAGCTACAGGAAAAGTTGGTGTTGCAATTGCAACTTCCGGACCCGGAGCAACAAATTTAATTACAGGAATTGCAGATGCTCAGATTGATTCTACACCAATGGTTTGTATTACAGGTCAGGTTGCAGAACATTTATTAGGAACAGATGCATTTCAAGAAACAGATATCGTTGGTATTTCTACACCTGTTACCAAATGGAATTATCAAATAACTAAAGCTTCAGAAATTCCAGAGGTTTTAGCTAAAGCTTTCTACATCGCTCGTTCAGGTAGACCGGGACCAGTTTTAATTGATATTACTAAAAATGCTCAGTTCGAAAAGTTTGAGTTTTCTTACGAACCTTGCGCAGCAGTTCGTAGTTACCAACCTGTACCAAAATTAGATACAGACGCTATTAAAGAAGCGGCAAACCTAATTAATGGAGCTGAAAAACCAATGGTAATTTTTGGTCAAGGAGTAATATTAGGTGAAGCAGAAGAAGAGTTTAAAGCATTTATAGAAAAAGCTGGAATTCCTTCGGCATGGACACTTTTAGGTTTATCAGCTTTACCAACTTCTCATGAATTAAATGTAGGAATGGTTGGAATGCATGGAAATTATGGACCTAACCGATTAACTAATGAATGTGATGTTTTAATTGCTGTAGGAATGCGATTTGATGATCGTGTAACGGGAGATTTAAGTCGTTATGCAAAACAGGCGAAAGTGGTTCATTTCGAAATTGATCCTGCTGAGATTAATAAAAATGTAAAAGCAGATGTTGCAGTTTTAGGGAATGCGAAAGAAAGTTTACAAGCAATACTTCCGTACCTAAAAGATAATGAACATAAGTCTTGGTTACAAGAATTTAGAGATCACGATGCTATTGAGTTTGATAAAGTCATCAAGAAAGATTTATATCCAACAAAAGATGGTTTAACCATGGGAGAAGTAATTAAAGAAATTAACAATGCTTCTGAAGGAAATGCTATCGTAGTTACAGATGTGGGGCAGCATCAGATGATTGCTTGCCGATATGCGAATTTTAACAAAAGTAAAAGTAATATTACTTCTGGAGGTTTAGGAACTATGGGGTTTGCTTTACCAGCTGCAATTGGCGCAAAGATGGGTACTCCAGAACGAGAAGTTGTTGCAGTAATTGGAGATGGTGGTTATCAAATGACGATTCAAGAATTAGGTACAATTTTACAAACAAAAGCAGCAGTTAAAATTGTGGTACTGAACAATGAATTTTTAGGAATGGTTCGTCAGTGGCAACAATTATTTTTCGATAAAAGATATGCATCAACTACGATGACAAATCCAGATTTTGTAGCCATTGCTAAAGGATATCATATCGATGCTAAGAGAGTAACACAAAGAGAAGAATTAGCTGGTGCAGTTTCAGAAATGATAGCATCAGAAGAAGCATTTTTCTTAGAAGTGTGTGTAGAGAAAGAAGATAATGTATTTCCAATGATCCCTACAGGATCATCTGTTTCAGATGTAAGATTAAGTTAATAATTATGAGTGAAAAGCAAACGTATACTGTATCAATATATACCGAAAATAACATTGGAGTTCTAAATAGAATTTCAGCAATATTTCAAAGAAGACATATCAATTTAGAAAGTGTCAATGTATCAAAATCTGAGATTCGTAGTGTTTCCAGAATCACTTTATTAGTAAGAGTCACAGAAGAACAGATTAAAAAAATCATAGGGCAATTAGAAAAACAAATTGAAGTGATAAAAGCATATTATCATGTCGATGAAGAAACTGTATATCAAGAATCATGTTTATTCAAGTTGCGTACAGATTTACTTACTGAAAATGATGAAATTCAGAAGGTAATCAACAGCAGTAAATCAAGAGTGATTAACATTAATAAAGACTTTTTTGTTTTAGAAAAATCAGGAACAAAAGCAGAGGTTGAAGAGTTATACCACTTACTTAACAAACATGGAATTAAGCAATTTGTACGATCAGGTCGAATTGCAATTACAAAAGAAGAAATGCCTGTATCAGAACTATTAGAATCAATAAAAAAATAAAAACTTACGAGTCATGAAAAATTATTTTAATCAATTATCATTAAGAGAGCAATTAGAGCAATTAGGAAAATGTAGATTTATGGAATCTGCAGAGTTTTCTGAAGGTATTAAAGCACTTGAAGGTAAAAAAGTAGTGATTGTAGGTTGTGGAGCACAAGGTTTAAATCAAGGTTTAAATATGCGAGATTCTGGTTTAGATGTTTCGTATGCTTTACGTGAAAATTCAATTAAAGAGCAACGTCAATCGTATAAAAATGCAACGGAGAATAATTTTGTGGTAGGAACTTACGATGAGTTAATTCCGTCTGCAGATTTAGTGTGTAATTTAACACCAGACAAACAACACAGTAATGTAGTAAAAGCTGTAATGCCTTTAATGAAAGAAGGAGCAACATTATCGTATTCTCATGGATTTAATATTGTTGAAGAAGGAACGCAAATTCGTAAAGATGTAACGGTAATTATGGTAGCTCCAAAATGTCCTGGTAGTGAAGTTCGTGAAGAATATAAAAGAGGATTTGGAGTACCAACTTTAATTGCTGTACATCCAGCAAATGATCCTCAAGGAAAAGGATTAGCTGAAGCTAAGGCTTATGCTTATGCAACAGGTGGACATAGAGCTGGAGTTTTAGAATCTTCTTTTGTGGCTGAGGTAAAATCTGATTTAATGGGAGAGCAGACGATTTTATGTGGGGTATTACAAACAGCATCAATTTTATGTTTTGATAAAATTGTGGCAGATGGCGTAGAACCACATTTTGCTAGTAAATTAATTCAATATGGATGGGAAACGATCACAGAAGCCTTAAAACATGGTGGAATTACCAATATGATGGATCGTTTATCAAACCCAGCGAAAATTAAAGCATATCATTTATCAGAAGAATTAAAAGACATTTTAAGACCGTTGTTTGATAAACATATGGACGATATTATGTCTGGTCATTTTTCATCTACAATGATGGAAGATTGGGCAAATGATGATAAAAATTTATTGACATGGAGAGCTGATACTGCCGAAACAGGTTTCGAAAAAACAGAAGCTACTGAAGTTGCAGTTTCTGAACAAGATTATTTTGATAAAGGAACATTGTTAGTTGCTTTCGTAAAATCAGGAGTAGAATTAGCTTTTGAAACTATGGTTGCTTCAGGAATTATTGAAGAGTCTGCATATTATGAATCTTTACATGAGCTTCCTTTAATAGCAAATACTGTTGCAAGAAAGAAATTATATGAAATGAATCGAATTATTTCTGATACTGCTGAATATGGTTGTTATTTATTCGATCATGCAGCTAAACCATTACTACAAGATTTTATGACAACAGTTACTACTGATTTGGTTGGAGAGAGCTTTAGTTCATCTAATAGTGTTGATAATGCAGAGTTAATTAAGGTGAATAAAGCAATTAGAAATCATCCTATTGAAGAAGTTGGAGAGCGATTAAGAGCTGCAATGACAGCTATGAAAGCCATAAAAGAAGAAAAGCCAGAATCTGAGTTAGTCTTGTCATAAATTATGAAAACTACAGTAAAGAAGATATATTTTCCAGAATTATCGGCAATCGAAGCTGCTGCTACGACTTTAAAAGGAGTAGCAACAGTTACGCCGTTACAAGAAAATTTTAATCTTTCTAATACATATAGTGCTAATATATTTTTAAAACGAGAAGATCTTCAACAAGTACGATCTTACAAAATAAGAGGAGCATATAATAAGATTAATTCTTTATCAGCACATGAAGTTGCAAAAGGAATTATATGTGCCAGTGCAGGAAATCATGCGCAAGGAGTAGCATTAGCATGTCGTAAAAAAGAAATTCATGGAACTATTTTTATGCCGGCACCAACACCAAAGCAGAAAGTCGAACAAGTTCGAATGTTTGGCGGAACTTTTGTAACGATAGAATTGGTAGGAGATACTTTTGATGATTCGTACACTAATGCTAGAAGTTTTGCAGATAAAAATAATATGACTTTTGTTCATCCTTTCGATGATGAAAAAGTAATTGAAGGGCAAGGAACAGTTGGTTTAGAAATTATAAATCAATCAGATGTTCCAATAGATTATGTTTTTGTGCCAGTAGGAGGAGGAGGTTTAGCTTCTGGATTATCTTCAGTGTTTAAATATCTTTCTCCTAATACAAAAATTATTGGTGTAGAACCTTCTGGAGCACCTTCTATGCAAAATGCATTAGATAAAGGAAATCCAGTAAAACTAAATAAGATTGATAAGTTTGTTGATGGAGCTGCTGTTCAGCAAGTAGGGAATTTAACGCATCAAATTTGTGCAGAAAATTTAGATGCGATGGTTACAGTTCCTGAAGGACAAGTTTGTCAAACCATATTAGAGATGTATAACAAAGAAGCTATTGTTGTAGAACCAGCGGGAGCTTTAACAGTTAGTGTATTACATCAATTTAAAGAAGAGCTAAAAGGAAAAAATATAGTTTGTGTGGTAAGTGGAAGTAATAATGATATTACCAGAACTGCCGAAATTAAAGAACGTGCACTTTTACATAATGGCTTAAAGCACTATTTTATAATTCGATTTCCACAACGAGCTGGTGCATTAAAAGAATTTGTTATGAATGTTTTAGGAGAAAATGATGATATCACCTTTTTTGAATATTCCAAAAAAACAACTCGAGAAAATGGACCTGCAGTTGTAGGTATTGAATTAGTAGATAGTAAAGATTTACATCCTTTAATTCAGCGAATGAAATCCCTGAATTTTTATGGAGAATATCTTAACGACAAGCCCAACCTTTTTGAGTTTTTAGTGTAATTATTTAGATAGGAAAAGCCGAGTTTAAAACTCGGCTTTTTTGTGTTTTAAATTCTGGTGAAAACAACTTTTTTTTAACATTTATTCAATTTTTGTTTTTTTAATAAGTTGTTAATTAGTATATTAGTAACTGTTATTGTTTCTTTTTAAAGAAATAATAATAAATAATCGTTCTTATATATTTATTGTAAATAATAGAGAAAATTAGTTTCATTTAAACATTAAACCCCCCGTATTATGAATAAAAAACTAAGGTTTTCGACACTCCTATTGCTATTCTATATAGCGAATGTCAGTCCCCAGTCTTCACAGACATGTTCAAACTCTGTAGATGATCCAGTTTTAGATCTAAACAGTATTACAAAGTGCTCTATCGACAGAAAATCTGATGATAACAAAGTACAAAAAGTTACCGTTCAAGTTACTTCGAGAAGAAGAAGAGTAGTTAGAAAGAGAAATAAAGCTACTGGTTTATCATCAGCAAATAACTATTCTCATAAACTAGCATCTATAAAAAAGAAGGTTAACATTGTTAATTCATTGGTAGATATTAAAAAAGATGAAGTCCCAGATGTTTTGCCTTACGATTATGTAGATCAAATTCCTCTTTTCAAAAGTTGTGAATCTGCTCCTATTTACGAGCAAGATCGCTGTTTTAAAGTAAAGTTACGAAGTCATATCAAGAAAAATTTAAAGTATCCTGTTAGTGCTTATGATAGAGGCATACAAGGTAGAGTATATGCGCATTTTTCAATAGGTAAAGATGGAGTAATTAAAGACTTAAAAATAGTATCTCCATACAAAGGAGATTTACTTGGTAAAGAAGCTAAAAGGATTATAAAAAAGTTACCTAAATTCAAACCAGGCGAGCATAATGGCAATGCTGTTGCTGTGAAATATGGTTTACCTATTACATTTAAAATTCCTGGTAAGAAACCAACTAACATTAGAAAAACTAATAAAATCAAATCAAAAGAAACAATTCATAGTTTTTCTTCATTAGATCAAATTCCGCAGTTCGATTCTTGTAAAAAAACTGATGATGATTCTTTAACATGTTTTAATACAAGTCTAATACAGCACATACAAAGTTATTTTGCTTACCCAGAAGAGGCAAAAATGAAAAATATGCAAGGTAATGTAATCGTTAACTTTGTAATAAATAAAAAAGGTAATGTTGTTGATATTACTGCTAAAGGACCAGAAAATGCTAAGATTTTAGAAGTTGCAGCAGTTAGATTTATAGAAAAATTACCAAAACTTAAAGCAGGAAAAATAGAAGGAAAAACAGTAAATGCTTCTTATTCTTTCCCAATCAATTTTACTCTAAATTAAAAATCAAAAAGTATATACAAATGACATCTTAAAATATTAGATGTCATTTGTATATACCTACTTTCCTTGAGAGTAAAGTTCAAAAAATTTAAATCAATTATACCATCCTATATGAGAAAACTATTTACATTATTTAGTATGTTTTGTCTTTCCTTTATTTCATTAGCTCAAAATGTAGAAGTAAAAGGTAAAGTGTTAGATGAAGTTACAAAAGAACCAATTCCTGGGGTATTTGTTTTATTGCGAGAATCTTCTGTTACGGCTGAAACAGAGTTTGATGGAAGTTATTCGATTAATGCAGCAATTGGTAAAGTTTTAGAGTTTAACTATCCCGGGTATGTAAAGAAAACGGTAGTAGTAACTAGTTCTTTAATTGATGTTGAATTAAAAATTGACACTGAGGAAAGCTTTTTAAACGAAGTAATTATTATTGGTTATGGTGAAAAACGTAAAGAATTAGTTTCTGGAGCTTATAGCACTATTAAACCAGAGGAAATTGAAAGAAATAACCCTCAAAGAATAGAGCAAGCCTTACAAGGAAGAACTGCTGGAGTTCAAGTGAGTTCAAATTCAGGATCACCAGGGTCTTCTTATAACATTAGAATTAGAGGTGTAACAACCAATGGAGATAATTCACCTTTAGTTTTAGTAGATGGTGTTCAAATAGGACCAGATTTAAGTATTATCGATCCTAATGATATAGAGAAAATAGATGTAATTAAAGATGCAAGTACTGCTATTTATGGGGTTAGAGGAGCAAACGGAGTAATTTTAATAACTACAAAATCTGGTAAAAATAATACTGAAACAAAATTTACATACAGTACTTCTGTTGCGTTACAAGAAACAACTAAAAAGTTAGATTTGTTAAAAGGAGTAGAGTATGCAGCTTTAGTGAATGAAACCATAGCAGCAGACGGAGGAACTCCTCCTTTTCAATTACAAAATATAAATACCGATACGGATTGGCAAGATGCATTATTTGAAACTACTCCAATGACTACACATCATATTGGTGCAACAGGTGGAGGAGAAACATACAATTTTAATGTAAGTGCAAGTTTATTAGATCAAAAAGGAATTATAGCTCCAGGAAGATCAAATTATGCACGATGGACATTAAGAAGCAATCTAGGGTTAAACTTAACAGATAAATTAAAATTAAATACTTTAATTCTATATACCAATAGTACAAGACGTGCTATTCCTGAAGGAAATAGAGGTTCTGTATTGTATTATGCAAATAACGCATCACCTTTAACTCCAATTTTTGACGGAACAGACGGAACAGGGCCATCAAGAGGTTTTTCTTATATCGGAACTGAACAAGGAAACGAAATTGTAAATCCTTTTGCTGTAATAGATAATACGTTTAATAAAACTAGAGTAAATCGATTCACAGGAAAAATTGAATTGGTATATGATTTCCTAAAAAACTTTGAATTTACTTCTCGAAATAGTTTTAATTATTCAAATGTATATTCCAGAGCATATTTTCCGCTTCAATACTATGGAGAAAATAAAGTGGTGAATACGGTTCGTTTAGATCCTGTTTCTGGTCAATTTAATCTCGATAGAAATGGAGATGGAGATCGTGATTTGTATAGTAGAGTAAATGAAAATGATCAGAATTTTTTCTCATTTATTTCAGAAAATTTTGTGAATTACAATTTCACAATTGGCGAGTATCATAATTTTCAAACAACCTTAGGTTTTTCCTTAACAACTGAACAAAGTAGAGGTATTTTCGGATCAGGATTTTTAACTGCTAATGATTCTTGGGAAAATGCATTTTTATTTAATACTCAGTCTTTTATTATCGATGACGATGATATAGGAACGAATGATATTAGAGAAACAGTAAATTCAGATTCTTTTTCAATTGAAGATCGTTATACCTCTATCTTCGGAAGATTACAATACGATTTTAATGAAAGATACTTATTTTCTGCAATCTTACGTCGAGATGCTTCCACAAGATTCGGGCCTAACAATAGGGTTGCATACTTACCTTCTTTCTCTGCAGGTTGGGTAGTTCATAACGAAGATTTTTTAAGTGATACAAGTATTTCTAATCTTAAACTAAGAGGAAGTTGGGGTATTGTCGGAAACGATAAAATTGGAGCTTACAGATGGTTAGGTTTTTTACAAGGTGTAAATGGAGATGCGACCTATCCTTTTGGAGATGTGTTGTCTTTTGGAAATGCAATAGGAGTTTTATCGAATGAAAATTTACAATGGGAAACAACTATTCAAACAAATATAGGTTTCGATTTAGGTTTTTATGATAACAATTTAAATATCACGTTCGATTATTATAAAAAACGAACAGAAGATTTACTTGTGGTTCCAGAAATTTCTGGGCTCATAGGAGGAGCTGCACCAGGAAGCGGTGCTCCTGTAGTAAACGCAGGTATAGTAGAAAATAAAGGAGTAGAGTTTGATATCGACTACACGCATTATTTTTCAGATGATATTTCTTTGGCTTTAAACTATAATTTAACTACAATCAATAATAAAGTTATTGATGTAAATAATGCAGCAGGTTTTATACCTGGAGGTTTATTTGGCTTGAATCAGCAGCCTTCTAGAATGCAAAACGGTTTACCAATTGGTGTTTTTTACGGATTAAAAACTGATGGTGTTTTTCAAACACAGGCAGAGATTGATGCTTTAGCAGTTGATAGAGATGGAGACGGAAGTTTAGATGAGTATCAACCTGGTGCAGCTCCTGGAGATTTAAAATATGTAGATGTAGATGGAAACGGATATATAGAGTTCGGTAGCGAAAATGATTTAACTGTATTAGGTGATCCTATTCCAGATTTTACCATGGGTGGCGGATTCAACTTCAAGTTTTATAATTTCGATTTTGGAGCTTCTTTTTATGCTTCATTAGGAAACGAAATCGTAAGAAGTTACGAACGTTTTTTAACATATAGTAACAAATTATCATTGTACAATGGAAGATGGACAGGTCCTGGTACTTCCAACGAAATTCCAAGAGCTTCAACAAATGCTGCAAATAATCAGTTGTTTTCTTCTTTTTATGTTGAAGATGGTTCATTCTTGAGAATTCAAAATGTACAATTGGGGTACACATTAAATTCAGAACAAATCAAAGGAATAGATTTTATAAGACTTTATTTTTCAGTAAATAATCTATACACTTTTACAAAATACAGAGGTTACGATCCAGATATTTCTAATGCAAGTGCGATTGGAGCTGGAGTAGATTTAGGTCAATATCCACAGCCAAGAATGTTTATTACAGGAATTAAAGTATCATTTTAAATCGGTAGAAGATGAAAAACAATATAAAAATAATAGCGATAATAATCTTTCTTACTACTTTAAGTTGTGATGATTATTTAGAAGTTTTACCTGAAGGACAAGAAAATACAGAGAATTTTTTTAATACTGCAGAAGATTATGAAAATGCATTAATTGGAGTTTATGATTTATTATCAACTACATATTTAAATCAAATTTTGGGAGAGATTGCTTCTGATAATAGCTTATGTGGAGGTGAAAATCCTACTGATGTTTTAGATTGGCAACAGATAGATGACATGACGCATAATCCAGATAATGGAGCATTAAGAAATATATTTCAATGGATGTATGCTGGAATTAGTAGAGCTAACTACATTATGGAGTTTAAAGATAAAACACCTTTCGATAGAAAAGATCAAGTAATAGCAGAAACTAAATTTCTAAGAGCATATTACTATTTTGAATTGGTGAAATTCTTTGGAGATGTTCCAATGTATTTAGATAAAAGAATAAGTATAGAAGAATCACAAAGTATAGGTAAATCTAGTGTAACTGAAATTTACGCGCAGTTAGAAAAGGATTTACAAGAAGTTGCCAATGTTTTACCGTGGCAACAAACACAACCTGGTAGAGCTACAAGAGGGGCAGCTTTAGCTCTGTTGGGTAAAGTGTTTTTGTATCAACAAAAATATACACAGGCAACACAAGCTTTAGATCAGGTAATTAATTCTGGTCAGTATAGTTTAGTATCTAACTTTTCAATGATTTTTTCGAATCAGAATGAAAATAATTCAGAATCTGTTTTTGAAGTACAGTACTTCGGACAAGAAGGTGCAAGCTTCGATTGTTTCCAATGTGTCGAAGGAAATATAGCTGTTGGTTTTATGGGGCCTAGATTTAGAACAGGAAATTATGCTCCTTATGCAGATGGTTTTAGTTTTAATATTCCGAGTTTAGATATAGTAAATGCTTATCAAACAGGAGATACTAGAAAAAGTGCAACGTTTTTTGATATTAACGATTTTGTGGCAACAAGACCAGATGTAACCTTTACTCAAGGACATGATCATAACGGATATTTTAATTTCAAATACATTCCTTTTGCTGAAGGAAATGCTTTAGATACTCGATTAACGCATAGTAATAATTACAGAGCTATTCGTTATGCAGATGTATTGTTAATGGCTGCTGAAGCTCATGTGCAATCAGGAAACTCTGGAGTAGCACAAGGATACTTAGATCAAGTGAGAGATAGAGCTTTCGGAACTACAACAGATAGAGTTACTGCAACTCTAGATAATATTTTATTAGAACGACGATTAGAATTAGCAGGAGAAGGACATCGATTCTTTGATCAAGTTCGTACAGGTCAAACTTCATCAATACCTGGATTTATGGCTGGTAAAAATGAACTATTTCCTATACCTAGAATCGAAATAGAATTAGCAGGAAACAATTGGTGTCAAAATAAAGGATATGCAACTTCTACATGTTCAGAACAATAAATACAAGTAAGATTATGAAGAAAATACATTATATCATATTAGGATTATTAGTTTTAGTAGGTTGTATAGAAGAAGATCGTGATCTTTCTTTTGCAGATAATTTAGTTGCTCCTACTAATGTTGCAGCGACGTATTCATTATCACAAGATAATTCAGGTTTGGTTACTATTACACCAACAGCAGACGGAGCAAACAGTTTTAAAGTTTATTTTGGAGATGGTACTAATGATTTTGCTGATGTAGCAGTAGGTCAAAGTGTAGATCGTACTTATGGTGAGGGAACTTACATGGTAAAAATAGAAGCTTTTAATATCAGTGGGAAAAAATCAGAAGCAATACAAGAATTAGTCGTTTCTTTTAAAGCACCAGAGAATTTAATGGTTACTATAGAAAATAGTACAAACATTTCAAAGCAAGTTGATGTTACAACTACAGCCGATTATGCGACTATGTATGAGTTTTACTCAGGAGAATCAGGAGTAAGTCAGCCAGTAGCGACAGCTAACATTGGAGAGTCATTAAGTTATGTTTATCAGGCTCTAGGAGATTACGATATTCGAGTTGTTGCTAAAGGAGCAGCAATTGCAACTACAGAGTATACAGCAACTTTTACAGTTACAGAAATTTTAGCACCAACTATAGCAGCTGCTACACCAATAAATAGAGTAGAATCAGATGTGATTTCATTATTCAGTGATGCTTATACTGATGTTAGTGTTGATACATGGAATACAGTTTGGAGTGCTGCAAGTTTTGAAGATGTTATGATTGTAGGTAATGCGACAAAGAAATATACAGGATTAAATTTCAACGGAATAGAAACAGTAAGCTCACCAGTAGACGCTTCAGGCATGGAGTTTATCCACTTAGATGTTTGGACTCCAAACATTACAGCTTTCCGTTTAAAATTAGTTGATTTTAAAGGAGATGGCTTTGGAGGAGCAGGTGATACCGAAGCAGAATTGTCATTTACACCAACTCAAGGAGAATGGGTTTCTTTAGATATTCCTTTATCAGATTTTGCAGCAGCCGGAATGGATTCATTCTCAGATATCAATCAATACATTATATCAAGTGATCCAAGCGGAGCAGGTATTGTATTTATCGATAATGTTTATTTCTGGAAAAGTCCAACAGATACAACAAGTCAAACTGTAGAAGGGTTTGAAGGTACAGCACCAATATTTACAAGTTTTGGAGGAGCAGGAGTAGAGGTTGTATCCAATCCAGATATGAGTGGAGTGAACACTACGGCTAATGTTGCTAGATTAACAAAAGGTAGCGGATCAGAAGTTTGGGCAGGAGGATTCTTTGAAATCTCTACACCATTAGATTTAGCTACTTTTTCAAAAATTAGTGTAAAAACCTGGTCGCCTAAACAAGGAGCATTAGTGAAGTTAAAATTAGAGAATCAAGATGCCAGTGTTACTCATGAAGTTGATGTAAATACTACAGTTGCTAATGCATGGGAAGAATTGATTTATGATTTCAGTGGAGCTCCAACAGCAGATTATGTTCGCATAGTAATTTTCTTTGACTTTGGAGTAAATGGAGAAGGTAGTGAATATTATTATGATGATATTATTTTAGTGAACGACTCAGAAGTTTCTCCTTTAGTATTCCAAGATTTTGAAGTTACAGCCCCAACTTTTACCTCCTTCGGAAATATTGCCGGAGTTGAAGTGATTACCAATCCAGATATGAGTGGTGTAAATACTACATCTAATGTAGCAAAGTTAACTAAGACCAGTGGTTCAGAAGTTTGGGCAGGTGCCTTTTTTGAGACAGATACTGCATTAGATTTCACAACGTATTCAAAGATTAGTGTAAAAACATGGTCACCAAAACAAGGAGCAGTAGTGAAGTTAAAATTAGAGAATCAAGACGCCAGTATTACTCATGAAGTTGATTTAAACACTACAGTTTCCAATTCATGGGAAGAATTGATTTATGATTTTAGTGGTGCACCTGCAGGTGATTATGTTCGAGTAGTTATCTTCTTTGATTTCGGAGTAAATGGAGATGATAGTGTGTATTATTATGACGAATTAACATTAACGAATTAAACCAAGGATAGTAATGAAAATACAGAAATATATACCTCAAGTGGTTATGATGATCTTCACATTTTTATTATTGAATAGTTGTGAAGAAAAGAACTATGAATTTGGAGATGTAGTTGCTCCAAGCAATGTAATTGTAAATGCAGAAGTAATTGGTCAAGATGCTACAAATCCGAATGGAGATGGAACAGGAGTTGTTAATTTTACAGTTACGGCAGACAATGCATTATCTTACAAATTTGTATTTAATGGAGTGGAATCAAGTGCGCCAAGTGGAAAATTTACATATACGTTTAGTGAATTAGGAATAAATACATACACAGTAACAGCAGTTGCGATTGGTACAGGAGGAGTTTCTTCAACTAAAACAATTCAAGTTGATGTATTGGCTTTATATGAAGCGCCAGATGATTTAAAAAATAAATTATATGGATTTGATCCAGCAAATCCAAATGCTATTTCTTCAAAAACATGGCGAATTAAAGGAGAGGTTGGAGGACATTTTGGTTTAGGACCTGTTGGAGGTTCGATATTCGGAGAATGGTATCAAGCATCTGCAAATGAAAAAGAGGGTGTTGGAATGTATGATGATCGTTTTGTATTTAATTCAGATGGAAGTTTTCAGCATCAAACAAACGGAACTGTTTTTGGTAGAAATGGTTTGATAGATGAATTATCTAGCTCTGGTGGTTCTGGTGGAACTATAGATAATGCAGATGTATTAAATTATATATTAGCAGACTATTCTGGAACATGGAGTTTAATAGCTCCTGGAGGAGTAGAAACGCTTTCTTTATCTGGAATTGGATTTATAGGATATTACATAGGAAACCACAATTATGAAATATTCGATCGTCAAATTCCAAATGAATTAGTTTTAAGGATTACAGATGCAAATAATGAATTTGATTGGTGGTTTTTAATTACAACCCAAGATCCTCAAACAACTTCACCGTTTGTTTTCAATACATTGGTTTGGGAAGATAATTTTGAAACTAATGGAACACCAGACTCAACAAAATGGACTTATGACATCGGTACAGGTGTTAATGGTTGGGGAAATAACGAATCACAATATTATACAGAAAGAGCGGATAATGCAGTTGTAGAAAACGGAAATCTTGTGATAACTGCAAAGCGAGAAAATTTTTCAGGAAGTGCTTATACTTCAGCTAGATTAAAAACAGAAGGTCTATACGATTTTAAATATGGTAGAGTAGAGGTTAGAGCTAAATTACCTGAAGGAGCTGGAACTTGGCCAGCGATTTGGATGTTAGGTTCTAATTTTTCTACAGTAGGTTGGCCTTTTTCTGGAGAGATTGATATTATGGAGCAAACAGGAGCTGATAAAAATACAGTTCTAGCAACTTGTCATTGGCAAGATACAGCAAGCAATACAAAAGCAGATTTTAGTCAAACTACCTCAATTACAAATGCAACATCAGAATTTCATTTATATACTTTAGAATGGACAGATACATCTATTCGCGTGTATTTAGATAATGTGAAGTATTATGAATTGAGTAATTCATCAGTTTTACCATTTAATGAGAATTTCTTTTTGATTTTAAATGTAGCCATGGGTGGAACTTTAGGTGGAGCAATAGATGCTGGATTCTCTGAAGCAAAAATGGAAATAGATTACGTAAGAGTTTATCAATAAAAAGATATTTGGATTAGTGTAAAAGAAGGCTGGCATAATTTTAAAGTGTTGGTCTTCTTTTTTTTATTGATTTTATAATGTTTTAAATGATAAATCAAAAAGCCTCATATTTTACTATGAGGCTTAACATGGTGCATTTTTTTAAGTAATATAAACTATTACTAGTATGGTCAAAAAATAGAGAATAAAATTTAAATAGCATAATCAAGATTGTAATTATTCTCAGAGTTTATTTTATTTTGCTGATTTTCAGTAGTTAGAAAAAGCGGTAGCTTTAATATATAAAGATTAAGAAATTTTATTCAAGTATGAGTCACCCGAAAATGACTGAATACAATACTGTATAAAATGGATATAAAGCATTTTACTATAACAGTTAGTAGTGCAAATAACAAATTCCCGTTTTTTAATCAATAGTAATTATCTGTATTGTATTCAAAATAAAACAATTATATTTAGCAAAGTGCTTCTTTACAAAAAGCAAAAATTAACCTTTTTAAAATTATTATAATGAAAAAAAACATTCAAAACTTAGGTAAATTTCTTTCAAAAAGTCAACAAAAAGAAATTAATGGAGGCCAACTTCCTATAATAGGAAAGTCTTGTAAAACAAATGCAGATTGTTCTGCTTTTGGAGGTACATTTGGATGGCCAGATATTTACTGTAAGAGAAATAGATTTAGTAGTTACGGAACGTGCCAATTTACTTATTTTTAGGAAGCATATTTCATAAATAAAATAATAGAAGATTTCGCCAAAAGCGAGATCTTCTTTTTTTTCAACACAAAATCTTTTTCTTTAATTATAATAGAGGTTTAATCCCTTGATTTAATCAATATTTTTCAAATTATACCTTACGATATCAGAAATCTATTTAGTTGATAAATCTTCCTAGAACTCCATTAAATATTCGATTTGTATCTACAAAAATATTAAGTACAGTGATTATCGAAATTAACGAAAAGTTTAATAAACATCGTTGTGAAACCTATGTAAGGGCTAATTCTTTTAATTAACTTTACAATTATAAATAAGACCACATAACATAATTATAGTTAATCGAAAAGATCAGCATCACCTGGACCAGAGGTAGGACCATTACCACCTCCAAATTTGTAGATAGTAAAAGCTAATACAGCTATGATGATGATTACAAACCAAATACTTACTTCTGTTTCTTCTTGAGCCATGGAGTAAAATTAGTAAAAACAAAATAATTTAAAAGAGTACTTAATTAAATCAAAAATGAAAAAAATATTAATATTTATTCTTGCTACAGGAATTTTGAACTGTAATTCTAAGAAAACACAAATAGAAAATGTGACAAGCTTTAAAGGACAACAGGTAACTGGTGTAAGTGTAAGTGAAAAAGGTAGAATTTTTGCTAATTTTCCTAGGTGGCGAAAAGATGTGAAAAACTCAGTTGTTGAAGTTTTAGAAGCTGGGAAATCAATTCCTTTTCCTAATAAAAAATGGAATACTTGGAAAATAGGAGATACACACTCTGACAGTGTATTTGTTGCTGTTCAATCTGTGGTTACTTTCGAAAACAAACTATATGTTTTAGATACACGCAATCCTTTATTTAGCGGTGTAATTGATAATCCTAGAATTTTCACATTTGATCTTACGTCTAATCAATTGGTAAAGACATATACTTTAAGTAAAGATAGTTTTCATAAAGATTCATACATTAATGATTTACGTGTAGACAAGAAGAAAGGTAAAATATATCTAACAGATTCTGGACATGCAGGAATTGTAGTCGTAGACATAAACTCAGGAGAATCATTCAGGGTTTTGGATAATCACAAAACGACACTTGCTGAAAAAGATCAATTAACTTTTAATAATGGTATTTGGAAGAATACAGTGCATTCTGACGGAATAGCATTAGATACAAAAAATGATGTATTGTATTTTCATGCGTTAACCGGATATAGTTTATATGCAATTTCAACAGAGGATTTAATTAAAAATGACAAATCAGAAATTGGAAAAAGTGTAAAGTTTGTTACAAAAACTGCTGCTCCAGATGGAATGATTATAGATGAATTGGGTAATTTATTTTTTGCCGATTTAGAAAATAATAAAATTATGAAGTTTACTATTTCAAGTGGAAATATTACTGTTGTAGCAGAAGGAAGTAAAGTTAAATGGGCAGATACATTTAGTATTTATAAAAATGAGTTGTTTTACACAAACTCTAGGATTAATGAAGCTAAAGAAGATATCAGTGAAATGGAATTTACTATTAATAAATTGAGAATAAATTAAGTGTAGTAATAATTATAAATGAATTTTTTACAAGTCATAAAAAATCATATTACTATAGAATTACCGAAGAAGTTTCTAAAAACAAGTATTATCATCAAAAAGAAAAACCCACTCAAAGATTGAGTGGGAAAATTGCTATGAAAAAGAAAAAGTGTCTAAAACGTCTTTTAGACAATTCAAATTTACGAAATGAATTTCATATTTTCCTATAAAAGTGTACTTATTTATATTTTATTTAAGAAATAACTTTTAATAAGAAGTAGGTGTATTTTAAAAAAGAATAAAAATTCATGCAAAAAAAAATACGGTTTAGAAATTTCTAAACCGTATTACTAATGACTTTTTTGCTCCTTAAAGTCTTTGTAGCGAGGAGCAGACTTGAACTGCCGACCTCAGGGTTATGAATCCTGCGCTCTAACCACCTGAGCTACCTCGCCGTTTGCGGATGCAAATATAGAGCTATTTTTGTTACGCGCAAGAAAACTATATCATTTTTTTTAAAAAGAATATTTCTATATATTGTGTGCTAAACTTAAATGTAAATGAGTAAAGTTAAATTTGAATTAGAGATACCTGTACACGCTTCACCAGCGTTGTTATATCAATATTTTGCAACTCCTTCTGGTTTAGAAGAATGGTTTGCTGATCGAGTGAATTCTAGAGGGAAAATTATTACCTTTTTATGGGATGACAGTGAAGAAGAAGCAACTATTGTAACAAAGAAAGCAGATGAGCGTATAAAATTTAAATGGACAGAAAGTGAAGGAGACGAAAGTTATTTTGAATTTAGAGTTCAAGTAGATCCTTTAACAAAAGATGTTTCTTTAATCGTTACTGATTTTGCTGATGATGAAGAATCTGCTGAAGAAGCTAAAATGCTGTGGGAAAATCAAATCGATGAATTAAAACATTTAATTGGAGCCTAACCATATTAAAACATAAAGAAGACTCAGCTAAATGCTGAGTTTTTTTATTTATAACATTGTTTTATTTAGTAATTTCGTGCTTCTAATTATAAAGGAATGATAAATCATAACGGTAATTTAATCGATACTTCTGAATTTCAGTTAACTGTTGAAAATAGAGCATTTAAATTTGGTGATGGTATTTTTGAAACGATCAAAATTTTAAATGGAAAAGTTGTGTTTTTCGAAGATCATTATTTTAGATTAATGGCTTCTATGCGCATGTTACGTATGAAAATTCCTATGAATTTTACCTTAGAATTTTTAGAAGGTGAAATAAAGAAGGTAGCTGAGAATTTTTCAGAAACCAATTTAAGAGCTAGACTAACTGTCTATAGAAAAGATGGAGGATTATACACTCCAAAAACAAATGAGATAGATTATGTTATAGATGTTAAACCTGTGACAGCTGAAATTAAAGATAAATATGTTCTAGATTTATATAAAGATTTTTATAATTATTCAGGGATGTTATCTACTGTGAAAACAATCAATAGAATGTTAAACACAATAGCAGCTGTTTTCGCTGAAGAAAATGACCTAGACAATTGTGTACTGCTTAACGAAAGAAAAGGAGTTGCAGAAGTTACCAACGGTAATATTTTTATCATAAAAGGAAGTACAATTAAAACACCAGCCTTAACCGAAGGTTGTATTAAAGGAATAGTTCGAAAAAAAGTTATTCAATTGTTAGAAGAGCATAAAGATTATACAATAGAAGAAACATCAATTTCTCCATTTGAAATTCAGAAAGCAGACGAAGTTTTTATAACAAATGCTATTGTAGGCGTACAACCAGTAACAAATTACAGGAAAAAAGAGTTTAAGACAGAAATTTCCGAGAAAATAAGTAAAAGCTTAAAGTTAATGGCTTTCACTAATTAAGGTGAACGTTTACTTGTATTTTATCTACAAAAAACTCTTTATTAGAATATCTGTTTATTGTCAATGTTAAGTCTGCTGTTGGCATATTCATTTCAATTTCATTACCATTTGGCGTAACGAACTTTAACTTTTTTAGAGGATAGTTCATAATCATATAGTTTTGGTTCTAACAAAATTAATGATTAATTACCTTTAAGTTTGTTTTTTTAGTTATTTGGTCGTTTTTTTAAGGTGAATGGTTGTTAATTGATGATACTTGGCTGTTTTTATTGAAAAGGGAGTGTCGCGTACATCAAAAAATAATAGCTGGTTTTACATGAGGATAATGTGAAAGAAAATAATTGAGTTACTTGAACAAGTATCAAAATTATGTTGTACAAGAAATATTAAGTTATTCCTTTTTTAAAAGGAAATGTTTAATACTTTTTAGTTTTTAACTTATAAATATGAATTCATTGGGGCTGTTTGACATTTTCTCATAATAATATCTATTAACAGATAAAAAGAGTTTTATTTTAGGAAACTCAATTTCGAATTCGTTACCATGACATTTTATTAGTCTTACTAGTGTAGGTTTAATCTTCATATTACTGCTTTTGTATAGTATGAAGATATGAACGTTTTTTAAATTTTATAGGTTTAAACTGTTGAAAGGTAGTTTTTTAAAGTTAGATGGAAGTGAAGGTAACTACAAATTAGGAATTTAAACGAACTGATGAAGTAAGAGTTAAAAATCAGAAAGATTGATTAAAAAAAAGAGATCTAAAAATATTTTTAGATCTCTTTTTTTTAATTTATTTTAAGATGATTTCATAAGGAATATCATTGTTTAGAGAATAATTTCCAGATATTTCGTCAACTATTTTTTCTTTATTCACATCAAAATAAGTAACTCGAAATTGCTTAATTTGATCTTCAGGATATGAGTTAAAGTTCATATCAATAACACCTTCAGTATTACTAGTTTTACTTTCTCTGAATTTATATTCAGTTAATGCATCTATAGTTACTTGTATTGGTGTACCTTCTGCATTTTTAAATAATGCTTTAAAGCCTTGTAGTTCTTTTTCTGGCTCATTTACATATTTTAAATGTTGTTCGTTAGTATTTTGATGTTTGTTTCTGTAAAAACCTAAGTGTATGTTATTACTTACATCATCTAAAAAAGTATTGTAACCCTTTTTTTCAGCATCATCAAAATATTTGCAGGATTCACTTGTATTAGATCTGGCGTTATTTACTTCTTTACGATATTTTTTTCGACTTCTATAGTTCTTAAAAGCTAAAACAGATCTTTTAAATAAATAAAACACAAACAATCCTGCCAGTACTTCAAGTACATAAAAAAGTACAGGTAAAACATCTTGAATACCAAAAATTGATTCTCTAATTCCAGCTGAAATTTCTCTGGCAACACGCTCTTTAGAGAAATAATATATAGCGACACCAATCGCAGAAAATAATGTACTACCTACAAAAAATTGAATTCTAACATCTCTTACAATTCCTTTTCTTATATCAGATTCTGGTTTTGCAGAGTTTGAAGGTACTTTTTTCTCTTCAAAAAATCGTTTATTTCTGGTGTGAGAACTTAGCATACCTACCATCAACTCTGCAATTACAATAGAAATAAAAATAATTCCTACACCAATTACCCACGGAGCTTGTGGTAAAATATCTCTATAAATTTCTCTACTAAAGTAATATTCTAAAATACAGATAACAATAAAGGCAATAGTAAATGGAACCACATATGCATTAGACATTATTTTATCCCATTGACTTAATTTTTCTTCATTAGGTTTTAAAATATCAAAAGTATCTCTAGCTACTTTAGATGCAGAGTTTGCTCTTGAAGCTAATTCATCAGAAATTTTAAAAAGATCTTCAGATTCATCAGTAGACGGTTTGTCCCAGTTTATAATCATAACAGTAGTTTTTATATACAATCAAAGTCTTCAAGATAGCTAAAGAAGCCTTCTTTACCTTCAAATTCGTTTAATTCAAATCCTTCAAAAATAGACGTGTCTTTCCAACCAATTAAAAATAACTCAGCATTATCTGGTAAAGCAAGCTTGGTTTTAATTTTTTCAATCTTCCCAGATCTTCTAGGTTCATTAACACCATCTGTAAAAAGCACAACCATTACTTTGTCATAATCTTCAACTTTTGGTTCTCTTAAAAGTTTATTAATATGTTCGAAAGCTAAATCAATATTGGTAATATCTTTTCCTTTGTAAGGCTTATAACCAACAATTGAATTTTGTACAGTCTTAGATAAAAAACTACTTAATTTAGAAGCATTTTTCTTCTTAATTTTTTCATTTTTAGCTTTTATCTTATCGTTATACTTTTTTTGTTTTGCTTGCTCCGATAATGTCGGGTGTTCTGAAGTTAAAATATTTTTATAAGGTTTTAAAGCACTTACTTTTAATCTGAAAATTTCTTTAGAGTTAGGAGCAGGGTTTCCTATAATTGTAGAAGTAAAATAACCACTTCCATTTTCGTTAATTACATCTACAATTGCTTTGTAATCGTCTTTGTTTAATTTTTGAATACTTTCAGATGAACCACTTCTATCATCTCCTAAAACAATCATAATTTTACATTCTGGAATTTCTTCTTCAGCAATAGCATTGTGATTTGGTTTCGGTGAATCACATGAAAAAATTACTAATAGTAAAATAAATGATAAAAAACTTTTGCTTAACATGAGTATTATTTTTCCGCTAATATATACAATGTATTAAACACACGAACAAACAAACCGTTTTTTTGAATAAAAGAGATCAGATTCTTTTATTTTTAATTATCTGAAGGACTTTGAAGTAGCATAACTAAGAATGAACTTAGTAAATTTAAGGGAATAACAATCTGAGAAGGAAAATTAATTCATAGTTATGTCTGCTGGTGCATTTGCCCAGATTTTATATTTTCCTCCTTTTTGAAGTAATTTGTTTTTCCAAATAGCTTCTTCATCTTCAATGAAAATATTATTGAAATCATTTTCAGAGATAAACCAAGATTCAGTGTTTAATTCACTTTCCAGTTGTTGGGATCCCCAACCTGAATATCCTAAGAAGAATCTAATATCAGAGGGTTTAATTAAATCTTCATTTAAAAGTTGTTTTAAAGACTCAAAATTTCCTCCCCAGTATATGCCGTTTGCAACTTCAATACTATCTGTTAAAAGATGCGGAACTCTATGGATAAAATATAGATTTTCTTGTTCTACTGGTCCGCCCTGATAAATTGTAAAGTTACATTCAATATCAGGTATTAGATCTTCTAGAACATATTGCATTGGTCTATTCAGAATAAATCCAACGGAACTTGCATCTGAATGATCTGTAATAAGTACTATTGTTCTTTTGAAAGAGTCATCATTAAGTATTGATGGCTCTGCTATTAATAATCTGCCTTTTTTCGGGGTTAACATCTTCATAAATGTTAAATTTTAAAGTAAAATAAAAATATTTTTTCAATTTTTTAACTTTTCTTTAATAAAAATTCCAGTTAATGACTGATTTTCTTTTGTGAGACCCTCTGGCGTTCCCTCAAAAATTAAGTTACCACCTTTCTTACCACCCTCAATACCAAGGTCTATGATGTGATCAGCACACTTTATAAGGTCGATATTATGCTCAATAACAATTATTGAATGTCCTTTTTCAATTAAGGCGTTAAAAGAGGCTAAAAGCTTCTTTATATCGTGAAAATGTAATCCTGTAGTAGGTTCATCAAAAATGAATAAGGCTTTATCTTTTGTATTTCCTTTCATTAAAAATGAAGCTAATTTTATACGTTGCGCTTCACCACCAGATAAAGTAGAAGAAGATTGCCCTAATTGTACATATCCTAAACCAACATCTTGAAGAGGTTTTAATTTTTTAGCTATTTTAATTGCGCCATTTTCTGTAAAAAAGTCAATTGCATCATCAATAGTTAAGTTTAAAATATCGTCAATATTCTTTCCTTCAAAATTAACTTCTAATATTTCTTTTTTAAAGCGTTTACCTTTACAATGATCACATTGTAAATGCACATCGGCCATAAATTGCATTTCTATAGTAACTACACCTTCGCCTTTACAAACTTCGCAACGACCACCTTCTACATTAAAAGAAAAGTGTTTGGGTTGATAGTTTCTAATTTTAGATAATTTCTGTGTAGATAGAAGTTTACGGATATCGTCGTAAGCTTTTATGTAAGTAACAGGGTTTGATCGAGATGATCTACCTATCGGATTTTGGTCGATAAACTCTACGTGCTTTAAGTTTTCATAACTTCCTTCAACATCTGTGTATTGACCTATTTTATCTCCATAACCAATTAATTTCTTCTGCATAATTGGGTACAGTAATTTTTTTACAAGTGTACTTTTACCACTACCAGAAACTCCTGTGATTACAGTTAAGTTATTTAGAGGGAAAGTTACATCTATGTTTTTAAGATTATTCTCTCTAGCTCCTAAGATTTTAATGAAATTCTTAGTTTTTCTTCGTTGTTTAGGAACTTCAATTTCCAGGGTTTCAGATAAATATTCAGCAGTAAGAGTTTTCGATTTTATTAGTTCATCGTAAGTTCCTTCTGCTACAACTTTTCCTCCGTGAGTTCCAGCTTCTGGTCCAATATCGATAATGTAATCGGCTTCTTTCATGATATCTTCATCATGTTCAACTACAATTACCGTATTTCCAAGGTCACGTAAGTTTTTAAGAACTTTAATTAAACGTTCTGTATCTTTTGGATGAAGTCCAATACTTGGCTCGTCTAAAATATACATAGAACCAACTAACGAGCTTCCTAAAGAAGTAGCCAAGTTAATACGTTGACTTTCTCCTCCTGATAATGTATTAGATGTTCGATTTAATGTAAGGTAACTTAATCCAACATCAGTTAAAAATTGCAGTCTATTATTAATTTCAGTTAATAATCGTTTTGCTATTTTCTCTTCATATTCATTTAAGGTAATAGATTTAAAGAATACGCTCAATTCGTCAAGCGGAAGATTTACCAAATCAGAAATTGTTTTACCACTTACACGAACATAATTTGCTTCTTTTCTTAAGCGCTTTCCGTCGCATTCATGACATTTAGTTTTACCTCTGTAGCGAGATAACATAACTCTGTTCTGAATTTTATAACTTTTTTCTTCTAATTCGTTAAACAGATGATGAATTCCCATGAATTTATCTGTTCCTTCCCAAACTAAATTTTGTTGTTCTTCTGTAAGTTCGAACCAAGGTTTGTGAATTGGAATATTGTAACTATCTGCATGTAAAATTAAATTTTCTTTGTACCATTTATAGGCATCTGTTCTAAATGGGAAAATTGCATCTTCATAAATAGATAGACCTGTGTTAGGAATTACCAAATCTTCATCGATGCCAATTACATTTCCGTATCCTTCACAAGTAGGACAGGCTCCGTAAGGATTATTAAAACTGAAAAGATGTGTATTTGGTTCTAAAAAAGTAATACCGTCTAACTCAAATTTATTACTAAATTCTGTTTTAGCTTCTGTTTCTAAATTTTCAATATAACAAAATCCTTTTCCTTCAAAAAAAGCTGTTTGAATAGCGTCAGCTAAGCGGTTGTAGAAATCTTCATCGTGTTGAACAACAACTCTATCTACTACTAAATCAATACTATTTCCTTTGAAATCTTCAATAGGAAATTTATCAATTCGATAAACCTTGTTATTGTATTTTATTCTGGCATAACCTTGTTGTTTTAAAACTTGTAATAAAGATTCAATAGTTCTCTTTTCAGGAAGAACAACTGGAGCAATTAAAAGAAGTTTTGTTTGTTCTTTTAATGATTTTACGTGATTTACAACATCGGTTACTGTATGTTTTTTGACTTCATTTCCAGAAATAGGAGAGAAGGTTCTACCTATTCTTGCGTATAATAATTTTATGTAATCGTAAATTTCAGTAGAAGTTCCAACAGTAGATCTTGGATTCGTAGAATTTACCTTTTGTTCAATGGCAATAGCTGGAGCAATCCCTTTAATATAATCTACTTTCGGTTTGTTTAGTTTTCCTAAGAACTGTCGAGCATAAGAAGATAAACTTTCTACATATCTACGCTGGCCTTCTGCATACAAAGTATCAAAAGCTAATGAAGATTTACCCGACCCAGAAAGTCCGGTTATAACCACAAGTTTATTTCTAGGAATAACAACATCAATATCTTTCAAATTATGCAATGATGCTCCTTTTATGATGATATTCTCTTTAGGATTTACTTTAGTAATGTCTACTTTCATGAACTCAAAAATAAACATCAAAAATAGTGATTTTACGAGTGAAGTTATAATCTAGAAGAAAGTAAAATGAAGATAATTTTCAATAAATTTTAAAATTTAAATGATTTAAAATTTGTATTTTGATATAAAAAAAATATATTTGCGCTTTATGTAACCGTTTAAATATCATACGCCTATACAGTAAAACTACTTTAAAAAATTAATGTAATTCCCAAATTGAGATAGTATTATCTCTGTTAAAGTAGTAGTTATGTATAGAAAAACATCTGACGATAGCGTTTTAGTTAAAGAGTATATTAACGGTAAAGAAATCGCACTAGAATTTCTTGTTAAAAAGCATCAACAACGTATTTTTAGTTTTATTTACAGCAAAGTTCAAGATAGAGATGTTGCTGAAGATATATTTCAAGATACCTTTATTAAAGTAATTAAAACCCTTAAAAAAGGAAATTATAACGAGGAAGGAAAGTTTCTACCTTGGGTGATGCGAATTTCCCACAACTTAGTTATTGATTATTTTAGAAAGAATAATCGAATGCCATTTTTTAATAACTCAGATGAATTCGATATTTTCTCAATTATTAGTGATGATGCTTTAAATGCAGAAAAGCGCATTATAAAAGATCAGATTTTATTAGATGTGAAAAATTTAATAGAAGAACTTCCTGAAGAACAAAAAGAGGTGTTGAAAATGAGAATTTATATGGATATGAGTTTCAACGAAATATCTGAAAATACGGGTGTAAGTATAAACACAGCATTAGGAAGAATGCGTTATGCTTTGATAAATATCAGAAAATTAATTGATAAGAATAAAATAATTTTAGTGAACCAGTAATAAATTGTAAAGTTTAGCGTTATTATTAGTAATTAAACGATAAATTACTTATATGGCACAAATTTACTCTGAAAGATCATCCGACTTTAGGATGAACCCAAAAAAATCAACAATACAATTTATATTAAACTTTTCCAAAAGCTTCAAAACAGTAAGAACAAATAACGATGTTCTCATTGAATTGAATTTGAATTAAGAGTGAAAAAGCTTCAGTGTGAACTGGAGCTTTTTTATTTTTTCTTCTTTTTGTTGTATTCTGTAATTACAGTTTTTCTTCCAATTGCACTAGTAATTATATCATTATCTAAATTCCAACCTCTTGCAGGACAATACTCTCTACCATAAAAAATAATTTGTAAATGTAGTTTATTCCAAATTTCTTTAGGAAATAAACGTTTTGCGTCCTTTTCTGTTTGTGCAATACTTTTTCCGTTAGATAAATTCCAACGATACATTAAACGATGAATATGTGTATCAACAGGGAATGCAGGGATGTTAAATGCTTGAGCCATCACTACACTAGCTGTTTTATGTCCGACCGCCGGTAGTGCTTCTAAGGCTTCAAAACTTTTCGGAACTTCTCCATTATGTTTTTCTATTAAAATTTGAGACAAACCATAAATTCCTTTCGATTTCATGGGGGAAAGTCCAACAGGTTTTATAATTTCCCTGATTTCATCAACAGATAATTGTATCATATCATAAGGATTATCTGCACGCTCAAAGAGTAAAGGTGTAATCTTATTTACACGTTCGTCAGTACTCTGAGCAGACATTAAAACGGCGATTAATAATGTATAAGGATCTGTATGATCTAAAGGAATAGGAGTTTCTGGATATAATCGCTCTAAAGTATCAATTACAAACTGAACTTTTTCTGTTTTGTTCATTTTTTCAGTATTTTTACTTAACAAAAATACCGAATTATGACAACACTTAAAATAGGAGATAACGCACCAAATTTTGAAGCTAAAGATCAAGCTGGAAATACTATCAAATTAGAGGATTACAAAGGAAAAAAGTTAGTTGTTTTCTTTTACCCTAAAGCAAGTACGCCTGGTTGTACAGCAGAAGCTTGTAACTTAAGAGATAATTATGAAACTTTTCAAGCGCAAGGATATGAGATTTTAGGAGTAAGTGCAGATAGTGCAAAGCGTCAACAAAACTTTATTAACAAGCACGAATTACCATTTCCTTTGTTAGCTGATGAAGATAAATCTGTAATTAATGCATTTGGAGTTTGGGGACCAAAAAAGTTTATGGGAAAAGAATATGATGGAATTCACAGAACTACGTTTGTAATTGATGAAAATGGTGTTTTAACTGATGTTATCGCTAAAGTAAAAACTAAAGCTCACGCAGAGCAAATTTTAGGATAATTTATCAACCAAAAACTGTAATAATAAAAAAACGCTACAGATTTCTGTAGCGTTTTTTTATTATTATTTATCTAACTTTAATTCTCTTTGAAGTTCTTTACTAGTTTTAGAACTTCCATCATGACTCCAACCTGGAGGCATAAAAACATATTTCAAACGAGTTCCTAAAGGCAAATCTTTTTTATTATGAAAAAAGTCTTTAAAAATATCTTTCCATTCATGGAAAATGATATTAACAGGTCCTTTATCATCTAAAGGTTTTGTTAATCCGAATTTTAATTTTTCGTATTCCATTTCCTCTTCCTCAGCTTGGAATGTACCAAATATTCTATCCCAAATAATTAAAAACATTCCCATGTTTTTATCTAAATATTTTATGTTAGAAGCATGGTGAACTCTGTGATGAGAAGGAGTAACAAATATATATTCCCAAGCTTTTAGTAAAAAACCTACAAATCCTTTTCTTTTTGTTGGTTTTATAAAGTTCGTGTGACATAGAGTACCATAATTCTGATTCATCGCATAAGCAAACATAATATGTAATGGTTGAATTCCTATTAAAATTAAAGGAATTAAAAACATAAAGCGATAAAATGGCTGTAGAACAGGTGAACGGAATCCTGTAGAAATATTATAGTATTCTGAGTTATGATGTGTAACATGAACAGCCCAGAAAAATCTTGAATGATGATCTACATAATGATGTACATAGTACAAGAAATCTTGACCAACAAATGCTATAAACCAGTATAAAAATCCAGTACCTTCCCAATTAATAAAACGATAATCGTAGAAGAAGTCCATTACCACAAACGAAGTAGCATACATCAATGTGTCTAAAAAGACATTAACTAACGCAAAATATACGTTGGTCGAAACATCTTTAAACTCATAATTTTTAGCTTTTCGTTTATAGCTAAAATACATCTCAACACCAATGGCTAAAGCACAAATTGGAACAAACCATATATAAGCATTTTGGTGAGTGAAAATATCCATATAAAAAAATTTAGGTTAAAAAGATAGTAGTTATCTAAGTTTAATCACGTGCAAAGGTAAGCTATATCTCTGTTTAAAAGAATTTATTAAACATAGAAATTGCTTATACTAAGATTATAACCTCTTATCGATCCAGTCTTTAAAACTGTAAAAGTTCTGAGGAGCAACACCATGCCCAACAGGATATTCATGAAATTCGTTTTGTAAATTCAGTTTATTTAAGAAATCTGGAGTCTTTTTAGCCCAAGCAAAAGGAATTACTTGATCTACGATTCCATGGGAAACATAATAATCTGTTGTAATATCTGCAGAAATTTCTTTAGGAATTAAGTCTTCTAATAAATATCCGCTTAATGCAACTACGTGTTGAACTTTGTTAGGATAACGTAAACTTAATCCGTAACTTAAAATTGCACCTTGGCTAAATCCGAGTAAAAATGTTTTATTAGTGTTGTATTTTGCCTTTATTTCATCAATAAAAGCAGCAATTTTATCAACAGATTCACTAGCTTGTTTCGTATCTGAAAATTTATCGTTATTTGCATCAAAATTTATAGCATACCAAGCATAACCTCCATAGCCCATTTCATAAGGAGCTCTAACAGTTATAATTAATAATTCATCTGATAATTCTTCAGCAAAAGAAAATAAATCGTCTTCATTACTTCCATATCCGTGAAGTAAAATTAAAACATTCGGATTTTCAGGAGCAACTTTCGGTGCTCTCTCCTTATAAAATAAACTCATTAAATATTATAAACTTTTAAACCAATCTTGGAAATAATCTCCAAAAACAGGAACTTTTTTTTCTTCACCATTAATAGCTCCCATAAGTCCGATAAACCATAGTACGGCTAGTAAAGCAGAAATAGTCCAAGAGGCAATTCCTCCAAAAAATCGATAAATTACCCAGCTATTGATTAGTGAAAGTAGATTTAAACCAATCATTTGTCTAATGTGAAAGCTCGTAAAAGAATTCTTTTTAGAACTATTTAAGATGAAAGCGATAATTGTTCCGATTATAGTAATATAACTAATAATAGCATTAGTTTTTCCTTGCTCGATCGTTGTTAAATTCTTCATTATAGATTAGGTGTTTAAAATTAATTGTTGGTTAGCATATATTCCATACGCTTTACCTTTAAGTTTTTCACCTATAAATATACTGTTTTTTGAAGTTGATAGGATATCATTTTCATTAAAAACAATTTCTGATTCTGCAGTAAACAGAGTAAGCTCTGCCTTAGAATCAATAGTTACAGAAGTATTATCAATTCCAAAGATAGATTTAGGATTTGTACTTAAACATGTAACAATAGTTTCTAAATCAAAAATCGAATTTAATGCCCCAAAAGCAGTTTCTAAACCTATAGTTCCATCTTTTGCAATAGAGAATTCTACTTTTTTCTCTTCAATATCAATAGGATTATGATCTGAAGTAATGATATCGATAGTTCCGTTTTTTACACCTTCAATTAAAGCTAAACGATCTTCCTCTGTTCGTAATGGAGGGTTTACTTTTACTCTAGCATCAAAACCAATCAATTTTTCATCAGTTAATAAAAGATTGTGTACAGCAGTGCTACAAGTAACATTTAAACCTTTACTTTTTGCTGCTTTAATAAGTGCTACCGATTTTTTAGTAGAGATGGTTGGAATGTGTAATTTTCCTCCAGTATATTCCAATAAAAATAAGTCTCTAGCAATTTGAATTTCTTCTGCTAAAGCAGGAATACCTTTTAAACCTAATCGTGTTGCATTAACACCTTCATGTGCGACACCCTCACCAGCGATTTTCTTGTTTTTGGGAAAACTTAAAACTAAACCATCGAAATTTTGAGCATAAAGCAATGCGATTTTCAAAAGGTTGTCATTTTCTACTGGTTTCTTATAATCACTAAAAGCAATAGCTCCAGATTGTTGCATATCATACAATTCTGCCATTTCAATACCTTCACATTTTTGTGTTAAAGCACCAATTGGATGGAGTGTTACTGCCTTGTTAGTAGCTTTATGAATTAAATATTCTACAGCAGATTTAGAATCTGTAATAGGTTGTGTGTTTGGATTTACAGCCACTCGTGTGAAGCCAGATTTAGCTGCAACTGAAAGTCCGTTTTCAATAGTCTCTCTTTCTTCATAACCAGGTTCACCGAAACTAACGCTAGTATCAAACCAGCCAGTAGAAACATGTAAATTATCAAGAGTTATTGTATTGTAATTTTCTTCGGTATCAATAGTATCACTGATTTCAGTAATGACACCATTTGAAATTAAAATGTCTTTTACGCTATTGTGAAAAGGACTTGAAGGATCTATTATTTTCGCTGATTTTAAAAGCGTGATCATACTTTAAAGTATTTTAGAATCAAAATTTCTAGCAACAAAGATACAATGGCAAGAATTAAAAACCATTTCCAAAACCAATGAACTTTGTATTTATCTTCAATTTTTTTGAAATTATCTTCTAGAGAGTTATTTACACTAATATTTTCCTTTTTCAAACTATGGATGTTTAAATAGTTTAGTGAGCTTTCGATAGAAGGATTGTTATAAGCAATAGTTTGAATTTTTAAATTTCCTTTTTCAATGGTATAAAAGCCTTTACTATCAGGTAATTCATTAGTGCTTAATTTTACTTTCGTTTGAAAAGTTTGTTGTAATGGAATAAAAGAATTATTGGTGTTCTTAATTGTTAAGATATCATCTTTTTCTAATTGAGTAGCGATTTCTATAGTATTAGGTTGAGCTAATGTGTAATATAATTTAGACAGCTTTAAACTCTGTTTTCCCATATTGTAAAATACAGGCACAACTAACGGTGAATTGGTAAAATTACTTTTCTCTTTGTTTAAAGGAGAAGAAAACCAATATACTTTACTAGAAGAAGAAATTATTTCTTGTACAAAAGGTTCATTATTTTCATAATCGATAACACTACTAGATCTATTCATCTTTGTGTTAAACGTAGTTGTTGTAGTAGGATACTGAAAATTTGTTACCTTTTTATCGAAAACATTTTTAAATAAAGGATGGTTAAAATTAATTTTAGTGATTTTTAAGGAATCAATTTTCTTACTCAATAATCTCCCAACTCCTAAACGTTCTAGTAATCTGTTGTACGATTTAAACTCTGATTTTGCATTTGGAATAATTGCTATGCTTCCACCATTTTTTGTGTAATCAATTAAACTTCTTTGCAAGCTTTCAGGAAGCTTGTCGATTTCATTTAAAACGATAAGTTGTTGTTGATTTAAAGTGCTGTAATTTACATTTTGTAATGTAGAGCTTGTGAATTTGAAATCTTGTTCAGTATAAATTCTTGACAAGAAATCATTATCATTTCCAATAGCTAAAACATTAATTTTTTCGTTAGAATTGATAGAAAAAAAGAATTCATTATCAAACTCAAAAGTGTCATTATGATCAAGTTTTACAATTCCATTAAAATTGCTCATATCTTCAATAGCAAAAGAAATTGTCTTTTCAGCATTTTTTTCAATAGCAAAAGTTTGTTTACTTATCAGTTCTTCACCATTGTAAATTGCTACAGGAATATTTTCTTTTAATGTACCTTGATTTTTAATATTGATATTTATGGTATTCTTTGCATTTGTATTAGTAGATAAATACACACTGTCTATTGCTAAATTTTCTCTTTTTTCTGGTAATATTTGAGTTAGAGAAAGAGTAGAAGATATTGTATTGAAGGCTTCATCTTTGATATTTTGAAAATCTGAAACTAAAATATATTCTGTTGCTCCATTAATATTTGATAGCTTTAGTAAAACGTCGCTGATTGATAAACTTTGAACAGAGTTCTTTGTGTTTAGTACGATTTTCTTCAATTCATCCCCAGAAATATTCTGATAAATATTAGAATTGGTTAAAAGTGAATATGTATTATTTGGAGTAATATTTTCTGCAATTTCTTGACTAGCAATCTTTAAGATATTTCCTTTAGAGCCTTTCGAATTAGTACTTAAAGAATTATCCAAATAAATGGCAACATGATTTTCTGTATCTACACTTTCATTACTAAAAAACGGTTGAGCAAAAGCTAACACTAGAGCAGTTATTAATACTAAACGAGTACATAAAATCAGCCACTTTTTTAGTTGTGAACTTTTTCTATTTTTAATTACTAAATCCTCTAAAAATGCAACATTAGTGAAAGGGACTTTTTTGAATTTTCGTAATTGAAAAAGGTGAACTAAGATGGGAATGATTAATAGAAATAAGAAATATAAAATTTCAGGATGTTTAAATTGCATTATAGACTATTTATAGTGTAAAAATAGAAAATAGATTTAATAAAGTTTTGTTAAGATGAATTCAAGTTCTAACCAAAGTATTAAATTTGTTACTTTACCCAAAACAATTAGCTAATGTCGTTAACCGATAGTGAGTGTAGTACTTACATACCGTTTCAAAAAACTGGTTTTTTTTCTAAAATGATGTGTGATTATTTAGAGCAATCAGAAAAATTAACTAGTTTTTATCACAATTTTCCTAATTCAGAAGGCTTTAAAAATCAAATATTAGAAAAAAAACAAACATTTTCTAAAATCAATAGAACTGTTTTAGTTGAAGTTTTAAAGACTCAATATGCAAAGGAAAATATTTCTGAAAGTACAAGTGCTAATATCGAGTTACTCGCTAACGAAAATACATTTACAGTAACAACAGGACATCAGTTAAATCTTTTCACAGGCCCGTTATATTTTTTATACAAGATTATTTCTGCAATCAATTTAGCAGAAGAGTTGAAGGAAAAACATCCAAACGATAATTTTGTTCCAATATATTGGATGGCTACTGAAGATCATGATTTTGAGGAGATTAATTATTTTAACTTCAAAGGAAAAAAAGTTCAATGGAATTCAGATCAGGTTGGAGGAGTAGGTCGTTTTAATACAGGAGGGTTATCTGAAGTATTTGAAGCTTTTTCTAATGAATTAGGAAATTCTAGAAATGCTGAATTTTTAAAAGAGTTGTTTTCTGAAGCTTATATCAAACACGATAATTTAGCTAATGCAACACGATATATAGCGAATTCTTTATTTGCTGAATTTGGATTAGTAATTATTGATGCAGATGATCCTAAATTAAAGTCGTTGTTCAAATCGTATATCATAAAAGATTTACTAGGTTCGGTTTCATATAAACATGTTTCTGAAACAAATACAAGTTTAGAGGAGAATTACAAGATTCAGGTAAACCCTAGAGAAATTAACTTGTTTTATCTAACGGACAATTTAAGAGAGCGAATAATTCTTGAAGAAGGAGTGTATAAAGTCAATAATACAGATTTAAGTTTTTCTGAAGAAGAAATCTTAAAAGAGGTAGAAAACTATCCTGAACGATTTTCACCAAATGTAATTATGAGACCTTTATATCAAGAAGTTATTTTACCAAACTTATGCTATATCGGTGGAGGAGGAGAGCTAGCTTATTGGATGCAATTAAAAACGTATTTTGAAGCTGTAGCGGTTCCTTTTCCTATTCTTTTATTACGTAATTCTGTTCAGGTAATAAGTAAGAAACAATTTGGTAAATTAGAAAGACTTTCTATTTCTGTAGAAGAATTATTTTTTAAACAACAGGATTTATTAGCTAAAAAAGTAAATGAAAATGCTGAGGTCAGTTTTAATTTTGAACAACAAAAAAATATACTAGAGCAACAATTTTCAGACTTAAGAGTTGTGGCATCACAAACTGATGCTTCATTTATCGGAGCTGTAAATGCACAAGAGAAAAAACAATTAAAAGGTTTAGAAAATCTACAAAAACGTTTACTTAGAGCAGAGAAAAGAAAGCAATCGGATCTAGTTGAAAGGATTACGAAGCTTCAAAGTGCTATACTTCCAAATTTAAGTTTAGAAGAGCGAAAACGTAACTTTTCTGAATACTACTTAGAGTATGGAGATGATTTCATACAAACTTTAAAACAAGAACTGAAACCATTACAGTTGGAGTTTTTTGTTTTGGTAAAATAAAAACAAACTAACTTTTACAACATAATAAAAAGAGAACCTAAATAATTTCAGGTTCTCTTTTTTGTTTAATCTATTGAGGAATAATTTAAAATATTATATAATTAATTTTTGTCCAATTCTTAAAGTTGTTGTTTTTCTAATTTTATTTGTTTTACAAATACGACTTATAGAAGTTCTATTTCTGTAAGCGATACCAGATAGCGTATCACCACTTTTTACAATATAAACCTTGCGTTTTCGGTTTTTATAAGCTAAAGCTTTTTCATAAGAATCTAATGTTACAAGTCTGCTTTGTCTTTTAGAACTATGATAGTAAGTTTTCGCCCAATCTCTAGTTACCCATAGATTTTTACCGCGAATTTTATGATCGCTACTAAAATCTAATAAATATTCAGGGTTGATAGCAATTCCTTTATATCTAGTTTCTAAATGCAAATGACTACCTCTAGATCTACCAGAATTTCCTCCTAAAGCGATAACTTGTCCTTTTTTAACGAATTCATTCTTCTTTACTTTAAATCCAGATAAATGCGCATAAACTGTCTCTAAACCATTATTATGTCGTATTACGACAGTTCTTCCATATCCTGAACTTCTACCAGCAAATCTAACTTTACCAGGTAAAATGCTAAAGACACTATCTCCTATCACTAAATCTATGTCAATTCCTCTATGTGGTCTATTTCTTCTCCATCCATATCGAGAAGTAATTACATATTTTTTCGATATTGGTGAAGCATACGTGCTATCTGAAAATTCAATTTTAAAAGGAAATTTAATATTAGTGTTTCTGTAAGCTGTAAATTGAGTAGTAACCCAGTTTTCAGCAAAGCATTCATCATTTAAATCCTTTATCATTTTATCTTTTTCTAAAGAATCTGTTTGTATATAATTAATATAATTCTTTACAATTTTGGTGTTTTTAAGTTTTTTCTGCCCAATCATATTTATACTATTGCAAAGAATGAATAGTAGACATATCGTTTTTTTCATTTTTAAATAAGAATGTAGTTTTAGTTTTTATTGGTTTTACTTATTCTAAGTAGTTTATTGGATTTACATAAATACCGTTATGTTTTATGGCGTAATGTAAATGAGGACCTTTAATAAGACCTGTTTTTCCTGTGTAACCTATTATTTCTCCTTTTTTAACAAATTGATTTTTTTTGCATTTAAATTTATTTAGGTGTGCATATAGAGTTTCATAGCCATTTGCGTGTTTTATGATAATTAAATTTCCCCAATTGCCTTCAAAAGAAGCACTAGTTACGACACCATCTGAAGAAGCAAATATTGGTGTGTTCACCTTAGCTTTAAAGTCTATACCATTATGAATTTTAGCTTTTAGTTTTTTGAAAAGTTTTCTATTTATACCAAAATGAGAGGTGATATACGGTTTCGGACTTCCTTTTAAAGGATATATAAAACTATTGTTTTTACTTGTTTTATCAGTTGCGATATTAGTCTCTAGAGTTTTAGTAACAGAAAACTCTCTTTTGGTAAATGAAAGCAAGCAAACAAAACAAATAGGAATTAAAATAAGATATTTAAATCTTAAAAGATTATTTGTTTTTGATTTACAGATCATTTCAACTCTATTTTTAATCATAGATTGATTAAAATAACTGTATAAGTTTTTGTTGTAGCTATTATTAATGGTGTAAAGTAATAGTTGTAAATATTCTGTTGTACTGATGTTTTTATCTTTTAATACTCTAGCGTCAACTTGGTATTCATGAACAGCAGATAGTGTTTTTCTGAATAAATAAACAACAGGATTAAACCAAAAGAAAGCAATAAATATTTCAGTAACTAAACGATCTAATGTATGATGAAAATTAGCATGCTGTTTCTCATGGTCTATAATAATTTTCTCAGATTGATGTGTCGACTCAAATGGTATAAATATCCAATTAAAAAAAGAAAATGTTTCTTTCGTTTCACAATAGATCAACTGATACTTATTTGCGTGTTTTACAATAGCGTTTTTTCTTAACTTATATAAATGAAAAATCGCTTTTAGAGTTTTGTAAAAGGAAATAAGAATACCAATTGCATAAAAGATACTTAATAGTTTAATGTAATTAAACTCAGAAAAATGTGTAATATAGTTTGTTGAGTTCGTACTAAAAGTTTCCGAATGCATTTCATTAAAAGCAGGAATATTAGATGGGATAACTTCAAATGAGTATATACTTTTAATAAAAGGGATACTCATAGAAATAGGAATAATCATTAAAAGAACAAACCTATTTAAATTATGAAAAGTATACTTGCTTAGCATGAAGCGAAATATAGAATAAAGTAATACGAATATTAAACTTACTTCCAATAAGTATATCAAATGATTATGCATTTTGATCTTTTATTTTTTGAATTTTTTCTTCAATTAATAATTTAATTTCCTCTAATTCTGAAAGATTTAAGTTTTCATTTTCAGTAAAATATGAGGCGAATTTACCTGATGAACCGTTAAAAAAGCTATAGATAACATCTTGCATATATTCATTGAAATATTTTTTTTTGGTTATTAGAGGATAATATTCTCTAGTTTTTCCAAATGTTTTATAGTCTATAAATTGTTTTTTTACCAAAACACGAACTACAGTAGAAATAGTAGTGTAGGCAGGTTTAGGTTCAGGAAATTCATCTACAATATCTTTTAGGAAGGCTTTTTTTAGCTTCCACAGATAATGCATTATTTGTTCTTCAGGTTTGGTTAATTTATTCATGTTGCGAATATATAAAAAGAATTACTATAACTATAGTTGTAGTAATAAAAAATATGTTAAAGTAATTTAAAGAGCTAGAAAAAGGTTAGTGAAGCTGAAATATGATTCCTAATAATAACAAAATAGGAAGTATTAATGAAACAACAATTGCTATTGAATTTAAAATTAAACCAATAGAGAAATTCATTTCATAAGAGCTAATTACATTTACTATAGAAGTAATAAATAAAATAATACAGATGATTAATACCAATACTCTATGTTGAAATATATAAAAATTAAAATTTTTGCTATCTAAAAAATTGAAAATTAGAATTGCTAAACCAGCTAAAAAGACTGGATATAAAGTAAGAAAAGCCTTTTTCATCAATCCAAATAGGTAAAGAAATAGATTAAGTTTATTTCTTTTTAATTATCGAAGAAACTAAAAACATTACCACCGTAGCGCTTTTCATAACTATACTTAGGATGATTTGATAAATCTGTATGTTTAGAATGTTCAACGATTAGAACACCTTCTTCATTTAGAAGTTCTTTTTCAAAGACTAAATCAACAATTTTTAAAAATTTCTCTACTTCAAAATCATAAGGCGGATCAGCGAAAATAACATCAGTTTTTAAAGCTGTTTTTTCTAAAAACTTAAATACATCACTTTTAAATGTTGTAATGTCTAATTCTAAATCTTTGGCCGTTTTATTAATGAATTTCACACAACCAAAATGCGCATCTACAGCATAAATGGTTTCTGTTCCTCTCGAAGCAAATTCATAACTAATATTTCCAGTACCTGCAAAAAGATCTAAGACAGAAATAGAATCAAAATAGTAAAGATTATTAAGAATATTAAATAACGATTCTTTAGCCATATCCGTAGTAGGTCGAACAGGTAAATTCTTTGGTGCAGAGATTCTTTTACTTTTATATTTTCCTGAAATTATTCGCATTTAAGATAAAAGGGTATAGTGTGAGTGTTTAAAAAAGTATTCAGACTTTTCAAAAAAGTCATGATTCGGCTTTAAAAATTCTATGTTTTTAATATAATCTTGACTAATCTTATATATTTCATAGTCATTAATAATGTTACCTGAAAAATATAAGGTTAACTCATTAGGATCTAATTCTAATTGTTCAATACAAAATAAGATATAATAAATAAAATCCTCTTTTGTATTGTAAAAAAACGAATTGTATAAATTAAATTCTCCGTTCTTTAAGATAACAACATCCATATTAGCATAAGAAACATTTACAAATATAGCATTGTCTTTAAATTGTTCTTTTTGTTTTAAAACTTCATCAATAAATAGAGTTGAATGATGTTTAAATTCGAATTCACCGAAGTTTTGAAACAGAAAATTATTAACGTTTACGTAAGGAATATAAACATTTTTAGCATCAAAATTTAAATCATCATACACGACCAAATCAGATGATAATGTTTGAATAGTATAATTTAAATAAGATTTTAAATGATCTTCATCAAACAAATCATTTGGTACTACGGTAGAAAGTTTATTCTGATGTACAGCAGTAACTTTATCAAAGTTTACTTGTAAATCTTTATCAGACTCAAAAACTTGATTTATTTTTTCCAGTAGTAAGTTAGGCGTATTTAATCTTTCTTTGAATACGTACTCTGTTACTACTAAAATTTCATTAGTAGGAATATCTTTAATACAAAAAGAAAATCCATCCAAACTAAATTGGATGGACAACTTTTTATGTTGAGATATGATTTCTTTATTATTCTTTTGTTTCAGCTTTTGCATCGCCTTTGTCATAATATGGAGGCCAGTTACCACCAGTAGAAACTTCATTTAAAGATCCAACAGATACAAATGCACCTTTAATTTGATCCGCTTCAATAGCTTCTAATTCTTGCTTTACAAGATGTCTTGGTAATCCTTTTAAGATAACTTCCTTTTCTATTTTAGCTTCAAATACAGGTACAAATAAACCAGCAACTTTCTCAATAGTACTTGTTTCTAATTTAAATTCTTTATCTGTATCAGGTACTTTAAACATATCGCCATATTTTCTATCTTTAAAGTAATCTATGATTTTTTCGTACTTAGAAATACGCTCTTTACGGATAGATTTCTTTTCTGTGATACCACCACCAACATTAACAATAGTATCTTGTTCGTATACTTCTACAATTGGTAAAGAATCTTTTTCAATAAAGTAGATTAAAGAATCTTTATTACTTGCGTAACTATTCTTAACATCTTTATACTTAATTTGAGCGTCTCTAATTAACTTTAATTGATCTACTACTTTAGCATAACGTTTCTTCTTTTCAATATCAAATTTTATTGGCTCCATTATCCCACCATAAATTAAATATACTAAGTATGCAGAAATAGCCAATAATATTATTGAAACTAAACCTCTAAGTTTAAGTGGAACAAATTTTACTATGACGTATGCTAATAGGAAAACACCTATTAAAGATCCTATAAGTAGAATTAAAAATGCTAACATTGTTTTTAGATTTTTTTTTAAGTATGATAATCGCAAATCTACAATTTTTTTTCAATCATGAAAACAAATATTTAATAATACATTTACCTTTGTAATTTTATTTTAAATATGATTAAATCTGCTAACGATTTCCATAAAGAGATAATTCAGAAATTTTCTTACGATCCAACCCAAAAACAATTGGAGTTAATAGATCAATTAGCTGAATATATTTTTAATACTGATACAAATAAATTATTCTTATTGAAAGGGTATGCAGGTACAGGTAAAACCACGGTAATCAGTACGGTAGTTCACAGTTTATGGAAAGCAGGAAAGAAAGCTGTCTTATTAGCACCTACAGGAAGAGCAGCAAAAGTAATCTCAGGATATTCAAAAAGACAGGCTTTTACAATCCACAAAAAAATATATTTTCCGAAGAAGCAAAGTAATGGTGGAATTAGTTTTGTAATGCAACCGAACAAGCATACAAATACGATTTTTATTGTAGATGAAGCCTCAATGATCTCAGATCAAGTACAAAATGCAAAGTTATTTGAGAACGGATCTTTGTTAGATGATTTAATATCTTATGTGTATTCTGGCAAAAATTGCAAATTGATTTTTATCGGAGACACAGCACAGCTACCTCCTGTAAAATTAGATGTAAGTCCAGCCTTAGATGCAGATAAATTATCACTTAACTTTAATAAGAATGTTAATGAAATTGAGTTAGATGAAGTAGTTCGTCAGCAGCAAGATTCTGGAATTTTGGCAAATGCAACAGATTTAAGATTATTAATTCAAAATGAAGGAATTGATTTTCAATTCGATGTTAATTTCCCAGATATTATTCGTTTACAAGATGGATATGAAATTCAAGATGCCATTACAGATGCTTATGATGGTGATATAGGTGTTGAAGATACAGCAATTATTGTGCGTTCAAACAAAAGAGCAAACCAATATAATTCACAAATTCGAACAAAAATACGTGGACAGGAGAATGAAATTTCTGTTGGTGATTATGTTATGGTTGTTAAAAACAACTATTTCTGGTTGAAAGATTCTTCATCAGCAGGTTTTATAGCAAATGGAGATATTTGTGAGGTAATGCGAATTAGTGATATCAAAGAGTTATATGGTTTCAAATTTGCAGAAGTAACGATTAGAATGATTGATTACCCAGATATGAAACCTTTTGATACAGTATTACTTCTAGATACACTTACTAGTGAGAGTCCTTCATTAACTTATGAGGAATCTAACCGATTATATGAAGCTGTAAAAGAAGATTTTGCTCACGAAAAATCTAAGTTTAAACAATTTATGGGAGTAAAAAAGAACAAGTATTTTAATGCTTTACAAGTAAAGTTTTCTTATGCTATGACTTGCCATAAATCTCAAGGAGGTCAATGGAAAACCATTTTTATTGAACAACCATATTTACCAGATGGTAGTAGTGTAGAATATTTACGCTGGTTATATACAGCAGTTACAAGGGCACAAAATAAATTATATCTAATTGGTTTTAAAGATGAATGGTTTGTGTAGTTTTTTAATAATTGATTATCAGTTCGTTTACAGCTAAAAAAGACATATTGCCGTGTTTTTACTTTATGCGTACACTTTATGAACTTATAAAATGTTAGTGTTTTGTTAAACTCAATGAGTTAGAATGGTAAAAAGATTACATTTGTTTGTCAATCTTAACTATTAAAAATGAACAAAAAGATACTAGTTAGCCTTTCATTTTTGCTGATTACCTTATCCGTTTTAGGTCAAAAACCCAAAAAATTAAATACAAATCAAATCTATGAGAAAGTACAAAAGCTAAACTTTCTTGGTTCTGCATTGTATGTAGCTGCACATCCAGATGATGAAAATACCCGTTTAATTGCTTACTTAGCTAATAAAGTAAAAGCAAGAACATCTTATTTATCATTAACAAGAGGAGATGGAGGACAAAATTTAATTGGTCCAGAAATTAGAGAGCTTTTAGGTGTAATTCGTACCCAAGAATTATTAGCTGCCAGAGGAGTAGATGGAGGAGAACAACGTTTTTCTAGAGCTAATGATTTTGGATTTTCTAAACACCCGGATGAAACGTTAAATATCTGGGATAAAGATAAAGTTTTAGCAGATGTAGTTTGGGCAATTCGTACCTTTAAACCAGATGTTATTATCAATAGGTTTGATCATAGAACTCCAGGAACTACTCATGGTCATCATACAACTTCTGCAATGTTAAGTGTTGAAGCTTTTGATTTAGCTGCTGATCAAACAAAGTATCCAGAACAATTAAAGTATACATCTACTTGGCAGCCAAATAGTTTGTATTTTAATACATCTTGGTGGTTCTACGGAAGCAGAGAAAACTTTGAAAAAGCAGATAAAAGTAAAATGTTAAATTTTGATATAGGGGTTTATTATCCTTTGAAAGGAGTTTCTAATAATGAATTAGCTTCTTTAGCAAGTAGTCAACACTTATGTCAAGGTTTTGGGAGATTAACTACTAGAGGAGGACAAACAGAATATGTTGAGTTTTTAAAAGGAAAGTTTCCAAAAGACAAGAAAGATATATTCTCGGGAATTAATACTACTTGGAATAGAGTATCAGGTGGAGGAGCTATTGGTGATATTTTATATGATTTAGAAAAGAACTTCGATTTTGTAAATCCGTCAAAGCATTTACCAAGTTTATTAAAAGCTTATCAATTAATTGATGGTTTAAAAGACGAACATTGGAAAGCAATTAAATCTAAAGAAATAAAAGAAATTATAGAAGCTTGTGCGGGATTATATCTAGAAGCTTCTGCAAAAACTTCAAGTACAACTCCAAATTCAGATATAAAAGTAGATTTTGAAGCTTTAAATAGAAGTGGAGCTTCTATGGATTTAACTTCTATTGAATGGTTACCAAGTAAAAAAGTTGTCAATAAAGACATAGCTTTATCTGATAATAAAAGAAAAAACTTTACTGAAACTATTGCTGTAGGAAGTTTAGAATATTCTGCACCTTATTGGTTAGTAGATAACTGGGGACTTGGTATGTATACAGTAAAAAATCAAGAATTAAGAGGAAACCCAGAAACATCTCGTCCGATTCAAGTGAAGTTTAATTTAATGATTGAAGATACTTCAATTTCATTTACTAAAAATGTAGTACGAAGATATTCACAAAGAGATAAAGGAGAGATTTATGAACCTTTTGAAATCTTACCTAAGGTTACCACTAAGCTAAGAGATAAAGTACTTATTTTTTCTAATAGTGATTCTAAAGAAGTAGCTGTAGAAGTTAGATCTGGTGAGGCAAATACATCTGGGAAACTGGCTCTACAAGTACCTAATGGATGGTCTGTAACTCCAAAAGAAGCTCCATTCAATATCGACCAAAAAGGAGATAAACGTGTAATCAAGTTTAAGGTTTCTCCTTCAAAAGCACAATCTGAAGGCTATATAAAAGCTATCGCAACTGTTGGAAACAAGAACTTTGATAAAGAATTAATCGAAATAACTTACAATCATATTCCAAAGCAATCTGTTTTATTACCGTCAAAAGCAAAAGTAGTACGCTTAAATATTAAAAAGGAAGGTAAAGAAATAGGTTATATACAAGGATCTGGAGATGCTGTACCAGAAAGTTTACGTCAGATCGGATATAACGTTACAGAGATTACTCCAGAAGAAATTAACGAATCTACTTTAAATAAATTTGATGCTGTAGTTGTAGGAATCAGAGCTTACAACACCAAAAAAGTATTACAGTTCAAACAAAAGCATTTATTAGCATATGTAAAAAATGGAGGAAATGTTGTTGTACAATATAACACAAACAGAAGAGTAGATGTAAAACCTCCTTACGATTTACAATTATCTAGAGATAGGGTTACAGATGAACATGCAAAAGTTGAAGTTTTAGCCAAAGAACATTTGGTGCTAAATTATCCTAATAAAATTTCAGATAAAGATTTTGAAGGTTGGGTTCAAGAACGTGGTTTATATTTTCCAAATAAATGGGCCAATGAGTTCACTCCAATTTTAGCGATGAATGATAAAGGAGAATCAACAAAAAAAGGAAGTTTATTAGTGGCTAAATATGGAAAAGGAAATTACATCTACACAGGATTAAGTTTCTTTAGAGAACTTCCAGCAGGAGTTCCTGGAGCTTACCGATTATTTGCAAATTTACTTTCAGTAAAAGAAAATTAAGAATAATAATATGTACAATTAAATATAAGAGCGAAGTGAAAACTTCGCTTTTTTATTTGTTTAACTTTTCAAATGTTTAATGATAGAAATAAAAGTTAAGATGAGTTTAATTCTATAGTTAATTGGTATAATACATTTTTAAAGAATAAGTTTGTTTTTATTAAAACTCTTAAAGGATTTTTTTGATGAAAAAAGCAATTTATTTAATGTTATTAAGTGCATTATGCTTCACAGTTATGAATGTTTTTGTAAAGTATTTATCAGGATATTCAACTTATCAAAAAGTATTTTTTAGAGCTATCGGGTCACTAGTTTTTACCATGGGATACCTATTGTATTATAAAATTCCTATAGGAGGAAAACAAAAAAAGCTTTTAATATTAAGAGGATTAGTTGGAGTAACTTCTATGGGATTGTTCTTTGCATCTACAGATTATTTATCTATAGGAACTGCTGTTTCTTTACGATATACTTCACCAATTTTTGCTGCAATTTTAGCAGTGTTTTTTTTAAAAGAAAAAATTTTCAAGTTGCAATGGGTCTACTTTATTTTAGCGTTTGTAGGAGTATTGTTAATTAAAGGTTTTGATAATGAGATTAATATTATTGGATTATCCTTAATATTAATTTCTGCTTTTTTTAGCGGTTTAGTTTATGTGGTTATTTCAAAAATAGGAACCAAAGATCATCCTGTAGTAATTGTGAATTATTTTATGTGGATTTCTACAATTTTGGGAGGAGTTTTATCTATTTCAAACTGGAAAACTCCTCAAGGAAACGATTGGTTTATTTTACTAAGCTTAGGTCTTTTTGGTTATTTCGGACAGTTATTTATGACCAAAGCTTATCAGTTAGGGTCAGCAAACAAAATCGTACCTCTAAAATACGTAGAGGTAATTTTTACTATGATTTTAGGAATGATTTGGTTTGGAGATCAATATCCATTGCTAAGTGTTTTAGGAGTTTTATTAGTTATTGTTGCTTTAATATTGAATGTTTTGTTCAAACAGAAAGTTAAGGGATAATAGTTCTTACGAAAATAAGTTGCTCTTCTACAAAAATAAATCGAAATAGAATTATACGTTAAAACTGGTATAATTTAGTTGAAAACTTTAAAACCGAATTATGTTTGTTTATTTATCATTTACAGTGTTAACCTTAGTTTTATTTGGGATATTTCTGGAACTTAAAAATAAGTTTAGAAGAAAATTAATTTTAAATCCTTGTAATAACAACTCAAAAAAATAGGCTGTAAGTCATAAACTATTGATGAAAAATTAAGGACAAGAAAAGTCTTTATCTTTGATTGTATTCATTTCAAACTGGAATTAAAAGGTTACCGTATTTTAAAAAGAGATTGAATGCTAATTAATAAATTAAAATTGAACCAGCTATGGCGGTGAAAACAAAAACAGAAAAGACAGCAATTTTTATTGTAGTATCGTTTTTAATCATCTTATTTACCGGATTATTGTATTTAAATATTGGTTATTTAGTTACTCATCTATTTGGTGAAAAAAAATCTTTTGAAATCAATAAAGTTAGTTATGCAAAAAGAAAAAGAAGTCATTTATATAAGCATAAGAAGAAAGCCAGTTATTATGTAGAGTTTAATGGTTTTTCAAAACAAATTCTTACGGAAGTAGCAAAACCTCAAAAAGGAGAACAAGTTTACAAAGAACGAATAGGAGAAACTGTTCAATTGTATTACCACTCATTTTTTGGATTAAGTGTAGGACATAACGATGGATTAAAGATGCAATTCGGAATTTTCTTCTTTTTACTACTATTAGATTTTGCTTTCATCAAGGCGATGCAATTTGAGTTTTTTCCAAAGAAATAATATCAACAAAATAAACTTCTTAAAAGAGAAAAGACAATTACAACAACAATTTCTACGTAAATGAAATTAAAAAGTAAAATAGTAATCTTTGTAGCTTTATTAATGCTTATACTTTATTGGATTAGCTCAATAACAGAAGGGAAATATTATAAGAGTTATAGTCCAGATGGTCAGTACAGTATATACGCTTCAAGAAATAAATTTTTCAATTTTAATTTTCCATTCGCAAAGTTTGGAGATGCTGCTGGAAAAATTCATCTGTATGATGAATTAAAAGAAAAGTTAATCACTTCACGTTCTGTAGAAATGATTTCTTTAGTCGATGATCATTTTTTTTGGAGTGAAGAAGAATTGTATATGAAAGCAAGAATGTATATTAAATTACCTAGAAAAATAGATCCAAGAATTATACGTCAATACGATAAATCATATCCTGTGAAATATGCTTGGACAGTTTCAGCTGGAGAGAAGTCATATACAGTTACAGAAAATAGAAGTAGATTGACAGTGAAGGATATGAAAGGAGCCTTAATATTTAAAAATATTAAGGCTATTTATTCAATACCTAATGGGTTTCAAGTTTTAACTAACGATACAAAAATAGAATACTATGATGCTAATTTATTTAAGATTAAAGGAGTTTTAAGCCAAGATAAAGATAGTGTATCCGATGTTATATACAATCTTAAGATAGAAGAAGGAAATGAAAATTATCTTGTGAAAAAGAGAGCAGATTTTTCTAATTACAAAGTGATAAATACGATATCAAAAAATAATGTAAATGCAATTTATTTTATAAATAAGAAGCGAGAAATACAGAGTAGAAAAGATAGTTATGAAAATGAAGTTGTTATTATAGACTACGGAACATACTTTGGAGTTTTATCTGAAAAGCACGGAATTTCGTATTTTGATACTGTAGATATTAACAGCAAACCTATTAAAGTTAGTAGAGAAGGATTAGTAGGATATTATGGTACAACTTCAGTAATTTTTAAAGCAATAAAACCTTTTGAATTTAATCTAGCAGCTTTTGAAAAACTTAATCAGTATGGAAAAATTGAAACAGGTTATGTAGATACTGAAGGGAAAATTTATTATAATTAGATATAGCTAAAAAGTGAAAATAACTTCTTTAATATTTTACCTTTTGACGCCTTTTATAGTATGGGCAAACATGGCAAAACCATGGAGCGATGCTGCTGTAAATTCTGTTCTTATTTCAGACGGAAATTGTATTGTGTTAAAAGAAAATATTGATATTAGAATTTTACCTTCAAATGAACATGTAGCATATATAGCTTCTTACAGAGTTGTTTATTTAAGAAAATCTGAAGTTAGTTTTAAAAAGAGTTAAAGAGAAATGAAAGAACTGAAAAAAGTAGTATTCTCAATAATTTTAAGTTTAGGTATGATAACTGATGACTTTTTAATTTTTGAATATATTTGTGATTATCCAGAGCTAGGGCCTAGATTTTATGGTTTCCCTTTTGTACAAGAAACAAATACCACTTGGGTGAATTCAATGTCTGGTGAAATTTATCTCTTCGGATTTCTAGGGAATTTTATATTCTGGATTGTATTATTTAGAATTTTAATCCAACTATTTATAAAACTGAAGCAAACTGTCATAATAAAACTCATACAAGTTTTAGTGTCAGTCCTTAGTCTGTTTTACACATATGCTTATTTTTTAGCTATCGATTGGAGATTGAGTTTAACACACGATAATTTTAAATTACACTATTATCAATCAGAACCTAGCTGTAAGAAAATCTTCAAATTTTCAAGATGGGAATAAGAATAATAAAAATCTATCGTTCAAACAGTAAACTATCCACTTTTTAATATATTGCTATTTTAAATGATGAATACCACATGAAGAATCTAAAAATCCTAATTTCTATACTAGTTTTAAGTTTAATTTATACTTGCGCAACAAAGAAAACAGTACAAAAACAAACTACAGAAACTAAAACAGAAATCGAGGAACAAACAAAAGAAGAAAAAGTTGTTGTAGAAGAAGTTAAAAAAGAAGAAAAAAAGAAAGAACTTCCTAAAAAAGTAAAAGTTTTAAAGAAAGATGATGAAATAAGTTTGTTGTTTATTGGTGATTTTATGGGACATATGGATCAAATAAAAGCAGCTTACAATAAGAAAACAAAAACATACGAATACGATTCTTGCTTTTCTAAAATAAAGCCAATTCTTAGTAATGCAGATGTAACATTAGGAAATTTAGAAGTTACTCTAGGAGTAAAACCATATTCAGGTTATCCGCAGTTTAGTTCTCCACCTTCATATGCTTCAGCAATTAAAAATGCAGGAGTAGATATTCTTACGACTTCTAACAATCATTCGTGCGATAAACGTAAGAAAGGAGTAGAGCGAACAATTCATATTTTAGATTCATTAAATATCGGTCACACAGGAACATTTATTAATGCAATAGAAAAGACTAAGAACCCGGCTTATGTGATTCGAAAAAATAACTTCGAAATTGCAGTTATTAGTTATACGTATGGAACTAATGGATTAAAACCCACAGCTCCTAATGTGGTGAACTATTTAAAAAAAGAAACAATAAAAAAAGATGTGAATTACATCAACTCTTCAATTAACCCTGATCAAATTATTGCTTTTGTACACTGGGGAGATCAGTATAAAGACTTGCCAAATAAATCACAAAAAGACATGTTTACTTACTTTAAATCTTTAGGTGTAAATATTGTAATTGGAGCACATCCTCATGTTTTACAACCAATGGAATGGCATAAAGTGACTAAAGAAAATGAAAAAGAGAGTTTAGTCGTGTATTCTTTAGGGAATTTTGTTTCTCACCAACGTACTTTTCCTAGAGATGGCGGTGCAGTATTCAAATTATGGTTAAAGAAAGGAAAAGACAATAAGGTTAAAATTAAAAAAGCAGATTATTTTCTTACTTGGGTACACGAACCTGTGGTAAATGGTAACAAAGAATATTATGTTTTACCAGCAGATACTTATAGTTCTAAACCAGAATCTTTTACAAAGAAAAAAGATTATGATAAAATGATGCGTTATATAAAACACGCAAGAAAATTACTAGGAGAACATAATAAAAATATTAACGAGTATACAAAATGAAAAATACGATAAAGGCTTTAATAACGATATTATTTGTTACTACATTTTTTCAATGTCAGAAAAAAGAGAAAACTGAAGAAATGAAAGCCTTTATAGAAGAATTTAAAGGAGAAAATCCTCAGGAAATTCTAAAAGAAATAGAAAAAAGTATTCAAGTACTCAAGTTATATCAGAATTTTGATAAAGAAGGGCAGAAAGTCAGAGATATTCCTGTAGAAAAAGAAAAGTATCAAACGCCATTTCAAATAGATACTTCTAATGTTGAAAAGAAAATACTTGATTTTAAATCAGCTATTGGATTTACACAAACAATAAAAGACACAGTATCTGAAATTGTAATGTATAATACTGAAACCAACTATTCAGAATCATTACCACCAAACGCAACAGAGAAATTTACAGTACAGCAAATATTTTATAAAAATGGGAAAACAGTAAAAACTAACTTAGATACGTTAGCCGTTAGTTTTGGTAGATATTCTTTTGTGAAAAACTGGGGAAAACAACAGGTTATAGATAGTATTTCTGTAAAGTATTCATTAAACTATTTAAAACGCTATGATTCTATTGTTTTGTCTAAAAAAACAAAAAAGGCCTCGTATAAGAATGCGCAAATCAAATTAAAAAAATTAAAGAATAACTATTGTTATTTGTTAATTGATGATCGTTTAAAAGATGAAAATTATAAAATATACGCCTTTAATGATCAAGGAAAACCGCTAAGTAAAAAGGGAGGAAGTAGTTCTGCTGTAGAATTAAGCGATACAAAAGAAAATATAAAAAGTTTAGTCCGTTTTTTAGAAAATGTAAAAGCTAAAATAGAACAAAACCAACTTGAAACCAGAGCGGCTATCATTACTTACATGAATGAAAAAATTAATGCCTTAGATTTTTTAAGAGACGAAGATCAATTTTATCATAGAGATTTTTACTACGAAGGAAATATTGCTGCTTTATCTATTTATTTTGGAAAAGAAGTTGGAGAAAAGACAATAAATTTTACCGCTGTTAATAATCAGATTGATGCAGATTTTTTATTGAAAAGAACAACAGATAGTGTAATTTTTGTAGATGAAGATTTAAGAGAAATTGTTAGTACAGCAAAAACAGGAATTCAGCATAAAGGAGGGAATTATTATCAAGACTTTGAAACCAATACGTTTTATTTTTTAAATGAAAAGAAAAAGGAATTACAGCAACTTAATTTGAGAACAATACTACCATTACAAAATGGTATTTATGGAGTTTCATCAGAAAATGAATATAGCTTTAAATTGTACTCTAAAAATCATGAATTATTATCTAATAAAGCATACAAACAATATGTACAATTAGATCAAGGAAAAATTGTTTTAAAAGCAGTTGATGATAATTTTTATTTAGTTGATAAAAATGCAAAAATCAAACTGTTAAAAAATGTAGGTGCTGTATATAATGACGGTTTTTCTGAAGGACTTTTAGTTGTTTATAACAAAAAAGATAAAGGCGGATACATAGATAATTCAGGAAACGTTATCATTCCTTTTAAATATAACTTTGTCAATAAATTTAGTGAAGGATTAGCTGCTGTAGCATTAGAAAACAGAAAGTTTGGTTTTATTAATAAAAAAGGGGAAGTTGTAATACCTTTTAAATACGATCACACGTACGAATTTGTTAATGGGTATACTATGGTAGAATATGAAGGACTAAGACATATAATAGATCGTAAGGGAAATATAAAAGTTAGTGCTAAAAGTAAATATGGAGGATTTTCTGCTGGAGGAGAAGGTCTTGAAAGAGTGTATCAAATGGCTGGTGATGCATATGATGCTTTTGGTAATTTAATACAAAAAGAAAAGGAATAAGTTTTATCCTAAAATTTGAAAAATGAAAAAAGAAAATTTAGAGTCACATAAGTTTTTACCAAGTGGAGAGTGGGAAGGTTTTTATTGTTATTCGCATTCACCTGCTCAACATAAAATGACAATAAATTTAACTTTCAAAAAAGGAAAAGTTTCAGGCTCAGGAACAGACGATATTAATTATTTTTCATGGAAAGGAGATTATAATTTAGAAGTATTTACAGTTACTATGATAAAAACTTATCCTAGTCACAAAGTAAATTATAAAGGCGATGTTGATGAAAATGGTATTTGGGGATCTTGGAATATTGGTTCAGACTGTAGCGGAGGTTTTCATATTTGGCCTAAAAAGCAAAACTCTGAAGAAGATTCTAAAGCATTAGAAGAAAAAATTACTGAGTCAAAAAAGTTGAAAAAGTTCCTTCAAAATATATAAAAGCCTTACAATAAATAAGAGTTGACTATTTGTGTTTTATTTTGTTTAAAATGAGTGTTTTAAACTGGTTTTTTGTTTTGTTTAATACAGTTATTCTACAATTAAAATCTGAAAAATAATACCTACTGATTTTTGTCTTAAAAGCTTGATTTTTAGATTTTTATATTGGTTTTAGTGTTAAAAAAATAAAAAGCTTAACTATCTTTAATTGAAATCATTACCTTTGGTGCAAGTAGTTAATTATTAATAGGTTTATTAATTTTTGATTACTTATTCTTCAATTTCTGTTTTTTGATTAATTCAACGTTAATTGCAAGAAATCACACTAATTTCTTGTAATGGAAACATTGTTTGATGGGCGGGGCAAAACTTATTTACATTAAATTATTTTCCTCGCTTTGTCGGGCAGTGAAAACGTAAGTATTGTTTACGTGCTTAAATCAGTGTCTTCCCAATTTACATCCGAAAGCATCCAAGTTAGCGAATGTCTTTTTCATGAATCACACCACCATTTCCGATCGGATCGAAGTTTTCTGGTACGGTTTTATTTCCCAATTGAGCACTTCTTACGGCGTTATGCATACAGTAGAATAAATCTTCTTGAAAAATGATTTCTTTTTCGCTCTTAGTTTGTTTATCACTCATCCATTCTTCAATCGAATCATCAATTTTAGCACAGAATTCAGAAAATAAATTTCTGGCAGTTTCACCATTCATCATTTCTCCTGAAGGAAGTAATTCAGAAAAACCAAAGAACCAAGCTAATGGTAAAGCATTTTCAAATTTCCAACCGATAGAATTTATAGCATTTTGATCTCCTCTTGCAGTAGACAAATATTGCATTTCATCTTCAGTGATAAAATCATTAAGATCATTATTGTCAATAAAGTCCAATATTTTCTTATCCGGTAAATCTTCAGGATTAATTAAAACCCATAACACTAAAGCTTTTATGGCATGCAATCGTTTGGCAATTTCAAGTTTTGGGCGTAATACAATCTCTTTAATCCATGGTAAAGATGAAGCGTATTGAAACCCATTTTCAATACAAATTTTTTGAATTTCTTTTCTTTCTTCTGCTAAGTTTACTGAAGTCATAACTTTTATTTGAATAAATTTATAGATACGGTTGCTAATGCTGAATTTGGAAATTTTTTAAATGAATTTTCATAAGGTGTTAATCCAATTTCTTCTAAAGCCTTCATATATTCTTCAATTTCGATAATATATTGATCAGAATATCCATGAGTTGCATCATAAGCAGTTGCAGCTGTTTTACCTAAATTTTCAGCAACTAATTCAGGTTTAGAAGTATGTAACTCAATCAATAACAAACCAAATTTAGTAATATAAGATTTCCACTTGTTAAAATGCTGTTTTAAAGATTCAACAACAAGATTATTATTTAATCGAACGCCTCTGTGAGTATAGGCTCCAGTTGCGTTAGTTTCTTTTAATTTCGGATTCGGTTTTGGAGTTTCCCAAATTCGATTGTGATCTAAAAATGTACGTACGTTTAGTAAATCAGATAAATCTATACCGTATTTCTCATTTAAGTCTTTCGACATTGCTTCAGGGTTTCCAATATCTCCCCAAATTACTTTTGCCCAAATATCGGCCTGAACTAAGTTTTTCCTTGTGATTTTTAAAGCAGCTTCATTGTAATCTACTCCAATTAGAAATAAAGGATGATCTTCTAAAACTTTACCACGTTCAGTTCTATTTTCAATAACATTAAATAAATGCTTTAAAAAAGCTCCATTACCACAGCCAACATCTAAAATTCCTTTTGGTTGTTCATGTATCGGTTTATTAAATAAATTGATGATGATTTCATCTAAAACTTTAAAATACGCAGCATGCGCGCCACCACTTCCCCAAACATTCATTTCTCTATCTACATGAATTTCTTCATTTCCTTTTCCTTCTGATCTAAAAATTGTGGGATCACCAAAAATAAATTTATCTAATTTACGCAGTGTTGGAATGTAAGAAACGGTAACTCCATAAGCACTAGCTCTTCTAGCAAAGAACAAACCAGTGTCTGTAAATTCATAAGATTCTCCAGATTTATCAAACCATTTTAAATGTGTGAGTATATCTAATAATCGACCAAAATTTTCTGGATCTTTATGAAATTCTTCAGCTTTAAACTTAGTTTGCATAAAATATTTATGAAACATTCCTTTCATCCCTAATAGAACTAGGGTAGGGCCAACAATAATACCTTCTATGTGAGATAAAATTTGTTCTTGAATTGCTTTAACCTTTTCGTCTTTAGAAATTTCAACCCCAAAATTCTGAGTGAAATTTTTAAATAGAGATTCTAATTTTAAGAAAGGTTTTACTTCAAATTTACGTGAGCTAAATTGTTCTGAAAATTTTAATAATTCAGCTGCTTCTGTGTACATATTAAAATGATTAAAAGCAATTTCTGAAACTTCGTTTGTACTTACTTTAACTGTATTTAAAATATTATCTACTTCATAAGTTAACCAGCCTTGAGAAGCAAAAGTTCGAAGAGCTACATTTAAATATCCTTCGTTAGCCTTAAACATTTCAGAAAGTTCGGTTACACCAACAGTTTTTTGTTTGAGTAAATACTCTGTAATTCCTTTTTTATGAAGTTCAAAAGCAGCAGGGCAAGTTACAATTCCATCTAAATGTCTAAATAATTTACCTCTGAGTTCTGATTTTTCTTGTTTAGATAGCATATTGAAGGTTAGTTTGTTTATCTATAAATTTAAACCTTTCATTGAAATATACTGTTAATTTTTATTTTTTATTGGTCTCAAAAATAGTTTAAACTTTGCATTTTAGTGAATTTCACTTTCATCCTCTAAAAATATTTGTCGAATGTTATCTGCAATTAGCTTTTAGTGGTTAGCTTTTTAGAATTTTGCTAATAGCTGACAGCTAAGCGCAAAAACTCTATAAAAAAAATTTCAGTCGTAATAAAAACTAAGATACTTTTAGTCTTAGTGGTTTATCTTAAAATAACAGCACTTCTTTTAGGAATTAAAATAGTTGTATTGTTTTCTTTCATTTGAAAATCCGCAGTACTAAATACAGTAGAAAATTTAGTTGTTTTTTTCTTCGGAAGTTGTATTGATGTTGATGTATTTCCAATGTTGAAAATAACAAAAATTTCTTCATCCTTTGAATAACGTTTGTATAGTAAAACTTCTGGATTCTCTTGTGTTATATATTCAATTTCACCATGAACTAATACAGGATTTTCTTTTCTAACTTTTATGATTTTTTGGTAAAAATTGAAAAGCTTATGATTAAATTTTACTTTATCTACTGGTCTTTTTTGTTGAAGAGGATGTGTAGTTTCGTCTTCAAAAGTATATTCAGGCCAAATTAAAGGCTTTCTACAAGAAGGATCATCTGCGCCCCACATTCCCATTTCATCTCCTGCATAAATATGTGGAGCTCCAAAATATGTATGTTGATGCGTAATTAAAAGTTTTAAAGTTTCTAGTGTTGCATTATCAGGTTTATGAATTTTATATTCAGGGTTTTCATGAACTTTACATCCGAATTTATATGGAGTGTTATTAAATAAGGAAGTAAGTAATCTTGGTGTGTCAAAACCACCGGTATAATTCATCATTGCATAATTATTTGCTTTTCTAATACCATGTGTAAAAGTTTGCAAACTATCTATAAATTTTTGTGAAGTAATGTTTTTAGGAGTCTCGCTAAAAAATTGTCTAGATGCTCTGTACCACCTATAATTCATCACTGCATCAAAAATGGTGTCTTTAACAAATGGTTCAGGATTTAAAAGCTTGTCTGGCCATTGTTCCCACCAAATTTCTCCTAATAAATATGCATCTGGATTAATATTTCGAACTTGTTTTCTAAAATCTTTCCAGAAATTTAAAGGCATTTCTCCAGCTACATCTAATCGATAACCATCCACACCATCTGAAGGATCACCATCTCCATTTGGATCTAACCATCGTTTCGTAATATTGAAAATATGTTTTTTTACGGCTTCACTGTATACATTTCCTTCAAAAGCATTTACCTTAACTGATAAATCTTGTTTTTGTGTTTCCTTAATTTCAGGAAGTTCGTGAACACCAGACCAACCATGATATTTAAATTCGTTTTCTGGAGTCTTAGGATTATCAAATTGATCAATCCAATACCAATCTTTATGTTTTGACTTTTCTTGATTTTTTAAAACATCTTGCCACGCCCAAAATGTTTCTCCTGTATGATTCCAAGAATAATCTAAAATTACTTTAATATTTCTCTTATGAAATTCATCGATGACTTTTAAAAATAGTTTATCAGCTTCTGTAAATTGCCAAGTAGTAGGATCATCTGGAATTTCTTTTTCAATAGTTTCTATGTCTTTTTGAGGATTTGGACCAAAATTACGATCAATATGTCTCCAATTTCTTGCATCGTATTTATGAAGTGAAGGCGCATCGTTTAATGGTCTAAAATAAATGGCAGAAACACCCAAAGAATCTAAATAATTTATTTTATCTAAAACACCTTGTAAATCGCCACCGTAGCGTCTCATTTGAACTTTATCTACAAATTTAGTTAATGTGTTTCCGTAGAAATCTTTATGGTTTTTATAGTCTTTAAAATATGCATCATCTTTATACCAATCTTGTGTCCATGGAGTAATTTTCCAACCTTTTGGAACAAAACCAGGATAAGAACCTTTAATATCTTCCGAAGTCGGATCATTAGTTGTATCTCCATTATGAAAACGTTCAACAGCGATTTCATACCAAACAACTTCCTTAGTCCATTTTGGTGGAGCATCTAAAAGAGTAGAAGCACTATGGTTTATCTGAATTTCTTTTTGAACTTCTTTTTTACAACTAATACAACATAAAAATAATGTTACAAATACGAATTGCTTAATTAAAATAGAGTGTTGAAATCTCATAAGAAAACAGAAATTAAATTAATTGTAATGATGAATTAGAAGCAATAGTACTCATGTCTTCTATTGATTTAAAAGTGCCTATTTTTATACCTGGACTAGAAGTTCTGGGTTTTGTTCCGTCTCCATAACTCGTATTTCCGTACATAAAAAGGATGCCGAATTTTCCTGATTCTATAGGAGAACGCCAATACACAACATCGCCAGCTTCAAAAATTTCTTTTTGACTTCCATCAAATTCAATATCTAAATCATATTGATAAAAGAAAACTTCACCTCCAATATTATTGGCAACTCCTGTTAGCGAATCATGTTTTATAAGTTGATTGTACATGTAAGACGAAGTATCCCATTCTATTTTTATCTGATTATCGTTGTATTGAAGTAGTCCTTTCATTATTTAAATACATTCTTTAGAAAGGTTCAAGTTAATTATTTTGTAGAAACGATAGAGTGACTTTAACGCTTAATTTTTAGTTCATATACCAACAATAAAAAAACACTAGTAAAATAGAAATGAATCATATTTTACTAGTGTTTAAAACGTATTAAAAATACTCTTATTTATGCTTCTGCTTTATTGTTTTTTTGTGCATTAATTAAAGCAATTAAGTTTTTAAGAGGCTTTTTAATTGTAGTAGATTCAGCTCTTTCTAACATTACCATTGCTTTTTTTAATAATCTATCATAATCTGCATCAGGATAAACTTGTATTAATTCTTTAAAATATTTGTCGATACCTCTAGCGTAAGTTTCTTTTTCTTTTTCAAAGAAAGAATTTTCTTTAGCGGCTAAGTTCAAGTAATCATCGTAGTTAATGATTAACTTTTTGATGCTTGGCTTTATTTTATCATCTAATTCTTTGTCTTCTACATTTTTTGAGTTTGCTAAAACTTGATCAAATTTTAAGTCAAATGCAGCTAATTGTAAACCTAAACCGAATTGCCAAATTTCTAGCATTTCTTTACCATAAAGATATCTATTATTTGTATTGGTGACATTATAAATCTGATTCATATCTTTCCATTGTGATAAGAATTCAGAAGCAATCTGGTTTTTTTGATTTAAATCTAGTTTAGCATCATCTAAGAATTTTTTATAATTCTCAGGGTTAATTAACTTTTCGAGTACTATTCTTTGTTCAGGATTATCAAAAGTAGGTTTAGTTTCATTACCTTCATAAGTGTATCGTAAATCGAAAATTACTTTATCATAATCGTTTACATCCCAGTATTCTTTATTAACAGGGAAATTATGTTTCTCAGTAGAACAACTAATAAAATAAAAAGCTGTTAAAAGCACCATAAAAACGCTACATCTTTTCATGAATTGAAATATTTAGTTTTTTTAAATTCGGTTGCAAATTTAATTAACTAAATATTTTGATAATGAGCTTTTTATGTTAACTGTATGTATAGCTACTAAAAACAATAAAAAAGCAATTTTTTTATTATAAAATGCTGTTTTTATATCATTTTTAAAGGGAAATAGTAATGTTTTTAACAGTATTGAGTGTTAAAATGTTTCAATATGTAACGTATTACTCTTCGATTTTAGTAACTATTGCATTAAAAACGTTTTTATAATATTCACTGTATTCAGGTAAAAGTACATTGTCATATGTTGCAGTATGATTCAGTATGTCTAAATCATATAATTTTAATCCGGCTACTTCACTTTCTTGGATTGTTAATGTTTCTATCGGTACTTTTAATTCAGCAATAAACACATGATGAAATTCATTATCTATAATTCCATTAGGATGATTTACTTGATGTTTCCTTGTTCCTATTTTAATTAAATTTTCTGGAGAAATATGATAGCCAATTTCTTCTTGAACTTCCCTAAGGGCAGCTTTTTCAATAATTTCTCCAGCACCAATATGACCAGCAACAGAAATATCCCACAACCCTGGAAAAACTTTCTTGGTGAAGGCTCTTTGTTGAAGTAGTATTTTACGATCAGTAGTATAAATCCAAATATGAACAGTAGGATGGAAGTAACCGTATTTATGTGCTTCAGATTTTAAACAAGTTTTTCCGGTATAATTTCCTTGTTCGTCAACGATGTCAATTAATTCATCTTCCATGTAGAGATTTTAATTTTCTGTATTTTCCTCATCAAATAGAGTTGAAATTTTTATTTTTCTTAATAAACCTTTATTGTTCTTTTTTTGCTGAAAAAACATTTGTTTGAATAGTACTATTTTATCCTTAAAAATAGAATCGTTGAGTATTTTGTTATAGCATGAAAAATAAAAAATATCATCACTATGGTTGTTAAAATCAGGAACAAATAAAGCTTTTAATTCGTTTTCCATTTTTTTATTTTGAAGCTCTGCTTCAGTAAATATAACTTTGGAGAATTGTAGGCTATCCAGTTTAGCTATTTTTTCAGCCTTTGTTTTATTGGTGTAAAACTCGTCTTTTTGAATTTGTTTAGTTAATTCAGTTTTTAATTTTTTATTGTAATAGTAAAACTGTAAGGCGATATATTTTGTAATGGTATCAGATACGGTTAAATTGTTTACTCTAAATTCTTTATTATTATAGGTGTCTGATAAAAATATATTAAAACCTAAACTATCTTTATACTTAAAAAAATCATCTATATATTTTATGATCTCTTCATTTTCTCGTATATAATTTCTTCCTATTTGATGTGAAGAAGTGTGTTCATTTCTATATTTTCTATTGGCTTGTATTGAAGCTTTAAGACCTTTTTGGTTATTATTAGTAAAGATTAATATGTTTTTAAATTGTTCTTGTTTTTCAGTTGTAAGAGTTCTTAAAGTTGAAATTTTAGTATTCACTTTTTTAAAACTTTTGTTTACTTCTTCGGCACTACCACCATAATAAACTTTTTCTAAGGCATTTCTATTCTTGTGTTTTTGATTTGTATTTAAGAGAAAATACCAAAATATTAGTCCTCCAAATATTAAAATTTTTATAAATAAATATGGGAAATTATATTTTTGTTTTTTCATAATTTAAAATCAGATCTCTATTTCAGAAAGAATACATTTAGTTAGTTTTTCAAAATGCGCTTCAGTATTATATAAATGACAAGAAATTCGAATGTAATCTCCTCTAAAAGAAACAAAGATTTTCTCTCGAGTTAATTTTTCTTTTAAGGCTTTTTTGTTAACAGATTCAGGTAGTTTAATTCCAAATAAATGTTTAGCTCTGTAAGTGTCTTCTTCAATTTCGCATCCAGCCTTTTTAAGTTGATTTACAGAAGATACTGTAATTTTATGACAATAATCTTGAATATCTGACGCTTTCCATTTTAATAATTGGGTGATTGCAGCTATTTGCATTTGAATGTAAATAAAACTTCCATGTTCACCTACAGAATAGCGATTTGCCAATGCTTTATAGTTAGATTCATAATTGGTAAGATTGGTTAAATTTTCACTACCTAATCGGTTTGCCCAATTTTCTTCAATAGGATTTCCATTATCAAAATAAGACCCAAAATAAGCATAACCACAACCATAAGGCCCAAAAAGCCATTTGTAACCTGCACAAACCATAGCATCAGGTTGAATTTCTTTAACAGAGAATGGTAAGGCTCCTATAGATTGACTTCCATCTATAATCAAAAGTGCATCATGCTGTCTAGTTTTTTTGCGAATGGCTTTTAAATCAAAAATAGTTCCATTTGCCCAATGGATATTTCCTAAAGCAATTAACCCCGTATTAACATTTATAGCATTTAATATAGCTTCGTTCCATAGTTTTCCGTTAATTTCTTGTTGAACTATTTTAAGTTTAGCATTGTACTTTTTAGCTAGTTTTTCCCATACATAGTAATTACTAGGAAACTGTTCTTCAATTAATACAATTTCACTGTTTTCCTTTAAAGAAATATTATGAGCTATAGTTGCTAATCCGTAAGAAACAGAAGGAATGTTTGCAATTCTATTGTAATCATTTACATTAATGAGTTGAGCGAAAAGTTTTTTTAATTCTGTTACTGGATTAAAGAAATCTGAACTTGGTATTAAGTAAGGTCTACTTTTTTCTTTTACGGCTCTAAGTCCAGCTTCTTCAATACTTTTAAAAGAAGGTGATAAGCTTGCGATATTTAGGTAAGTTACATCTTCTGGAAGATCAAATAAATGCTTTTGATTTGTTAAACTCATTTGAATTGATTTTTCATAAAAATAAATAATACCATTTTGAACTTTAGTTAAAATTATTACAGTTTTTCAAACTTGTTCAAAATACTACAAATTACATACTCCTGTTTAGTTATACTGTAAAATGATTATGTTATTTATTCGTAATCTAATTGATTTTCTTTAACAGTAAACTGCTTTACTTTTCCGTTATGTTTCCCTTTTAAATCTTTTAAGAACATAGATGTAAAAGAGGTGATGTTTTTATGAAATGTAATACTATCTATTGGTTTGTTGTAACAAGAGAAATAAAAAACTCCATAATTATCAGGGCTTATTCTAGGAGCAAAGAGTTTTATTAATCCGCTTTGTTTTATTTTTTGATCTTTTAATTCTGATTCGCTTAAAATAATTTTAGAAAATTGAATACTGTCTAATTTAGCTAATTTTTTTTCTTTTGATTCAAAAGAGAAACTAAAGTGGTTATTGGGCTTTTCATTGATACGTTTGGCTAAACGTTTTTTCTGCTTTTCAGTATAATAATAAAAATAAGAAACTTTAAATCTGTAATTTGTATCAATAGCGTTTGTTTGCATCAATTTTACTTCTTGATTTTTAAAAGCATTTAAAACATAAATATTAAAACCTAGACTGTCTTTTCTATTAAAAAAATCATTTATATAATCAATATCCTCTTCATTTTTTTGAATTGTATTATAGCCAATACTGTAAGGATTTTTATAGTTGTCTCTGTATTTTCTGTTGGCTTGTAAAAGAGTAGTAACAGTTTTAGTTGTATCGTTGGTGAAGACTAATAGGTTATTATATTTTTTTGCTTCTTTATTTTCAAGTTTGTTGAGCTCTATTAATTTTTCATTTCTTTTTTGTATCGTAGTATTAGCTTCAGAAACGCTACCTCCATGTAGTATTAACTCACGTTCTTTTTTATCTTTATATGCTTTTATAAGTCCTGGTCCAAACCATTGGAATAGAAAAAAAGCTATAGTACCACCATAAATCAATATTTTTAAGCCTAAAAACTGGAAATCAAACTTTTCTTTTGCCATTTTATAAAATTAATATCGATTAAATATATTGCTAAAAAAAGAAACCCTTGCAAATTAATAAATATCTGCAAGGGTAAAGAGTTTTTTTGTATTGCTTTTACTTAAAATAAGAGAAATCTTCTCCGTTTTCAATTTTTAATAAAGCTTGATATATCATTTTAATTACATTCTCTACATCTTCTCTGTGAACCATTTCTACGGTTGTATGCATATATCGTAATGGTAAAGAAATTAAAGCAGAAGCAACTCCTCCGTTACTGTAAGCAAAAGCATCAGTATCTGTTCCAGTAGCTCTAGATAAAGCAGAACGTTGGAAAGGAATGTTGTTTTCTTCAGCTCCTTCGATAATTAAATCACGAAGCTTTTGTTGTACAGCTGGAGCATAAGCTACAACTGGGCCTTTACCAATTTCTAAATGACCTTGTTTCTTTTGGTCGATCATTGGAGTAGTAGTATCGTGAGTTACATCAGTTACGATAGCTACATTTGGCTTAATAGTTTGCGTAATCATTTCAGCACCACGTAAACCAATTTCTTCTTGAACTGAGTTGGTAATATATAAACCGAAAGGTAATTCTTTTTTATTTTCATGAAGTAAACGAGCAACTTCAGCAATCATAAAACCACCCATTCTATTGTCTAAAGCTCTACAAACGAATTTATCTCCATTTAATACATGGAATTCATCTGGATATGTAATTACACAACCGACATGAACACCTAAAGCTTCAACTTCTTCTTTGTTTGTACATCCAACATCTATAAAAATGTTATCTGGTTTTGGTGGAGTTTCATTTCCGCGATCTCTGGTATGGATTGCTGGCCAACCAAACACACCTTTTACAATTCCATTTTTAGTGTGAATATTGACAATTTTACTTGGTGCAATTTGATGATCACTTCCTCCATTTCTTATCACATAAATTAATCCCTTATCTGAAATATAATTTACATACCAAGATATTTCATCTGCATGACCTTCTATAACTACTTTATATTTTGCATCCGGATTAATAACTCCAACTGCACTACCGTATGTATCGGTAATAAAATCATCAACATATGGTTTTAAGTAATCCATCCATATTTTCTGACCTTCCCACTCGTATCCTGTAGGAGCGGCGTTATTTAAGTATCTTTCTAAAAAATCAAGTGATTTTTCGTTTAAAATAGATTTGTTTTCTCCCATTATAGTATATGTTAATTATTCTTCTTCCTCTTTACCAGAATCAGGTCCCCAAAAACGTCTTTTTTCTCGATATTCTTGTTCTTCTTTTATTTGTTCTGGAGTTAAAACTTTTAAGAAAGAAGGGTGTTGTTCTATAGCGTATTCGATTTTCTCTACAATACTAGCAACATCTTCGTTTTCATAATCAATTTCTAAAGGTTCTTTAATCACCATAGATTGAAGAACATTTCTTTTTTTAATCATTAATCCTTTTTTATCAAAAGAACGTCTGAACCCATCAATAACAATCGGAACAACAGTTGGTTTAAAAGTTTTAATGATATGTGCAGTTCCTCTTCGTATTGGTTTGAATGGAGTTGTAGTACCTTGTGGGAATGTAATTACCCAGCCATCGTTTAATGCTTTTCCAATATTAGAAATATCAGACATTTTTACTTGTCTTTTAACATCTTTACCAGCATTTCTCCATGTTCTTTCTACAGAAACAGATCCAACATAAGCAAAAACTCTAGGTAAAAAACCAGAACGCATAGTTTCTCCAGCAGCTACGTAGTAAATATTTAATTTCGGTTTCCACAAGTAACCAATATTCTTAATATTATCATCTCTACCTTTTAAGGCAGCATTAAAAACATGAATCATAGCTGCAACATCAGCAAAATAAGTTTGATGGTTTGATATGAATAATATGTTTTTATCGGGTAATTGTCTTAGTATGTCTGATCCTTCTATTTGTAATTCATTAAAACTTCGATATCGACCATGAGATATAATTCCTAAAATTTGAATTAATAATCGTTTTACAAATAAAATATGACCAAAAGGATTCCTTTTAAACAGGGGCATAAAAACTTCTTTAATTAAACAAATTTACAAAACATTTTTAATCATGATTCTTTTATTAAGTCTTTTATTTCAGATAGAATCATGGCTGTAGCTCCCCAAACCACTTGTTCGTTTAATAAAAAGCAAGGAACAGCTATTTTTTTCATGTAAGAAGTGTCTAGCTCAACCGATGAGATTTTTGAATCATCCAATAAGTCATCTAATTGTACTTCAATGATTTCTGCAACTTCTTTATTGGTAACATAGTTCGGTTTTTTGTTTAAGTATCCAATGAAAGGAGTTACCATAAAATTACTTGGTGGAATGTAAGTGTCTGAAATTTGTCGAATAAGTTGTACACTATTTCTATCGACTCCAACTTCTTCTTCTAATTCTCGTAAAGCGGTATCGGCAAAAGTTTTATCTTCTTCGTCTGCTTTTCCTCCGGGAAAACTAATTTGAGCAGAATGTGTACCCTTGTAACTAGCTCTCTTTGTAAGTAAAAACACAGTTTTTCCTTCAGAATCTGGGTAAAAAAGACAAAGAACAGCTGCTTTTCTAGGATTATTTTTTTTTATAGTTTCCTCAGAGATTTTAATTCTTATTTCAGGAACTAATTTAAATTGAGAGGTAGTACCTCCTAAATCGTTGTTTTTTATTGCGTTTATTTGATTTTTAAAATATGTAAAATCCATTAAAGGTGTTACTTTTTCTAGTTTGATGTGTCTAATATAATGGCTTGAAGTTTGATTCAAGTTAATAAATAACTAAAATACAAATATGAATAGAGAAAATAAATACCAAAAATTATTCTTAAGTATTCTTTTTGATCTTATTGGATATGCTTCTTTTTTAATTCCAGTATTAGCTGAGTTTACAGATATTATTTGGGCACCTGCTTCAGCTTATATTATGACCAAAATGTATAAAGGAAATCAAGGGAAAATTGCTGGAGCAATTTCTTTTATTGAAGAAATTGCTCCAGGATTAGATATCATACCAACTTTTACTTTAATGTGGCTATATACCTATGTATTTAAAAGAAAAAAAGAAGCTAAGAAAACAATTGATGTTTAATTATTTCTTGAATAAGAAACCTAAACCTAGTCGAGATAAAAATTTCTTTTCAAATTCCCAAAAGAACTTAAATTGACCAAATAACCAGCCAACTATTGGTAAAGTAGTTTGATAAATAGGGAATATTAAAAGTATTCTTAAAGGATAATAAATCCAAGGATTTAATGTTCCTGGCGATAAACCAAGAAAATTAGTAATTGGTTTAGCAACCCAAGCAGAAAATGAACCATTAATGGCAAATACTATTAAGACGGCAACAACATCCCAAGTTGTTTTAAGTCCCCAACGTTCTTTTAATTTATCCACAGAAAAAAGTTAAATAAAGGGCAAATGTATACAAAAGAAAAAGGGTAAACAAGCATGTTTACCCTTTTGTTATTATATAAATTGAATCTTATTTCTTACCAAATAAACCACCTAAAAGTCCGCCAAGTAAACCTCCAGAATTTTTCTGACTTCCGCCTAATACCATACCAGCTACATCATCTATAACACTTCCATCTCCATCAGCGTCTAATATTTTTTCTAAAAAGCTTTGCTCTTGTTGTGTGCTGTTTCCACCTAACATTCCGCCTAATAAGTCACCGATTCCTCCAGAGTTACTTAATCCGTTTTGTTTAGATTGTTTTCCTAAAACTCCCATTAAAATAGGAGCTGCAGTTTTTAAAATATTTCCAACAGCACCAATATCCATTCCGGTTTTCTGACCAATAACTTGTTCAACTCCTTGTTGTTTAGCTCCTAAAACATGGCCTAAGATTTTTCCTCCATCATTTACTACATCATTGTTTACACCACCATTAAACAAATCACCAAGGTTATCTAATATTCCACCATCGTGCTTATTTAAAGCTCCCATTAAACCTTCAGCTCCTTCAGGTGTAGCTGCATTACGTTGCATTGCTTTCATTAAAACAGGTAAAGCCATTGTTAAAACACTTCCTGTTTTACTGCTATCTTGTCCAGTAGATCCAGCAACTCCATTGATAATAGTTTTACCCATTGGGCTATTTAGTAAGTCTAAAATTCCTTCCATTTTTTTGATTTTAATATTAATTCTTCAATTATGTTGACACAATATACAAAAACAAAGTCACAATTTTCCTGTAAATTATAAATACGCTAATTGTATTCTATTTTATATTTTTACGCAAACTAAATTAAATTTATGAAGAAATTAGCACTACACTGGAAGATCTTGATAGGAATGGTTTTGGGGATTCTATTCGGATTAATAATGACAAATGTTAGTGGAGGAAGTACTTTTGTAGGAAATTGGATAAAGCCTTTGGGCTCTATTTTTGTAAAGCTCTTAAAATTGATAGCTGTTCCTTTAATTATTGCTTCATTGATTAAAGGAATTTCTGATTTAAAAGATATTTCGAAGTTTAAAAATATAGGATTAAGAACTATAGCAATATATGTAGGTACTACAGTAATTGCAATTACCATAGGCTTATTATTAGTGAATGTAGTAAAACCAGGAGATGGAATTTCTGAAGAAACTATTCAAAAATTAACAGAAACCTACGCGAATAGTGGAGGAGTTCAATCGAAAATAGCAGAAGCTACTCGTCAAAAGTCAAGTGGACCACTTCAGTTTTTAGTTGACATGGTACCTGACAATGCTATAGCAGCAATGAGTAATAACAAAGCAATGTTACAAGTAATTTTCTTTGCTATTTTCTTAGGTATTTCAATGTTATTGATAGGAGAGAAAAAATCAGAGCCTCTTAAAAATTTCTTTGATTCTTTAAATGAAGTAGTATTAAAAATGGTAGATCTTATAATGTTATCTGCTCCTTATGCTGTTTTTGCATTATTAGCAAATGTAGTTGTTTCTTCAAATGATCCAGATTTATTATTAGCATTGTTGAAATATGGTGGAACTGTTGTTTTTGGATTATTCTTAATGATAGTTTTCTATATGATTTTAGTAAGTGTGTTTGTGAAAAAAAATCCGTTATGGTTTTTAAGTAAAATTTCCCCAGCACAATTACTAGCTTTTTCAACTAGCTCAAGTGCGGCAACTTTACCTGTTACAATGGAACGAGTTGAAGAACATGTAGGAGTAGACAAAGAAGTGTCAAGTTTTGTATTACCAGTTGGAGCAACAATTAATATGGATGGAACTAGTTTGTACCAAGCAGTAGCAGCCGTATTTATTGCACAAGCTTTAAGTTTTGATCTTACTTTTGCAGATCAGTTAACAATAATTTTAACAGCATTATTAGCATCAATTGGTTCTGCAGCTGTACCTGGAGCAGGAATGGTGATGTTGGTAATTGTTTTAGAAGCTGTAGGTTTTCCTGCAGATAAATTAGCTATTGGATTAGCATTAATTTTTGCAGTAGATAGACCGTTAGATATGTGTAGAACAGTTATTAATGTTACAGGAGACGCAACTGTTTCTACTCTAGTAGCAAAATCTGTAGGTAAATTGGGAGATCCTAAGCCAAAAAACTGGGACGATCATTACGATGAAGTAAAATAATTTTATTTCTTTATCATATATAAAAAAATAGTAATTTTATAAACACCAGTACTTCATTTAGTACTTGGTGTTTTTTAATGTAATAATCAAATTTTAAACTAACTTAATTTATAATTACTTAAATGAATATTTGTTTTTTAATGTACCCTTGGGAAGAAATTAATCCAGAAAAAGATTCTTCTCTAACACTTATTCATGAGTGTGCAAAAAGAGGACATGGAGTAGCTATTTGTACACCATCTAACTTAACAATTCGTAATAGTGTAACGAATGCTTTTTGTACCATTATCAATAGGATGGAAAAAGTTCCATCTTCGTATAAAACATATTATAAGAAAGCAACTGTAAGAGAAGAAATGTTACCTTTAGCTGGGTTTGATGCCATTTTTATGAGAGCAAATCCGCCTTTAGATCCATTAATGCTGAATTTCTTAGATTCTGTAAAAGATGATGTGTTTATCATTAACTCAGTACAAGGGATGCGAGAAGCAAATAATAAGTTATATACAGCGGTTTTTGAGGATCCAAATAACGAGATTATTCCAGTTACTCACGTTTCAAAAAATAAAAACTACCTTATAAAGACTATTGAAGAATCGACTTCAGATAAAATGATTTTAAAACCATTAAATGGTTATGGAGGATCAGGAGTTATTTTAATAGAGAAGTCAGCAATGGGAAATATTAATTCTTTATTAGATTTCTACATCAGTAAAAGTGATGGTTCATCAGATTATGTAATTCTTCAAGAATATATTGAAGGAGCAGAAAAAGGAGATGTTCGTATTTTAATGCTAAACGGATTGCCAATTGGAGCGATGAAAAGAATTCCTGGAGATAAAGATCATCGATCAAATATAACCGCTGGTGGTACCGTAGAAAAGCATCGATTAACGCCAGCAGAAAAGATTTTATGTAAAAAAATTGGTCCGAAGCTAGTAAAAGACGGATTGTATTTTGTTGGAATTGATGTAATCAACGGAAAATTAGTTGAGGTAAATGTTATGAGTCCAGGTGGAATTACATATATCAATAAAGTTTCTAAAGTAAGACTTCAAGAAAAAGTAATAGATTTTTTAGAAAGTAAAGTATTAGAAAAGAATGCAGCTTTCAGAAGAATGACAGACTTAAAGCGTAGAGTAGAAGAAGCTTAAAAGTTATTTATGATGTTAAAAGTTGATAAATCTATAGTTTCGGTACAATGGCTTCATGAAAATATAGATAACAATGATTTAATTATTTTTGATGCAACCATACCTAAGGTAACTTCAAATACAGTTTCTAATACTAAAAAAGAAATTATTCCAAACGCAATTTTCTTTGATTTAAAAGGAGTGTTTTTAGATAAAGATGGTAAATTTCCTAATACTTTTCCAGAAACATCATATTTTGAAGAAAAAGTGCAAGAAATAGGAGTGAACAAAAATAGTTGTATCGTAGTTTACGATGATTTAGGAATTTATTCTTCAGCAAGGGTTTGGTTTTTATTTAAAACTTTTGGTTTTAATAATATTGCTGTTTTAGATGGTGGACTCCCTGAATGGAAAAACCAAAACTTACCTGTGGTAGAAGAGTTTGTTACTAAACTAAATAAAGGAAACTTTAAAGCTGAATTTCAAAGTGAAAAAGTAACATTTACTAAAGATGTTTTATCGAACATTGAAAAGCAAAATTATTGTTTAGCAGATGCTAGATCCAAGGAGCGTTTTTATGCAGAAGTAAAAGAGCCACGAGAAGGATTACGAGGAGGACATATTCCAGGTTCATGTAGTTTACCACATACAGAATTAAAAGAAAATGGGAAGATGAAAACTATGAGTGAATTGAAGGCTATTTTTAAAGCTATAAATCCTACAGATAAATCATATATGTTTTCTTGTGGAACAGGAATTACAGCTTGTATTCTTGCTTTAGGATTAGAATTAACAGGACAGGATAATTACACAATTTATGATGGTTCTTGGACCGAATGGGGAAGTACCCTAAACTTACCAATTGAAAAATAATATGATAATAGACTGGACAAAAACTGAGTTTGAAGCATATGTGTTATTGTATGCAGCACAGTGTAATATGTTAGAAACAGAGGAAGAAAGAAAGTATATACTTTCTAAAGTAGATGAGAAAACATTTAACAAAGTACATACCCAAATTGTTTTTGATAAAGAGGAAGATATTTTAGAAAATATTAAAGAGTATTTATTAATTAATAAATTTTCTCAAGAAGAAAAAAGAGCATTAATTAAAGATATAAAAGAAGTCTTTTTTGCAGACGGAACTGTAGATAAAGTTGAGAAGTCGATTTTTAAAACATTACAAAAGATTTTGAATTAAATGGAGAGATTATCAGTTCAAGAAATTATTCATAAAATTACTTCTGAAGAGGTTTTTGAAGCTGTTTCAAATGAGTATTCTTTCACTGTAAAAATTGATGATTATGTACCATATGTTTGTGGAGCTGTACATGATGGACATCAATTTAGGAAAGAATTGTGGAGTAATTGTTTGCATACTGAATACGATCGTTGGTATGAAGAAGATCCTTGTACAAAACAAATGATAGCATCTCATCCAATTGTAATTGCAGGTTTAGATTCTCGATTCGAATATGATTTAAATAGAGCTCCAGATAATGCGATATATGAAGATGCTTGGGGAAAACAACTTTGGAAAACTCCTTTACCATCTGAACAAAAAAGTAAAAGTTTACAAAAACATTCGGCATTTTATGAAGTTGTTCATGCCTTAATACATAAAATAGAAGAGAAATTCGGATTGTGTATTGTTTATGATATGCATAGTTATAATTGGCAACGTTGGGATAGAGAAGTGCCAACTTGGAATTTAGGTACATCTAATGTTGATCAAATTCGTTTTAAACAAGAAATAGAAAGTTGGCGAGCAATTTTAGAAAAAATGCCTTTGCCAAAAGGAATAAAATCTACTTCAAAAATTAATGATACTTTTCAAGGAAATGGGTATTTCTTAAAATATATCACTCAAAATTTTAAAAATACTTTGGTTCTGGCAACTGAAATCGCTAAGGTTTATTGCGATGAACTCAATCAAGTTATATATCCTGAAGTTGTACAAGCTGTAAAAGTTTATTTAGATGTAATGTTAAAAGAACATGCAGAAACTTTTTATGCAAAACATAAATCTTAACTTTGCTACTTAGAGTTTTTTAAATGATAATGGATACTTCTGTAAAAGCACAAAGACTATTAGATATAGACAAGCAAATTGATACGCTTGTTAAGAAAATTGAATTATTGAGATATGTAAATCCTGTTAATATAGAAGAGGAAAAACAAAAGTTTTTTGCTTCAAAATATTTAACAGATCCAGATTTTAAATATCCAGAAAGAGATTTCGATAAATTTAAATTGCATAGTCAGTTTTTTGCTTTAGAATTAGAAGCAATAGAAGATGAGAGGGTTAGAAACTTATATGAAGAAATCATTTATTTCTATTCAGGATTAATTCAATGTATAGAAACTATTGGAGAAGGGAAGAAGTTTTACTACAATAGTTTACGATCTTTTGGTTCTCCTACAGAAGCCGATGTAGAGAACGCAAAATTTATTCTTCATTTTGAGGATGATACAGATAATAATCCTATTTTTCAGCCAAAATATTCACCATCTGAAGCCGAGGCAATTTTCAAAACTTATGGGGAGAAGTACGACTTTGATTTCAATATCAAACATTCTTCAAAAATGAGTGCTATAGCTATGGTGTTAAATAGTACCAAAAGTTTAGTTATAAACAGTAATCATACGTATTCAGAAAATGAAATGGCCATTTTAACCAATCATGAAATTGGAGTTCATATGGTAACTACAATGAATGGTTTGGAACATGATTTAAAAGTTTTTTCTCATGGGTTTCCTAATAACGAAGAAACTCAAGAAGGGTTAGCCGTTTTTAGTGAATATATGTCTGGAAATCTAACTATAAAACGGTTGAAAGAATTAGCATACCGAGTTTTAGCTGTAAATGGTTTAGCTAAGGGATATTCATTTTCTAAGACATTTAGATTACTTCACAATACTTACGATTTAAATAGAGAAGCAGCTTTCTATATAACATTAAGAGCCTACAGAGGAGGAGGTTTTACAAAAGATTATTTATATCTAACTGGTTTAAAGAAAATATATAATTATTATAAAGAAGGGAAAGATTTAGGAGTATTACTCACTGGAAAAGTGACACTAGAATTTGCAGATGATATTAAATATTTGATAGATCAAGGTTATGCTGTACCACCAAAATTTATTACAGATTCTTATGCTATGAATGGTAATTCAAATAGAACAATAAACTTTATTCTAGATAATTTAAAGTAGGTTATTCAATAGAGGTTGAGTCATTACTTGCAAGAGTTGAAATCTCAGATCTCTGAGTTAAAAGTAAATCTAACCATTCATTAAAATTATTAACTCCGTAGTATAACTTTTTTTCTTCTTTATTGAAATAAGCTATTGGCCATTCACCTGTGTTATTGCTATCGTCTTCAGTTAACCAACACCAAACGCCTTTTTTTGAGTCTTCAGAAGTTAGACATAAAATAGAGTTTGTATTGATTTGTAATCCATCTTCATCTTCAACTTTTCGATCTGTATTTTCTAAGTATTCGGATAAAAATAAAGGCTTTTTGACATTAAGGATTTTATTGTCATAAATAGATCCACCATTACCGAAATATTCCAAAAAAGTAACATAAGATTGTGGGAAAATCAAATCCAAACGTTGTTCTATTTCTTGGATATCAAAATGTGTAAGTTTCCCTCCAATTTTCTGATGTTTTTCATAATCATCAAGCAATTTTATAATTTGCTCCATGGTATCATCTTCAGTTTTACTATCTAATGTAACCGAATCTATCTGGTCTCTAACTCTTTTTACCATTTGAAGTTTTTCTGCTACATTTTTCTTCTCCGCATTAGATTTCGACTTTTTAGATATGTATATAGATAAGCCTCCAAACGATAATATAAATACAAGCGTAATAAAAAACGCTTTTAATGACGTTGCTTTCATTAAAATAACTCAATTAATTCCTTGTAATCAGAGATAATCATATCAGCATTTTCTAAAGTTTGATTTGTAACTACAGGATTATTATATCCCACAACAAATACACCAGCATCATTTGCCGCTTTAATACCGTTATCAGAATCTTCGATTACAATACATTCCCCCTTATTATAACCACCCAAATGTACAGCTTTTTCAAATATCTCAGGATGTGGTTTAGAAGCTTTTAAGTCAGCACCACTAATTTTGGCTTTAAAATATTGTTGAAGATTAAATCTATCAAACACTCTATTAATATTTACCATAGCAGAAGAAGATGCTAAAACCAAAACATATCCTCTGTTATAAAAGTATTTAATTAAATCTTCAACGCCATCTATTAATTTTAAATTTGGATCAGTTTCAAAAAAATCTACGTATCGTTTTCTTTTGTTTAAAACTAACTGTTCAGGTTGTTCATTCAAATTAAAATGTGCAACTAATTTTTGAAAAGCATTTAGAGTAGACGAACCTGTAAAAGATGTGTACAGTGAATTGCTAACCTCTAGTCCTAAAGATTCAAAAACTTGATAATAAGCTTTTTTATGTAGTTCTTCCGAATCTATTATGACACCATCCATATCAAAAATCACACATTTTAAATCTTGTACCATTTAATTTAAAAATTTCGATGTTAATTCTGGGGTTGGTATCATACACTGTTCTTTTTTACCAAACCACCTGTAACGATTTTTGGCTATAAAATCGTAGGCAAGATTACGTAAAGGTTTTGGAATTAACCAGAAAAAATAAGTTAATTTCCAAACACTTCCGAAGGAATTCATAATTTTTAATGCTGCTGAGGATTTAATGTAATAGGTTGAAGTGGGTTCAAATAAAATAATAGAATCTATTTTAGTTGTATCAATGTTTAAATGTGCAAGTATTTCTTCTCCAGTTTTCGATTGTAAAGACGTAAATAAAAAGTTATTTTTCTTATCATATTTAATAACCTTTAACACAAAATCATTACATAAATTGCAAACACCGTCAAATAATATGATTTGTTTCTCTTTAGGGAAATCATTCATAAAAAAAGAGATTTAATTTTTTTTACAAAATTACGATAACTTCTTGTAACAAATATTAATTGTCGGCGTCTAGTGTTTATAAGTGTACTTAATACATTTTTAATGTATGCTTATTTTAAAGTAACAATTAACTAGCCAATATGATTCGAATAGAAGCACTACACAAATCTTATCCAATAGGAAAAGATTCTCTACATGTACTTAAAGGACTTGATTTACATATAAAAGAAGGTGAATTTGTATCTATTATGGGATCTTCGGGTTCTGGAAAATCAACATTATTAAACATTGTTGGTTTATTAGACAGTCACGATGAAGGGAATTATTACTTAAACGGACAACTAATTCAAAACCTAAACGAAAAAAAGGCAGCTATCTTAAGAAATAAATTTCTTGGGTTTGTTTTTCAATCCTTTAATTTGATTTCATACAAGACAGCAGTCGAAAACGTTGCATTACCACTATACTACAAGGGTATGGGAAGAAAAGAACGTTTAAAAATAGCCCAAGAATATTTAGAAAAGGTAGAACTTGGACCTTGGGCGAATCACTTACCAAATGAATTATCTGGAGGACAGAAACAAAGAGTCGCAATTGCTAGAGCTTTAGTAACCAAACCAAAAGTAATTTTAGCAGATGAGCCAACTGGAGCATTAGATTCTAAAACAACAGATTCTGTGATGGACCTTTTAAAAGGTATCAATGACGAAGGAATGACAGTTTTTGTAATTACTCACGAGGAAGATGTAGCAGAACAAACCAATAGAATTGTTCGTTTAAAAGATGGAGTAATTATTAGTGATGAGTATACTAATAAACAAGATTTGAAAAAAGTTTACTAGTATGTTCGATATAGATTCTTGGCGAGAGATATTTCAAAGTATTAACAAAAATAAACTTAGAACTGTACTTTCTGGATTTACCATTTCATTTGCGATTTTATTATTCACATTACTTTTTGGGATAGTAAATGGTCTTCAAAATTTTTTTACTCAAGCTTTTGTTGATGATGCCAATAACTCAATGTTTGTGAGAGTTTGGAAAACCACTAAACCATATAAAGGGTTGCAATCTGGTAGACGAATAAAATTAAAAAATAAAGATTTAGATTATATCGTTGAAAACTACTCTGATAAAATTCAATACATATCAGCTAGAAAGTATTTAAGTGCTCAAGTTGTTTATAAAAATAATCAAGATAATTATAATATTAGAGCCGTTCATCCAGATCACAGATATTTGGAAAAAACAATTATTGACGAAGGTAGATTTATAAATCAATTAGATTTAAATCAAAACAATAAAGTAATTGTTATTGGACGTTTGGTAAAGAAAGATCTTTTTGGAGAACGAATAGCTTTAGGTAAATATGTTAATGTTAACAATATATCTTACAAGATAGTTGGAGTTTTTTCCGATGAAGGAGGAGACCGTGAAGAACGTAATATTTATATGCCGATAACAACGGCACAAAAACTTTACGGAAACAATGATTTTATCGATAATATTTTAATTGGATATAATCCAAGACTTACGATTGATAGAGCTTTAGCATTTGGAAATGGATTAGAAAGAGATTTAAAGCAACGTTTAGATATCCATCCAGATGATCAGAGTGCCTTATTCATTAGAAATATGGCAGAGGCAAATAAAGGGGTTGGCCAATTAACTACAGCTTTATTTTTTATAGTAATTTTCGTTGGTTCAGGAACATTAATAGCAGGAATAATCGGAATTAGTAATATCATGATTTTTTCGATTAAAGAACGTACAAAAGAATTTGGAATTCGAAAAGCATTAGGAGCTAAACCAGTTTCAATAATAGCTATGGTAGTAAAAGAATCACTCTTAATTACAGGTTTAGCAGGGTATTTTGGACTTTTACTCGGAACCTTTATACTTGATCAAATAGGTGATGGATTAGAGAAGTATTTTATCTATAACCCTAGCGTAAGTACAGGAATAGTTGTAGGAGCAACAATTATCTTAATATTAGCAGGTTTACTTGCGGGATATTTACCAGCGAAAAGAGCAGCACAAATCAAACCAATTGTAGCACTAAGAGCAGATTAATTATGATTAAATTTTTATTTGATTCAGATACTTGGCAAGAGATTTACGGAGGAATTCGTAAAAACAAAACTCGTACAGTGATTACGATTATTGGAGTGCTTTGGGGAATATTCTTGTTAGTTGTTCTTTTAGGAGCTGCTAGAGGAATGGAAAATAATTTTAAAAACTTATTTGGTGATTTTGCAACAAATAGCTTAGTAGTTTGGACACAAAGAACAGATAAACCTTTTAAAGGATTTCAAAAAGGGAGAAGAATCCAATTAAAAACAAGAGATGTAGAAGTGCTACAGGAGGAGTTTAAAGGACGCTTAAAATATATTGTACCACGATGTCAAACCATGAATTTAATGGTGAATGGTTTTAAGTCTGGAGATTTTCAAGTCAGTGGAGATTATCCTGTTTTAGATAAAGTCCAAAAGAAGAATTTGATTTATGGAAGATTTTTAAATCAGAATGACATAGATAACAAAACTAAAGTAACTGTAATAGAGGAAAATATTTATAAACAGTTGTTTGAGAAAAATGAAGATCCTATAAACCAATACATCATTATTAATAATGTAAACTATAAAGTAGTTGGAGTTTATAAATCTGGAGCAATTGATTTTGATGGTGACACAGCTTACATACCATTTACTACTTTTCAGCAAATTTATAATAGAGGAAATAGAATAGATTGGATGATGATTACTGCAGAAGAAGGGATAGATATTGAGCAGTTTGAATTAGATATTCAACTAGCTTTAAAAAACCTACATACGGTAGATCCTGAAGATAATAAAGCACTAGGAGGTATCAACTTAGGAAAAGAAATAGGAAAGTTTACAGGTTTTTTAACTGGAATGCAATTTTTAACTTGGTTTGTAGGAATAGCAACATTAATAGCAGGAGTTTTTGCCATTGGAAATATCTTATTGATTACGGTGAAAGAAAGAACCAAAGAAATAGGGATACGAAGAGCGTTAGGAGCAACTCCAATAGAAATAAGATTACAAGTGATACTAGAATCTATTTTCTTAACTGTCGTGGCAGGAATGTTAGGAATCATTTTTGGAGGTCTTGTTCTTTACGGAATAGATAAAGCATTTGCTACAGGGCCAGATGCAGCATTACTAAATCCAACAGTTAACATTCCAATCATACTAATAGCTTTCGGAATTTTAATAGTATTAGGAACATCAATAGGATTAATACCAGCTTATATGGCAACTTTAATAAAACCCATAGAAGCATTAAGAGAAGAATAAAATAATAATCAGACTTTATAAATAAATACAATGAGTAAAAGAGCCAAAATTATATTAGCAATTGTAGCAATTTTGTTTGCAGCCGTTTTAGTTTGGTTTGCGAAAAAGAACAAGAAAAATGTGGTCGAATATGAAACTGAAAAACCTTTCAAAACGACTATCGTTAAAAAAACAGTAGCAACAGGTAAAGTAGTACCGTTAGAAGAAGTAGAAATTAAGCCTCAAATAGCAGGAATAGTTGATAGAATTTTAGTTGAAGAAGGTCAAGTTGTTAAAGCAGGAGATTTAATTGCAACAGTTAGAGTGGTACCAAATGTTGAAGCTTTAAACTCAGCAAATAATGAAATTAAAAACGCACAATTATCTTACGAGAACGCAAAAACACAGTTTGATCGTAACAGAAGTCTTTTCGAAAAAGGTGTAATTTCTAGACAAGAGTTTGAAAACTCAGAACTTTCGTTTAATAATGCGAAGCAACGTTTATCGAATGCAAAGTCTAATATGGATATTGTAAAAAGAGGAACAACTGCTGGTTTAGGAAATGCCGCAAATACCAATATTAGAGCAACTTCTTCTGGTATGATAGTAGAGATTCCCGTTAAAAGAGGATATCAGGTAATTCAGAGTAATAGCTTTAATGCTGGTACAACAATAGCTACTATTGCAGATATGAATAAAATGATATTTGAAGGAAAAGTTGACGAATCTGAAGTAGGAAAATTAGTTAGAGGAACTAAATTACAAGTATCTCTTGGAGCGATAGAAGATAAAAAGTTTCCTGCAATATTGAACTTTATCGCGCCTAAAGGAACTGAAGAAGCAGGTGCTGTTCAGTTTAAGATTAAAGCAGATGTAACTTTAGATGATAGTAATTTCATTAGAGCTGGATATTCTGCAAATGCAGATATTGTTTTAGAAAAGAAAGATGATGTTTTAGCGATTAAAGAAGCTTTATTACGTTTCGATAAGAAAACTGAAAAACCTTATGTTGAAATAAAAAAGGAAGATGGTAAGTTTGAGAAAAAGGAATTAGAATTAGGTATTTCTGATGGAGTAAATATTGAAGTTAAATCTGGAGTTACAACAACAGATGAAATTAAAATATGGAACAAAGCATCTAAAGATAAAAAAGACGAAGAAAAAGATAATTAACGAATCTAATTATTAATAAATAACAAAAAGGAGCTGTTTAACAGCTCCTTTTTTATTTTTAATGATGTTGGTCTAATCATTCCTACCATTAACCGTTAAAAACCTACGAAACAGTATTTTTCCTGAGAGATTTGAGTGTTTTAATCGTAAATTGCTGTAAACATTATTGTTAAACCCCCAATTAGCGAATCTCACCATGAAGAATTATTACTCAAAAATTAAAAATTTCACACTTATTATTTTAATTAGCTTCTCTTTTCAAGGGCTATTATCTCAAGCAAACGAACCTTTTAATTGTGTAACCGAAGCATATTTGTTTCAAACAAATGATGTGTATGCGCAAAATTTAGCATCAGGTAATGCTGTACTAGAAGGAATTGATCTTGCTCTAGACAATATTAATGCTGTAGGTTACAACGAAAAGGACGGCTACATTTGGGGATCTTTACGATTTCCTGACAATACTATTATAAGAATAGGTAAAGATTACAGTACAACCACTTTTGAAATACCAGGAGCTAGTTTTTCTTATGTAGGAGATGTAAATAAAGATGGTATTTATTACTTAAGAAAATCAAGTAATTCATATTATACTATAGATTTAGATCCTAGCTCAGCAACATATTTAACGGTATTAGGAACACAAACAATTAGTAAATCATTAAATGTTCATGACTGGGCTTTTAATGCAGTTGATGGTAAATTATACACGGTAGAAAAAAACTCTAACAATTTATATAGAATAGATACTGCTACTAATGTAGTTGAAACTTTAGGTGAAGTTCCAATTTTATCTGGACTTAATTATACTTATGGAGCTGTATATTTCGATGTAGATGGAAATTTCTATGTATCAGCTAATCAAACAGGTACAGTTTATATCATAAGAACTGTGCAAAACGTGACAAGTAGTTTAGATATGAATTCTAATTTATTTGCATTCGGACCATCAAGTAATAGTAATGATGGAGCAAGATGTCCAACTGCACCTGTACCGCAAGAAGACTGTACTAATGGAGTCGATGATGATGGTGATGGTTTGGTAGATTGTGATGATCCTTCATGTTCAGGAGTTGCAAGTTGTCCTACCATTACGCCAACTTCAACAGGTAATAGTGGAGGTTTAGAAAGTAACAATCGTTTATCAACTCAAATCAATAGAAGAAATATTAATAGAATTAAGACAAACTATACTTTTGATGTAGCTAAGGCTAGAAAAGTAGAGAAGAATAGTTTCTATGCAAGAAGATCAAGTAATCAAAATATATCATTATGGGATTTAGTTCCTATGGATGTTATTCCAGGTACAACAGCAGTAGAAAGTTCTCCAAGTGATTTAGTAGATATCACAAATGCTACTGATTTGGTTTCTGTAGATTATATAAGAGATAATAAAGGTTATGGAACTTTATTGTTACTAAAAACAGAAAATAAAGTTTATGAGCATACAAAACATATTTGTGATCGATTCACTGGAGCCGAATTATTATCGGTATCTAACATGGAAATTAATGACGCTTTATTTATAAAATCTAGAGTTAAGCAACCAGATGGTTCTATAGAGTTCGTAGCAACTTTTTCTGTAAGAGAATCAGATGATAATTCATCTTTTATTGTAGAATCTCATTGGAATCTGGATCAATATGAAGAAAAAGGATATTACAATTTTCAAGTATGGGCGAGTTCTATAGATGACTTATATAATGTTTCTCAAGAAGTTTTAAATCTTTTAGAAGTACAAAAGCCAATTAGTGAATACAAAAGTTCAGATGCACCACTTGTATTTATTAAAAAAGCAGCATACAGAAGAGGTGGTAAAATAGATTTAGAGATCATTAATAATTTAAGACCGTCTACAATTATAATTGAAGGTAATAAAAGAGCAACAGAAACAGCAACTAGTGAACCTGTAACTTTTAATGTTGATTTAACAGGTTATATTAATAATGTGACCTTAGATATTGGAAACTTGTATGATTTCGGATTTAGATTACGTAATCAGTATAACTTAACTCCAGATGATTTATTCCTTTCAGATGGTACGTGGGGAGTTGATGATAGTTCTCAAAGATTTGTAGATACATTTAATGTTATAGCGAATAATGAAACTGATGAAGAAGGTGTATATAAAGTAGAACGAAATATTTCTTTAGTTGCAACAGCTAATCAAGATGTTTCTGTATACAGATCATTAACACCAAAATTTGAACCAGTAGATTTAACTGCTTATGATCAAATATCTTTTGATGCCAAAGGTGTTGGCACAATGAAAATGATTTTTGTTAAAGAAAGCATCTCAGATTGGAATAACCAACCTTACATCACTGTTAATCTTACAGACAATACAAAAGATTATGTTATCTATAAAGGAGATATCACATCTAACGCTAACGGAGAAGTAAATTTAAATGATGTAAAGATGTTGTTTATAACTTTAGTTGCAGATGACGGTAGTATGGTACAAAAGAATTTAGATGTAGGTAACATTAAGTTTGCTAAACAAGCTACAGCATCTATAGGTAACGAAGTTTCACTAGAGCGAGCGTTAGTTAGTCCTAATCCAGTAGAAACTAGTGCTACATTTACATTTAACTCTAAAAGTACCAATGATTATAATTTTGAAGTGTTTAATGTGTTAGGAAAACAAGTACACAGCGAAAAGATTACTTCAAAAGTAGGAAGCAATACAATAAACTTTGATAGAAAGCAGTTATCTTCAGGAATCTATTTTTATAAAATAAGTTCTAAGTCATTAGAAATGAAAGGAAAATTGATTTTTAAATAATATAGTTGTAAGGGAGAATAGAATTATTACGTCTATAAATAACAAGAAAACGTTCTTAAATTTGGTTTAACGGGTAAATAATACCATTTATCGATTATATAGCTACTAGAAATCTAAAAAATGAATTAGAAATTTTAAAAGCTTTGTAATTTAGCCAATGTAAGAAAGAATATATAATCCCAAAAAACCAAGGTCATGAAAGTTTTAGAATTGTTAAACGAAGTAATAACTAAATTATTCACAACTGAGAATCCATCAAAGATGAACGTACAAAAGATTCCAGTATATGTAAATAAAAACAAATTCCCTTTTAATAAATAAACAGTAAATGTTCGTATAATCCCCAAATTATTCACATTTCAAATGTTTTCCCCTTATTACATCTAAAGAACATGTAATTCCCCAATAAAAAAAGGAACTCTTAGACCAGAGTTCCTTTTTGCTTTTTATAAAATAACCATTAATGGGTATTGACTTCATTTTTCTTTAAAAATAATTTTGTTTAGAACACAAAAGAGAATTCAAATGAAAATCAATCTTAAAAAAATAACTTTCATAATACTTTCTATTTTTTTGATAGCCTGTAGCAGTTCAGATGATGAAATGGGCGGAGAAAGTGCAGGTGATGGTGATGATGGAAATGCATCAGATAATTTTTGCGACTTAGAATTTAGATTGAACGTAGTAGAACGTTTTTTCTCAGTTTCTCATGTTACAAATTACGAAACTCAGTTTGAAAATTATTCAATTAGAAGTTAATAATATGCGTGCAGGAAATGCTGCTTATCCAGGGAAAAGAGCCGGACAATTAAATGGTAATGAAGGAGAGTTTGATAATCCTTTGCCTGGTTCATATGATATTTCATCTGTTGATGATCAATTTTGTAGAGTTGTTAAAAGATTTATTTTTCCTGGTTTTTATATAGTAGATCATAATTTGAAACTTAATGATAACATTACGCGATTAGACTTGGTTAAGAATGATGTTTTTATGAACGACGGTATTTCTTTGTTAAGTATTGGTGGACGTTGGAATGATAGATTTGATCCAGTAGATGACCCAATAATTTCTAATGATGTTGTTTTAAGACCACAAATTACTATTGTTGATTTTTCTGAAGATTTTTTTGATCCAGGATTTAAAGTATATAATCCACGAGATTTAGCAGATGTGAGTTTACAAATTCCTATCGATGGAGAGTTAGAAGATTTTAGACCTAATTTTGGAACTAACGGTACAATAACTAAAGATGTAATTCGAAGTCAAAACTTTGAACCTAATGAAGAGATATTAGAGCAACAATATCAAATTTTGATCAAATTTACAGATGTACAATTAAGGAATTCGTTCGGAGCTGGTCCTGATCAATTACTAAATGGTTCTATTTTAATTACTTGGGTGGGAACTGATACTCCACCGCAAGAATTAAATCCAATTCAAGATTAAAATTAAAAAAGCTGTTAAAATTCTTTAACAGCTTTTTTTAATTTTTATGTGATGATGATGTTTTAACTAAACATTTTAGCTACATTTTCAGCTTTTCTACTTTCACTATAATCGTAAAAACCTTCTCCAGATTTTACTCCTAATTTACCAGCAGTTACCATATTTACTAATAAAGGACATGGTGCATATTTTGGATTTTTAAACCCATCGTACATTACATTTAAAATAGATAAACATACATCTAAACCAATAAAATCAGCTAATTGTAATGGTCCCATTGGATGTGCCATACCTAATTTCATTACAGTATCTATTTCTTTAACACCAGCAACTCCATTATATAAAGTTTCAATAGATTCATTAATCATAGGCATTAAAATTCTGTTGGCCACAAAACCAGGATAGTCATTAACTTCTACAGGAACTTTATTAATCTTTTTTGTAAGATCAACTATAAAGTCATTAACCTCATCAGAGGTATTGTAACCTCTAATAATTTCTACCAACTTCATAATAGGAACAGGATTCATAAAATGCATTCCTATTACCTTTTCAGGTCTACTTGTAGCAGCAGCAATTTGAGTTATTGAGATAGAAGAGGTATTTGTAGCAAGAATAGTATCTTCAGGGCAAACTTCATCTAAATCTTTAAATATTTTTAATTTTAAGTCAATATTTTCAGTAGCAGCTTCAACTACTAAACCAGCATATTGCACACCTTCTTTTACTGATGTAAAAGTTGATATGTTTTTTAATGTATCTTCTTTATCTTGAGCAGATATTTTTTCTTTAGCTACCATACGATCTAAATTTTTAGAAATAGTAGCTAAACCTTTATCTAAAGCTGCTTGAGATATGTCAATTAATTGAACATTGTAACCAAATTGAGCAAATGTATGGGCAATTCCATTTCCCATAGTACCTGCACCAATTACTGCAATATTTTTCATGTAAGATTTAATTTTAGTGTTGTTTTGGATTATTATTTAGAAAAACAATCGATAATTTGATGTGCTACTCGTAATGCTTCTGTTCCTTGTGTTAAGGAAACGATGGGAGTAGTTTTATTAAGAATTGCATCTGCAAATGAATTCAATTCATCTAAAATCGCATTGTTTGATTCTATCTTTGGATTTTCAAAATAAATTTGTTTTTTAACTCCTTCAGCATTTTGTAAAATCATAGCAAAATCGTCTGGAGTTTCTGGAGCATCTTTCATTTTAACAACTTCTGATTTCTTTTCTAAAAAGTCAACAGAGATGTAAGCATCTTTTTGGAAAAAACGCGTTTTTCTCATGTTCTTCATAGAAATTCTACTCGAGGTTAAATTGGCAACACAACCATTTTCAAATTCGATTCTAGCATTTGCAATATCTGGAGTTTCAGAAATAACAGAAACACCGCTAGCAAAAACATTCTTTACTTTCGATTTTACAACAGAAAGAATAATATCAATATCATGAATCATTAAATCTAATACAACAGGAACATCTGTTCCTCTAGGATTAAACTCGGCTAATCGGTGAGTTTCAATAAACATAGGACTTTCAATAATGTCTTTTACAGCAGTAAAAGCAGGATTAAAACGTTCTACATGTCCTACTTGTCCGCGTACATGATTTTGACTAGCTAAAGTTCGAATTGCTTCTGCTTCTTGTATGGTATTTGTGATAGGTTTTTCAATAAAAATGTGTTTTCCTTTTTCAATAGCTTGTTTTGCACAATCAAAATGAGAAAGGGTAGGAGTTACAATATCGACAACATCAACTGCATCAATTAAACTTTCTACAGTTTCAAAATATTTGTAGCCATATTCAGTAACTACTTTATCTGCGTTTTCTTTATTAGGATCATAAAATCCAACGAGTTCGTATTTATCAGATTCTTGTAAAAGGCGTAGGTGAATTTTTCCTAAATGACCTGCACCTAAAACTCCAGCTTTTAGCATAAATTTCAGATTTATTTTTATTGAACTGATTTACAAATCAGTGTTAACAAAGATACACTTTTATAGACTTTTTTTGGTATTTATTGCTACTTTTAGCCTGCGGAAAATTTACATGTTGTGAGAGATACTACCAAACATCAAGGACTTAGAAACCAATTAGCTACTGTGTTAAACAAAAAAGGAATAGTAGATGAAAAAGTGTTAAATGCTGTTAGAAAAATTCCACGTCATCTTTTTATCGATAGTAGTTTCGAAGATCATGCGTATCAAGATAAGGCTTTTCCAATAGCAGCAAACCAAACTATTTCTCATCCCTACACAGTTGCGTTTCAATCACAAGTATTAGAAATTAAAGAAGATGAAAAAGTTCTGGAAATTGGTACAGGATCAGGTTATCAAACAGCTGTGTTGTTAGAGCTAAAAGCAGAAGTATATACTATAGAAAGACAACATGAGTTATTCAAGAGAACTTCTTTGTTTTTACCTAAAATCGGATATAAACCAAAGCGTTTCATTTTTGGAGACGGTTATAAAGGCTTACCTGAACAAGCACCGTTTGATAAAATTATAGTCACAGCTGGAGCACCTTTTATTCCTAAGCCTTTATTAGGACAATTAAAAGTAGGAGGAAAGTTGTTAATTCCTGTTGGCGAAGGAACTCAAATTATGACTTTACTAATTCGTAAATCTCTTAAAGAGTTTGAAAAGCACGAACTTGGTGATTTTAAGTTTGTACCGATGTTAAAGAAGAAGAATTAATACAGTTATCATTTTGAAATTGCTATTTAAAAATTATGAGTATTAAAGATCATCCAAAGTTTAATGAAGCAGGTTCTTATGAGATTAATGAAAACCATTCAATGGTCTTTTTACATTCAGATGGTTTTACCGAGAGGCTACTAAATATTGATATTTTTATAACTAAATCTCATAAATATGAAGTTTATTTGAGATGCTTTAAAAAAGGAAATGATTATGGAGGTTTCAAACATGAGTTTGAATCAAATCATATTCCAAATCCTGTAATAAAATTTATCAATACAATAAATGAAATTGAAGAACTTGATTTTGGATATATTAATGATAATCACGTCTTCATTGATGATTGTCTGAGGCAAGAAATATTATTTAACCATAAAGAAAAAACTATCGGATTCTTTATTAATGGTGGAGTTACAATTAATTCAGATGATTTTAAAACAGAGTTAGGAAAAAGTTTTTTTGAGTTTTATACTTATTTGGATAATTGGAAAGAAGAATTATATAAGAGTTTTTGCTCTAAAAGTATTTAATTATAGTATACTTTAATAAATCAAGTTCTAATAAATAGAAAACACTACTTGGTCCCCTATCTTTTTATAATTTTTCGTGTTATTATAAAGTTGTTTGTTTGATCTTTCAATCTCAAAAAATAAATTCCATTAGAAAGATTATTAATATCAATAAAATTACGTTCTGTTGTTGTATTATAATTCGGAATGTCTTTCAATACTTGTCCGTTTACATTGTAGATTGAAATATCAAATGTATTGTTAGTTTGACTTTCAATTTGAAAAACATTACTAACAGGGTTAGGAATTATAGAGATATTGTTTTCTACGATTTGGTTTTCTTCTGTGCTTAATACAGGTCGATTATAAAATATTCTGCTATTTCCATTTGGAAAGTTAAAGTCATTGAGTTCTTGAGCAATAAAACTTCGAATCTGAGTCAAATTATTTCTTATAGCAGAACTGATAATTGAAGAAGGCATATAACTAGCTGGAATTTCTTTTTCATACATCGCCATATAAGTTATCATTCCTGCTAAAAAATAGATATTAGCTCTACCATGTGGATCAGAATCTTCGTATAATTCATTAAACGGAATTTGATTTGGAATCACAGAAGTTAATATCTGACTAATAATTCTTCCTACAGGAATTAAACGAGCGTTATAGCTAGGTCTAGAAGCAATAATTGCATCTTGATAATCAGTCCACCAAGAATTAAAATTTCCAGAAATTCCCATTGTAATATTATGAAATTCATCAATTTCATTTTGAGTTGGTAATGTAGGAGGGTAACTATTCATTAAATCCATCTCAGGCCAATTTCCATAAATATAAAAACGCAAATTCGGTTTTTCATTATTCAACCAATCAAAAAGTGTTTCAGTTTTACTAACTACAGTTCTACCGGTAGTTGAGTCAGCTGGATCTTGTTGTGTAGGAGAAACATATTGTATAAAATTAGCCGCAGTAATTAGAATTGTATTTGTAGTTGAGGTTGTAAATGTACCTCCAGTATCTGGATCCCATGTGCCTGGAACACCGTCATAACCAATTCCGGGATTAGGAGGAAGATTACGATCAACATGATCTGTCAATTGACCAAATGTACCAGAGGCGGCAAATGTATCAGAAGTACTTTGTACAATGTCATTTACCCAGTAAAAAGTTGCAGTTTCAGGAATTGGAGTTTCTCTTAAAGAAGAATGGTGAACTAAGCTATGTATGAAACCAAAAACTTGAACATCGTTAACTTGAGAGTTAATGTTGTATGGTTGAAATAGTGCGGTGAATATTAAAACTATTACTAAAGTAATTTTTGATTTCATATTTCTATCTGGTTTACGTTCAAGTACAGTTAAAACTAGTGAAATATAATTTAAAAACCTATTAGTTAGTTTTTTAAGTTTTGTTATTGGTAACAAAAAAATCCGCTAAAGAAGCGGATTTATTGAATTTGAAAAAAGAACGATCAACTTATTCTGCTGTTGCATCTGCAACAACAACTTCTTGTTGATAGTTTTGTTGAGTTTGCTTAGTTTTTGTTTGTGATAAGCCGCATGGTGCTGTACTTCCACATGATGTTAATCCTAATAAACCAACTACACAAATTGCAATAAATACTACTCTTTTCATTTTTTTACTTTTAGAAATGCTAATTTATAAAATTTTAATCAATTTACCAGAATCAATTTTCTCTTCAATAACGTTAAATGTTACCATTTTATTTTGAATACTGGTTAATAAATTTTCAGACATCGGTTTTCCGTCGTTCCACTCGGTAATAGATAACCATTTTTGTATGTCTTCTAATTGTTGTTCATATCGTATAGAAAGTGTTTCATCTATGTTTTCAATAGACTTGAAGTCAGAAGTACAATGATTAATAATATTTAACACTGTTTTAATTTCTTCAGGATGATTTTCTAATATTTCTTCTCGAATAGCTACAACAAAACAAGGCCATGGAGTAGGGCAATCACCAACTCTTCTAAAAGTACCATTATCTACTAAGGGTTTTGTTGTAAAATGTTCCCACATAAAATAATCGGCTTCGCCATTGGTTAAAGCGTCTATTCCTCCTTGTAGATTTTTAACAACTTTAAACTTCAATTTATCAATATCCCATCCATTGTTGTAAGCGTTTACAATGGCCATTAAATGAGAACCAGAACCATGTCTACTAATAGCTACAGTTGCATTTTCTAAATCGTCAATAGATTGAAATTTAGATTTAGCTCCTACGTGAATTCCCCAGATTAAAGGACTTTTTACAAAGGTTTGAATAATTTTTGAAGGATTACCATTAATAATATCTTTAATAATTCCTTCAGTTAAAACAATTGCAATATCAATTTCTTTTTCACGCAAAGCTTTACACATTGCTCCTGTACCACCAGGGAAATCTTGCCAACGTAAATTGATGTTTTGTTTGGTGTATTCTTTATTTTTTAAAGTGATGTACCATGGATAATTAAAGTGTTCAGGAACACCACCAACTTTTAAATTCAACATTTATTCAACTAATTTATCTAAGGTATACAAAATTAATTTTTCTACAACTACACTTGGGTTTTCACTAAAAGTTCCATTTGCTCTATTGGCTAAAATTGCATTCATAGAACATGCATGATGACCTAATAATTTTGAAAGTCCATAAATAGCTGAAGTTTCCATTTCTAAATTGGTAATTCTATGGTTTTGATATGAAAAATTATCAATTTTAGAATTTTGATTAGGGTCTTGAAGTTGTAATCGTAAAACTCTTCCTTGAGGTCCGTAAAAACCACCAGCAGTAGCTGTAATTCCTTGATGAGTTTTTTCAGAACTTAATTTATTAGCTAGCTCTTCAGAATTAGCAATTACTACAGGATAAGCTTTTCTTTCCGACCAATCGGTTTGTTTTACAAATGCTTCTTCAATATCTGGATGTGCAATATCTTTTAAGTCATAAGCTTGTAACATACCGTTTAAATCTATAGAATGACTACTTAGTAAAAAGCTGTCTACAGGAATATCGTCTTGTAAAGAACCAGAAGTTCCAATACGTGTAATATTTAATTGAGTGTGATTTTTTTTGATTTCTCGAGTTTCAAAATCAATATTTACTAAGGCATCAAGTTCGTTTAAAACAATATCAATATTATCAGGGCCAATACCTGTTGAAATTACTGAAATTCGTTTTCCTTTGTAAACTCCAGTAGTTGTTTTAAATTCTCTTTTTTGAGTAGTAAATTCTATAGAATCAAAGTGTTTAGTTACTTTTTCTACTCTATATTGATCTCCAACAAATATGATGTCTGTTGAAATATGTTCAGGTTTTAAATTTAAATGGTAAATACTACCATCATTATTTAAAATAAGTTCAGAATTTTTAATCTTCATTAAGATGTTATAATTTCAGTAGCTTGTCTGTAGCGTTTACATACAAATAACTGTACTTTTTAGACCCGCCAAGATACGAAAAATCAGAACGTAATTCTCTATAGAAGTTTAATTGATTATGAAGTACTTTAATACCATCTTCACTAAGTTTCACAGGATTTAATGAAGAAAAAAGCTTTTTTAGCTCTTTTATTTTATTGTTATACTGTATATCTCCAAAACCATAAATTTTTTGATTGTTTAATAATGAACGAACTAATTCATTTTCATTTTTTAAGTTTAAGGTATTGGCAGTATTAAGAATTGTATTTTCAACATTATTTAACCCATTTTCCATAGAAGGAAAACGTTTTAAATGTGCATTTATAGCATCAGTTAAATATATAAAAGGAGAAGAAGGGTTGAATTTATGTACAGTTTCTAATCGTAAAGGACTGTCAGAACAATACAATTGCCAAATATAATCAGCATATTCAATATCATCTTGTGATAGTGTTACCCTTTCATTATACAGTTTTATTAAGTTTTCTTTTGAAACTCCAGAAAAACCATATCTACTTTGAGAATTATCACTAATATCAGTTTGAACTAAAGTTATTTTTCTACCCTTTCTATATTTTTTAAGCCAGCTGACTACAGCAACTAGATTAATTTGACAAAATAGATCATGATCAAACCACAAAATAATTTCATCTTGATTTTGTTTACAAAGGTTTCTGTATTCCTTTAGTGTAAAATCTATAAAAGTTTTTTTAGTTACTTTATAAGCAGAGTTTAAAAAATCAAAACGGACTTTCCAAAAATCTTCACTACCAACATCTGTAGTTGTTTTTCCTTCACACAACATTTCTCTCCAGGTAATAATTTCACCATCAAGTTTTAAGTTATTTAAAATTTCGGTTGTAACATCACCATTAGTTATATGTAAATAAGTGCTCATATGTAGGAACTTAAAAATGCATTCCAATATTAGTGAAAAAAACAATATACTGAGAATATTATTTTGTTTTGATTTAATTTTTAGATGATTATTGTTTTTTTTGTTAAAAAAATGATTTTTCAAAAATTGGTTATAGGCGTTTTAACAAAAATGGTTAATACTTCTAAAGCATTAACCACCAACTCTCTTAACATTAAATCCTTTTTCTTTTAACAGTTCCATAATTTTATCACGATAATCTCCCTGAATTATAATCTTATCATCTTTAAAACTACCCCCAACAGAAAATTTAGTTTTTATTTCTTTGGCTAGCTTTTTAAAATCTTCTATAGCTCCATTATAACCATCTATAATCGTAATAGGTTTACCTTTACGTTTTTCATATTTACATAGTAAAGGTTCGTCTTGTAACCAAACATCAGGCTTTTCTTCCTGTTTTGGTTCCTCAAATTTATGATCTGGAAAAAGGTTTTTTAATTGATCTTGTAAATCCATAGTTTATTTAAAGTCTAAGGTATATAGTTGTGAGACTTTTTGTATTTATATTTTTACCAACAGCCAACAGCCAACAGCCAACAGCCAACAGCCAACAGCCAACAGCCTATTTTATTAATCCTAATTCGCGTAAACGTTCATTTAAGAATTCTCCAGCAGTAATATCTTCAAATTGTTTTGGGTTGTTTTCATCGATGCAATTTTCTAAAACATCTAATTTCATTTCAGAAACAGGATGCATAAAAAACGGAATAGAATATCTTGACGTTCCCCAAAGTTCTTTAGGAGGATTTACTACTCTATGAATTGTAGATTTTAATTTATTGTTACTATGCCTTGAAAGCATGTCTCCAACATTAATCATTAATTCGTCTGGTTCAGCTATTGCGTCTATCCATTCTCCGTTATGGTTTTGAACTTGTAATCCTTTACCATGAGCTCCCATTAAAAGTGTAATTAAATTTATATCACCATGAGCAGCAGCTCTAACAGCTCCTTTTGGTTCTTCTTGAATAGGCGGATAATGTATAGGTCTTAAAATACTATTACCATTTAAGATATGATTGTCGAAGTATTCTTCATCTAGATTTAAAAATAAAGCCAAAGATCGTAATACATATTTAGCAGTTTTTTCCAGCATTTTGTAGGTTTGTTTACCAACTTCATTGAATTCTGGTAATTCTTCTACATTTACATTTGCAGGATATTCTTTTTCTAAAGTAGGGTTATTTTCAACATATTGACCAAAATGCCAAAATTCTTTTAAATCACCTTCTTTTTTACCTTTTGCACTTTCTTTTCCAAAAGAAACATACCCACGTTGTCCGCCAATACCAGGAATTTCATACTTCTGCTTAGTTTCTACAGGTAAATCAAAAAACTTTTTGATTTGTGCGTATAAATTATCAACTAGTGTAGTGTCCAAAAAATGACCTTTTAAAGCAACAAAACCTATAGTTTCATATGCATTTCCAATTTCCTTTATAAATTTTTGCTTTCTACTTTCATCTTCAGATAAGAAATCTCTTAGATCAACGCTAGGTATTCTGTCCATTGTTAATAAGTTTGTTTATTACTTAGTGTAAAATTAGTAAAATAGAGGGAAAGCTCTAAAATTATTTATTAACAAAAGGTATTAAATAGGAAATTGTGTAATTAAAACCAAAACCTGTATTACTTTCAAAGACTCGATTAAAACCAGGCGCATATAAGGTTTTGAAGTTTTCTTGATCATCAATACTTAAACCAATCTTGTAAGCACCATGAAAACCTATAAATAAATTTTTAAAAGTTTCTACTTTTATACCAATCTGAAACTCGAACCAATGTGCTGTTAAACCAGATTCGCTAACAGGTGTGTTTACTGGAGAGTTAGGAAATATAATAGGTATATCTGGATTCCCCGTTGATATATTTGGAGTAAAGTTATTTAAAGTATGTTCAAAAATTGCTAAACCGTATCTACCACCAACATATACTTCATTATTCATATCTAACCAATTGGTATAGGTGTTCAGATTAGCTCCTAATCGTATATAATTACCTTTTGAAGTTGAAGTAGTAAAATCTTCAAATGTAATTTCTTCTTCTCTTCCAATTTCTCCTGCGATGTACCAATTTTTAGAAACCCGGTAATCACCAACAATCTCAAAGCCAGTATAACTTTTATCAATAAAACTTAATCCAGGTTTACTTAAATCTATACCTAATCGTAAACCATAACCTGTTTTATAAACTACACTATCTTTTGGTGTTTCTTTTTTTGAAGTTTTTTGAGCTTGCAAGTTAACTACAAATAAGAAAATAAATACCTTAATGGAAAATGTTAACGTGCGCATTAGTTTGATTTTTAATAGATTCTAATTGAGTTGTAGACAAACGTTCAATCCAGCCAGAGGTTTCAAAAGTAACATCATTAAAAATTACTCTAAAACCACAAGATCTAGAAACATATTCGTTTTCAGGAATGTATTTAACAGTTAGAGTAGCAGATTCATCTCCTGTATTATCGTCATTATCAGTTTCATTTCGTATGAGTGTAAATACTGTTTCTTCTGCAATAGTATTAAGTGGTATTGCTATAGAATCTGTTGAAATATTTGAAAAAAGAGTAACTCCACCAGTAGACATTGTAAAACGTTCTACTGCTTTAAATTCAGTTAAACTTTTATTGTTGTAAAAACGGAGAACAAGGTTAGGTGTAACAGGATTTTGTGTGCAAAAATCATCTTTTTCACACGATAAAAAACAAATTGTTGCTACAAATAAAATGATAGCATATTTTAAAAATCTCATAAACTATTACTTTTCAAATAAAACTACAGTTTCGATATGAGCTGTATGTGGAAATTGATCTACTAAACTTATTTTCTTAATAGCATAGCCTGCTTCCTGTAATTGCTCTGTATCTCTTGCTTGAGTAGCTGGGTTACAAGATACATAAACCATTCTATCTGCGTTTAGATTTATGATTTTTTTAAGTGTTTTAGGAGCTATACCAGCACGTGCAGGATCTAAAATAATTGTTTTGATTTTATTCTTGAATTGAGGTTGTTCTAATAAGAATTTTCCTACATCGGCAGCGTAGAATTCAACACCTTCAATATGATTTCGCTTGGCATTTTCTCTAGCATCTTCAATAGCTGAGGCAACAATATCAACCCCAACAATTTTTGCATTTTCACTACGAGAAGCTAAAATCTGACCTATAGTTCCTGTTCCACAGAATAAATCCATAACAATTGTATTGTCAACAGCTTCTTTATTCTCTAAGGCATAATCTACTACCTTATTATATAATTTTTCAGCAGACTTCGGATTTGTTTGAAAAAAGCTTTTCATACTTATTTCAAAGTTTAATCCAAGTAATTCTTCTACAATTTTATCTTTACCATATACCAAATCAATACTTCCAGAAGTAGCAATTGTTCTATCTCCAGTTTCATCATTTATAGTATGCAATAAACCAGCTAATCGATCACCAAACAATTCTTGTAAAAGCGCTATAAACTTTGGGAAACTAAATTTATCTAAATCTTTAGAAGTAGTGACAAGATTGCATAACAACTCGTTTGTTTTGTATGATTTTCGTACTACAAAATATCTGAAAAAACCTTCTTTTTTTGGTCCATGCCAAGGAGCTAAACCTGTTTCTTCACAGAAAGTTCGTATTGTTTTTAAACTATTTTCAAAGTCGGCATCAAAAAGTCCGCTATCTTTATCTAGGTTTTCACCCATCCACCAAACACCACGTCTCTTAAAACCTAATGTAAATTCATCAACATCTGTTTTTTGTTCACGATCGTAACCAATAGCAGAAAAACTATATTCCATTTTATTTCTATAATGAAATACGTTTGGCGAACTCACAAATTCATCAAAGTAATCTTCAATATTTTCAATTTTTCCTATTTTTTTGAATAACGACATGGTACTTGTGTATTTGTACTCGTGTTGTTTTTCTATAGGAAGTTGAATGTAAGGTGCGCCTGGAACTTCTTGATAATTTGAAGAAATTTCATCTTCAGAAGCTTTTAAAACATCAATTAATTTACATTCAGCGTATTTTTTCTGAGATTTCGCAACTCTAGCTTTTACTGTTTGTCCTGGTAAAGTATTGGGAACAAAAACTACAAATTCTCCGTGTTCGTTACGAATACGTCCTATACCTTTTCCTCCAAAGGCATAATCTTCAATAAGAATTTCAATAATTTCTCCTCTTTTAACAAACTTGTTACGTTCTCTTCTTGGCATCTTTATATTGATTTAAAGGATTGCAAAATTAGAAAAGATATCTCTTATTAAGATTGGTTTCGAATATTAATTTATATTAAAATGAACCTTTTGTAAAATTAAACGTCATGTAAGTGAATACAACTTATGAAAAATAAAATTCTACATACAGATGAAGATCTTGTTAAAGCGTATTTGAAAGGGGAAAAAAGAGCACTTGTGTTCTTGGTAAAAAAATGGCATCAGTCTTTTTGTAAAATCGCTTTCTCGTATGTAAATAGTTCGTTTGTGGCTAAAGATATAGCTCAAGAAAGTTGGGTAACTATAATAAATAAGCTAAATACTTTAGAAGATGCGAACAAGTTTAAAAGTTGGGCGATACAAATCGTAAAAAGGAAAGCTTTAGATTATCTAAGGAAAAAACAAAGGCAAACGAGGCATGTCATGTTGTATAGAGAAGCTGAAATAGAAGAAGAACTCCAAGAATCGATACATGAAAAGAAAGATAAATTAAGTAGAGCAATAAAAGAATTAACAATTGCACATCAGCAAGTGATTCGTCTTTTTTACGTTGAAGAAAGATCATTAACTGAAATAAGTGAATTATTAAAAGTTTCGGTAGGTACTGTGAAATCTAGATTATTTCATGCAAGAGAAAAATTAAAGAATACAATAAAATAATACATTATGAAATTTACTGAAGATATTGATAAATTGATCAAAGAAACATTAACAGAAGAAGAAGCTGTTTTTTATCAAGAACTAGAAGAGCAAACCATGTGGCAGATGGTATTTGGTTTATTCAAAGGGAAAAATAAGTGGATTTTAGTAGCCATGAATATGATTACATTAATCTTTTTTGGATTTTTTATATTCTGTCTTGTTCAATTTTTTGAAGCTTCAGAAGCTAAAGAACTAATAAAGTGGGCTTCGGGAGCAATAATATTTTTATTAGGCGTAAGTATGTTAAAGATATTTGCTTGGATGCAAATGGATAAAAACGCTTTATTAAGAGAGATAAAAAGACTAGAACTTTTACTCTTATCTTTAAAAAGAGAATAAAAAAACACAGATAAGAAATTTATCTTAATCTGTGTTTTTTGATCTGTTTATTATATAAATTGAATTATTTTTTATTGAATTTATCTAAGATTTTTTCCATTTGTTTACCTGCAGCTTCTCGTCCGCCCAAACCAAATGATAATACAACTGTTAAAGCAACAGCTCCTAAAGTAATACCAAAAGCTAAATTTATGATATCATCTGCAATTCCCATTCTTCGCAGACCGATAGCTAAGAAAATAGCTAAAACAGCAATACGAATGATATTTGCTATAAATGGATTATCATCTGACTTTAAAAAGTTTTTTGAAGCTAAGTTTGCTATCCAATTTCCTACAGCTAAAATTAATAACCCAAAAAGAATATTACCTCCAAGTTCTACAATTGTTCCCATCATTTCAGAAAGTTTAGTGAACTCTAACTTATCAATCGCAGTCATTAACCCAAATAAAATAATAAAAGCATATACAATATTTGCAATTAGTTTTTCTACGTTTGTTTTTCCAGTTAATGAAGTTAAACCAGCTTTCTGCATAAACTCGTTAATATTTAAACTTCCAAGTAAATCGCTAAGTAGTTCACTTAAATATTTACCACCAACTACGAAAACAATCATAATTAAGGTGGCTACTAATACTTTAGGAATTGCTTCAAAAAAGCTTTGTAGCATATCACTAGCTGGTGCAGAAATAGCTTCAAAATTTAAAATATTTAAAGCCACAATTAATAGAGGGATGAAAATAAAAATAAAAACGATTTTCTTTAAGATATGTACTAAATTAATATTTTCAGGTAATCGTAGTTTAGGAGTGAATTTTTGAATAGTTTCACCAGATAATTCCACTAATTCAGAAACAATTGTTGCTAGCATATATCCAATGTAAGCAACCAAGGAAGCACCTATAATATTAGGGATAAAATTAGTAAAACCATTTAGCAAGTCTTTCACAGGTTCAAGTACACTAGTCATGCCTAATTTTTCTAGTGCTAACATAAAAACTAGTATCATAATTAAGTAGTATACAAGTTTACTAATTAGGTTTCCTAAATTAATATTGTCATTGCTTAATTTTTTATCGATTTGTGTTTTAGAGAAAGCGCGTTTAATTAAGTTTTTAATTGTTCCTGCAATTAACCATCCAAGAATAATAATAATTACAGCGCTTAAAGGACCACCAAAAGATCCTGTAATGTCATTAAATGTTTTTAAAATTTGTTCCATTTTCTTCAGTTGATTTTTTGTTAATACAATTAATTAGACCTAAGATGATACTAAAAGTCACTTTGTTAAATAAATAGAAGATGGAGTTTTAAAAAAATAAGCACGAATTCTTTAGTAATTTTTGTAATCTTTTTAAATTGCAGCTCTCTTAGGGATGATTTCTCTCCCACGCTGCTTTTTCGAACTTCTTCGAAAGAATAAAGGTACAGTAGGAATGGTTATTTTATAAATTTTTAAAATTAAAGAAATGGCTGTTTTAGAAAAATTAACGTCACAGCAAGCAATCGATTTAGAAAACAAGTATGGAGCTCACAATTACCATCCGTTACCAGTAGTTTTAAGTAAAGGTGAAGGGGTGTATGTTTGGGATGTAGAAGGAAAAAAATATTATGATTTCTTATCTGCTTATTCTGCCGTAAATCAAGGACATTGTCACCCTAAAATTGTGAATGCAATGGTTGAACAAGCTAAAACGTTAACATTAACGTCTAGAGCTTTTTACAATGATATGTTAGGGCAATATGAGAAATATGCCACAGAATATTTTGGTTTTGACAAGTTGTTACCAATGAATACCGGAGCAGAAGCTGTTGAGACTGCATTGAAAATATGTAGAAAATGGGCTTATGAAGTGAAAGGAATTGATGAAAATGAAGCTGAAATTATTGTATGTAAAAACAACTTCCATGGAAGAACTACAACAATAATTTCATTTTCAAACGATCCTGTTGCTCGTAAAAACTTTGGTCCTTTTACAAATGGTTTCATCAAAATTGAATACGATAATTTACAAGCTTTAGAAGAAGCATTAGCAAATAATAAAAATGTAGCTGGGTTTATGGCTGAACCAATTCAAGGTGAAGCTGGAGTTTATGTTCCTTCTGAAGGATATTTAGCAGCAGCAAAAGCATTATGTGAAAAGTATAATGTGTTATTTATTGCAGATGAAGTACAAACAGGAATTGCTAGAACTGGTCGTTTATTAGCTACTTGTGGAAATTGTTCTTGTGAAGATAAAAATTGTTCTGGAACTCCAGATGTAAAACCAGATATTTTAATCTTAGGAAAAGCATTAAGTGGAGGAGCTTATCCTGTATCTGCTGTATTAGCAAATGACGAAATTATGAATGTAATTCGTCCTGGAAACCATGGTTCTACTTTTGGAGGAAATCCTATTGCAGCAGCAGTTGCTATTGCTGCTTTAGATGTAGTAAAAGAAGAGAAACTAGCTGAAAACGCAGATCGATTAGGGAAAATCTTTAGAGAAGAGATAGGTAAATTAGTTGAAGAGACTGAATTAGTTACTTTAGTTAGAGGAAAAGGATTGTTAAATGCGATTGTAATTAACGATTCTGAAGAGAGTGAAACGGCTTGGAATATATGTATGAGATTACGAGATAACGGATTGTTAGCAAAGCCAACTCACGGAAATATTATTCGTTTTGCACCACCATTAGTAATGAATGAAGAAGAACTTAGAGATTGTATTTCTATTATTAAGAAAACAATTTTAGAGTTTGACAACTAAGTTAATCTATAAGTCTATAACTTTTATATTCCTGTTGTTTTTAATTCTTAATTGTAAGAATAATAAACAAATAATGGAAGATGAAAAAAATTGGAAGTATTGTGGAGGTATGCATTTAAAAGATGTAATTACTTTTGAAAAAAGATACGGTTGGACTTATAATAATGATACAATTTTCTTGAAAAAGAAACCTTATGCTACTTATTATTTAAAGTTAAAATTAGACGGAAGTTATTATTTAATTTTAAAAAGCTTTTCAAAAAAAGATAGTAGTATTTTTTGTAATAAATAAAGAGGATAACATCAATATAAAAATAAAAGATCCGGAAAATATTTTCCAGATCTTTTATTTTTATAACTAAACTTATTGGTTGATAACAGCTAATTTACAATTCAATTAAGTTGCCATTTCATAAATATTCAAATGTTTCTTCAAAACTCCTGAAGGAGTGTTTTTTGTTTCGTCAAAAATTCTAGTATCTCCAAATAAAATAAAACTATCTTTTGCTCTAGAAACAGAAACATTTAGCATATTCGGCTTATTATCTTTTTCAAAGAACATAGTACCTTCATCTTCATTAGTGTATACAGAACTAAATAAAATAATACTTCTTTCTGCACCTTGTAATGCGTGCACTGTTCCTAGTTTAATATTGCTAACTTTAAAACCAGCTTCAATTAAAGCTTTAGATAATTCTCCTTTTTGACTTGCAAATGGAGTGATAATTCCTAAAACTTCTTCAATATGATCTACATTGTAAGCATCTTGTATTTTTTCTTTATTTTGTTGTAACCAAGTAATAATAGCTTTTACTTCCTGTATATTTTGTCGGCTATTGTATTTACGTTCACTTACGCCGTTAATGTGATATGCCATCATCGAAGGAAAAGCTTGTCCTTCTCTAGCTTTACCTTTCATGGGTTTTAAAATACCACCATAAGCTAATTCGTTACAGAAATCAATAATTTCATCGTTACACCTTCTATGTTCTAAAAGAATTAAACCTTGTTCTTTGGTATTATTAATTGGTGTTTCATACTCACAAGAGTTTTGAGCCATTTTCATAATGCATCCATTGGAAGCTAAAAAACCTGAATTTTCTAAAGAATACATGTCTTGTTCTTGCTGAATGATATTTAAGCTAGATAAATTTCCTTTATCAATTCTAGAAGGAATAGACCAAATAGGTTCAATTTGTTTTAAATCACCAACAACAAAAGCTTTTTTAGCTATCGCAAAAACAGGAATACTTACTTCCGGAGTAACTTGCCCGGCCTCATCAATAATTAATAAATCGATAAAATTATACAGCGGAAAATATTCAAAAATAGGTTTTCCATTTTCATTTTCTCCTTGATATTGGCTATATAAAAAGTGACTTGGTGCCATGTAAAACGTTGCCACAAAACAAGGTGTTAACATGGCTCTACGTTTCCATTTTAACATAATGGCTTGTTCTCCTGTTCCTCTTTCAGTATCTTCTTCTAAAGCTTCTCTTGTTGCTAATAACCATCTCCCTTCCCAGTAATGTGTTGCTAATAAAAAAGCTTTGTGGCGTAAAGAAACGTCTAGTTCATCATAGTAAAAACGAGGAGTAGTATTTTTCGAATTTAATTTTTCAAATTCAGAAGCCCATAACTCTTCTTCCTTCAAAATAGGGAAGCTTTCAATATTCATTTGCTTTCTCCAACTTTTCAATTTTAAATTGGTTTGAAGCGCGATGTTCAAATGATTGATAAGCTCTTTTAGATATGTATTCGTTTTTTCTTTATCGTTAATTGTGCTTTCACCTATTTTAAAAACCCACTCTTTAGGTTCTTTAAGTTCTTCACTATTAACTTTAAAGTATTCTTTTACTAAAGGAAGAAAATCAGTTTTTTTATAGCTAGCCTTTAAAGAACTTAAAGTCGTTCTCCAAGCGGTAAGTTTACCTATATTGAAGTTTTCTCGAGTAACATGATCTTCTTCGTTTAGTAGTGTTTTATTAATGAAATTAATTGACTTTATATGATTTCTAGGAAAATCGACACTGTCAATCAATTGTTCTTCAATAATTAAAATTTCATCTTGAATATGATCAATGGCATCTTCTATAGAATTGCTCTGTACATTAAAATAATTACAGTATTCGGTTAAGAAATTATATTCTGCATCTTCTAAATATTCTTCATTTTCAAGATTACATAAAGTTCCCTCATGTCCGAATAAATTACCTTTTAAGAAATTAATATCTCCTAAATACTTTTCATTCTTTCCATTTGAAGGTAAATAAGTGGCATAACCTTTAAAGTTTGGAATCCATCTTTTTGATAATTCTGTTAAGCTACTTTCAGAGTTAATAAAACTATCTATAATATTTGTTACAGCTTGATTGTTATTTGAACATGCTAAAACAATTGGAGGTTCTTCGCCAATAATAGCACTTCTAACTACTTCTGTAGCTACCAAACTTTGTAATAAAGTTGTTTTTCCAGTTCCTGGAGGTCCATTAACTGCGGTAACAGAACTTTCTTCAGCAGATAAATAGGATAATAAAGTTTTACGTTGGCTTACAGATAGAGGAAAACTATCTGACATTTGACCTAAATGTAGGTGATTGAAGTTTAAAAAATCATGATCTGTAATGGCATCTCTTTTTACAACTTGTTCAGGAGTAATTATTTTAGAGAGTAATGGTAACTCTTCATCATAATTTAATAAGTTCTCGTATAAAAATAATATACTTTTTGCTGTAGATATTTTAGAACTTACAGAAAAGTAAGTTAACTTAAACTGTGTAGTATATTTTTCAGCTCTATATTGGTATAAGTTTTTGTAAGTAATAGCATTAAAAACCTCATTAATATAGTCCCAGTATTCATTCCAAGGAACCACTTCGTCTTCATATTCTGGCATTGGAGGTTCAATTTCTTTAGCATCTAAAACTGTGTCGATAGAAGTGAAAATGAAATCGTTTTTTACATCTGCCATTGGTGTCATGTAATTACGAACAATTAGTGGGAAAATATCTTTAGGAGCAGATAATTGTCCTAGTCGATTTACTGTAGCATAAATCCAAAAAGGATGAATTAATTTTTGTTTGAATTTCGGGTTATCCGTTTGATATTCTAAATGAAAAGGAGCAATTAAAATTTTAGTTTTATCAATTTCGTGCCAGTTGCTACTGTCTTTTTTTAAGATACCACGCAATCTATTAATTCTTCTTTCTTCTGCGTCTATTAATGCTTCGGCTTGTTTATTGTTGATAAAGCCATTGCTGAGATCAGAATTATTTTGATGGTATAAATTTTTAATTTTAGCAATATCTACTGCTAAATTCTCACTATCTGTTAAGCTGTTTTTGTAGTAGTGTAACCAGTTTTTTTCGTTCATTATTTATTCCCCGTAACTTAAACTAAAGCTGGCGAAAATAGAATAATAATAAAATAAGAAGTTACTTTTTAAAGGTTTTTTATTAACGAAAAGCAGACTTTTATAAAAGTCTGCTTTTCATGTTGTTAAAAGTGAAATCGTAATTCCTTTTAAACTTTGAGTATTTTAAAAGCTATTTTTATTGCATTTGCTCTAATTCCTCCATTCGTTCTCTTAATAATTCAGGGTCTTGTAATGCATCCCAACCAATCATAGAAATTGCCCAAAAAATCATCATTATAAAAATAACACTTAGTATAATTCCTACAATTGATAATATAAATCCTGTATTTAAATTAGAGTAGTTTGTGTAAACATTAGGATTAGATAAATACAAATCTTTATCTTTTTTGTGTAAAATTAAGGCTACAACTCCTAATAAAATTCCTGGAACACCATAGCAACAACAAGCTAATATAGATAGAATACCAAGAACTAATACAGTAGTGGCATTTGGTAGTTTTCTTTCTTCAAATTCGAACATGTTTTAAAGTATATTTAATTTAAAAATAATTTATTCATTTTTATCAGGTAAGCTATAATTAAGGTTAAAACATTAATTATGGCAATAACAAGCAGTATTTTTGCTGTGATTTTCTTTTTAAGAAAAAAATGTAAACCGATGGCTAAAATAAAGAAAACAGAAGTGTAAATCGCCGGAAATAAATTAAAGGCTTTTTTAAATTCACCTTTAGCAACTAAAACAGTAGATCTTTGAAAACCACAGCCTGGGCAATCAATTCCAAACATCTTCTTGTTTAAACAAGGCAACATGTAATCTTCTGCCTTTTTATTGTCTTTTATGTCTTGCATACTTATTTAATTCTCCAAGGCGGATTTAATCTATTGTCTCCACCGAAAAATAAAATGATTTTATTCCCATCTAAATCTCTTAACCTAGCTTCACGCCAAAGCCAAGTTTGGTCTACAGGATCTTGATCAAATACGATTCCTTTTTCTTTAAGAATTTTAACTTGAGTATCTAAATCTTTGCATTCAAAATAGACATAAATTCCATCTCCAACAGGCAATTCTTCAACCAAATGAATTGAAAAAGTAGCATTTCCATCTGGGCATTCAAATCGAGCATAATGTGGAAGTGCTTCAACAATTAGCTTTAAACCTAATTGCTCATAAAAAGGAATTGATTTTGTTAAATCTAAAGAAGGAACAGTAATTTGATTTAAATTCATCTAAACGGTTATTTGAACATATCCATACCTGGAATATTTGGCATTCCGCTTTTAGCAGCTACAGCCATTTCTTGCTCATTTATTTCTCCTGCTCTTTTTAAAGCTTTGTTTAAAGTTAACACTAAATAATCTTCTAATTCTTCAGCATCTTGTAACAAAGTATCATCAACACTAATTGCTCTAATTTCTCTGTTAGCAGTAATAGTAACTTTAATTTTACCGTCAGCACCGCTTTCATCAATTAATACAGTGTTTAAACGTTGTTTAGTTTCCTCAACTTTTTGTTGTGCTTGTTTAAGCTTATCCATCATTCCAGATAAATCTCCGAACATATCTTATTGTATTTTAATAAAATTCAACTACAAAATTACTACAATACTAAACTAAAAATTAGCGAAATGAGAAAAAAACTTGTTTTAAGTATTGCTTTAAGTGTTACTTTTGCATTCTGCAAAAAAGGAAAGATGGAGAATAATATAAAACCACCTGTAGCTGATAAAAATCCAGAAAAGTTAGAGAAACATGGTGATGTAAGAATTGATAACTATTTCTGGATGCGTTTAACAGATGAACAAAAGAACGCAGAAAAAAAAGACGAACAAACTCAAAAAGTTTACGATTATTTAGAAGCTGAAAACACCTATTTTGATAAGGTAATGGGCCATACAAATAACTTTCAGGAATCTTTATTTGAAGAGATGAAAGGAAGAATTAAGGAAGACGATGAGTCGGTTCCTTATAAAAAGAATGGATATTTCTACATTACTAGATATGAAAAGGGACAACAATATCCTATTTACTCTCGAAAGAAAGGTAATTTAGAAGCTGAAGAAGAGATAATGTTCGATGTTAATAAAGAGGCAGAAGGACATGATTATATTCAACTAGGCGGGTTAAATGTGTCTCCAGATAATACTTTAGTTGCTTATGCAACGGATACAGTAAGTAGACGACAGTATTTTATCAAAATTAAGAACCTTAAAACAGGTGAAGTTTATAGTGATAAAATAGAAAATACAACAGGAGGAAGTGTTTGGGCTAATGATAATAAAACATTATTCTACACAAAGAAAGATCCTGTAACATTACGAAGTTCTAAAATTTATAAACATGTTTTAGGAACAGATACTTCTGAAGATGTTTTGGTTTTTGAAGAAAAAGATGAAACGTTCGGAACTTTTGTAACTAAAACAAAGTCGAGAAAATATTTAGTTATAGGTTCTTACAGTACAGTTTCTAGCGAATACCAAGTTTTAGAAGCTGATAATCCAAATGGTGAGTTTCGTTTAATTCAGCCACGTGAGCGTGATTTAGAATATGATATTGCTCATTATGAAGATCATTTCTATATCAAGACAAATATTGATGGAGCAACTAACTTTAAGGTTATGAAAACTCCAGAAAATAATACTACTAAAGAAAATTGGGTAGATGTTATTCCGCATAGAGAAGATACGTTTTTAGAAGATTTTTCAATTTTTAAAGACTATTTAGTTTTAGAAGAAAGAAATAATGGATTATTTAAAATTAGAATAAAACGTTGGGATGGAGCAGAGGATTACTATTTGCCTTTTGATGAAGAAACGTATTCAGCAGGTGTATATTCAAATCCTGAATTTGATACAGATGTAATTCGTTATTCGTATAACTCAATGACCACTCCAAGTTCTGTGATTGATTTCAATATGAAAGATCAATCTAAAGAAATCAAAAAAGAACAAGAAGTTTTAGGTGGAAAGTTTGATAAGAATAATTATACAAGTAAGCGTTTATGGGTGACAGCCAGAGATGGTAAAAAAGTTGCACTTTCTATTGTTTACAGAAAAGATACTAAGATAGACGAGAACACTCCGGTATTACAATATGCATATGGTTCTTACGGATATACGGTTTCTGATGGATTTTCAACGACACGTTTAAGTCTGTTAGATCGTGGTTTTATTTTCGCTTTAGCACATATTAGAGGAAGTCAATATTTAGGAAGAGAATGGTATGAAGATGGAAAAATGTTGAATAAGAAGAATACATTTAACGATTTTGTCGATTGTTCTAAATATTTAATTGATAACGGTTATACTTCTTCAAAGCATTTGTATGCTATGGGAGGTTCTGCAGGAGGTTTATTAATGGGAGCTGTAGTGAATACAAATCCTGAATTATATAATGGAATTATAGCTGCTGTACCTTTTGTTGATGTAATTTCTACAATGTTAGATGATAGTATTCCATTAACGACAGGAGAATATGACGAATGGGGAAATCCAAATGACAAGCAATATTATGATTACATTAAATCATATTCACCTTACGATCAAGTAGAATCGAAATCATATCCAAATATGTTAGTGACTACAGGATTACACGATAGTCAGGTACAGTATTGGGAACCAGCGAAATGGGTAGCTAAACTAAGAGAAGTGAAAACAGATCATAACTTACTGTTTTTACATACAAACATGGAAGCAGGTCATGGGGGTGCTTCTGGTAGGTTCGATTCATTGAAAGAAACAGCTAGAGAATACACTTTCTTATTAGCATTAGAAGACAAGTTAGAAAAATAATTATATTTTTGCGCTCGATTGAGTAAGTGTAAACGTTATTGTAAAACAAACATCTCAATTACAACTAGATGACTCAATTTTGCAATAACGTTTCTTTATATATAGAATGGATAGGAATAAAGCAATAGTAAATTCGGTTTTAGATTTAGTAGGAGAAACCCCAATAGTTAAATTACATAGTATTACTAAAGATTTACAGGGAGAGTTTTTTGCGAAATTAGAATCTTTTAACCCAGGACAATCAGCAAAAGATAGAATTGCACTTCATATTATCGAAAATGCTGAAAAGAAAGGTATTTTAACTCCTGGCGATACTATTGTAGAAACTACTTCAGGAAATACAGGATTTAGCTTGGCTATGATTAGTTTAGTAAAAGGCTATCGTTGTATTTTGGCTGTAAGCGATAAATCTTCAAAAAATAAGATTGATGTTTTAAAAACAATGGGAGCAGAGGTTCATGTTTGTCCGGCTAATGTGGCAGCAGATGATCCAAGATCTTATTATGAAACAGCAAAACGAATTCATAAAGAGACTCCAAACTCAATTTACATCAATCAATATTTTAATGAGTTAAATATAGAAGCTCATTATGCGACTACTGGACCAGAAATTTGGAAACAAACAGAAGGTAAAATTACTCACTTGGTTGCTGCTAGTGGAACTGGAGGAACTATTTCTGGAACAGGAAGGTTTTTGAAGGAACAAAATCCTGATATAAAAATTTTAGGAGTAGATGCTGTTGGTTCTGCAATTAAAAAATTTCACGAAACAAAAGAGTTTGATCCAAACGAAATTTCACCATACAAAATAGAAGGCTTAGGTAAGAATTTAATTCCTACTTCAACAGATTTTGATATTATTGATATTTACGAAAAAGTAACCGATGAAGATGCTGCTTTAGCTGCCAGAGAATTAGTTCGTTCCGAAGGTTTATTATGTGGTTATACTTCAGGAGCGGTAATTCAAGCAACACAGCAATATGCCGAAAAAGGAATGTTTAAATCGGATAGTTTTGTAGTTGTCATCCTTCCAGATCACGGAATTCGTTATATGGATAAAATTTATTCAGATGAATGGATGAAAGCTCAAGGTTTTTCTATTACTCGTAAAGTAAATATTTAGCTCTTACTTTTTTAAATTCTTCCAAATCTTTTTGCCAGGTTGTTCTGATTTCTTCTTCAGATAAGCCATTTTCTATTTGTTCTTGTAATAGTTTAGTTCCAGCTAATTTTGTAAAGAAAGAAGTAAAAAACACTTTTTCTTTTGAATGCTCTTTATGAGCATTGTAAAACTCAATTAACCATTTTAAACTCAGTTGATCTAATTTTTTTTCTGAAGATAAATCGTAACCGAAACATTCTTTGTTTTCGTGTTTTGGGTATTTAGCACCTTCATTTGGTTTTGGCGTAAAACTATATTTATGGTTTTCTAAATGGTGAAATGGACTACCTACAACTTGGAATTGCTTTGAAGTTCCTCTACCTACAGAAACATTTGTTCCTTCAAAAAAACACAAACTAGGATATAAATTAATAGAAGTGTCGTTTGGTAAATTCGGAGAAGGTTTTACAGGTAAACTATAACTAGAATTATGAGTGTAGTTTTTATTAGGTATTACTGTTAAATCACATTGAATTTCATTTTTCAACCATTTTTCTCCATTAATCATTTTACCGTATTCACCAATCGTCATTCCATAAACTACAGGAACTTTATGCATTCCAATAAAACTTTTATGTTCAGTTTCTAACATTGGCCCATCTACATAATGAGCATTCGGATTAGGTCGATCTAAAACTAGTAAAGGAATATTATTCTCTGCACAAGCTTCCATAACATAATGTAAGGTAGAAATATAAGTGTAAAAACGAGCTCCTACATCTTGAATATCAAAAATCATAAGATCTATGTCTTCTAATTGTTTTTTAGAAGGCTTTTTGTTTTTTCCGTACAAAGAAATAATTGGTAATCCTGTTTTAGTATCAATTCCATCTTTTATTTTTTCTCCTGCATCTGCTTTTCCTCTGAATCCGTGCTCAGGCGCAAATACTTTTTTTACATTAATTTTTGTTGAATTATGTAAGTAATCAACCAAGTGAATTTGAGTGATATCTGGATTAAATTTTGAAATTTTATTGATTATAGAAGTTTGATTAGCTACAATTCCAATGTTTTTATTTAAAATCTTAGGAATATAAATTCCAGTCTGATCTGCTGCTGTAAGAATTATAGTGTCCTTTTTCTCAATAACAATTTCTTTTTCTTTTTTTTCTTGAACTGGTATCTGAGAAGTTTGTTTACAAGAACTAAGAAAAAAAATCGTAGTTAAAAACAAGAATAAATATGTACTTTTGGTTGTATTAAAAAACATTTCTTTGAATTACGAATTATTTATTGCAAAACGAATAATTGCTGGTAAAGAGCATAAAAATAGTATATCATCACCAATAATAAAAATAGCAATCGTTGCTATTAGCTTGGGGATTATCATAATGTCTATTTCTGTATCTGTAAGCTTAGGTTTTAAAAATAAGATTCGTGAAAAAATAGCTGGATTTAAAGGTCATGTTCAAATTACCAACTACGACAATAATTATTCTGATGTTTCTACAGTTCCTATAAACTTAAATCAAGATTTTTACCCAAATTTCACTACTGTTTCTGGAATAAAAAAAGTTCAGCCTTACATTAATAAAGCAGGTTTAATTAGAACAAAAAATAATTTTCAAGGAATTGTATTTAAAGGAGTAAATAAAGATTATGATTTTTCTTTTTTTGAAGAATTCCTAATTGAAGGTCGATTACCAAATTACGATCAACCACGTAATAGAGAAATATTAATTTCTAAATCGATTGTTGATCAGTTGGAGTTGAAATTAAAAGACACTATAAATGTTGGATTTCAAGTAGAATCTTCTACAGGCTTTAAATCAAGAAAACCAGTTATTGTTGGAATTTTTAAAACAGGTTTTGCAGAATTTGATAATTCTATAATTGTTGGAGATTTAAAAGAAGTTCAACGAATAAACAGATGGAAAGAAGATGAAGTTGGTGGTTTCGAAATATTAATAGACAATTTTGATGAAATAAGAGAAAAAGGAGAGGAGATTAATATGAATATTAGTCCCGTTTTAAAAGCCGACACATTATTACAAACATTTTGGCAAATTTTTGATTGGTTAAAATTATTTGATAATAATGTTTGGTTTATCTTAGGAATAATGATTTTAGTGGCAGGGATTAATATGATTACAGCTTTATTGGTGTTAATTCTAGAGCGTGTTCAAATGATTGGAATTTTGAAATCATTAGGAAGTAAAAATACAGAAATAAGAAAGGTTTTTTTATATAATGCTTCTTACTTAATATTGAAAGGATTGTTTTGGGGAAATTTAATAGCTTTTGTATTATTATTTGTTCAAAAATACTTTAAGTTAATAAGTTTAGATCCACAAACATATAATGTATCTACAGTTCCTGTAGAATTCAATTTCTTGTATCTCTTTTTATTAAATTTAGGAACATTGTTTTTGTGTTTAGTAATGTTATTGCTACCATCTATGATTATTTCTAAAATACAACCATCAAGAGCAATTAAGTTTGATTAAAAATTCAATTCTTCTACAGTATTCTTCAAGGATTTATTCATATTGATAAAACCATTTTTAATTTCAGTATTTATTTTTTTTGAAAAAAGAGGAACTAATACTCCTTTAAATTTTTCACTTTGAGTAAAAGTTGTAGAACCATCTTTATTGTCTTTTAAAAAGAATCTATGTTCTCCATCAAATAATCCTTTAAATAATAATTTTCCAATCCACCTTAACTCAGTGCTAGGTATCGATTCTAATACAACTGGTTTAAATTTCATTGACTCTATTTGAACTTCTAGTGTGTTTCCAATCTCGGCAACTCCAGATATTGAAGAAATAAAAGGATTCCATTGAGGGTATGCATCAAAATCTAAAAGGGTTTTCCAGATTTTTTCTGGAGTAGCGTTAATATTTATGGAAGTAACTATTTCTGTATTCATGGTTAAATATTTTATGGATACAAATTTCTTATGGAATGAAATGATTCCTCTTGATATAAATCAAGAATTAAATTTGGTAACTATATATAATTTTACACTAGATTAATTTGGTTTTAGTGTAATGAACTTCTATATTTGTGTTGTCAAAAAGATAGTACAATGATTAACAAGGACTTCAAATCGATATTAGACTTACTTAATACTTTCCCAAATGAGCAAACTTGTATTGACCATTTAGAAAAGTTACGTTGGAATGGTAATGTTGTAAGTCCTTTTGATTCTTCAAGTAAAGTCTATAATTGCAAGGGTAATAAATACAAGTGTAAAAACACAGGTAAATACTTCAATGTAAGAACACAAACTATATTCGACAATACTAAAATGCCATTGCAAAAGTGGTTTTTAGCTATTTGGTTAGTAACTTCACATAAAAAAGGTATTTCTTCTCTACAGTTAGGGCGTGATTTAGATATTACTCAAAAATCAGCTTGGTTTATGCTACAAAGAATAAGAAACTGTTTTGGTATTGATAACGATACTCAATTAGATAATGAAGTTGAAGTAGATGAAACTTATGTAGGTGGTAAAAATAAGAATAGACACTCCAATAAAAAGGTTAAAAACTCACAAGGAAGAAGTTCTAAGGATAAAACAGCTGTAGTGGGTATGGTAGAAAGAAAAGGTAAATTAACAGCTAGAACCGTAGAAAACGTAAAATCAGAAACGTTAACATCTGAAATAATCAGAAATGTAAAAGAAAGTGCTAAATTGTATTCTGACGAATGGTTAGGTTATAAAGGTGTAAACCGTATTTACGACCATAGCATCGTAAAACATAATCAAAAAGAATATGTTAATGGTAGAATTCATACTAACACAATTGAGGGTTTTTGGTCTCTTTTAAAACGTGGTATCATTGGAATTTATCATTTTACATCTAAGAAGCATTTACAAATGTATGTTGACGAGTTTGTTTTTAGATATAACACAAGAAAAGGAACAGAAAGCAATAGGTTTAATCTTTTACTTTCAAATATAGAAAATAGAATAACATATAAAGAGTTGATAAATGGATAAGAAATTGAAAGCCACACACGAGGGAAACCTTGTCTTAAATGATTTTAACATATCTGCATACAATCTTCCAGACGGAGAGAGGGTATTAAGTAGAATAGGTTTTTTAAAAGCTATAGGTAGAACAGGAAAAGCTAAAGGAGGTAGGCAATATGACGATGAATTCAAAACACCTATATTTTTAAGTGCAAATAACCTTAAACCCTTATTAACAGAGGAAATTTTAGAGAATTCAAAACCTATTTTATTTACTGATTTAAACGGAAATGATAGCATTGGATATAGAGCAGAATTACTTCCGCAAGTGGCTCATTTATTCTCCGTTGCTTACCATAAAAATATACTAAAGCCTAATCAAAAGCATATAGGTATTCAAAGTGATATTTTAGTAAAAGCTTTTTTAAAGATAAGTATAACATCTTTAGTTGATGAGGCTACAGGTTATCAATACGAAAGGGAAAAAGACGAGTTACAAAAAATTTTAAAGCAATATATAAGTGAAGAATTATTACCTTGGCAAAAAAGATTTCCTGATATATTTTATAAAGAGCTTTTTAGATTAAATGAATGGGATTTTACTGTTAATGGAATTAAAAAAAGACCAGGAGTTATAGGTACTTGGACTAAGAAATTAGTTTATGAACAATTACCTAAAGGTGTTTTAAATGAACTAGAAAAGAATGTGCCTAAAAGTAACAAAGGAAATAAAACTGCTAGATTTCATCAACTTTTAACAGATGATATTGGAAACCCACATTTAACCGCACAAATAAACCAAATAGTTACATTGTTTCAATTATCTGACAACATGAAACATATGTGGGAACAATTTGAAAGATTAAAGTTAAGACAAAGTGGTCAAATGGAGTTACCTTTTAATTTTGACGAAAAAGGTCATACAATAGAACCTATAGAAAAAAACACTTTATCGGATTTCAATCGAAAACTTAAAAAAGGGTTAGATTACAACCCTAAAGAAGATTAAAAATTAAAAAGCCCGAAATTAAAATAATCGGGCTAATTTTTTATTTAGTGTAAACTTGTAAATAGTTACCTTAAATTTTTTACGAATTCTACTTAAAGTTTCAGGAGTCATTCCAAGCATAGAAGCTAAAAACTGTAAGGGAACTTCATTAAATAAACCTTTGTTTTGATGAAAGAATTTTAAATAACGTTCTTCGGTATTTAATGATAAATGATCAAAAACGCGATCTTCAAGTGTAGCAAAACAATTTGCAATAAACTTTTTCTCCAAATTGTGCCAGTTAGGAAGGATTTCAGATAGTTTCTTATAGTTTTCTTTAGATATGGTAAATAAATAACAATCAGTTAATGTTTGTATGTTCCAACGCGCTCTTTGATCAAAAATAAAGCTATACAAATCGGTTATGAAATAACCCTTAGTCGCTATCCATTGTGTTATTTCTTTATCTTTTGAATTTGCATAAACACGCACATAACCTTGCTGAATAAAACTCATTTTTTCACAGTACTGTTCTTTCCTGATAAAGAAATCACCTTTTAAAATCTTTTCAGCTTCAAACAAATGTTCTATACTAGAAAAATCTTCTTTGGTAATCGAAAAATAGGGTTGAATATGTTGTGCTAAATTTTCCATTGAGAGAAAATAAAATTAAAGATAACGCATTTGGAGATAAAAAAAGCACCAACTATTGTTGATGCTTTTACATGTATATAATTAAGAAATTAGTTTTCTGAATATTTGATTGCAGCTTCAATAAAGCTTAAGAATAAAGGATGCGGATTTAAAACCGTACTCTTGTATTCTGGGTGATATTGTACACCAACAAACCAAGGGTGATCTGGAATTTCAACAACTTCTACTAATCCTGTTTTTGGATTAATACCAGTTGCTTTCATACCTGCCGCTTCAATTTGTTCTTTATATTCACTATTGAACTCATATCTGTGACGGTGTCTTTCACTAATATCAGCAGTTTTATACGCTTCAAAAGTTTTAGAACCTTCAGTTAATTGGCAATCCCAAGCTCCTAAACGCATTGTACCTCCCATGTCGGTAATATCTTTTTGCTCTTCCATTAAATTAATAACAGGAGCAGAAGTTTTTTCGTTCATTTCAGTAGAATTCGCATCAGATAAGTTTAATACGTTTCTAGCAAATTCAATCACTGCCATTTGCATTCCTAAACAAATTCCTAAGAAAGGAATGTTATTTTCTCTAGCATATTTAACAGCTTCAATTTTACCTTCAATTCCACGTTCTCCAAAACCAGGAGCAACTAACATACCATCTAAACCTTCTAAATGTTCTTTAATATTATCTACTGATAATTCTTCAGAATGAATCCAACGAACATTTACTTTAGCTTCATGAGTAGAACCAGCATGAATAAATGCTTCCGTAATCGACTTATATGAATCGTGTAACTCTACATATTTTCCAATAAGTCCAATTTCTAAAGTACGTTTTGGATTCTTATATTTTTTAACGAAACAGTTCCAATCAACAAGTTCTGGTTGTTTTTCTGTAGAAAGATCCAGTTTGTTTAACACTACACGATCTAAACCTTCTTCAAACATTAAATTAGGAACGTCATATATTGTTTCAGCATCTAAAGATTGAATCACATCTTCTTTCTTTACATTACAGAATAAAGCAAGTTTTCTCTTGATGTCTTCAGAAATTTCATGTTCAGATCTACATACTAAGATATTCGGACCAATACCACTTTGCATTAACATTTTTACAGAGTGTTGTGTTGGTTTCGTTTTTAATTCTCCAGCAGCTGCTAAATAAGGAACTAAAGTTAAATGAATAACAATAGCATTGTCTTCACCAAGTTCCCATTGTAATTGACGAACAGCTTCAATATAAGGTAACGACTCAATATCACCAACAGTTCCACCAATTTCAGTAATTACGATATCATAATCGCCAGTGTTTCCTAAAATCTTAATACGGTGTTTAATTTCATCAGTGATGTGAGGAATAACCTGAACTGTTTTTCCTAAGAAATCTCCTCTTCTTTCCTTATTAATTACAGATTGATAAATTCTACCAGTTGTAACATTGTTGGCTTGTGAAGTAGGAATGTTTAAGAAGCGCTCGTAGTGACCTAAATCTAAGTCCGTTTCTGCACCATCATCTGTAACATAGCATTCCCCATGTTCATATGGGTTCAAAGTACCTGGATCTATATTAATGTAAGGGTCCAGTTTTTGAATTGTAACAGAATATCCACGTTCTTGTAGTAACTTTGCTAAAGAGGCAGCAATGATTCCTTTACCAAGTGACGAAGTTACACCACCTGTTACGAATACATATTTAGTGTTGTTCATGTAGTATTAGGTTTGGGCAAAAGTAATAACAATGATAGATTTTGCAACCAAAAAGTGTAAAAAAATGTGTGAAAATCACTCCAAAAAAAATATTCTAAAAAAAAACTTTTTAAGACTTGTCAAAATGAAAAACTGTTGTATATTTGCCCACGCTTTTAGCAGTCGAATTTACTATTAGCAAAAGATAAGTTTAGAAAAATTTTAAGATTTATTTAAAATGAGTAAGAGAACCTACCAACCATCAAAGAGAAAGAGAAGAAACAAACACGGTTTCCGCGAAAGAATGGCTTCTGCTAATGGTAGAAAAGTATTAGCTAGAAGAAGAGCAAAAGGAAGAAAAAAATTATCAGTTTCATCTGAAACGAGACCAAAGAAATAATGATTGTTATTCAATTATATAGAGGTGTTACTTTTTATTAGTAACACCTTTTTTTATACCTAATCAATTTTATATTTTTACATAAACAACACAATACAACACAAATGCCTAAGAGAGAAGAACTAAAATCGATTTTAATTATTGGATCTGGACCGATTGTAATCGGACAAGCGTGTGAATTTGACTATTCAGGGTCGCAAGCATTACGTTCATTACGAGAAGATGGAATTGAAACGATATTAATCAATTCTAATCCAGCAACGATAATGACTGATCCTTCAATGGCGGATCACGTTTACTTATTGCCTCTTAATACTCGTTCTATAATCAAAATTTTAAAAGAACACCCACAAATAGATGCAGTTTTACCAACTATGGGAGGTCAAACAGCATTAAACTTATGTATCGAGGCTGACGAAAAAGGTATTTGGGAAGATTTTGGAGTAGAGATTATCGGAGTAGATATTGATGCTATTAATATTACAGAAGATAGAGAAAAGTTTAGAGAGTTAATGGGAACTATCGATGTACCGATGGCACCACAAGCTACAGCTACTTCATATTTAAAAGGTAAAGAAATTGCTCAAGAGTTTGGTTTTCCATTATGTATTAGAGCATCGTTTACATTAGGTGGAGCAGGAGCTTCTATCGTATATAACGAAGAAGAGTTTGAAAAATCATTAACTAGAGGTTTAGAGATTTCTCCAATCCACGAAGTTATGATTGATAAAGCCATGATGGGATGGAAAGAATATGAGTTAGAATTACTTCGTGATGATAACGACAATGTTGTTATTATCTGTTCTATCGAAAATATGGATCCAATGGGAATTCATACTGGTGATTCAATTACTGTTGCTCCAGCAATGACGTTATCTGATAAAACATATCAGAAAATGCGTGACATGGCAATTAAAATGATGCGCAGTATTGGTGAATTTGCTGGTGGATGTAATGTTCAGTTCGCAGTTTCTCCAGATGAGAAAGAAGATATCATTGCAATTGAAATTAATCCACGTGTATCTCGTTCTTCTGCTTTAGCAAGTAAGGCAACAGGATATCCAATTGCAAAAATCGCTTCTAAATTAGCTATCGGTTATACTTTAGATGAATTAGATAATCAAATTACAAAATCTACTTCTGCATTATTTGAACCAACTTTAGATTATGTAATCGTAAAAATTCCTCGTTGGAACTTCGATAAGTTCGAAGGTTCTGATAGAACTCTAGGATTACAAATGAAAGCAGTAGGAGAAGTAATGGGAATTGGACGTTCGTTCCAAGAAGCGTTACACAAAGCAACTCAATCTTTAGAGATTAAGCGTAACGGTTTAGGAGCAGACGGAAAAGGATATAAAGATTATAACCAAGTAATAGATAAATTAACTCACGCAAGTTGGGATCGTGTTTTTGCAATTTACGATGCTATTGCAATGGGAATTCCTTTAAGTAAGATTTATGATATCACTAAGATTGACATGTGGTATTTAAAACAATACGAAGAGTTATTCCACTTAGAGAAGGAAATTTCTACTTATACAATTGATACTTTAGATAGAGAGTTATTACTTGAAGCTAAACAAAAAGGATATGGAGATCGTCAGATCGCTCATATGTTAAACTGTTTAGAAAGTGAAGTATACAAGAAGCGTGAAGAGTATAAAATAAAACGTGTTTATAAATTAGTTGATACTTGTGCTGCTGAGTTTAAAGCACAAACTCCTTACTACTATTCAACATTCGAGCAAGAGATTGAAACTGCTGATGGAGAACGTTATGTAGCAAATGAGAGTAAAGTATCTGACAAGAAAAAGATTATCGTTTTAGGTTCTGGACCAAACCGTATTGGTCAAGGTATTGAATTCGATTACTGTTGTGTTCACGGAGTTTATGCAGCAAAAGAAGCTGGTTACGAAACAATAATGATTAACTGTAATCCAGAAACTGTTTCTACAGATTTTGATACAGCTGATAAGTTATATTTCGAGCCTGTTTTCTGGGAGCATATCTACGATATCATTAAACATGAGAAACCAGAAGGTGTAATTGTTCAGTTAGGTGGACAAACAGCTTTAAAATTAGCTGAGAAGTTAGATCGTTACGGAATTCCAATTATCGGAACAAGCTATAAATCTTTAGATTTAGCAGAAGATAGAGGAAGCTTCTCAACATTATTAAAAGAAAACAATATTCCTTATCCAAGATTTGGTGTAGCAACTAATGCTGATGAAGCTTTAGCTTTAGCTGATGAGTTAGATTTCCCAATCTTAGTTCGTCCTTCATATGTATTAGGAGGTCAAGGAATGAAGATTGTAATCAATAAAGAAGAGTTATTAGAGCACGTAGTAGATTTATTACGTAAGATTCCAAATAACAAATTATTATTAGATCACTATTTAGAAGGAGCAATTGAAGCAGAAGCTGATGCAATTTGTGATGGAGAAAATGTGTATATCATCGGGATTATGGAGCACATTGAACCATGTGGAATTCACTCTGGAGACTCAAATGCAACATTACCTCCATTTAACTTAGGAGAGTTAGTAATGGAGCAAATTAGAGAGTATACTAAGAAAATCGCTTTAGAATTAAACACTGTAGGTTTAATCAATATTCAGTTTGCAATTAAAGACGATAAAGTATACATCATTGAGGCAAATCCAAGAGCTTCTCGTACGGTTCCATTCATTGCTAAGGCATACAAAGAACCATATGTTAACTATGCAACTAAAGTAATGTTAGGAGATAAAAAGGTTACTGATTTTGATTTTAATCCGCAGTTGGAAGGGTATGCAATCAAACAGCCAGTATTCTCATTTAACAAATTCCCTAACGTTAACAAGAAACTGGGACCAGAGATGAAGAGTACAGGAGAAAGTATCTTATTCATCGATAGTTTAAGAGACGATGATTTCTATGACTTATATTCTAGAAGAAAAATGTATTTAAGTAAATAATTACTTATGTGTAAATTATAATATGAACCTGAAGAGCAATCTTCAGGTTTTTTTATGTCTTTTTTTAACAGAAAGTTAACTTGTTGTATATGCAACTAAATTAAACCTTAACCGTAATTTTGCATCTTATAAATAGCTTTTATGGGATTAGAAAATACATTAGCGCCTTGGTTAGGTAAAACAACGAAAATGATTGACAATCATATTCAAGATATATTTCATGAGCAAAATATAAAGCTTACTAAAACACAATGGATTTTGCTGAAGAAATTAGACGAGAAAGATGGTGTGCCTCAGCAGGAATTAGCATTTTTAACTGGGCGAGATAAAACTTCGCTTACCAGGCTAATAAATACAATGGAGAAAAAGAGTTTGGTAGCTAGAATTCCATCGAAATTAGATAAGAGAATAAATCATGTTTTTTTAACTAAAAAAGGAGAATTATTATTTAAAGAAACATTACCAGTTATAGAAAGTTTTGCACAGTCGTTACAAGAAAACATTTCAGCAGAAGAGATAAAAGCAACAATCAAAGTCATTAGAAAAGTACAAGAAAATTTAATAGCTAAATCCAATAACAGTTGTATTAGCAACTAAATATAAACATGAGAAAACTAATCATATCAGTAGGAGTAGGGATATTAATCTTAGCCTTAGCAGTAATTATATCAAAACGATTTGAAAATAGTAAGAAAAAGCCAAAGAAAAAGGTAACAAAAGTAGAGAAAACAGTTTTTGTAACTTCAGTAAAGAATAAAGAAATTCCGGTTAAGATTACGGCAAACGGTAACTTAATAGCAAAAAACAAAGTAGATATTTATTCTGAAGTTCAAGGAGTTTTACAAACTGCTGGAAAGGATTTTAGGGTTGGAACTTCATATAAAAAGGGACAAACTTTACTAAAAATAAATAATCAAGAGTTTTACGCTTCTATTCAATCTCAAAGAAGTTCTTTACAAAATTTAATAGCATCTGTAATGCCAGACATTCGTTTAGATTATTCTGAATCTTTCCAAGTTTGGGATACTTATTTAAAAAACTTCGATATTAATTCAACTTTAAAACCATTACCAGAACCAAAGTCGGATAAAGAAAAGTACTTTATTTCAGGTAAAAATATTTACACGACGTTCTATAACATTAAAAATTTAGAAGTTCGTTTAGGAAAGTATAATATTAGAGCTCCTTTTAATGGGATTTTAACTGAAGCTTTGGTTACTAATGGAACCTTAGTTAGAGCTGGACAAAAAATGGGTGAGTTTATTGATACTTCGGTATTGGAACTTCCTTTGTCAGTAAGTGCAAGTTTTGCTGATCTTTTAGAGAAAGGAAAAAAGGTAGTTTTATATAATCTTGAAAAGACAAAAACTTGGGAAGGAATAGTAACTAGAATTAATGGAAAAATAGATCAAACTTCACAGACAGTTCAGGTTTTTATTGAGGTAAAAGGAAAAGGTTTACGTGAAGGAATGTATTTAGAAGCGAGTGTTGCTACGAAATCTGTTCAAGATGCTTTAGAAATCAACAGAAAGTTATTGGTAGAAAACAAAGCTGTTTATGTAGTTAACAACAATCAATTAGAGTTGGTAGATATTAATCCTGTTCACTTTAATGAAAATACGGTTATTATAAAAGGATTAGAAAATGGAACACAATTAGTCTCTAAAGCTGTTCCTGGAGCTTACACGGGTATGCCAGTGAAATTATTTTCAGAAACAAAACAAGAAGCTAAAAAATAAGGAATGAAGAAAATAATAGCATATTTTATTAAGTATCCTGTTGCAGTAAATATTATTATAATCGCTTTTGTAATTTTAGGATACTTTGGTTTTTCAACCTTAAAATCATCTTTCTTTCCTTTAACAAGAGCAAAGTTTATCAATATTAATGTTGTGTATCCTGGAGCTTCTCCACAAGAAATAGAAGAAGGTGTTGTATTGAAAATAGAAGACAATTTAAAAGGTTTAGTTGGAGTAGATCGAGTTACTTCAACATCTTCTGAAAATTCAGCAAGTATTCGAGTAGAAACGCTTAAAGATTACGATATAAACGTAGTTTTAGCAGATGTAAAAAATGCAGTTGATAAAGTTCCGAATTTTCCCACAGGAATGGAGCCGCCAGTTGTAGCTAAAGTTGAAAATGTTGCAGAGACCATAAGTTTCGTAGTTACTGGAGATAAAATTCCGTTAAAGTCATTAAAAGATATTGCAAGAAATATAGAAAATGATATTCGTAGAATTGATGGGATTTCCCAAATAACAGTTTCAGGTTATCCTGCTGAAGAAATAGAAATAGCAGTTCGAGAGAATGATTTAATTGCTTATAATTTAACGTTCAATCAAGTTGCAAATGCAGTTTCTACATCAAATATTTTAACTACAGGAGGTTCTGTAAAAACAGATGCTGAAGAATATTTAATTAGAGCGAATAATAGATCGTATTACGGAGATGAGTTGGATAATTTGGTAGTTAGAGCAGATGCTTCTGGAAGAATTATTCGATTAAAAGATGTAGCTACAGTTAGAGATATTTGGAACGAAACTCCAAATAGAAACTATTATAATGGAAACTTAGCGGTAAGAGTACAGGTAAGTAATACAAATAATGAAGATCTTTTAAGTTCAGCTAAGAAAATTAATGAGTATGTAGAAAAGTTTAATGAAGAGCACGATACTGTTAAAGTAGAAATTACACGAGATTCTTCTATTACTTTAAACCAACGTACCGAACTATTATTTAAAAATGCTTGGCAAGGAATGTTGTTGGTAATGTTATTTTTATCATTATTCTTACGTCCACGATTAGCATTTTGGGTAGCAGCAGGTTTACCAGTAGCATTCTTTGGAATGTTTATGTTAGCAGGATATTTTAATATTACAATTAACGTATTATCGTTATTTGGAATGATTATCGTAATTGGAATTCTGGTGGATGACGGAATTGTAATATCCGAGAATATTTATCATCATTTTGAGCAAGGTAAAAATCCAATTCGTGCAGCAATTGATGGAACTATGGAAGTTGTTCCTCCAATTATTTCAGCGATTACAACAACAGTTTTAGCCTTTTCGGTTTTCTTCTTTTTAGATGGTAATATTGGAGAGTTCTTCGGAGAAGTTGCAACAGTTGTAGCGCTTACATTAATTCTTTCTTTGGTAGAAGCATTAATAATCCTTCCTGCGCACGTAGCACATTCTAAATCCTTAGATAGAAACCAAAAATTATATAAGTTTAATAAGTATGCGGAAGATGTAATGGATTTTATGCGTGATAAAATCTATGCGCCAGCCTTAAGATTTGTCTTAAATTATAAATTAATAGGATTAATAATTCCTTTTGCATTATTATTAATAACTACAGGAGCGTTTAAAGGAGGTATCATTAGAGGAACATTTTTTCCGTCTATAGCAAGTGATCGTGTTTCTGTAAATCTAACAATGCCTCAAGGAACAAATGAGAAAATTACAGATAGTATTATTTCTGTTGTTGAGGCTAAAGTTTGGGAAGTAGAGAAAGAGTTTACAGAAAAGTATGGAGTAAATGGAGAACCAGTTGTAGAAAATGTATTAAAGCAAATAGGTCCGGGTTCAGCACAAGCTTCTTTACGAATTAATTTATTACCTGGAGAAGAAAGAACTTTTGGTTCTAGGGAAATTACTAATGTAATTCGAGATAGAGTAGGAGAAGTTTATGGAGTAGAATCTTTAACCTTTGGTTCTGGTGGAAATTTTGGAGGAAGTCCAGTTTCTGTTTCTTTATTAAGTAATAATATTAAAGAACTTAAGGCAGCAAAATTAGAGCTGAAAGAAGAACTGAAAAAAAATCAAGAATTAAAAGATGTTACCGATAATGATCCACAAGGAATTAAAGAAATTAAGATTCAATTAAAAGATAACGCTTATCTTTTAGGTTTGAATTTAAATGGGGTAATGTCTCAAATTAGAAGTGGTTTCTTCGGAAGACAAGCACAACGTTTTCAAAGAGGTCAAGATGAAATTAAAGTTTGGGTTCGCTACGATAAGAAAGAACGTTCATCTATTAAAAACTTAGATGAAATGCGAATCGCAACTCCTTCAGGAAGTAGAGTTCCTTTGGCTGAAATAGCAACTTATGAGATTGAAAGAGGAGAAATTTCAATTAATCATCTTGAAGGACAACGAGAGATCAAGGTAGAAGCAGATATGAAAGATGCGCAAGCGAGTGCTACAGATGCATTAACTGATATTCGTGAAAGAATAATGCCAGAAATCACGGCAAAATATCCTTCAGTAACTGCATTATATGAAGGTCAAAACAGAGAAGCTTCAAAAGTTTCAGGATCAGCTAAAGTCGTAGGTCCAGTTATTTTATTATTAATCTACATCGTAATTGTATTTACATTCCGTTCTTATGGTCAGCCTTTTATGTTATTGGTAATGGTTCCTTTTAGTTTGATCGGAGTAGCTTGGGGGCATTGGATTCACGGATTTGCTGTCAATATTTTATCCTTATTAGGAATTATTGCTTTAATTGGTATTATGGTGAATGATGGACTAGTGCTGATTAGTAAATTCAACAGTTATTTAAAAGAGGGACTTAGATTTGAAGAAGCATTATTTGAAGCAGGAAAATCTAGATTTAGAGCAATTTTCTTAACGACTATAACTACAGTAGCAGGTTTAGCACCATTAATTTTTGAAGAAAGTAGACAAGCTCAGTTTTTAATTCCAATGGCAATTTCTATAGCATATGGAATTGTAATTGCCACTTTCCTTACTTTACTAACTTTACCAGTTTTACTTTCTTTTTCTAATTATGCAAAAGTATATGTAAAATGGTTCTGGGAGGGAAGTAAACCTAGCAGAGAGGAAGTAGAAAGAGCAATTAAAGAATTAGAATCAGAAAGAGAAGAACTAGCATAAAAAGATATTCAAATGAGAAATACAATAGGAATTATATTCGGACTTTTATTAACGAGTTATTCTTTTCATGCTCAAGAACTATTAAGTAAAGAAAAGGCAGTCGAATTAACGTTAGAAAATAATTACGATATACGAATCACTAAAAATAATTTAGAGACAGCTAAAAACAATAAAAGTATTTACAATAGTGGATATTTACCAACCGTAACAGGTAATGCTGGAGCGAATTATAGGAATAATGATTCTGAAGCTGAATTTACTGATTCGAGTTTTAACAATAATAATACAGGTGTTGAATCACAAACTTACAACGCTTCTGTAGGTGTAAACTATACGCTTTTCAATGGATTTAATCGAAGTAATACATTTAAAAGATTAAAAGAGAGTTATAATCTAACCGAATTACAAGCGCGACAAGTAATGGAAAATACATTAATAACCTTGTTTATTGCTTATTATGAAGTTGGAAGATTAACAGAGAATGAAAGCACTCAAAAACAAGCGTTAACTATATCGAAAGAGCGTTTAAAAAGAGCTAAATATAGTTTTGATTATGGACAAAGTACAAAGCTTGAGGTCTTAAATGCTGAGGTTGATGTAAATAATGATAGTATAACTTATATCGATATAAAAAGACAACTGAATAATGCTAAAAGAGATTTAAATGTTGTTTTAGGAAGAAAAGTAAATACACCAGTTGCTGTAGATACTAATGTTTTGTATAGAGAAGATTTGGTATTGAACACTATCTTATCTGAAGCTAATGCTAATAATGCTAATTTATTACAATCTCAAAAGAATATTGAGTTAAGTAAGTTAGATGTAAAAATTAATCAATCAGGTTGGATGCCGAATGTTAGTTTAACAAGTTCTTATGCATGGAATAGAAATATTAGCGATCCAACAAATAGGATTAGTTTAATAAGTAGCACGCAAACTGGTTTAAGTGCAGGCGTGAACTTATCTTGGAATATTTTTGATGGCGGTAGAACTAAGACAAACGTAACTAATGCAAGAATCGCTTTAGATACACAAGAGATTCGTAAAAATCAGTTAGAAGAACAATTAGAAAGAGATGTAAACAATGCCTGGGAGACTTATCAGAATAGTTTATTTTCACTTAAGGTTCAAGAGCAAAATGTTCAAACGAATAAATTGAATTTCGAGCGTTCAAATGAACGATATAAACTAGGTCAAATATCTTCAATCGATTTTCGTCAAGCTCAGGTTAATCTTATTAATGCAGAGCTAAGTAGAAATAATGCCAAATATGTAGCTAAAAATGCAGAGCTTCAATTACTTCAGCTGGCAGGTAATTTGCTAGACAACAAAAATTTTTAAAAACAAAGCCCTAAGAAAATCTCTTAGGGCTTTTTTGATTTTCTAATAAATATACTTACTTTAAAATCGAATTTTAAAGTATATGAAAACAAAAAAATATTTGTTATCAATAGCATTACTATTATATGTTTTTGTTGCTAAATCTCAGGTTTTACCTGGTGTTCCTGTTTCAGGATTTCCAAGTGGAACAACAGCTCAGATACAAGCAATAAGTTCTCCTGTAGAAAGTGTAATTGCCTACAGCACCGATGAGAAAATTTTTTATTATTACGAAGGAACGAACTGGATTCCTTTAAATAATCCAAATTCCTTAAAAGTTGTGGTATTAAATCGTACAGGCGGTTATACTTTACCCAATGCAACGAATACATATTTCGATTTTCCTATTAATGCCGCACATACTCAAACTATAGATTCTGATGTTTTTACTGTTACAGGAAATGGAAGAATTCGAATACTTCAAACAGGTGTTTATTTAATTTCTGCTGAATTATCTACATCGGATATGCCTTCTGGAGGGACAAAATATATTATAGGAGCTTTTAGAAATGGAGGTTTAATAGGATATTTAACACGCGGATTTGTTACTTTACCTTCACAAGATTGGTGGGGAGGAACAGGAGTTTTAATGTATAGCTTAAATGCTAATGACGAAATAACTCTTCGCTATGTTTTAAATGCAGGAAGAACTCTTACAGGTCGTTTTATGAATATAGGAATAACTAAAATGAGGTGATTATTCAGATTAAAATCAAAAATTATGAAATCACTATAAACAAGTTTATTTTTCAAAATATTTTTCGCGAAGATCAGACACAATTCTTGAGTGTCTTTAAATGTTCAAGGGTTTAATCAATTTAAATCTTAATTATTATGAGAAAATCAATTTTAAATTTAGGAAAAGCATTAACTAAAACTGAACAAAAGAGTTTAAACGGAGGTGGTGTCATTCGATACTGTAACAATGTAGGAGGTTTCTGTGATCCTCTACATATTTGTGAAAGTATTCCTACACGCTTTGGTTTAGGCGTTTGTATTGGAATAGGATTAGAATAATTTTAAGCAATAGTTTATAAAAAAGCCGAAGTAACTACTTCGGCTTTTAGCGTTTAAATCTTTACCCTTCTTTAAAAGAAACCGCCGCCACCTTGTTTCTCATTACTATCTCTTTGTCTTCTCGATTTTGCTTTGTTTTTTCCACCACCAAATCGGTAATTGAATCCAATATATGCTGTTCTGCTTTCCCATTTAAATCGTCCATTCTGTACAAATGGATTACTAGATTGGAATTGAAATTGCATTGTGTTAAAAATATCATTAACTCTGAAAGTTACATTTCCTTTTCCTTTAAATACCGTGTAATTTGCTCCTAAGTTTACCATTTTCATAGGATCTGTTTTCCATTGAATATCTTCTTGAGCTCCACGATACATGGCAAACAATTGTAAACGTAATCGTTTAGATAGTGTAAAGCTATTACTAATTCTTGCATTAAATACTTCGTTTTGTACTTCTAATCTTGGCGCATTAGAATCGCTTAAATCAGCAACACCAAATTGCTTTTGAGAGTAAAAATCTGCACTAGCATTAGCTCTCCACCAGTTTGCAATTTTATAATTTGCAGAAAGTTCAATTCCATATGCATCTGTATCTTCAAAGTTTTGAAACGTTAAAATCTGACGTACATCTGAAACATCTGTAGGATCTTTAAATGTAACTCTAGAGATAACATCATTAATATTTCTATAGAATGTTCCTAAAGTAATAGATCCGCCTTTAATTCTACGTGTATAGTTTATTTCAAGAGAGTTTGTAAACTGTGGAACTAAATTTTCATTACCAATTGAAGTAATTAATGGTGTACTCCATTCTCGAATCGGATTTACTTGTTGTATACTTGGTCGATCAACTCTTCTACTATAACTTAGTTGAAATTGATTCTTTTCTGATGGATTGTATGTAAAGAAAGCTGACGG